>NZ_CP011273.1:650710-1301420 GCF_001610895.1 Planctomyces sp. SH-PL62 | reverse complement strand
GGTCCATGCTCCAGCAGACGTGCGTCGAGCCCTTCATGCGACGGAGGAGCGTCCCCACCAGGCCGATGATCGGCGGCGTGGTCAGGGTGACGACGAGGTCGAAGCGGGGGAGTCGGAACGCCTTGACGACGGCCCGGGCGTAGAAGCTCAGGTAGTCGGTCATCCGGCTCAGCGTGCTCTTGCGCCCCAGCGAGGTGGCCGGCACGCGGTGGATGTGGACGCCGTTGTGGACTTCCTCGGCGGGGGGCGCCGGGTCGCCGGGCTTGTAGCGGCTCTGGGCGCAGAGGACGTGGCACTCGAAGCCGCGGTCGGCCAGCGACTCGGCCAGGTCGGTCAGGTGCTGCGCCGTGGAGGCGTGGTCGGGCCAGTAGTACTGGTTGATGAGGAGGATCCGCTTGCCCGGCCGCACTCGAGCCGGTCCGGGCTCGGGTTCGTCGGCCGTCGCGTCCTGTGCGATTCCGAAGGCGTGCGGGCGCTGCGCCGCCGGCCGCGCCGCCTCGGGGCCGCCGCGAAACCAGAGTTTGCGGTTCACCATGGGAGTCGTTCACCCGGACCGTCGCGGCCCGCAAGGAGGATGGAAATCAGGGTGTGGGGAGAGAGTCCGCGAAGACGCGTCGGCGGGGCCTGACGCGTCGGGCGGCGAAGGAGGCCCGGGAGGGTCGCGACGCGCCCCCCCGGACGACTCGCGATCGCTCAGACGTTCGCGAACGGGTTCTGGAACGAGATGAGCTGGGCGGCGCGGACCAGCTCGGAGATGCCGCGGTCGAGGTCGATGGTCGTCTCGAACCCCTTGGCGCGGATCTTCTCGTAGGAGACCTCGTAGTTGCGCTTGTCGGCGTCGGTGCCGACCTCGGCGAAGTGGAGGTAGAAGTCCGTATGCTCCAGGACCTTGCGAGCGACTTCCTCCTTGGTGAAGTTCATGCTCTCGTGGCCCACGTTGTAGACGTCGTCCTTCACGTCGTCCCAGCGCTCCAGGGCGAAGATGAACGAGCGGGCCATGTCGCGGACGTGGACGAAGGTCCGCTTGAAGCCGCCCTCGTAGACGATGAGGTTGCGATTCTTCACGGCCTGGTACGTGAAGTCGTTCGGCATCAGGTCGAGCCGCATGCGGTTGCTGACGCCGAAGGCCGTCGCGAAGCGATAGGAGAGGCCGTTGCCGGCCTTCTGCACCAGCTCCTCGGACGTGGCCTTGGTCTCGCCGTAGAGCGTGATCGGGGACCGCGGCGTGTCTTCGTTGCAGATGTAGTCCGGGATCGAGCCGTAGATGCTCCCCGTGGAGGCGAACAGGAACCGCGTGTCCTGGGAGCGGGCTTCCAGCAGGTTGCGCGTCCCCTCGACGTTGATCGCCTGGGCGAGCTGGGGCTCCTTCTTGCAGGCGGGATAGCCGACGATCGCCGCGAGGTGGATGATCGCGTCGACGCCGTCGACGGCCTTCTTGACCGCGGCCGGGTCGCAGACGTCCCCCTGCTGGAGCTCGAAGTGGCGGTTCTGGCAGCAGGGGAGGAGCCCCTGGCCGCTGAACCGAAGGTTGTCCATGACCCGGACCCGATGGCCCTGTTCGAGGAGCATCGGGACCAACGTGGAGCCGACGTAGCCGGCGCCGCCGGTGACGAGGATTCGCATGGCAGGTTCCATCCGTGGTGAAGATTCGAGACGCGCCTGGAGCGCCGATCGATCGGGTCGTCAGATGTCAGACAGAAGGGCCGACAAGTTGTGACGGGCTTTCAACGTCGCGATGCGTTGCGCGCCAGGCCCCCGTCCTTGTGGGCTCGTCCCTAGGTTGCGAAACAGCGTCCGAATGCGGATCGGGCGAGAGAGATCGATCGTCGGGCGAGAATCAGCCAGCGTTCCCACCCGGCTCCCAAGGACCCGGCGCCATCCGGTGGAGGGTCCTTTTTGGTGTAGGGGCCGGTCGCCCCGGTCCGTCGGCGAAAGTATCGGTCGCTCGGACTTTCCTGTCAATCGCACTTTCCCCGGCGAACTTGAGGAATTTCCGCGGACCGCCCGAAGGCCGCGGCCCATCCATTGACACATGACGATCTCGCCGAGTATAGAAGCCTTGGGGGTCGACGGCCCGCACGGCCGTCGCCTTAACCGTCCGACCGACCGACCGACCGACGCGCGGAGGCCTCGACCATGTGCGGGATCGTCGGATACACGGGGACCAGGGAAGCCGGCCCGATCCTCGTCGCGGGGCTGCGCCGGCTCGAATACCGAGGTTACGACAGCGCGGGGCTCGCGGCCGTGGAGGGCGGCCGGCTGGAGGTCCGCAAGCAGGCCGGGCGGGTCTCCGTCCTGGAGGACCTGCTCCGTCGCCAGCCGCTGAAGGCGGCGAACGGCGTCAGCCACACGCGATGGGCGACCCACGGCCCGGCGACCGACGCGAACGCCCATCCCCACGTCGGCGGCCGGGCGGGCCGGCGCTCGGTCGCCGTCGTCCACAACGGCGTGATCGAGAACCATGCGGAGCTCCGTCGCGAGCTGGAGGCCGAGGGCTTCGTCTTCACCGGCCAGACCGACACCGAGGTCGTCGCCCACCTGATGGCGCGCGAGCTGGAGCGCGGCGACGACCCGATGGCCGCCCTGCTCCGCGTCCTGCCTCGCCTGGAAGGGACCTACGGCCTGGCGATCGTGACGGCCGACCGACCCGGCGAGCTCCTGGGCGCGCGGCTGGGGAGCCCGCTGGTCGTCGGCGTGGGCGACGGCGAGCACCTGCTCGCCAGCGATCCCGTCGCGGTCGTCCCCCACACGTCGAACGTCGCCTATCTCCAGGACGGCGAGGTCGTCCGACTGACCCCGGACGTCTTCGAGATCCGCCACCGAGACCGGGGCCCGATCACGCCGAGGATCGACCGCATCGACTGGAAGCCCGACGCCGTCGAGCTGGGGGGCCACGCCCACTACATGCTCAAGGAGATCCGCGAGCAGCCCGACACCGTCCTCAACGCCTGCCGCGGCCGGATCGTCCCCGCCGAGGGCTCGGCGAGGCTGGGGGGCCTGAACCTGACGGCCCGCCAGCTCCGTCGCGTGCGCCGGGTGGTCTTCGCGGCCTGCGGCACGAGCTGGCACGCGGCGCTCGTGGGCGAATACCTGATCGAGCGGCTGGCGCACCTCCCGGTCGAGGTGGAGTACGCCAGCGAGTTCCGCTACCGCAACGCGCCGCTCGACGACCGCACGCTGGTGTTCGTCCTGAGCCAGTCCGGCGAGACGGCCGACACCCTGGGCGCGCTCCGCGAGGCCCGACGCCGCGGCCACCCGACGCTGGGGATCGTCAACACGGTCGGCAGCACCATCGCCCGCGAGACCGACGGCGGCGTCTATCTCCACGCCGGCCCCGAGGTCGGCGTGGCCAGCACCAAGGCCTTCTCGGCCCAGGTCGCCGTCCTGACCCTCCTGGCGCTGCACCTCGGCCGATTGCGACAGCTCTCGTTCGCCGAGGGGGCGGCGATCGTCGCGGCCCTCGAATCGGTCCCGGACCTGATCGACGAGGCGCTCGGGGCCGAACCCTTGATCGAGGCCGCCGCCGAGGACTTCGTCCACGCGCGGAGCGCCCTGTTCCTCGGCCGCGACATCCACTACCCGGTCGCGCTCGAAGGGGCCTTGAAGTTGAAGGAGATCAGCTACATCCACGCCGAGGGCTATCCCACGGCCGAGATGAAGCACGGCCCGATCGCCCTGATCGACCCCCACACCCCCTCCGTCTTCGTCGCCCCGCGCGGCCCGCTCCACGCCAAGACGCTGAGCAACATCGAGGAGGTGCGCGCCCGCCGCGGCCCGGTCGTCAGCGTGGGAGTGAAGGGGGACGCCGAGCTGGCGAGGCTCTCGGAGCACGTGCTCCCCATCCCCGACGCGCCCGAGGTCGTCCAGCCCCTCCTGGCGGTCGTCCCGCTCCAGCTCCTGGCCTACCACGTCGCCCGGCTCAAGGGGTGCGACATCGACAAGCCTCGGAACCTCGCCAAGAGCGTGACCGTCGAGTGACCCGACGACGAAACGACGACGCGGACGGGGAAGGTCCGGGATGGACCCTCCCCGCCCGCGAAGGCTTGCGTCGGACTGGCTCGGTCTCGGTCTCGACCTCGCTCGTCGATCAGCGGCCGGGGCCGCGACCTTCGAACTTGAGCTCGAACGGGGCGCCGAGGAGCTTGGCGTATTCGGCCTTCTGCTCGGCGGTGAGCTTGGCCTCGACCTTGGCGAGGGTCGCCTTGCGGTGCTCGGCCATCTTGCTCATCATCGCCTCGCGGTCGCCGCCGCCGCCCTGGAACAGGCCGCGAAGCTCGGAGTTGGACGCCGTGATGATCTCGTCGACGGCCGACTTCTGCTCGCTCGTCAGGTCGAGCTTCTTCTGGAGCGCCTCGTCCTGGAACGCCGACGCGCCGGCGACCTGGTAGTGGATGCCGTGCAGGCGGGCGAGTTGCTCGGGCTTGAGGACCTCGGAGACCGCCTTGAGGGATTCGGCGTCGACGCCCTTGGTGAGTTCGCGGACCTTGGCCATCCGCTCCTGGCCTTGCAGGCCCTCGGTCTCGCTGCGGGCCGCCTCGAACTTCGAGCGGGCCGCCGCCGCGACCTCCTGGACCTTCGACTTCTGGGCGTCGTCGAGCTTCAGCTCATCCTGGACGCCGGAGTTGGACAGGAGCATGGAAACGCCCAGGCCGCGGCCACCGAAGCCGGGGCCGCCGGGGCCGCGCCGCTGCTGGGCCGAGGCGGGAGCCGTCATCAGGGCCGCCAGGCCCAACGCCAGAAGGGACTTGCTCAGCGTGTTCATCGCGTTCGTCTCCCGTTCAAGATGGGAGGCGTCTCGTCCGACCCCGGAGCGTCAGGCGCCGGCACGGCCGACGCGGAAAAAGTTCGACGCCCGGGATGTTGGAGCCGCCTCATCTCATGTCGAAGTTAAGCGACGTTCCCGGGTCGACCGACCAAACTTTCTCGTCGGCCCGCTCGGAATGTGGATCATTCCGGCTTCTTGACGACCTCGTCCTCGATCAGCTTGAGGAAGTCGTCCTCATCCTCGGCCTTCTTCTTGGCCTTGGCGGCGGGCTTGGGCTTGAAGTGCTTGGGGACGGTGTCGTCGAACTCGGCCTCGTCGACCGAGAGCCGCTCGATCGCCACGGGGGCCGTCTTGGGCCGGCTGACGCGCGGGGCCTTGGCGTCCGTGTCGAGCCCGGCCAGCTCCATCAGCGAGTGCCGCCGGCGCTCGTCCTGCACGTCCTCCTCCAGCGTCTGGTGGCTGGAGATCAGCGATTCCGGGCCGCTGGGGACGTAGTCCAGGGTGAAGAGGTGTCCGGCGAAACCCACCTCGTCCTCGGGCATGACCGAATGCGGGCTGCTCAGCCGCGAGCCGTTGACGCTCGTGCCGTTGGTGCTCGCCATGTCCCGGACGTGCCAGAGCCCGTTGATCAGCGTCAGGACCGCGTGCTTGCCCGAGACGTTCTCGAAATCCAGCCGGATGTCGCAGGCCGGCCGCCGACCGACCGTCAGCTCCGCCTTGACCAGTGGGATGGGGTCCCCTCCCCCGACGGGGATCAGGGTCCCGAAACTCTCGCGCGTGGGATCCATGACGCCTCCTCGACTCGACTCAGGTCGCGACGCAGCCATCCACCGCCAACCGGGATCATACCCGAGCCGTTCCGACGTCCACAAGCGGCCTGAATCCGTGCCGTGGGGCAAGCCAAGACCCCCACCCCCACGCCCACTTCGAGCCCCCGGCCGGTTCGAACACCGACGCTCTCAGCCCGACCCGCCACGCTTTTCGCTCGGACGCGGCCCCCGTTTCCCCGCGCGCCGAGGGAGCCCACCCGCCCCTCGTCGACCTGGCCATGCCCAGGCCGGACTCCGGGGGTCGATGCCTCCGACAGAGAGCCTTCGATCTTTCCTTTCCGAGTCACCGTCCAACCCCCATCTGCCTCGTCCAAACCGACCCGACCAAAGTGCAGGGCCACCAAAGCCTATTCCTAGGTTCTATTCCTGGGTCGAGACTCGGGCGCCCCCGATCGGCATGGCGCTCCACGTCGCAGGCACCGAGGATTCGTCTCATAACTCAACCGGACTGGCAAGGTTTCGAGACGCTGATTGTGGGACGATTATCGGGACGGATTTCGGCCCTGCGTGCCTGGTCTCGCGGTCTCTTTCCCAGGCGTCCCAGAAACGGGCGTTTTTGAGACGGTCAAGCCGGTCGCCACGAGGGGGGTATCGACCTCGTGCCGCTTGGGGTATATCCATGATGGCAGTGTCAAAAGCCACGTCCGAACGACCCAACGGGGGCGTGTTCCATCCGTGGTTGGTGGCTTGTAGGATATTCGAGCGAAACGGAGAATCCCCGCTCGGTAGGAGAGATGACTATGGCGATCAACGGTACTGCCTATGCCGTAGACCTCGACCTTATGCGGGCCGCGTTCGGCTCCCGAGACGGCGACTTGCTAGGGAGGATCGTCGAGGCAGCCGCCAGCACGATCGAGTCGTTCGACCTCCAGGAAGACGAGCCGCCGAGCTATTCCTTACGGCAAGCCTTGGCCGACCTCATCGACGGAGACTGCCGAGCCCCCGAGCGGTCACGCTTCCTCTACGGCTACGCCATCGATATCCTGTCCGAGTACTTCGGAGAGGTCATCCCCGTCCCGGAAGACGACTTCGACGAGGTTGGCGACCCGGAAGACCTGGAGATCGATTCGCCCCTGCTCAACGGCCAGTTGCCGCTGCCCGTGCCCGCCTGGGGCGACACCCCCTATGTGCGATTCCTCACCCCCCCCGCAGGTAGCCGACGAGTACAAGCGGCTCTCCGATGTGGATCTATCTCACGACGATCCGAGCATCGAAGAAGGGCGACAGACTCTCGTCTACCAGTTGAAGTGGGCGTTGGATCATGGGAAGGCATTCGTCACTGTCGCCAATGGTTGATTCGCCCGACCTTATCCAGCCAACTAGCGACTAGCCTACCCGACATGCCCTGTGCCCTCCGCGGAAGTCCATTCTCTTATGTGCATATGGCTGCTCCGGGCGACACCCTATGTGGCACGATTGGCGACCCTTGCGAGGCCGTTGGCCCCGTCTCAAAAACGAGCGTTTTTGAGACAGAGTCCGAGGGCGCATCCTTGGACCTAGGGGCTGGGGTAGGGACAGGGCCGACCCGGACCGTTGCGACCAACCGCGGCGGTGGCATTTGAGGTAGAGCTTCGCTGGCACGGCGGTCGGGAGCCAATCATTGGGCCGACTCCTCGGGTATCATCGAGATACCACTCGGCGGGCCGGCCTGCTGAGCTTGGATGCAATACGGCATGAGAGCTGAACTGAAAGGAATCCAGCCGAACGACTTTCTCGACTGGGACGCGTTCGTCTCGGCGGACCGAACTCAGCCGCAGGATGGACACGGCTGCTTCACGCTGGACATCGGCCCCGAGGCAGAGCCAGGCTCCGAGATGTTCCAGGCGAACGTGTCCACGCCGTCTATGGCTTCGCACGCGAGGGCTCGGGGGGAGCGAACCTTTCGGGGATTCATCGTCGAATCGTTCGAGCCGGAGAGTATTGACCGTGTTTTGCGTAACTATGTGTCGTCCGTAACAGGGCCGAATTGGGAAGCGATAGTGCAACAATTGCGGCACCGATTGGACTGGGAATACGAGGGTATGAGCGCCGTTTAGAACCCCGACGTCGCGGGCTCGGCTAGCTGCCAGCTTGTGTCCGGCCTACTCGACACGGCCGTTGGCTTTGCGAAAGCCGTACTCTCATCCGTCGATACGGACGACGCATGCGATACCTATTCGGCATGGTCGGCGTGCCCAACAATCCCGAGGTCCGGCGACTGGGCCACGCGAAGACGAACGCCCATCCCTCGACGGATGATCTCAAAAACGAGCGTTTTCGAGACGGTCGAAGATCTCGAAGAGATGCTTCAGGACTTCAGGGCGGATCGACGACCGGTTTGGAGCCGACCGCGATGCGATCCATGATCACCGACGAGATCAGGAGGTCGGAGCGGGCCAGGCGCCTGAGAAGGATGGTCTGGAGAAGTCGGGGAGCCGGCGCGAGGGGGGCGCGGAGCCGGTTCAATTTGCCGGGCATCCAAGCCAGGCAACCCGCAACTCCGGGAGCGCGGGCGGGATCGGGGGCGGTCGAGGGTTGGGGGTTGTTGGGAAGGGTGAGGAGGAGTCGGGGCCGACTCGAGGAGCGACTGGCTTCTTGGCGGCCGGGGGATCCGTCGAACCTTCGGGGGCGACGCATCCCGCCTGGGGTAGGGCCTGGCGACGTGGCTGGCGGTGGGGTAGCCTCGCAGGCAGGAGCGGGGGTGAGCGGCGGGGCGTCTCGCCGTCCCTCGTCGGGCGGCTCGTTCGCCCCTTCGGCCTGCTGGAACCCACGGAATCCCACGATGTCCACGCAACGCGACGCGAATCTCTCCCGACGCGGCCTCCTGGGCGGCGGCCTCGCAGCGCTCGGCGCGTTGGCCGCCGGACGCCCCCTGCGGGCGGGCTCGCTCGGGGCCGCCTTCGCCAAGGCGCCCTTCCGCCTCGGCCTCCAGAGCTACTCGCTCCGGGGCTACAAGGAGGGGGGTAAGTCGAGCGTCGAGAAGGCCCTGGCCGTCTCCCGCGAGTTGGGCATCCACTACTGGGAAGCCTACCCCGGCCACATCCCCATGACCGAGGACGCCGACGCCATCGAGAAGACGAAGGCCCTGCTCAAGCGGGCCGACGTCGAGGTGGTGGGCTACGGCGTGATCCCGTTCAAGAAGGGGGACCCGAACAATCGCAAGCCGTTCGAGTTCGCCAAGAAGATGGGGATCGAGTACCTCTCCGCCGACCCCGACCCGGACAGCTTCGACGACCTGGACAAGCTGGTCGAGGAGTTCCGCATCGGCGTCGGCATCCACAACCACGGGCCGGGTCACCGCTACGACAAGATCGACGTCATCGCCAAGGCGATCGAGGGGCACAGCCCCAGGATCGGCTGCTGCATCGACGCCGGCCACTTCCTCCGCTCCAAGGAAGACCCCGTCCGCGCCGCCGAGGTCTTCGGCGACCGCGTCTTCGGCGTCCACCTGAAGGACGTGAAGGACGCCGAGCACTTCACCATCCTGGGCAAGGGGGACCTCAACTACCCCGGCCTGTTCAAGGTCCTGGCCGCCAACGGCTACAAGGGCCTCGTCGCCCTGGAGTACGAGGAGAACGAGGAGAACCCGGCCGACGACGTCCGGGCCTGCCTGGAAGAAGCCTACAAGGCGCTCCGCGCCCTCTGAGCTTGCGTCCCCATCCTTGATCCTTGAGCCAAGGAGCCGCCCGATGATCCCGCGCATCCTCGAACCCGAGTCGATGGAAGGGCCCGACGAGGTCGCCCAGTACGACGCGATGGATCATCGGGCGGTCAACGACCGCTTCACGGCCGACTTCCTCGCCGCCCACGGACCCTGCCGGGGTGGCGAGATCGTCGACGTGGGGACCGGCACCGCCCGCATCCCCATCGCGCTGGCCCTCGCCGACCCGATGGCGCGGATCGTCGGCGTCGACCTGGCCCCGGCGATGCTCGAACGGGCCGCGCGGAACGTCGAGGAGGCCGGCCTCGCCGACCGCATCCGGTTCATCCCCGGCGACGCCAAGCTCCCGCACTCGCTGGGGGACGCCCGCTTCGAGGCCGTGATCTCCAACACCATCATCCACCACATCCCCGACCCCGCCCCCGCCCTCGCGACGATGTTCGAGCATCTCGAGCCGGGCGGCACGCTGATGATCCGCGACCTCGCCCGGCCGGACGACGAGGAGACGCTCGCGGCGCTCGTCGAGCAGTACGCCGCCGGGGAGTCGGCCGAGGCCCGCGAACTCTTCCGCGCCTCGCTCCACGCCGCGCTGACCGTCGAGGAGGCGGCCATGCTCGCCGCCACGGTCGGCCTGCCGGCCGGCTGCGTGTCGAGGACCTCCGACCGCCACTGGACCCTGCTCTGGAAGCAGCCGGACTGAGCCGCTGCTCGCCGATTGGAAATTCGGTTCGCCGTCGGCATCCGATTTTCATATTGCCGAAGGGTGTCGCGCGGCATCGCCGACCCGCGCGGACGGCCTCGTCCGCGGGCCGCCGCGCGCCGTCGCGTCCGCCGCCGCCGATGGCGAGCCGGAGCCGACCGCCCCTGGTCTTCCGAGAGCAGAAAGCCGAACCATGACATCCGACAGCGATCGCCCCACGGGGGCGGCCACCGAGCTTGCACCGGCCGGCCGGCCCAAGGCCGGCGAAGGGCTCCGCATCTTCGCGATGGTCGCCCTCACCGTCGTCCTGCTGGGCCTTTGCGTGATGCTGGCCGTCCCGTTCCTGCCGTCGATCACCTGGGCGGTGGCGCTGGCGATCCTCGCCTGGCCGATGCACGTGCGGCTGCGTCGCTACATCCCCTGGCCGTCGGTGGCCGCCGCGGCGAGCACGAGCCTGGTGGTGGCCCTGATCGTGGGGATCGGCGGCTTCACCGTCTACAACCTCGCCGCCGAGGCCGGCGCCGCTGTCAAGAAGCTGCAGAAGCAGACGGACGAGGACGGCGGGGTCGAGGCGTCCATGGCCAGGGTCCCGTATGTGGGCCGAGGGCTGGGCTGGCTGAAGGACAAGGGGTTCGACGTCGAGGAGCAGGCGAGGCAGTCGGCCGGCTTCCTCGCCCAGTACGTCTCCGGGCTGACCCAGGTGTCGGCGGTGGCGGCCATCCAGTTCCTGGTCGCGGCGTTCATCCTCTACTACCTGTTCCGCGACCCTCGCGCGTTCCTCGGCGAGGTCCAGGATCTGCTGCCGATCACCCGGCCCGAGAGCGACTTCATCATCCACCGCGCCGGCGACTCGGTCCACGCCAACCTCTACGCCACGTTGGTGACCGGAGTGCTCAGCGCGGGGAGCTTCGGGCTGCTGTTCTGGTTCATCGGCCTGCCCGCCCCGGTGCTCTGGACGATGGTCATGTTCGTCCTGAGCGTCCTGCCGATCGTGGGCGCCGGCCTGATCTGGGGGCCCGCCGCCGTCTACCTCGCGGCGACCGGGCGATGGCTCGCGGCGGGCGTGCTGGTCGGCTGGGGGCTGCTCACCTTCGTCATCCTCGGCTACTTCGTCTACGGACGGCTGGTCGGGCAGCGGATGCGCATGCACGACGTCCCCGCGCTGCTGTCGTTCCTGGGCGGCCTGGCGATTTTCGGGCTCTCGGGGATGATCCTGGGCCCGGCGATCGTCGCCGTCAGCATGGCCCTGATCGAGGTCTGGAAGAAGCGGATGGCCGACTCCGAGGCGAGGGCGCGGCAGTCGCCGACCTGAGACGAGGCGGCGCCCCTCCGTCGACTCCGGCGCGGGCGGACGTTATCATCGGGGCCTCTCCCGGAAGTCGCGCCGAGGGCGCGGCGACGTCGGGACGTGACCACCAGGGGCGCCGGATCGCGATGAGCACGTCGACCGAGATGCGGGCTTTGCTCGCGGATTTCCGCGTGGCGGTCGCGCTCCCCGTGCAGTGGGGTGAACAGGACCCCTTCGGCCACGTCAATCACGTCACCTATTTCCGCTGGTACGAGACGTCCCGGATCGCCTACGCGGAGAAGGTCGGGCTGATGACCCTGCACCGGGAGGCCGGGATCGGGCCGATCCTGGCGTCGATCGCCAACGACTACCGACGGCAGTTGACGTACCCGGACACGGTCCACGTCGGCGTCCGCGTGGCGCGGATCGGCGTCGCCAGCATCACGCTGGAGCACAAGATCTTCAGCGAGCATCAGCGGGCTCTCGCCGCCGAGGGGACGTCCACGCTGGTCGTCTTCGACTACAAGGCCCAACGGCCGACCCGCGTCCCCGAGCCGCTCCGCCTGGCGATCGAGGCCCTCGAAGGCCGCGAATTCCCCCGAACGTGACCCAGGCGTCGCGCGACGACCGCGTCGCCCGAGGCCGACTCCAGGGATCCGACGTGACCACCGACGCTGCGCCCCCCGTCCGCAACCCCCGCCTGGCCCGCCGCCAGGTCGCGACCGTCGCCCTCCTGATGGCCGGCTACACGGGGTACTACTTCTGCCGGTCGAACTTCCCGGTCTGCGCCCCGATGATCCGCGAGGAGCTGGCGCGGGGGGGCATGAGCCCGGACGACGCCAAGATCGGCCTGGGCTCAATCATCACCATCGGCGCGCTCGCCTACGCGGCCGGCAAGTTCCTCGGCGGCGGCGTCACCGACCGCCTGGGGGGCAGCCGGATCTACCTGGCGGGCATGCTGGGCTCGATCTTTTTCACCCTGGCGTTCGCGCTGGGGGGGACGCTCCCCGCCTTCCTGGCGACCTCGGTGGGGAATCGATTCGCGCAATCGCTGGGCTGGGTGGGGATCGTCCGGGTGGTCTCGCGATGGTTCCCGTACAACCGGTTCGGGACGGTGATGGGCTTCGTCAGCCTCAGCTACCTGTTCGGCGACGCGCTCTCGCGCAAGTTTATGAAGATCCTCCTCGATTACGACTTCACCTGGCGGGGGATCTACTGCACGACGGCCGCCGTGCTGGGGGCGATGTTCGTCCTCAACCTGATCTTCCTGCGCGAGAGCCCGGCGGACGTGGGCGAGCCCGAGCCCGAGCCGAACCCGGACAACCTGTTCGGCCGGGAGGGGGCGGAGGCGAAGTCGAGCGGGCTGGCGAGCATCCTGGGCCCGCTGTTCCGCAGCCGGGCTTTCTGGTGCGCCTGCCTGCTCTCCATCGGCCTGACGCTGCTTCGCGAGACGTTCCAGAACTGGACGCCGCTCTACTTCAAGGACGACCTCGGCTTCACCGACGCCGAGGCCGCCGACAAGAGCGCCTGGTTCCCGTTCTTCGGGGGGATCTCGGTCCTCCTCGTGGGATTCCTGAGCGACAGGCTGGGCCGGGGGGGCCGGGCGCTGGTGATCGCGGCCGGACTGCTTGCGGCGACGGTCGCCCTGTTCTTCCTGGCGATCAGGGTCCCCCACGGGACGGCGTTTGGGCCGGCGGCGGTCGTCGCCCTGATCGGATTCCTGCTGGTCGGCCCGTACTCATTCCTGGCCGGCGCCGTGGCCCTCGACTTCGGGGGCAAGAAGGGCTCGGCGGCGGCGGCCGGGATCATCGACGGCGTCAGCTACATCGGCGCGATGCTCTCCGGGCTGTTCATGGCGAAGGTCTCCGTGGCCTTCGGCTGGTCGGGCGCCTTCGCCGTGCTGGCGTTGGTCGCCCTCCTGACCGGCGCCGTCGGGATCTTCTTCTACTGGGACCAACGCCGGGGCCTCCGCGCCTGACCCGGCCCGACTGGGCCGCTTGACCAGAGTCGGTCTCCGAAGGTCAAGTCGGCACGGTCTCCGACGCCACCCCCCCTCGCGGGGAGGCAGGCCCCGAAGGGGTCGGATAAAGGGGAGGGCGAGCACGAGCGCCGTCGGAATTCGATGTCCAGACGCCCGAATCACCAGCGGGCTCCGTGTTCAATAACGATCTTCCCCCCTGGCGGGGGAAGACAGACGCCGAAGGCGTCAGATGAGGGGGGGGACGAGCGCAAAGGCCATCGGGATTCGCAGATCGGCCGCCCGAAACGCCGACGGCTCTCATGCTCGTCTTCCCCCTCATCCGGTCCTTCGGACCACCTTCCCCCGCGAGGGGCTTTCAGGGGGAGGTATTTCGTCCGGTTTATGGGAGAGGGGTGTGGAACGGGGCACGGTCCCGGTTTATAGCGGACGGCTTACCAGGGCTGACCGCTGTTCGACCGGGAGGAGCCATGCCCCGCCCCGAACTACTGTACCGCTGGTCCGACCGCGTCGCGACTCGGTTCCCCACGCTGTCGCGATGCCAGGCCCGGGTCCTGGCCTGGTACAGCCTCGGGATGATCCTGGCACGCGGCGGCGGGCTGGACCGGGTGGCCGTCCACCTGGCGGCCCTGCTGGACGTGGGGCCCGGCACGGTCCGCCAGCGGCTCCGCGAGTTCTACCGCCCGGCCGCCTCGAAGCGGGGCCGGTCCCGCCGCGAGCTCGATCCCGAGGCCTGCTTCGGCCCGCTGCTGGGCTGGGTCCTCTCGAGCTGGGGCGACGGCCCCCTGGCCCTGGCCGTCGACGCCACCGCGCTGGGCGATCGGATGACGGTCCTGTGCGTCGCGGCGCTCTACCGGTCGTGCGCCGTGCCGGTCGCCTGGGCGGTCCTGCCGGGGAACGAGCCGGGGGCCTGGAACCCGCACTGGAAGCGGCTCCTGGGCCTGCTCCGCGAGCACGTCGGGCCGGACCGACGCGTGTTCGTCCTGTCGGACCGGGGGATCGAGTCGTCGGGCCTGTTCCGGGCGATCGTCGAGCTGGGCTGGCACCCGCTGATGCGGGCCAGGGCCCGGGGCTGCTTCCGGCCCCAGGGGGGCCGATGGGCGCGGATGCCCGAGCTGGCCCCGCGGCACGGGGCCCGGTTCCGGGCCCGCGGCCAGGCCTTCAAGACGAAGGAGGCGCGGCTGGACTGCACGCTGCTGGCGCGGTGGGACGAGGGCCGCGCCGACCCCTGGCTGATCCTCACCGACCTGCCGCCGGAACAGGCCGACGCGTCCTGGTACGCCGTGCGGGCCTGGATCGAGTGCTCGTTCAAGAAGATCAAGAGCGACGGCTGGCGGTGGGAGCGGAGCCGGATGGCCGACCCGGCGCGGGCGGCCCGGCTGTGGGCCGCGATGGCCCTGGCGACCCTGTGGACGCTGGAGGTCGGCGGCGCGGCCGACGCCGCCGATCGACCCGAGCCCGAGCCGGGGCCGGGGCCGGCCGCCGCCCCCAAGCCCCGGCGCTGGTCGACCTTCCTGCTGGGGGGCGCCGCCGTCCTGCGGGCCTGGATCGGGGGGGCCGACCCCGCCGGCCGCTTCCTCCCGGAGCCCTGGCCCGGCCCGCCGCGCGACGCCGCCCCGCCCCCCGAAGTATTGATGAAAATCGATACCTCCCCCTGAAAGCCCGCGAGGGGGGAAGGACGTTATGGTCCGGAGAAGCCAAAGACTCTCAGTCGACGCTCTCAGGCGTCCGCACCGGATGCTCGCGCGCGCCGGGGGCCTCGACGATGGGCCAGGACGCCCGCAGTTCGTCCTGGTAGGGCCCGATCGACTCGACGGGGATCGGCTTGAAGCCGAGCTGGAACGCGGGCGAATCGGGCTTGAGCCGGAAGTCGTCGCGTGCGGGATCGACGAATCCCGGATCGGCGACGATCGAACGCGCGTCCATCCCCATCGCCCGCCACGACGCCCACTCGTCGAGCGTCTCGACCTGGTGGATCGAGACGTCTCGGACGAACAGGGCGCCCTCCTTCGCGGGGAAGTCGATCCGCGCCCGGAAGTCCTTCATCGTCGGGTGATAACCCGACCGGCCGGGCGCCGGGATCGCGAAGACGAACTCGACCTCCTTCCATTCGGTCCCCACCTTCGCCTCGTTCGGAGAGTTCGCCCAGAAGAAGGCACCCGCCTCGTAGCCTTGCAGCATGACCTGCGCGCGCACGTCGGGGTTCGACGCGCGCAACGAGGCTCGCAGGCGATAGCTGCTTCCAGGTTTCGCCGGGAACAGGCTGCTGACGACGATCGGGTAGTTGTCCCGCTCCTTCGACTCGTCGAACGCGGCCTCGATGCGAAGCGCCCGTTCGCCGCCGTCGTCCACGAGCCCGGCTTTGGAAGTCGGCGTGCGGATCTGCCACTGCCAGTCGGTCGGGAGTTCGCCAAGCTCCCCGCGCGCGAAATCGGCGTTGGGGACCAGTTCGCCCGAGACGACTGCCCCGGCCTTGCGCTGGCCGGTCTTGATGGGCAGGCCGTGATGCCAGACCAGGTTGTAATCGAACGTGTTGTGATCGAACGGGACGTCGTTGGTGCGGACGAGGGCGGCGTCCGGGTCGGCGTAGGCGACGATGTTCCGCACGAACTCATTGCCGGTCATGATCCGGCCGTCCGGCAAGGGGGCGTCCTGGGGACGGGTGGACATCCCCCGCATCCCCTTCCAGGCCGGGCTGTCGATCACTTTCGCGTACCCTTCGAGCATCGTCTTCAGGTGGTCTTTCCAGTACGAGTGGTTCACCGTCCACCCCGAATACTCGTACTGCTGCGGGCCGTTATCCACGAAGATGTTGTTCTCGATGCGATTGTCGCGGCCGTTGTGAAGATGCAGCCCGGCCCGCGAGCACCGATAGACGATGTTGCCGATGACGTCGACGCCTCCGGTGTTATCGTCCAGGTAGACGCCCCAGGCGAAGTGGGGCGAGACCCAGCGTCCCCTGGAATCCTTGCCGAAGCCGAGCATGTCGTGCATCAGGTTGTGGCGGATGACCGTCCCTCGCGACGAGATCCAGTCCCGCCCGCCGGTGTAGACGGCGCCGGTGTCCTCGGTCTCCAGGTTCATGTGGCGGATGTGGTTGCCTTCCAGCAGCAGATTGTTGCCGCTGAACAGGATCCCCATGCGCGGGCCGTCGTGGATCAGATTTCGGGCCGCGACGTTGCCGACGCCTTCCATCGAGATCCCCACGCCGTGCTTGTACAGGACGCCGACGTGGTGGATGTAATTGTTGACGGCCTGATTGTCGGCCGAGGTCAGCGAGACCCGATCGCCTCCGCTCAGGGAGACGCCGTGCGAGCCGACGTCCGACACGTCGTTGCCGACGATCCGATTGCCCGAGCCGCCGGAAACGCTCAGGGCGCCGTGGTTGTAATCGCCGACACCCCGGACCGTGCAGGCCGCCACGGCGCAGGATTCCGTCCCTTGCATCGAGACGGCCGCGCCGGTGCAGGCTTCCAGGGTGAGGCCCCGAAAAGTCAGGTGCGCCGCGCCGGGCTCCACCCGGATCAGGTCCTCGACCACCGGCGCCGCGACGACGTGGCCCTCGTCGAGCGGCGCGGGGGGCCAGAGGTAGAGCACGCCGGACTCACGGTCGACGTACCATTCGCCGGGCGCGTCCAGATCCTCCCGTCCTCCCCGGAAGTAATAGCGGTCGCCGGGACGGATCGGGTATGAGGCGTCGGCGGTGAGCGTGATCAGCCGCTTCTCAGCGTCGATCGAACGGATCGGGACGATGTTGTTCCACCAGTTGTAGCGGGGGAAGACGAAGACCTCCACCTCCTCGGGCTTCTTCCAGCCCCTCGCGTCCTTCGCCTTGTAATGGAGCGTGTTGCGGACCTCGCCGGGCACGTCCTGGTACATCGGCACGCGCTCGCCGTCGGCGAACGCCCAGCCGCCGCCGTAGGGGTTGTCGGCCTCGAAGTTCGGGTATCGGGCCAGCGGCAGGCGGACGCCGTCGAAGAACAGCTCGCGGAATCCAAGGTCGGTGAACCCCTGGGCCTTCAGGTCGGCCTTGAGGACCTTCCCCTCATGTGGGGCGAACCCCTCGATCGCGCGGCCGCCTCGGATGATCGGCCGCTCACCGGGGAAAGCGCGATAGACGATCGGGGCCGCCGCCGAGCCGCCGTCCTCCCTGTCGAATCGGAGCGTCCGCGCTTGGGGATACGCCCCGTCGCGGATCAGGATTTCGATCCCCTCGCGGGCCTCGGGCAGCGTCTTCAGGCCCCGGACGACGTCGCGGGCCTTCTCCAGCGTGGCCAGGGGACCGTCGCCGCCCCCCGGTTTCGGGTCGGCGATCCGTCCCGACCAGGCGTCATCGCCCCGGTTGGAGACGTAGACCTTCAGCGGTTCGGCCTGCGATCGCCCCGACAGGACGACCCCGACCGCCAACGACGCGACCCACGCTCGAAAGCCCAATCCCCGACGTACCGGCGTGCCGTTCATCGCGATAACCCTCGATCCGGGAAGGAATCCCAACCGGAGCGTATCGCGCGCCGGGGGGTCTCGATAGGCGCCGGCGACCCGCGCGGTTCCCGAGTTTCGGGGCTCGACGGTTGCCCTTCGGGCGTCGGCCGCGACAATGGGGGGCTGGTCGACAGGGTGGAATCGGTCCGCCCGATCCGCAAGATTCATCCCATCCCTTGATGGTTCGATTCTTATGATCTTGTGCGTGACGTTGAATCCGTGTCTGGACAGGACGTTGGTGGTCCCGGCCTGGAAGCCCGGCGACTCGGTGCGCGGCAAGGCGATCCGCGACGTGGTCGGCGGCAAGGGGAACAACGTCGCCCGGGCCTTGAAGCGGCTGGGGCGGTCGGCGACGCCGGTGACGTTCCTGGGGGGGGCCGCCGGCGAGACCTGCCACTCCCTCCTGAAGAGCGAGGACGGGCTAGACCCGATCCTCGTGGAGACGAACTCGCCGACGCGGGTGATCCTGACGGTCGCGACCGAGGGGACGACCGATCAGACCGCGTTCTTCGACCCCGACCCGGAGATCGCCCAGGCCGAGGCCGACGAACTCGTCGCCCGGGTCGAGCGGGCGCTGTCCGAGCCCGGCGTGGAGGCGCTGACGCTCTCGGGGTCAAGCCCGTCCCACACGACCCACGGCGTGTACAGCGAGCTGATCTCCCTGGCCCGCGCCCGCAGGATTCCGGTCTTTCTGGACACCTACGGCCCGGCGCTGGAGGCCATCTGGGGCTTCTGGCCCACGGCCATCCAGATGAATCGCCGCGAGGCCGCGATGCGGCTCGGCCGGAGCACCGTCGACGACGAGGACGTCGTCGGCCTTTTGCGCGACTGGAAGCGCCGGGGGGTCGCCTGCGGGATCGTCACCGACGGCCCCGACCCGGCCCTGATCCAGTTCGGCGAGACGCTCTACGAGGCCGTCCCGCCCGAGATCGAGGTCAGGAACCCGATCGGCTCGGGCGACTCGATGCTCGCCGGCCTGGTCGACGCCTGGCTCAAGCGGGCCGAACCGGAGGCGATCCTCCGCCACGCCGTCGCCTGCGCCGCCGCCAACGCCGCCGTCTGGGACGCCGGCGCGATCGACCCCGAGACCGTCGAACGCCTGGAATCCGAGGTGGAGATCGAGCCGCTCTGAGACGCGGGCGACTCGTCGAAAACGATTCGGAAATAGCGACACTCCTCACCTAGCCCCACCGAATTCTGACGGAAGATCCTGGGGTGCCGTCTCCCGGCCCCTCAAGGTGGTGGAGTTGAGTGAGGAGTCTCGAAAAAGCTCGGCGAGTCGCCCTCGCCTCGTGGTCCGGGTCAAGCCCGATCGGCCCTCACTGCGAGGGCGTCGAAGGCGAATGCGGGCCGATCCCGCCGCCGGTAAAAGGCGGGCTCGAATTCAACTTCTCGTTGAGCGTCCGAACCTCCTGGATGGCCTTGAGCTTTTCGGAGAAGGCCTTCAGCTCGTCCAGGGTCATCTCGCCTCGGGAGGCCCTGTCGAGCTCCTGCTCCAGGGGGGACGGGCTGGCCATCTCGGGGCCGAGGCCGTTCCGGCCCGACTCGGTCGACGTGATCACGACCATCCCGTCCTCGACGAAATACACCAGGGTGAGCTGCTTCAGCAGGAGTTGCAGCGTCCGCCTGAGCGGGACGCCGTCGAGGTCGATCGAGATCGGCGAGGTCGTGGTCTTGTCGGCTTCGTTGAGGCCGAGCGGATCGACGTAGATCGGGATCCCGGCGTCGTGCTCTCCCTGGGTCGCCTGCCTGACGTACTTGAGAACGTCTTCCAGGGGCGTCTCGTTGGGGAAGTTCATGGCGAGAGGCTGATCCAGCTTCTTGAGGATCGCCGCCGACTTCGGGTTCCGCTCCCCTTCCGCATCGGAGGGATCGCCCTTCGCGTCGCTCGTGCCGCCGTCCCGAGGCTGGGGCGGGCGCCGTTCGTCCTGGCCCCGAGCGATCCAAAGCTCGGCCTCGGCGAGCATCGCGCGGGTCTCGGCGAAGTGCGAGGAGCCCGCGTCGCCGGAGGCGCGGGAAAGGTCGGCCTGCGCCACCACGCGCATCCGATCCAGGTGTTCGGCGAACGCGGCCTTGCGGCCCTCCTCGGTCTCCGCCCGGTCCTTCTGCGCGTCGAGCAGGAGCCGGGACGCCCGGTAGACCCGATCGAGGGAGGCCCGGCCGCCGGCGTGGTCCTCGGCCGCCTCCAGGAACGCGCGCCGGGCGGCGTCCAGGAATCGGTCCTCCGGCGAGGGGGTCGAAACCGGCACCCGCCCCACGAAGCCCTGGAGCATGGGCGCGACCTCGGGCTCGGGCCTGGTCGCCGGCGGTCGGGTTTGTTCGACATCGGGCCGGGGCTCGTCTCCCGGCTGGCGGGCGGCGACCTGGGCCCCCGCGGCGAGCAGGCCGAAGGCCAGGACGAGAGCCCCGGCGGACTTCAATTTCGTGAAGATCATGGACGTGAGGACTCCCTGGGCGAGATGGACGACGGGAAGGGAGACGACCGATCGCCAGGGACTCCCCCCGACGATCCGAAGGGCCGCGCGGACGACGGCCAGGCGAAGTGGGTTCGGGACAGCGGCCCGTCCCAGGCGATCCAGGGCGAGCGAGCCCGCGATCGCGACCGAGCTGGTGGAGACTCCGCGACGAGTCAGACGCGAGCCCAGCAGCGACCGGGCGCGAGCCAGGCGGCCCTTCACGGTCCCCAGCGGCCAGCCCAGCCGGCTCGCGGCCGACTCGTGAGTCAGCCCCTCCAGGTAGCACAGGGCGACCGGGGCGCGGTACTTCCACGGCAGGCGCTCGATCTCCTCGTCGATCACCGCCTTCAGCGCGAAGTCGGGCGACGAGGGCGCGACCGAATGGGAATGGGAATGGGAATCGGAGTCGAGGCCGGTCCGCATGCGAGCCTCCCGCCGACTTCGGTCGGCCCGCGCCCGCCGCGCCACCCGCGAGGCGACGCCGTGCAGCCAGGCGGCGACCACGTCGTCCGTCCCCAGCGACCTGGCCCGACGGACCAGGACCAGGAACGTCGCCTGGAAGGCGTCGTCGACGTCCGAGGGATCGCGCAGCAGGCGTCGGCAGACCCCCAGGACCATCGGCCCGTAGCGGGCGACGATCGCCTCGAACGCGGCCTGGTCGCCGTGCGTCGCGAATCGGTCGAGCAGCTCGCGCCCCGAGAGCCCGCTCAACGTCCCCGACTCGAACAGCGTCTGGATTCGGGTCGCAACCCCTGGATCGGTGCTCATGGCGTCTCCTCGCACTGGTCGGTCCTCTCATCATGCCCGGAGGAAGGCCCTCGGATACGAAAATTCTCGGAATCGACTCCCCGGGCCCGACGCGGCGGCGACGCGGCGATTCCCGGTTGCCTGGAAGGACGGAACGTGGTAGGGATATCCCCACTCGACTCTCGGTCTCGCTCTGCGCGACGCCGACGGGTGGGGGCGGACATGGAGGGACGCCGATGGATACGACCGCTCCGACGATCGGCTTCGCGGGCGACCTGAGCGACCCCTGGGTCGCCGACATCGCCGAGGCGCTGTCCGGCTTCGACCTGATCCCCTGCGAGCAGCAGGGGGCGGAACTCCCCCGCCGGGCCTTCGAGGCCGGGGCGAGGCCGAAGATCCTGGTCCTCCACCGATCGCGGCTCACCGCCGCCGACGTCTCCCGCCTGGAAGACCTCCGACGCGGGCTGCAGGCTGAGGACTGGCCCCGCATCGTGCTTTGCGTGAGCCCCTTCGTCCGCTACGCCGAGATCGAGCGCTGCGCGAGCCTGGTCGAGCTGGTCACCCCCGAGGCCACCGCGGCCGAGACGCTCCCCCGTCAGCTCGAACGCATGCTCGGCTGCGTCCCGGCGCGGGCGAAGCGGACGCCGGCCGACACGCTCCCGGTCGAGGTCGTCAGCACCGACTACGAGCTGCGCCAGGTCTTGCGCGAGGCCTGCGACCGGGGCGGCTATCGGACGGCCGACGCCCCCACCCTCGCCGCGAGCCCGGACGGCGACCTCCCCGCGGACGGCCCCCGACTGACGGTCTGGGACGTGCCCGTCCTGGAGCCGCGATGGGAGGAGCGCCTGGAACGTCGCTCCCGGCTGGGGCCGGTCCTGGCCTTGCTGGGCTTCGCCGATCGCTCCGCCGTCACCCAGGCGCGAGAAGCCGGGGCGGCGGCCTGCCTGGACCTCCCCTGCGCCATGGACGACCTGATCGACGCCCTCGACCGGATGGCGAGGCGGGCGGCCCGTCCCCGGGCCCAGGTCGCCCACCCCACGCCCCCCGCCCCGACGGCGGCCGCGCGGGGCGCTCGTGTTCGAAGCCGATCGGCGCGGCGATTGCAGACGCGGGTCGAGTAGGCGGCGGCGGACCGTTCGCCTAGAATGAAAGCCGACCAGGCGACCGTCCTGATCCGCGGGATCGGCGGCGACGTTTTCCCCGCGAAGAGCCTCCGATGCCCAGGGTTTCGTCGAGACGCCCCGCTCCCGCACCCGTCGCCGCGCCCGACAAGGCCGGCGACCTGAAGGACCTGACGCGGCTGATCCAGCAGGCGGAGGGCTTCCCCGAGGTCGTCGCCGCGCTTCGGGACGGCCGGGCCGCCACCATCGACGGGGCCTGGGGCTCGGCCTCGGGGCTCATCGCCGCGGCCCTCGCGCCGCACGCTCCCGCGACCCTGGTCGTCGTCCTGCCCCACGTCGGCGACGTCGACGACTTCCGCGACGACGTCGCCGTCTTCTCCGGCCTGGCCCCCGAGGTCCTCCCCGCCTGGGACAAGCTGCCTCGCGAGCAGGACGCCCGCGACGAGGTCTTCGGAGCCCGCGTCCGGGCGGTCGGCCGGCTGGCCGGCGGGCTGCCGCCGAAGGTCGTGGTCACGTCGATCCAGGCCCTGCTCCAGCCGGTCCCCAAGCCCGACGTCCTCCGCCGGATGTCGCGCCGGCTCGAGGTCGGCGACGTCGCCCCGATCGACGAGCTGGGGTCGTGGCTGATGGATCGGGGCATGCAGCGCGTCGAGGTCGTCGAGGTCCCCGGCGAGTTCAGCATGCGGGGGGGCATCTTCGACGTCTTCCCCACCGACGCCTCCGACCCCGTCCGCATCGAGTTCTTCGGCGACGAGATCGAGTCCATCCGGCCCTTCGACGCCGAGACCCAGCGCTCGCTCGACCGCTGGCAGAACGTGACCATCGCCGTCCCGCCGACGTTCGACGACGCCCACCTCGACGACTTCGGCCCGGCGACCGACGCCTTCCCCGAAGGGACCTGGGTCGTCCTGTTCGAGCCCGCCGACCTTCGCGAGGAAGGCCGGCACTACCTCGCCCGCGCCGAGGACCTCCGGGGGCTCTACTCGGTCGAGAGCACGTTCGAACGCCTGATCCGACGGCCGACGATCGCCCTCTCCGCCCTCGCGGCCGACTCGCTGGAGACGACCTGCCACCTGCGGATCGAGAGCGTCGAGCGGTTCTCCGGCGAGCTGACGAAGGTCAAGGCCGAGCTGGAGTCGGTCGCGGGGAACGATCGCGTCCTCATCGCCTGCCACAACGCCGCCGAGGCCGAACGGCTCGGCGAGATCTTCGCCGACTCCGAGCCGTCTCGGGGCGGCCGTTTGACCACCGCCGTGGGGCGCATCCGCGCCGGCTTCCACCTCGCCGACGCCGCCACCCTCGTCATCGCCGACCACGAGCTGTTCGCCCGCGCCGACGTCCGCCGGACGACCTCGCGACGACGCTACGAGACCCGCGCGATCGACAGCTTCCTCGACCTGAACGAGGGGGACCTGGTCGTCCACGTCAACCACGGGATCGCGCGCTACCTCGGCCTGCAGTTCGTCGACAAGACGGACGAGCACGCCGAGGAGACGCTCCTCCTGGAGTTCGCCGAGAAGACCCGGCTCTACGTCCCCATCGCCAAGATCGACCTCGTCCAGAAGTACGTCGGCGGCGGCAAGATCGCGCCCCCGCTCTCCAAGATCGGCTCCTCCGCCTGGGAGAAGCGCAAGAAGCGCGTGGCCGACGCCGTGGTCGACCTGGCCCAGGAGCTGCTCGACATCCAGGCCGACCGCGCCAGCCAGCCGGGGTTCGCCTACCCGGCCGAGGACAGCCACTGGATGGCCGAGTTCGAGGCCGCCTTCCCGTTCGACGAGACCCCCGACCAACTCGCCGCGATCGAATCGATCAAGGAGGACATGGCCCAGACCCGGCCGATGGACCGCCTCATTTGCGGGGACGTCGGCTACGGCAAGACCGAGGTCGCCATCCGCGCGGCGTTCAAGGCGGTCGACGCCGGCAAGCAGGTCGGCGTGCTCGTCCCCACCACGATCCTCTCGGAACAGCACCACCGCAGCTTCGCCGCGCGGATGGGGGAGTTCCCGTTCGTCATCGAGGCCGTCAACCGCTTCCGCCCCAAGTCCGAGGTCAAGGACATCCTCAAGCGGGCCGCCGAGGGGAAGGTCGACATCCTCATCGGCACCCACCGGATCCTCCAGAAGGACGTCGCCTTCAAGGACCTGGGCCTGATCGTCGTCGACGAGGAGCAGCGGTTCGGCGTCGAGGACAAGGAGTGGCTCAAGACCCTGCGGTCGACCGTCGACGTCCTGACCCTCTCCGCCACGCCGATCCCCCGCACCCTGCACATGAGCCTGCTGGGCATCCGCGACATCTCCAACCTGGAGACGCCCCCCTCCGACCGCAAGGCCATCGAGACCCGCATCCTCCGGTTCGACCCGGACACCATCAAGCGCGGGATCAACCGCGAGCTGAACCGCAACGGCCAGGTCTACTTCGTCCACAACCGGATCCACGACATCCAGCAGATCGTCGACAAGATCAGGTCGATCGTCCCCGAGGCCCGGGTCGAGTTCGCCCACGGCCAGATGGCCGGCGAGACGCTGGAGCGGACGATGATGCGGTTCATCCGCCGCGAGTTCGACGTGCTGGTCGCCACCACGATCATCGAGAGCGGCCTGGACATCCCCAACGCCAACACCATCTTCATCAACGAGGCCGACAAGTACGGCCTGGCCGACCTCCACCAGCTCCGGGGCCGCGTGGGACGCTTCAAGCATCGCGCTTATGCGTACCTGATGCTCGAATCGGATCGCTCCGTGACCCCCAACGCCGTCAAGCGCCTCAAGGCGATCGAGGAGTTCACCTCGCTCGGCGCCGGGTTCAAGATCGCCCTCCGCGACCTGGAGATCCGGGGCGCCGGCAACATCCTGGGGGCCGAGCAGTCGGGCCACATCGAGAGCGTCGGCTACGAGCTGTACTGCACGCTGCTCGAATCGGCCGTGCGCTCCGCGACCAAGCAGCCCGACAAGCCGATGTTCGACTGCTCCGTCGAGCTGAAGTGGCGCGCCTACCTCCCGCGCGACTACGTCCCCGCCCCGCGCCTCAAGCTGGAGCTCTACCGCCGCCTTGCCCGCCTCCGCAGCCTCGACCATCTGGCCGACTTCCGCCAGGAGTTGAACGACCGTTTCGGCCCCCCCCCGAAGCCCTCCGAGAACCTGCTGGCCGAGGCCGAGATCCGCATCCTCGCCGGCGGCTGGAAGATCGACCGCATCCACGTCGAGGGCGAGTACGCCGTCTTCACCTACCGCAACGCCCGGAAGATCGAGACCCTCGCCAAACGCCACAAGGGCCGCATCCGCATCGTCGACGCCAAGAAAGCCTACGTCCCCCTCGGCGAAGATCCGGTCACCACCCCAGACCTCGTGGCGCTCCTCAAGGAACTCCTGGGCGCCAAGCGTTGAGAGAGGAAGCCCGTCCATGAACCCCCAGCGGCGAAACCTGTTCGGACTGCGCCCGGCCGACCTCCTGCCTCCTCGAAGCTCCCGCGACATCCTCCGGCGCACGGCCGTCCGTCTCGGCTTCTGCTCGATCCCTTATCTCGCGATCGCCGCGATCTTCGCAGCCTTCGGCGACGATCGGTCGCTCCGCGGCTTCGGATTCTGGTTGTGCGTCGTCGCGGTCCCCTCAGCCGGACTGCTGATCGACCTGGTGCGGCTCTGGCGGGTCAGGAATTCTGGCCAGAAGGTGCCGACCACCTGATCCTCACGCCCTGACATGAACTCCTCCTCATCATGACCGCCTTCGGGGGAGGATGAGGAGGAGGGCTCGAGCCGGATCAGCCCGCCTTCTTGACCGTCTCGGCCCGGCGCTTCGCCTGCTCGGCCTTGATGGCCTCGGCGGCCGATTCGAGACCCTTGCGGAGGGTGTCGAGCTGCGCGGGCTCCAGCTTGCGCTGGGAGTCGAGGAGCTTCAGGAAGGCGTCGATCTCCTTGGGCTCGAACGGGTAGCCGATGTTGCCGAAGTCGGCGTCGGCCGTGCCGTGGGCCTCGCCCTTGGCGTCGAGGACGACGTACCAGGGGATGCCGCCGGAGGCTTCCGGGCGATAACGCTTCATCACCTCCTGGCCGTGGGTCATGCGGTCGATGTCGACCTTGGCGACGACGAGGTCGTCGGCGAGGGCCCCGGCGATCTCGGGCCGGGCCAGGTAGTCTTCGAGCCGGTGGCACCAGCCGCACCACGGCGCGCCGAAGGTCAGGAGGACGCGCTTGTCACCGGCCGAGGCCTGCGCCAGGGCGTCCTTCACCACGGCCTCGGCGTCCTTCGGCTCGACCTTCCACTTGTCAAGGAACGCCTTGACCTTCTCCGGGTCGTGATGGTCGCCCTCTTCCAGCGGGTCGGTCTTCTGGCCCACGAGGAGCTTGCCGTCGGCGTCGAGCACGGCGAGGAACGGATAGCCGACCCCGTCCTGCCCCTTCGAAGCCTCTTTCAGGTACTCCTGGGCGTTCGGGGCCTCGGTGTCGATCATCACGAGCGCGTACTCGTAGGCGAGCAGGCGCGCGATCTCGCCGTTCTCGCGAAACAGCGTGTGCAGCTTGTGGCACCAGCCGCACCAGTCGCCGCCGAACATCAGCAAGACGCGCTTGCCGTCCTTCTTCGCCTGCGCGACCGCCTTCTCGACCCCCGCGCGAGCGTCGGCCTTGGCGTCATAGATCGACTCCTTCCCGCCCGGTCCGTCCGCCCCGACGGCGAACCCCGCGAGCAGCACGCCCCCGAACGCGACGACCGCCAGCGTTCGTCCCGACGATCCGGCCCCCGTCATCCTCATGGCGACCTCCTGGAAAGTTGATCGGACTCGACGCGAACCAACCTCGTACGACTGTAACAGCCGTCATGGGCGTATCGAAAGAGTTTTGCCGAAATCTCGAGGAATCCGCGCGAGGATCGCCCCCCGGCGGGCACTATAGGTGGATTCGACCGGATGGAGAGGAGGAGGCCCGGATCGTGACGACCCCGACCCGAACGACGCCCGCCGACCCCCTGGGCGTGCTGCTGACCCTGGGCGTCCTCGGCGAGCGATCCGACGCCCGCCTGCTGGAACTCTACCGTTCCCGCTCGGTCGGCTCCGGCGAGGCGTTCCGCGTTTTGGTCGAGCGGCACGGGCCGATGGTCCTCGCGGTCTGCCGCGGCCTGGTCCCGGACCGGGGCGAGGCGGAAGACGCGTTCCAGGCCGTCTTCCTGGTCCTGATCCGCCGGGCCGACGAGATCCGCAAGGCCGATTCCCTGGGCCCCTGGCTGCACGGCGTCGCGCTCCGGGTCGCGCGGCGGGCGCGGCGACGTTCGGCCCGCCGATCGGCCCGCGTCCGGCCCGTCGATCCTGAGTCCCTATCGAGCCACGCCGCCCGCGACCCGGCCCCGGACGCGACCGCCCCGATCCACGCCGAGATCGACCGGCTCCCCGAACGCTATCGATGCCCGATCATCCTCTGCGGCCTGGAAGGGCTCTCTTACGAGCAGGCCGCGCGGGCGCTCGACATCTCCGAGCCCGCCCTGCGCGGTCGACTGCACCGCGGCCGAAAGCGGCTCGAAGCTCGGCTGGCGCGGCGAGGCGTCGCCGCGCCGGGATCGCTCGCCCTCGCGGGGCCGCCCGCCGGCCTCGTCGAAACCGTGCTGGCCCAGGCCGCCGCCGGCTCGCTCTCGTCCCTCCCCGGCTCGGTCTCCTCGCTCGCGAAAGGAGCGATCCTCGCCATGAGCCTCTCATCCTGGAAGCCCCTCGCCCTCGCCTCGCTGGCGGCCCTCGGCCTCGTCGGCTCCGTCGTGCTCGCCCAGCAGGCAGGGACGGAGAAGGCGGAACGACCTGCGAACCCGCCCGCGCCTGCCCCGATCGTGAAAGCCGGGGACGACCTGCCGGCCGAGCAACGTGAACACATCAGGGAACTGTTGAAGAACAGGCCCGCCCCCGAACAGGTCGCGGCCAGGGGGAAGGCGGCCCGGGACGCCCTGCGCCGGCCGAGGGATTTCGAGATCCCGGACGGGACACCCCTCGAAGACCTCCTGAAAATCATCAAGGCCAAAACGGCGACCGGCGACGACTCGGGAATCGGCATCCACGTCGATCCGGTGGGCCTCTCCAAAGCGGACGTCACGCTGACCTCGCCGGTCCAGGCGGTCGGCGGCCTGACCATCGGCGCGGCCCTCGAAAGCGGCCTGAACGGGCTGGGGCTCGACTACCACGTCGAATACGGCATGGTGCACATCGATTCGGAGGACAGGACCGCGCGACACCGCATCAAGGCCGTCGAAGAGAAGCTCGACGAGCTCATCGAACTGATGAAAAAGTAGACGTGGCCCCCGCCCTGCTCCGTCAAGAACATTGAGAGGCGAGCACACATTCATCGTTCTCCCTTCGCGGGAGGGCGACGAGAACGAAAACCGTCGGCAGGGGCGTCCGGAATCATCAAGTCCTTCCCCCCTCGCGGGGGAAGGTGGCCCGCAGGGCCGGATGACGGGGGACGAGCACGGAAACCGCCGGCGTTTCAAGCGGCCGGACTGCGGATTCCGACGGCGTTCGTGTTCGTCCTCCCCGTCGTCACGTCCTTCCCCCCTCGCGGGGGAAGGTGGCCCGCAGGGACGGATGGGGGGGGACGAGCAGGAGAACCGTCGGAGTTAACTCGGGCGGCCGGATCGCGAATCCCGGCGGTTCCCGTGCTGGTCCTCCCCCTCATCTGACCCCTGCGGGGTCTGTCTTCCCCCGCGAGGGGGGAAGACGAATATTGAGCACGGAAACCATCGGCGCTTCAGGCGGCCGGACTGCGAATCCCGAGGGTGCTCGCGGCTGTCTTCCCACGCGAGGGGGAGGACCGTTCCGCTCCGCCCGCTCATGGGGTATCCCCGACCGAGAGGCCGGGCTGCGTCCTACATGGTCGGATCGTTCCGGCGCGATTGGGAATTTCCGGGCGTTTGCTCCGCACGTCGACGTTCGATGCTCTAGATTGTCATCGAGGCGGATCGGAATCCCTCCGCGCCTCGTCGGGCATCGCGAAGTCGCATCTCGGGGCCGAGTCCGCCGCCCGGCCCCTTCCACGCGAGAACAACGACCATGCTGGATTCCCCTCCCCGTCGGCGTCGGCCTCGGCTCGCCCTGGAGTCGCTTGAAGGTCGCCTGCTCCTTTCCACGACGCCCAGGGCCCCGATCGCGAATCGAGCGGCGGAGATCGCCTCGGCCCGGCATGTCGCGGCCCCGAGGGTCACCGCCGGACGGTGGTCCTGGCTGGCCGACACCACCTGGTACGTGCCGACGCCCAACCTCTCGGCGACGATCTTCGATCCGGCTTCGGGCGCCCTCGTCCCGGTGCTCGACCAGACGGTCTATCACATCAGCGGCTATCGAAACGGCTACTTCTGGGGCGAGACCGTCTCGCAGTTGGGGTCGGGCGAGCCCACCAGCTCGGCCCTGGTGGGCACGGTGACCCCGCAAGGTCGGCTGCTCCTGTCGTTCTCGTCGTCGGAGAACGTCGTCCAGGGTTACGGCCAGATGACCCGCAAGCATGGCCAGTGGACGATGGAGAACCAGATGTTCACGCTCACGTCGTCCGGCGCCCAGGTCGGCCACTGGGCCTACATGGTCCAGACCCGACCGGGGATGAGAAGCTGGAACTCCCTCCCCTCGGTCGGCGTCTCGGTCCCCACGTTCCTGAGCAATTACGACAGGCCGGGGCCGTCGCCGATCGTCCGGTAAAGCCGCGAACTCCGCGCCGATCCTTACCAGTCGGCTCCCGGCCCCGGATTCGCAGTCGCCGAGGAATGTGCATCCTTACCCTTGAGGGATTGCGTCGATCGCCGCCCCTCCCCGACCCGCCGGTCGACGCGATCCCAGCCCACGGCGCGAATCCAGGTGCGCGGGACTCATCAAAAGTGCGCGAACGAAGCCAATTTCCAGCGACCGGCGCGAGCGACAAAACCCGAATGCAAATAGACTTACAACGAACCCCAGGCACGCGGGCGCCGGCGATCGAACCCAATTTACGAAGCCGATTCCGGCCCGCGCCGAGCCCCCGAGGCCGGGAAGCCGATTCGGATGCCGACCGGAGGAGGCCCGAGGCGGCGGCCCTCCCGGCAGTCGAATCGGGGACACGGAACTAGCGAAAATCGCCGAGCGAAGCCGAATCCTACACCTTAAACCTTTTCCTATAAGACTCTTAAGTCGAACGGCTTCGATTTCGGGCCGCCGCGATCGAAGCCAATTCGGGGGGCCCGGTCGGTCAGTCGGCGAACTCCTGGGCCAGGAAGGCGGCGGCGCGGTCCCAGGCGTCGGCGGCGGCCTGGAAGTCGACCTGCATGGCGGGGATGGTGGCCGGGGTCTCGACGCGGGCGGGCCGGGTGGCGGACTTGAGGAGGGGGATCTGGGCGCTCGGGCCGTCGGCCAGGCGGTTCTCGACCTCGGAGGAGAGGATCGCGTCGGCCAGCTTGCGGGCGGCCTCGGGGTGGGGGGCGTCCTTGACGAACGCGAGCGTGTTGGGGATGAACAGGGTCCCGAGGCCGCCGGGCTCGCGGTCCGGGTAGATGATCTCGACGGGCGCGCCGGCCTCGACCTCCAGCATGGCGTCGTCGGTGTCGGTCAGCCCGAAGGCGAGCTGGCCCGAGGCGACCGCCGCGGCGACCTGGCGATTCCCGGCGAGGACTCGGACGTCGTTCGCTTTCAGGCTCTTGAAGTAGTCCCTGGCCTTGGCGTCGCCCCAGGCGGCGAAGAGGCAGGCGGCGTGGGTCGCGGTGGTGCCGAAGAGGGGCTTGGCGATCCCCACCCTGCCGTTCCAGCGGAACGAGGCCAGGTCGGCGATCCCCCGCGGACGCTCGGGTTTGGGGACGAACCGGGTGTTGACGATCAGCACCCGCGCCCGGGCCGCGAACCCATACCAGGTGCCGTCCGGGTCCTTGAACGTCGCGGGAACGTCGCCGGCGGCGGAGGGCTGGAAGGGCTTCAAGAGCCCCTTCCGCTTGAGCCGGATCGTGTTCAGGATCTCATTGTTCCAGAACAGGTCGCAGCGAGTGTTGACCGACTCCGCCACGATCGCATTCACCAGGCCGACCGTCTTCGTGCTCTCGACGTCGTACTTGGGCCGCAGCTTCAGGCCCTCACGCCCGGCCAGGTCCTTGAGGATCGGGTCCGAGAACTCGCGGTCGAGCGCCGAGTACACCACGACCGACCCATCCTCGGCCCTCGCCACCCCGGCGAGCCCGAAGCCCGCCAGGAGGGAGAAGCCCGCGAGCCGCAAACCGAGAGTCACCTGGCGCATCGCAAGCCTCCGCACGAGCCTCGGAGCCGATCTCTGACAGAAGTCATCGAACTTAAGGGCCGACCGGGGCCGCGTCAAGCGGGCGATGCGGGGCGTTGATCGGGCGGCCCGGGCGGGCTAAAGTCGGCGGAGTGCGAGGACGGTCCCCCTTCCCTAGCCGCCGAGGACCCGAGAATGACCAACGACGTGAACGCCAGGTCCGGTTCCAGCCGTCGAGGCTTCCTGACGACGGCCGCGACCTGGGGGGCCGCCGCGAGCTTCCCGACCATCGTCCCCGCGAGCGCGCTGGGCAAGGGGGGCGCGGTCGCGCCGAGCGAGCGGATCGGCCTCGGGGTGATCGGCTACGGCCCGCGATGCACGTACGACCTGGGGCCGATGCTCGCCCAGAAGGACGTCCGTTGCGTCGCCGTCTGCGACGTCCAGGCCAAGCGGCGCGACGCGGCCAAGGCCCGGGTCGACGAGCACTACGGCGACCAAGCCTGCGCGTCGCTCCACGACTTCCGCGAGGTCCTCGACCGGAAGGACGTGGACGCCGTGCTCATCGCCACCGGCGACCGCTGGCACGCCCACGCCTCGATCCTGGCCGCCCGCGCCGGCAAGGACGTCTACAGCGAGAAGCCCTGCGGACTGACCATCGAGCTCTGCCAGAAGCTCGCCGACGCGATCCGGGAGACCGGCCGGGTCTTCCAGGCCGGGACCCAGCGCCGGAGCGTGCCGAACTTCCGGTTCGCCGTGGACCTCGCGCGGTCCGGGAAGCTCGGCAAGCTGAAGACCCTCTACGCCTCGGTCTACACCCCCTCGATCGAGACCCAGTGGCTCCCCGGCGAGCCCACGCCCGACCGCAACGTGGTCGACTGGGACCTCTGGCTCGGCCCCGCCCCCTGGCGGCCCTACAACCACGCCTACGTCGAGGGCCGATGGCGCGGGCAGTACGACTTCGACTCCGGCGCCAGACTCCTGGACTGGGGCGCGCACACCGTCGACCTCTGCCAGTGGGCGAACGACGCCGACGCCACCACGCCGATCTCGTTCGAGCCGTCCGAGACCCGGATCACGGCCCGATACGCCAACGGCGTGGAACTGATCCTCGACTTCCTCAAGACCCCGTTCGGCGAGCGCACCGGCTGGATCACCTCGCTGGGCACCTGCCCGGTCCGGTTCGTCGGCGAGGAGGGTTGGGTCGAGACCGGCGACAACGGCGGCGTCGAGATCCAGCCCGGCGGGCTCAAATCCAAGATCAAGGACCTCCCCTCCGGCGGCCACGACAGCGGACTCGACGTGGGCGCCCACGCGCGGAACTGGCTGGACTGCATCAAGTCTCGCGAGAAGCCGGCGGCCAACGCCGAGGTCATGCGGCGATCGCACATCGCCTGCCACGCCGCCGCTTCCTCCTGGATCCTGGGTCGAAAGCTCGAATTCGACCCGGTGAAGGAAGCCTTCGTGAACGACGACGAGGCGAACGGCCTGCGCACCCGCCCCTTCCGCGAGGCCTGGCGGGTCTGATCCCGCCGCCTCCCCGAAACGAGCCGATCGGCGGGCCGTCGCGAATCGCGAGGCGGCCCGCCGATCGACCTTGCCCGGAATCGGGATTCCGCTATCTTGCGCTGCGCGGGATTCCGCGTACCCCTCGTCCTCGATTCGACGATCCCGACGGAATCCGACGCGACCCCGGACCTATCTCGCGGGGCCGGCTTCGGAGCGAGCCGATTTGTGGAGGCGACGCGTGGCGATCGGCCGTCGCGAGCCGGGCCGTCGAGGTCCGGCGGACGAGCCCGTCCGCACCGCGCGCCGGGGCTGCGGCTCTCCAAGGATGGAGACGGAAGCATGAAGAGACAGATCCTCGCAGTCGCCCTGGTCGGAATCGCGGTCGGCGGCTGCGCGCAATCGCGATCCGCGCGGCTGCCCGAGACGGCGGACGGGCCGGTCGGGATGGAGGCGGTGCCGTCGATCCACGACACGATCAACCGGGGGACGGCGCCGTCCGTGGCGAAGACCACGCTCCCCGACCCGGCCAACCCAAACTGGTCGGGCCACCCGTTGATCTCGAAGCGGCCCGAGACGGGCCTCGCGCCCAAGGTGGCCGCGTCGGACGGCCGTCCCGCCGCCGCCGTCCCCGCCGCTTCGCAAACCCGATGGAGCGATCCGCCGCGCGAGCTTGCGACGGCCCCGACGGCCGAGCCCGCCGAAGGCTTCGCGCCGGCCGAACTCCCGGTCGCGGCCGATGACGCGCCGCCGCTCCCCCCGGCCCTCGAAGCCGATCCCACGCCGACGCCGACGCCGACGCCGGCTCCCGTCGCTGCCGCCGCCGCCGCCCTCGCCGAGCCCGAAGGCGATCCCCTGCTGGGGCCGAGCCCCGAGCTGATGCCGGCGATCGACGTCCCCGCTCCCGAAGCCGCCGACGCGCCGGCGCCCGCCCCGGCTCCGGCGCCCACCCCGGCTCCCGCTCCCGCTCCGGCCGAGCCCGAAGGCGATCCGTTGCTGGGGCCGAGTCCCGAGTTGATGCCGGCGATCGAGGAGAAGCCCAAGGCCGCTCCGGCCCCCGAGCCAGCCCCGGCCCCGGCTCCGGCTCCAGCCGAAGAGGGTCCGGCCCTGGCCCCGGCCCCCCACTCGAACCCGCCGCGCCGGAGCCGGCGGCTCCGCCCACGGCGTTGCGCCGGTCCGCGCCTCGCGACGGCGCCGTCCGTCAGGTCTCCGCGACGACGACCGCCCCCGCGGTCGACGTCGTCGACGACGCCAACTGGAAGGAGGCGGGCCGCGCCGCGGCCCGCGTCGGCGACGAGGTCATCACGCTCCGCGAGCTGGTCGCGGCCGTCAAGGAAGTCATCCGCAAGCAGGGGGGCAAGCCCGGACAGCTCTCGCGCGAGGAGCAGAACACGATCGCCAAGTACGTCCTGGCCTCCCTCATCGAGCGCACCCTGCTGATCCAGGAGGCCAAGCACCAGCTCAAGGACGAGAAGCAGATCACCCGCCTCCAGGACGCCGCCGACAAGTACTGGCGAGACGAGGAGCTCTCTCCCCTGCTCCGCCAGAACTTCGCCGAGGACGAGACCCAGCTCAAGCGGAAGCTCGAGGAGGCGGGGCGGTCGCTCGACGCCATGAAGCACACCTTCCGGCAGGAGTTCCTCGCCCACGTCTTCATGCAGCAGAAGCTGAGCGGCAAGATCGCCGTCGGCCTCCCGGAGATGCTGGAGTACTACAACAAGCACGTCAACGACAAGGAAAACCTCCGCTCCGCCGCGATCGTCTGGCGCGAGATCCTGGTCGACAAGGCGCGCCACGCCTCGCCCGCCGAGGCCCGCGCCAAGATCGACGCCCTGCTCCTGCGCCTCCGCAAGGGCGAGGACTTCGCCGCCCTGGCCGCCGCCGAGAGCGAGGGCCCGAGCCGGATCAAGGCCGACGGCGGCCTGATGGAGACCGCGCCGGGCAGTTACATCGTGGCCGAGGTGAACCAGGCCATCGAGTCGCTCCCCCTGAACGCCGCCAGCGACGTCATCGAAGGACCTTCGAGCTTCCATATCGTCCGCGTCGAATCTCGACGCGCGGGCGGCCCCGCCTCGTTCGCCGAGCTGCAAGACAAGATCCGCCGCGTCCTCCAGGCCGAGAAGACCGAGCACGAGCGCCGGGCCCTCCTCGCCACCATCCGCAAGAAGACGTTCATCACCACCATCTTCGACGGCACCGAGAGCGACCCTCGCCAGATCAGCCGGTGACGCCGGCTTCCGTCCCTTCTCCTTCTCCTTCTGCTTCCCCTCTCCCCCTCCCTTTCCCTTTTGCGTCCAGCCCGCCTCACCTCGTCCCATCCCGCCCTGCGGCCCTGGTCGCCGTTGCCCTGAAAGCGCCTCCGGGGTATCCTGACCCCAGCCCGGGACCGAAGCCCGGGTCGAACCGCGAAGAGGAGCGCCGCTGGATGGAGCCGCCCACACGCTTCCGCTACCGGCCGGTCTGTTCCGCGCCCGGCTGCGAGGAGACGGCCGTATACAAGGCCGGCGCTCTCTGGAGCGACGGACCCCGCCGCGAGTTGAAGAACTACGGCCTGGCCTGCCCGGAGCACCGCGACGCGCAGCTCGCCCGAGCGCGCGCCAACCGCGACCGCCTCAAGCTCGAGGTCGGCGAGGTCATGGGCGAAATCCGCCTGTTCCGGCTCGACCCCGATCGTCGCGACACGGACCTCGAAGACGCCCCCGACGAGGCCCCCTCGACGCCCCCCGACCCCGCCGGCTGACTCCCGACCGCCCCGCCGCGCCGGCCCGCTCGACGCCCCGAGCGACGAATCCCGGAGACCTTCACGGATGAATCGCCGACCGCCACGTCCGCGCCGAGCCCTCTCGGGCCTGTTGGGATTCGCGCTCGCCGCCGCGACGCTTGCGGCCCTCTGGGTCCCGGTCGAGGCCAAGGCCCAGGCGACGCCCTCCAACCCTCCCCTGGGGGCCGTCCGGCTCCCCAAGGAATGGCAGGATCGGTTCTGGGGGGGGCCGCAGGCCCAGGCCCTGCTGAAGCTGTCGCCCAAGGAACTCGCCGACCTCGTCCCCGTGCAGTCCGGCCTGAAATTCTGCGCCTGCCCGGCCTGCGGCGAGCCCGAACGGAACGACCCCCTGGCCTGGTCGATCGAGCAGCCCAAGGTGGTCGAGTGCCGCAAGTGCAAGGGGACCTTCCCCAGCCCCGCCTTCCCCGTCCCCAACAAGGCCGACGGCCTCGTCCCGACCGAGAAGGTGGAAGTGCTGCCGAACGTCTGGCACGCCTACCCTTATCACGTCGTGGTCCTGGAGAAGGCCGGATACGCCGACGAACGCCTCTACCTGGACGCCAAGCGCGACTACGAGGCCCGCGCCTTCCTTTCCAAGGCCGCCCTGTACGCGGCGGTCCGCTGGTCGGAATCCAAGCCGGCCGAGCGCGACCCGAAGCTCGCGCAGGCGGCCGCGGCGCTGATCCTGCGGTTCGCCCAGGTCTATCCGAAATACGCGATGCACAACGACCAGCCGGGGATCGCCAAGCAATTGCTCCCGGCCCGCGTGCCGCCGCCGTACCGCCGCGGCTTCCAGACCGGCAAGTGGGAGTGGAACGGCAGCCTTGAAACGCCCATGAACCTGTTGCTCGCCTACAGCCTCCTCCGCGACGGGGCCGACTGGCCCGAGGCCGGCCGCCTGCTCGAATGCGACGACCCGAAGCGGACGATCGAGGAGGACCTCTTCGTCGCCTCGGCCGAGCTGTCCAGCCGCCAGCCGGACGATTACACCGAGGACTCGCTCCACGTCTACCGGGGCCTCCTCAGCGTCGGCCGGCTGGTCGGCAGCGACGCGATGGTCCGCGAGGCCCTCGCCCGCATCGACGAATTCACCCGCCGCGGCTTCTACCACGACGGCTTCTGGCGGAGCGGCGACGTCCTCGGCCATCGCCGCGTGCTCGGCCTGCTCGACGGCTGGATCGACGGCCTGGCGGGCGCCGGGGCCGACAAGGGAGTCGTCGGCAAGTCGACCCTGCCCCTGATCGACCTGGCGAGGGTCGCCGGCGCGGCGGTCCCCTCGCGGCCCCCGGATCAGGACGTCCAGCGCGTCTCCTGGCCCGTGGAGGCCAGCTACCAGGCGTCGCGTCGGCCGATGCTCCTCGGGGGCGCGGGGCTCGCCCTCCTCTCCGCCGGCGAGGGCCCTCACTCCCTCGACGTCGAGCTTCGAGGCCCGGACGGGCTGACCGATCGCCGCTCCCCCCGGCTCGCCTTCCGCCTGAGCGCGGGGGGGGTCCCGCTGATCGACGACCTGGACGAGCGGCCCCCCACGGCCAACGGCTGGGACCTGGCCACCGCCAGCCACAACACGGTGGTCGTCGACGGCCTCAACCAGCGCGAGACGCCCCAGGCCGCGCGGATCCCGACGCCCGGCAGCGACTTCAAGTTCTTCGCCGCCGACCCCGACTTCCAGGTGGTCACCGCCGCCGACCGCTTCGCCTATCCGATCTCGACGAGCCGATACCGCCAGACCTTCCTCTTGAGCCGTTCGGCCGAGCGGACCTACGCCGTGTCGATCTTCGAGGTGGACGGCGGGCTCCAGCACGACCAGATCTTCCACGCCGCGCCCGGCCGCAAGGAGGCGTGGCGGCCCCACTCCGCCTCGTCGCCGGCGGCGGGGAGCCTCCTGCCCCCTTCGATCACGTTCCTGCCCGAAGCCCGACCCGAGGAAGGCCGCTGGTTCGTCCAGGCCTACGGCGAGTTCCGCCCCCGGCTCCAGGCGGCCGTCTCCGGCCCCACCCAGGTCTCTCTCGGAGGGCCGTCGCCCGCCGCCCCCCTGAAGCTGCACCTGCTGGGAGACATGCCCGCGACGCTCGTCACGGCCGACTCCGCCGACGTCTCGGCGGCCGGCGCGGAGGCCGCGCAGGCGGCGTCGAGCCGCTCCGGCCTGATCGTCCGTCGGCGCACCGAGGACGGCGGAAACCTGGCCTCGGTCTTCGTCACCGTCTTCGAACCGATGGTCCCCGGCCTCGCGCCGCTGGACCGGGTCGGCCGGGTCGAGTCGATCGGGGAGGCCGTCGTCGTGCTCGTCGAATCGCCGGAAGGCTCCGAGCATCTGGTCTTCAACCGCACCGCCGGGACCCCCGTCCGCGTCCAGCTCGCCAACGGCCGGTACGTCGCCACCGACGGCCTGGCCGTGCGGGTCCGGGGCGACGACGTCGTCCTGGCCGGCGGCTCCTTCGTGGAGGCGGCCGGCCGCCTCGTCTCCCACAAGGGCCTCCGAGGGACGATCACCGCCGCGACCCGCGAATCGAGCGAGCGGGGGCGCGGCTGGTTCCTCACCCCCGGGAAATTGCCGGAGGACCTCGCGGTCGCCGGCCGGACCCTGTTCGTGGAGCACGGCGACGGCAGCTCACGATCCTGGACCCTGGACTCGATCGAGGCGACGCCCGAAGGGACCCGTCTCCACGTCCGCGAGGAGCCCGGCTTCCGGATCGACGTCGCCACCGGGGCGGCCGAGTATTACCAGTACCCCCTGACGACGAGTCCCGGCCCGCATCGCTTCCGGCTGGCCCAGATGTCTCGAAGCCCGGCCTCGGGCGCGGGAACGATCCCCAAACCGAGCCCCCCCGCCGCCTCGGCGCGTCGTCTCGCCCCGATGCGGCGGGCCGCTGCGAATTGACCGCGCGAGGGATGCCGGTCTACGATGGAGGGCGCCCCGTCACCCGGCTGGGACGGGCGCATCAGCAGACCTGACTCGGACCGACCGGCCCCCGGGATCGGAAACGAGTGATTCAGAGGACCTTGCACGATGACGCAGATTGAACAGGCCCGGAAGGGCGTCGTCACCCCCGAGATGGAGCACGTCGCCCGCCGCGAGGGACTCGACGCCGAGACGGTCCGCTCGGAAATCGCCCGGGGACGGATGATCATCCCGGCCAACACGGTCCACCTCGGCCTGGGCCTGGAGCCGATGGGCATCGGCATCAAGACCAAGTGCAAGATCAACGCCAACATCGGCAACTCGGCCGTCACCTCCGACGTCGACAACGAGCTGGCCAAGCTGAAGCTGGCCGTCGACCTCGGCGCCGACACCGTGATGGACCTCTCCACCGGCGGCCGGATCGACGACATCCGCCAGGCGATCATCAAGGCCAGCAAGGTCCCCATCGGCACCGTGCCGATGTACCAGGCGATCCAGCAGGTCAAGAAGGTCGAGGACCTGACGGCCGACGACCTCCTGGCGATGATCGAGCACCAGGCCCAGCAGGGGGTCGACTACATGACCCTGCACATCGGCATCCTCCGCGACTACATCCCGCTGACGGCCCACCGCCTGACCGGCATCGTCTCGCGGGGCGGCTCGCTGATGGCCCAGTGGATGATCGCCCACAACAAGGAAAACCCCCTCTACACCCGCTTCGACGACATCTGCGACATCATGCGGCAGTACGACGTCTCCTTCAGCCTGGGCGACAGCCTCCGCCCCGGCTCGCTGGCCGACGCCTCCGACGCCGCCCAGTTCGCCGAGCTGAAGACCCTGGGCGAGCTCACCCGCCGGGGCTGGGAGCGTGGCTGCCAGGTCATGGTGGAGGGTCCGGGGCACATCCCCATGGACCAGATCGCCATGAACATGGAGAAGCAGGCCGTCGAGTGCAGCGAGGCCCCGTTCTACGTCCTCGGCCCGCTGGTCACCGACATCGCGCCGGGGTACGACCACATCACCTCGGCCATCGGCGCGGCCCTCGCCGGCTGGCACGGCGCGAGCATGCTCTGCTACGTCACCCCCAAGGAGCACCTGGGGCTCCCCGAGGTCGAGGACGTCCGCCAGGGGGTCGTCGCCTACAAGATCGCGGCCCACGCCGCCGACCTGGCCCGCCACCGCCCCGGCGCCCGCGACCGCGACGACGCCCTCTCCCGGGCCCGCTACAGCTTCGACTGGGAGGAGCAGTTCCGGCTCTCGCTCGACCCCGAGACCGCCCGTCGGATGCACGACGAGACCCTCCCCCAGGAAGCCTTCAAGACGGCCGCCTTCTGCAGCATGTGCGGCCCCAAGTTCTGCTCGATGCGGATCTCCGAGGACATCCGCAAGCACGCCCTGGCGACGACCTCGCTCGTCCAGCTTGAGCCCCTCGCCGCTGGTTCTTGAAGTCGGCCGCCGGTTCGCGTAAAACGTGCGGAAACCACCGAGGGGTCGTCGGTCGCGCCGAAATGGCGGGGTCCGACGACCCTTCGTCATGCGCCTTTCCCACGGCCTCGGGCCGGAAAGCACCGCCCATGACTCCGCTCCCCAGGATCCTGCTGGTCGCCGCGCTGGCTTCCCTCACCCTCGCCCCCGCTCGGGCCGACGAGCCGAAGTCCAGGTTCCCGGCCCGCGTCAGTGACGACGGCCGTCTCCTGCTGGCCGAAGACGGCGAGCCCTTCTTCTACCTGGGCGACACCGCCTGGGAGCTGTTCCACCGCCTCGACCGCGGGGAGGCCGAGCGCTACCTGAGCGACCGCGCCCGCAAGGGGTTCACGGTCATCCAGGCCGTCGCCCTCGCCGAGCTTGACGGCCATTCCACGCCCAACGCCTACGGCCATCTCCCCCTGGTCGACCTCGACCCGGCCCGGCCGGCGGTGAGCGACGGCCCGAGCGACGACTACTGGGACCACGTCGACTTCATCGTCGACCGCGCCAACGCCCTCGGCTTGACCATCGGATTTTTGCCCACCTGGGGACGCTACTGGCACGAGCCGATCAAGGACGGCAAGCCGCTGTTCAACGCCGAGAACGCCGGGAAGTACGGCGAATGGCTCGGCCGGCGGTACGGCGGCAAGGGGGTGATCTGGATCCTCGGCGGCGACCGCAACGTCGAGAACGACGACCAGAAGGCTTTGATCGAATCCATGGCGCGGGGCCTGCGGCGGGGAGACGGCGGACGGAGGCTGATCAGCTTCCATCCGACGGGCGGCCAGGGCTCGTCGCGGTGGTTCCACGACGCGGACTGGCTCTCGTTCAACATGCGGCAGAACGGCCACAATACCGACTACACCGGCACGTATGACCACACACGCCCGGATTACGACCTCCTGCCCCCGAAGCCGGTGATCGACGGCGAGCCGCTCTACGAGGCCCATCCGATCTCGTTCAAGGCCGATCGCAACGGCCACTCGATCGCCGCCGACGTGCGCCGGCCGCTCTACTGGGACCTCTTCTCCGGGGCCTGCGGCCACACCTACGGCCACCACTCGGTCTGGCAGATGTGGCAGCCGGGACGCCCCCCGATCAACAACCCGCTCCTCCCCTGGCATGAGGCCCTCGACGACCCGGGCGCAGCCCAGATGCAGCACGGCCGCCGACTGATCGAGTCGCGACCGACGGCCTCGCGCATCCCCGACGACTCGTTGATCGTCGCCGATCGCGTGCCGACCTCCGTGCCCGGCGCGGGCCGCTACCGCTTCGTCGCCACCCGCGACCGCGACGGCTCCTACGCCATGATCTACGCGCCGGTCGGCCGGGCGTTCTCGGTCAGAATGGACGTCGTCAAGGGGCCCAAGGTCCGCGCCTGGTGGTTCAACCCCCGCACCGGCGAGGCCGAGTCGATCGGCGAGTTCCCCAACGAAGGCGAGCGTCGATTCGGCCCCCCCGCCCCCGGCGAAGCGCTCGACTGGATCCTGGTCCTCGACGACGCCTCCCGAAACTTCCCGCCGCCGGGCCGACCGCTCACGGGGGACTGATCCCAAACGCCGGATGAGGGGGCAGATGGGAGAAGGAATGCTGACGCGATCATGCCTTCCCCCTGGTGGGGGAAGGACGTGAACGGCCCGACTCGGGTGGTTACTTCTTCATCGACGGGATGAGCGCCTCGGGGACGAGCAGGAAGTCCGGCTCGGGCGTCGCGGCCGTCCGCTGGTAGGTGTCGCCCAGGAGGGATTCGACGGTCGAGATCAGGAGGTCCTCGACGGCCGGGTTGTAGCGCGAGGGCCATCCGTAGTAGATCTGCGAGAAGTCGGGCTCATAGCCGCCTTCGGCCAGGATGCGCCGCGAGGGGATGTAGCCGGGGACGTCGTTGCTCCAGCCGTTGACCCAGAGTCGGGTCCAGTCCATCTCGCGCTTGAGCCGGACGGCGTAGTCGACGGTCACCTCGCCGGGGAGGAAGACGATCGCCAGGTCGTCGCCGAACCGCCAGGTCGCGATCGGGTACGGGACGGCCGACGGCAGCTTGCCGTCGCGGTCGAGCTGGGCGAGCATCCGTTTGGCGTGTCGGCCCTCGAAGCCCTCGCGCCGGGCCTCCTTCTCCCAGTGGGCGCGGTCGTACGTCGTTTCGAGGGGGAGCTCGATGGTCTTCTCGACGACCTCCGGGGCGGCCTCGAGGGGGGTGAGCGAGGTTTTCGCGAGGCGGGCGACCTCGTCGGCGAGGGCGCGGCCGTGGCGGCGCGAGAGGTCGATGCTGCCGGTCGGCTGGGGGCCGACGTCGGCGCCGCAGCCGATGGTGATCAGGGCCGTGGCGCCCGGGGCGTCCTGCTCGATGTCGGTCGCGGCGAACCCGGCCCAGTCGCCCCCGACGCGGTTCTCGGACCCGGCGCTGGTGCAATGGCAGGCGTAGTTGGCCCACACGGCGACGAGCTCGCCGTCGCGGCGGGCGAACATCGCGGGCATGCTGTGGTCGACCGGGGCCTTCTCGGCGAACCCGAACCCGATCCACTGGCCGTCCTTCATCCAGCGGCGGTTGCCGCCGAACTTGGCGCGGCCCTGGCCCCAGGAGAGCTCGGCCGGCTTGCGATCGCGGACGGCCGCCAGGGCGACCTCGACGATCTTGTCGGTCAGCCATCGCGTGTAGGCGACGACCCGCTCATGCTGCTCGGGCGTCTCGCGACCTTCCCAGATCAGCGGGGCGTAGCCGACGAGCGAGGGCGCGTTGTGGGTATGGGTCGAGGCGACCACCAGTCGGGCCGGGTTGAAGCCCCCCTTCTCGGCGATCAGGCGGCGGGCCTCGGCGACGACAGGCGCCGGGACGCCGCAGTTCTCAACGGCGACGAGGACCACGGGATCGGAGTCCCCGATGGCCAGCGCCCGGGCCGAGATGGGGGCGTCGACGGCCTCGTGCTCGCCGACGCGATGGCCGTAGCCGGTGAGCAGCACGGGGTGGGTGGGCGTCACGTCGACCTTGGCGACCCCCACGGCCACCGGCTCGGCGGCGAGCGCCAGGGTGGGGGAGGCGATCGACAGGAGCAGGGCGGCGATCTGGAACGGCGATCGGTTCATCAGCGAACCCTCGGGTCAGGTGGGAATGGGGCGGAAGGCGTCGATCGGACGCGCGCCGCGGTCAGGGGGTGGTCGGGACCGGCGGCGGGGCGGCCAACGACGCGCCGGCGAGAAGGTTGCGGATCCGGGTCTCGAACGACTGGTCCTCGGCCAGCGCCGCCAGGAAGTCGTCCTTCGTCAGGACGTAGAGTTCCATCTCGGTCCTCGCGGTCACGGTCTCAGGGACCGGCCGCTTGAAGTACGAGGAGATCATGCCGAAGCTCTCGCCGTAGCACTTCTCCTCCTCGTACCGGCCGTCCTGGTAGGCGTCGGCCACGCCCGAGCCGATGATGTAGAAGCGGTCGCACTCCGTCCCCTCGGCGACGATCGTCTCGCCCGGGACGCGGGTCTCCACGGTCATGGCGTTGGCGAGCCGCGAGAGAGTGGCCTCGCCGAGCCCTTCCAGGAAGGGGGACGCGGCCAGGGCCCGGACGATCCGCACGGCGACCTTGGTGAGCGAGTTCGTGGCGATCCGGCCCCCCACCATGTTGACGATCCGGTCGGCCTTGTCGATGACCCGTTGGTCGTGGGTGACCAGGAGGATCGTCGTCCGGGTCGGGCCGTCGGCCAGGCCGCGGAGCAGGTCGAGCACGACCCCGCTCGACTCGGCGTCGAGCGAGGCGGTCGGCTCGTCGGCCAGGACCATCTTGGGCTCGTTGACGAGCGCCCGGGCGATCGCCACCCGCTGCTTCTGGCCGCCGGAGAGTTCGGCGGGCCGGTGGTGGATGCGGTCTCCGAGCCCCAGCCGCGTCAGCATGTCGACGCAACGGCGGTTCATCTCTCCGACCGACGCCGGCTTCAGCGCCGTGGCCATGCGCACGTTCTCGAGCGCCGAGAGCGAGGAGAACAGGTTGTGCTGCTGGAAGATGAACCCCACGTCCTTCCGCAGGTCGACCTGCTCCGCCTCGCCGGCCCTGGACAGGTTCTTGTGGAGCACCTCCAGGTAGCCCGACTGCATCTTGCGGAGGGCGCCGATCAGGGTCAGGAGGGTGGACTTCCCGGAGCCCGACGGCCCGGTCATGATCACGACCTCGCCCCGGCTGATCTCCAGATGGTTGTCGAACAGGACCTGGGTCCGGGTGTCGCCGGCGCCGTAGGCGTAGTTCACCCCCACGGCGCGGATCACCACGTCGCCGCCGGCGGGCAGGTTCACGGCGCGGGTCATGGTCGTCGTGAGCGTGGCCGAACTCATGTGGATCCCTCCTCGGATTCTTTGGTCAAGCGAAGAGCTGGGCCGGGTCCGCCGAGATCAGCCGACGCGCCGCATAGAGTCCGGAGCCCAGGCACATCGCGACCGTCAGCGCCAGGATCAGGTACGGGTTGTTCCGCGAGACGTCCATCGGCAAGCCCGTCAACCGCTGGACCCATTGGAACAGGAAGAAGCTGACGACCAGCCCCGCCGCATAGCCGAGCAGCGCCAGGTACAGGGCCTGCGTCATCACCACCCGGTAGAGCGCGAAGTTGGAGTAGCCGATCGCCTTGAGCGTCGCGAACTCCGGGAGCCGGTCGCTGACGTCGGAGTAGAGCACCTGATAGCAGATCACCGACCCGACGATGAATCCCATGACCACGCCGATGTAGAAGACCGTGCCGATCGGGGCCACCTTATCCCAGAAGTCGCGCTCGCGGGCGATGAACTGGTCCAGGGTGAGCACCCGGACGTCGGGCGGCAGCGAGGCGGTCAGGGCGTCGCACACCCGGCGGGGGTCGGCGCCGGGACGGATGCGGACGACGCCGACCTGCACCTTGCGGTCCATCAGGGACGGCCCGTCCAGCTCGGGGAACGCCGTCATCATGTTCCGATCGCTCACCACCAGGTTGCCGTTGGTCTGGACGTTGATCCCCAGCGAGAACGTCCCCACGATCTCGAACCGGCGGCCCGAGAGTTCGGAGACCTGGCCCTCCCGAAAGACGCCGAACTGCTGCTCGCGCGACCGTTCGTCGGCCATCGCCGTGTTGGGCCGGCTCCACAGTGCGCGGGCCGCCTTCAACTCGGGGACGTCCAGCAGGTCGTCCTCCGGCGGGTAGCCGACGACGCAGATCCGCTCCTCCTCGTTCGTCTCGGGATTGCGCCAGTAGGACGACCGCGTCACCGTGTAGAGCGGGCTGGTCGAGGCCACGTCTGGGACGTCCCGCGCCTGAACGATCCGCTCCAGCGGGAACGGGAACGGCACGGACAGGGTGTAGAGGGTCCGGCTGACGATGACCACCTGGCCGTCGATCCGTTCGATCACGTTGACCATGCTGTCCAGGATCGACTTGCGGAAGCCGTTCTCCATGAACATCAAGGTCGTGGCGAACGCGACGCCGGCGACCGACGCGAGCAGCCGGAGCTTGTGCTCGGTGAGGTTCCGCCAGGCCAGGTGGACGTTGCGGCCGGGTTGCATGCGGGGGGGTCCGTCGACGGGGACGGGCGGCCGTCGGGGCCGCCGGGGATTCCGTTTGCGATTCCGATTCAGAACAGGTCGGCGGGGTCTGCGGCACGCAGCCGGTTCACCGTCAGGGCCCCCGTGACCGCGCCGACCGCGACCGCCAGGGCGAAGGTCAGCGCCAGGTTCCGCCGCGTGAGCAACATCGGGATGCCCGCCAGGGTCTCGGTCGCCTGGTACACGACGTATGCGATCACCACAGCGAGGGCGAACGAAATCAGCATGTAAAGCACCGCCTGGAAGACCAGGATCCCCGCCAGCCGGGGCGTCGAATAGCCCATCGCCTGGAGCGTCGCATACTCGGGAAGGTGCTCGCGGACGTCGTTCGACAGCACCTGATAGACCACCACGGCGGCTACGCCCATGGCGACCAGCACGCCGATCGCGAAAAGCTGCCCCGTGGAGGTCTGGTTGACCCAGTGGTCGACCTCGCTCGCCAGGATCGCCGCTCGAGACTCGACGCGGACGTCGGGCGGCAGGGTCTCCCGAAGCCGGGCGACGGTCTCGTCGACGGTCCCGGCCCGGACCTTGAGGAGCCCGAAATTCGTGGTCTCGCGCGACTCGTAGCCGCAGATCCGCACGAAGTCGTCGTCCGAGCAAAGCACGGTCGAATCGGCCGCGAAGCCCCGGAGCATCGGGAAGCCGCCGACGACCTCGACGGCCGTCTCCTCCAGCTCCCAGTCGTGGTAGCGGTCCCGGACCTGCCAGCCGAAGTCCGCGTTGGACAGCTCGTTGAGCAAGACGCGATTCGGCACCCGCATCCTCGCCTTGTCCGCCTCGATCGACTCCAGGATCGGGGAGTGGAACGGCGGGTGGTCCAGGTCGAATCCCAGGACGTAAAGCTGCCGGCGCTGGAGCGGGCGGGGGGCGGCCGACCCGGCGAGCCAGCGCGAGAGCGCCCCCGGCTGCGGCGCGGAGTCATCCGGCGGGTCGTCGAGCGGGTTCGGCGGGCATCGCCAGAGGGCGAAGCTCGCATAAAGCGGCGTCGCCTCGACGACCGTGTCCAGGCCCTCGGCTTGCCGAAGCCGTTCCAGCGGCAGGAAGCCCGGCCCGTAGAACTGCTCGTACCGCGACGACGTCAGCAGGACGTCGAAATCCAGGACGTCGTAATTGTTCGTGGCCGTGATCCGGACCGCCTGGAGGAATCCGAGCTGGAGCAGGACCATCGTCAGCGAGAACGCCGCCCCCGAGATCGCGGCGAGCGACCGACGGCCGCCGTGGGCCACGTTGCGCCAGGCGAGCGGCGGGTTGCGTAATCCGAACCGAAACGTCGCCACGATCAGCCCCCCCCGCCGGGGGTGATGGCCACTTCCGCTTCCATGTTGATCAGTCGCGACGCCGGCCCGGGCTCGTCGAGCGCCACGCGAACCTTCACGACGCGGACGTCCTTCAGGGCCCGGGGGTCCAGGCTCGCGGCCTGGTTCCGCCCGACCAGCGAGCCGACGTGAGTCACCTTGCCCGGGATCTCCCGGCCGAGGATGGAGACCGTCGCGGCGTCCCCCTCCTTCACGCGGGGCGCGTCGGTCTGGAAGACCTCGGCCACGGCGACGATCGCCGAGACGTCGCCCATCACCAGGAGCTGTCCCGAGCCGACCTCGCCCGCGCGGCCGATCACGTCGAGCACCTTCCCGGCGCGGGGCGCGACGACCTGGGTCTGCTCCAGCGCCGCCTTCGCCAGCGCGATCTGGGCGTCGGCCAGTTGGAACTCCGGGTTGTCGTCCGCGACCTGCGCGTCTTCCAGCTTTCGCTTCTGCGCGGTCAGTTCGGCCTCGATTTCGAGGAGCGATTTGTCGAGCTCGGCCTGAGTCGTCTTGGCGACGAGTTCGACAAATCGACCTTCCTCTTCGAGCTTCGCCCGGTCGACGACCCCCGGGGCCAGCGAGCCCAGGTTGTATAGAGGCGTGGCCTTGTCGAGCAGCTTCCGGAGTTGCTCGGCGACCTTGGTCGCCGCCTGCAGTCGGGGGGGGTGGGTCTTGTCGAACTGCGCTCGCTCCAGGTTGAGCTTGTCCTTCGCCGCGGCCCGCTGGAAGTCGGCCTTCCGCTTGTTCAGCTCGGCCATCGCCAGTTGCGCCTCGGCCTCCGTGCGGCCTTCGAGGATGGCCAGGACCTGACCGGCGGCCACGTCGTCGCCCACGGCGACCTTGATCTCTTCGATCCGCTGGCCCGGCCGAGAGCCGATGGTGATCAGGCCGGTCGCGGGCTCGATCCGGCCGAGGGCGTGGATGCGAGACGCCGCGACCGGGGCCGGGGCCGTCGAACTTTGGGCCTTCAGCGATGCGGGAGCGGCCGCGAGCAGGACGAGGATCGCCGCGAGCGGTGGGAAGGACGGCGTCCGAGGACGGTCGCCGCCGGTTCTCGAATCGGTCATGGCTGGGGCGTCTCCGCGGGCGGAACGAGGCTCGGGACGACGAGGCCGACGGTCGGCGGCGTCGATTCCGGGCCGGGTCCACGTTCGTAACGTTGCGATCTTAGGGCAGGGACCGACGGCGTCCAACCCCCGACCGCCCGAAGTTCGCCCCAGTTGCAACCCGCGCGCCGGGATCGGATTCGAAACGCGAGACGGCCTCGCGCCCTGTCGGGAGGTCGCGAGGCCGTCTCGGAGTTTTGGGATCCGCCGGCGTGAGGCGTCAGCCGACGCGGGCGAGGGCGGGGGTGGCGTGCGTGGCGGAATGCCTGGCCTCGCCGGCGGCCTCGACGAAGGCCTCGATGAGCTGCATGTCGAGCGAGATGTGGCCCTCGTTCTCCGGGTGCCACTGGACGCCCACCACCCACCAGTTCGCGTCCTTGCCCTCGTAGGCCTCGATCAGGCCGTCGGGGGCGAGGGCGGCGATGCGGAAGCCCGGCGCGAGCTTGCGGACGCCCATGTGGTGGTAGCTGCTGACGCGGACCTCGCCCGGGCCGTAGATCTCAGCCAGGCGGGTGCGGGGGCGCATCGTCACGGTGTGCCGGTGGGCGCCGCCGTGGGGATCGTAGTGGGGGATGCACTTGGGCAGGTCTTCCGGCAGGTGGACGAAGAGGCCGCCGCCGGCCACCACGTTCAATTCCTGCATGCCCAGGCCGATCCCCAGCGTCGCGATCTTCTCCTGCTGCACCAGCTTGCAGAGGAGCCGGTCGGACAGCTCGCGACGCTCGCACATCACGTTGACCGACGGGTGGGGCGACAGGCCCATCTTGCGGGGATCGAGGTCGTCGCCGCCGGTGAGGACCACGCCGTCGAGCTTGTCCAGGATCGGGAGCATGTCGCTCTCGCGGGTGAACGGCGGGATCATGATCGGCAGGGCACCGGCGGTCAGCAGGGCGTCGTAGTAGCCCGTGGACGCCAGGCTGTGCGGGGTACGGCTCTTGCCCGAATCCCGGAGATCCATGTTGATGCCGATGAGGGGTCGGTGGTTCATGGCGGAATCCCTTCCGATGGTGGTTTGAGGCTTGGCGGAATCCGTTCCCTTCCCCCGAGGCGCACGCCGGGGCGCGGAGCCGCCGGGGACGCGAGTCGAAGGACCGCGCAGTTGCAGGATCGACGAAGGCTTGACGGAGCCGGGTCGCGATGGGGACCACGGGCTCGAAACGAGGACCCAAGGAGGTCGTCGGGTGTATCGGGTGGGCCGGATGGAGAGGGGTCGATCGCCTGTCCGAACTCTGCGTTCCCCTCCGTGGGCCGAGCGTTCAAGGCCGGTGGAGTCTATCCGTCCCACCACCCCGATATCAAGCGAATTTCCAGGGAAACCGCCGGATTACGTTGAATTTGAGGGCTCGCTTTGCCGAGGGGAAGCGGGGTATCCGGAATCCCGTCCCCCCGGTGTTCAGATGAGCCCGAGTGCATCAGACGCCTCGCGGCCGGATTCCGAGCCGGGCGACGATATGGGAACCCGAGGCTCTCGGCGCACGCGGGCCCGGCGAGGCCGTCCCGACCGGATGACGCCTCGACGAGCTGGATTTCGAAAGCAAGCAGCGGGACGCGCCGAGGACCGGCGCGTCCCGCGAGGCGGTTCAGGGCCGCGCGGCGGAACTGGCTTCAGGCTTGAGGTAGTCGTCCTTGAGATAGCGGACGATCATGCTCAGGTCGGATTCGTTCAGATTCTCGGGAGTCGCGGCGGGCATCCGCTGCTTCTCCTCGAGGAAGCCGTAGAGGTCCGCCGCCCCCGGCTTGCGGATCATCTTGTTCATCCAGCGGGGCGACCCCCAGGCGAACAGGTCGGGGGCGTCTCGCATCCCTCCCTCGGTGTAGCCGTCGATCATGTGGCAGGAGCCGCATTCCTTGACGAAGAGGTCGTTGCCGGGGTGGTCGACGACGCCCGGCGTGTTGAGCCACTCGTCGACGGTCTGGTCGGCGGGGATCGCGGCGAACGTCGCCACGAATTCGGCCACCTGATCGAGCTGCTTGGCGTCGAGCTTCGACGCGTTCTTCCACTCGGTCATGCCGTCGCATTCGGGCGTCTTGCCGAAATAGGCGTCAGCGTCGGGCTTCTCCAGCAGGCCCCGGACCCAGGCGTACGAGCCGAAGCCCTTCAGGTCGGGTGCCGACTGGTCCCCCTCCCCCTCGCCTCCCAGGCGATGGCAGCCCAGGCAGTTTTTCTCGAGCAGCGCCGAGCCTCGCGTGAGCGGGTCGAGCCGCATCAGATAGCTCGCCCCTTCGGGAGGCACGCCGAAGTCGGGATGCGCCGCCAGGTAGAGCGCGCGATCGGTGGCCGCATCGGCCTTCTCGCGAGCCTCGCGGAACGACTCGCTCGCCATGTCCTCGCGGAACGACTCGATCGTCAGGTAGCCGGCGCCGCCGGCCAGGGCGAAGACCCCCGAGCAGACCAGGAAGTGGAGCGGCTTCGAGGGCAGGATCTTGTCCAGGAGCGGCAGCAGGGCCAGCGTGGTCATCAGCGCCCCGGGGATGGCGATCGACCCCACCCACTCCAGGCGGCCCGGAAACAGCTTGAGCATCTGGAAAAGGAACCGGAAGAACCACTCCGGCCGCGCGGGATAGTCCGAGCTGGACGGGTCGGCCGGGGCGTCGAGCGGCGCCCCCCCTTCCCAGAGGACCAGGCCGACCATCACGCCCAGGATCGCCGTGACGATCAGGGAGTTGCGAAACGTCTGGTCGGGGAAGTAGGTGGCCAGGGGGGTCCCGGCGGGGGGTGCGGTCGCATTCGCGGGGGGCTTCAGGCCGTGCCGGTAACGAAGCGCCAGGTGGGCGCCCAGGACGACGGCCAGGAGCACGGGGAGGATGCCGACGTGCAGGCCGTAGAACCGGGTCACGGTCTGATTGCCGTACTCCGCCCCACCCACGACCGCCGTCTTGACGTACGGACCGAGGACCGGCGCGCCCCCCATGATGTTGGTGACGACCTTGGTGGCCCAGTAGCCCTTCTGGTCCCAGGGAAGTTGATAGCCGGTATGGCTGAACGCCAGGATAAGCGTCATAAGAATGAGGCCCATCCACCAGTTGACCTCGCGCGGCGCGCGGTAGGCGGCGGCGAAGAGGACCTGCAACAGGTGGACGCCCAAAAGGACCATGACGGTCTGGGCGCCGAAGTGGTGGAGGCCCCGGATGAACCAGCCCATCCACATCTGCTTCTCGATGTAGAAGACGCTCCCCCACGCGGTCGACGACGAGGCGCTGTAGGCCGTCATCATCATCAGGCCGGTGAAGGCCTGGATGAGCAGGATGGCGAGGAGGGCGGAGCCGCAGACGTACCCCCAGCGGGGGCCGGCGGGGAGGGGCTCGTCCCGCATCGACCGCAAGGGGCCGTAGAGGCCGGTGCGGTCCTGGATCCAGTCGACGAGGGTGTTACGCAAGGGGGATCTGCTCCTCGGCCAGAGTCCGGAAACGCTGGAAGCGGACGCGGACCTCGGGGTCGTCGTCCCGGCTCAGCTCGACGTCGAGCCGGTCCATGGGTCGCGGCGGGACGTGATTCAAAGGCTTCCCCTCCAGGTCGAAGGCGCTGGTGTGGCACGGGCAGATGAAGCTCTTGCCGTCGCCCATGAGGTTGATCGCGCAACCCAGGTGGGGACACTCCGCGGAGTAGGCGATCACGGCGGGCTCGACCCCTTCGGGCTGGCGCACCAGCCAGACCGAGCCGGCCGGCTCTTGCGGGTATTTGACCCAGGCGTCGACCTGATCGCGGACGATGCCGAACGACTGGGGGACGCCGACCTTGAGCCGGCTGAGCGGGACCAGGCCCTCGAACGCGTCGGCGTCCGCGGCCTTACCGGTCCTTCGCAATGGGTTGAGGAGGAAGGCGGCCGCAGGCACGGCGACCGTCAGCTTGACCAGCGCGCCCAGGAACCTCGTCCCCAGACGGTGGAAATCGCGTCGATTCATGCGGGGGGCCTCAACAAGGTGGGGGGTCGCGTGCGGCGTGGAGGCGGGGGCGGACGCTCGTCGGCCCTCCTCGTGGAGGAAGGAGCCCGGCGGCGTCCGGCGGTCGGAGGCGGGTCTGGGCGAGAGCGGGTCGCCGGAGACCGGGATCGAGGCGACGGACGCCGAGGGAGCGTGCCCGCGGCGCTCGCGATTCCGAGGTCTATCCTTACGCGCCCACCGAGGTCGGATCAAGAGCCTTGCGGACGGCGGCGAGGACGCGGTCGACGGCCACCGGGAGCGGGCCGGGGAGGCTCAACCCGGCGGCCGCCTTGTGCCCGCCGCCCCCGAACTCGGCGGCGATCCGGGCGCAATCGGCCCCGGCGCGAGACCGCAGCGAGCCCTTCACTCCCCCATGCGGGAGTTCGATCAGGAGCAGGCCGATCTCGACCCCGCGCAGGCTCACCGTGTAGTCGACCAGGTCTTCGGTGTCGGACGGGATCGACCCGGTCCGCTCCAGGTCCTCGAGCGAGACGGTGGAGTAGGCGACGCGGCCGTCGAGGTCGGTCTTCATCCCGGCGAGGAACTCGCCCGTCAGCCGCAGGCCCGCCAGGGTGTTCCGCTCGAACAGGTCGCGGTAGATCCGATCGATCTCCGCGCCGGCCTCGATCAGCTCGGACGCGGCGAGCAGCGTCGAGGGCTTGGTGTTGGGGTGGCGGAACCAGCCGGTGTCCATGGCGATCGCCGTGAACAGGCCGGTGGCGACCTCCTTCGTGAACGAGCCGCCGAGCGCCTTGATCGCCCGCATGACGAGCGTCCCGGCCGCCTCGGCCGACGTGTCCTTGAGGAAGACGGCCCCCAGGTCGTCCTGGCTGACGTGGTGGTCGACGACGACCTTCGGCCCCCGGAAGCCCCGGAAGAAATCGGCCATGTCGCCGAGCTGCGACCACGCGGACAAGTCGAGGATCACCGCGACCTCGCGATCGTCGAGGCTGCCGGCGGGGAGGCTGCTGAAATGCTCGAAGAACGTGCCGTCCGGGTCGAGGTAGTCGTACCGCGGCGGGGTCCGGCTGGTGTTCACGACCCGGACGTCCTTCCCCTTCTGGCGGAGCAGGCCCGCCATGCCGACCTCGGATCCGAGCGCGTCGCCGTCGGGGCGGATGTGGGTCGTCAGCAGGAACCGGTCGTACTTCTCCACCAGGTCGGCGAGCGGGGTCCAGTCGATCATCGTCGGGCTCGATCCATAATCTACGGTGTTGGAATGGGGACGTTCCGGCTTCGAGTTCAGGTCGTGTAGACGTCGGGGCGGAAGCGGTCGAGGTGGTCGCGGATCCAGTCCACGGTCTCGGCCAGGCCGTCTTCCAGGCTGTAGCGGGGCCGCCAGTCCCAGAGCTGCTGCGCCAGCGCGGTACCGGCGAGCAGCCGCTCGACCTCGCTGGCGGCGGGGCGGAGACGGTCCGATTGGGTCTCGACCTCCAGGGTCCGGCCGAGGATCGCGCCGATCTTCTCGACGAGGTCGCCGATGCTCACGTCCGAGCCCCTCCCCACGTTCACCACCCGGCCGAGGGCCGCGTCGCACGAGGCGACCGCCACGAACGCCTCGGCGGTGTCCTTGACGTAGGTCAGGTCGCGACGGGGGTCGAGCCGGCCGAGCTTCACCACGGGACGGCTCAGCGCCTGGCTGATGATCGTGGGGATGATCGCGCGGGCCGACTGGCGGGGGCCGAACGTGTTGAACGGCCGGAGGACCGAGACCGGGGTCTCGAACGAGCGGAAATAGCTCTCGCCGAGTGCGTCCGAGGCGATCTTGGTCGCCGCGTAGGGCGACTGCCCGCACAGAGGGTGCTTCTCGTCGATCGGCACGTACCGGGCCGTGCCGTAGACCTCCGAAGTCGAGGTCAGCACCACCCGCTCCAGCGTCGTCGACCGCCGGCAGGCGTCCAGGACGTGCGCGGTGCCGTTGACGTTGGTCTGAACCACGTCGTACGGGTTCTGGTACGAGTACGGGATCGCGATCAGGGCACCGAGGTGGAACACCTGCTCGCGGCCCTCGACGGCCCGGAAAACGGCGTCGGAGTCCTTCAAATCGCCCCGATGCACCTCGATCTCGGACTGCACGTCCCGCGGCAGGTCGTCGAGATGGCCCCGATCGTCCCGGCCGTTGTAACGCACCAGCGCGCGGACGCGATGTCCCAGACGCACCAGGCGTTCCGTCAAATGGCTGCCGATGAACCCCCCCGCCCCGGTGACCAGGACCGCCTTGCCCATGTCTTACGCACTCCACGACGCCCCCGGCCCCGCCGGGGAAGATTTTCGAACACGCGAATGGGGCCAATCTTAGAGCGTTCCGCCCGTCTTGACCACGCGAACCCGGGCGCAATCCCTCCCGCCAAACCGGAAGGCGACCAACCCAACCACCCTGACAACCCCAACCCCCTGTTCATCAAGAAGGCCGCACGACTCCCAAAGCACTCATTTTCTCGATACTCCGTAAAGCAACCGAGGAGCCCCGTCGATACTGTTTAACAAGAAGCCAAGAGGAAACCCCACTCGCTTGCATCCGAACTGGCATGGAAGAGCGGAACACGATGAATCCGACACGATCCGGAGATAGACCGATGACGCTGCGGCTTGTCTTGGTCAGTCTGGTGGCGGGATTGGGGCTGGGTCTTCCCGCCTGGCCCAAGATTGAAGGCTGGGTCGACACCACGCAGAAGTGGATGAACGCCCGGCTCGCTGAGATGGACGTCCGGCGGGGGGAGGAGAAGCAGTACGTCGTGATCCATGACCTGCTCGCGGCGGAGATGGAGCGGGCTCGCGCCGCCCGCCTCGCCCGTCGCCACCGGGCGGTCGAGCCGGCGGTCGCGCCTCGGGTTGCGACGATCGCGCTCCCGCATCCGACCTCCCCCCGCCACCGCGCCGAGATGCTCGCCGGACGGACCTCCTCGCAGGTCGTCGCGTCGGCGGTCCCGTTCCCCCTCCCCAAGCTCGACGACTATCTGGTCGCGACGAAGATTCCCGCCCCGGTCGTCGCGGCGACGGCCCCCGCGCCGGACGCGTTCGTCGCCCCCGTCGTCCGGCCCGACGAGTTGGCCCGGCTGGCGTGGGATCGCTTCGGCGCCGCCGGGACGCGGCTGGTCGAGACCTTCGCCGAGGGACTCCGCGAGGCCGAGGCCCGGGAAAGCCTGGCCCTGGCCTTCGCCGCCCTTGAGTCCTCGGAGAACCTCTACTTCGACGACGACTTCACCCTCAAGGCCGACCTCGCCCCCGTCGCGGAAGCCGAGTCGGTGGCGATCGTCGAGCCGACGCCCTCGACGCTCCCCGAGGCGATCTTCGCGGAAGCCCCCGCCTCGATCGTTGCGGAACCGGCCCTGCTTCCCGGCTTCGAAGCGATGGAACAGAGCGCCGACCTGTATTTCGCGGCCCCGCTCATCGACGAGTCGGCCCCCGCCCCCGAGGCGTTCGCGGCGACTCCCCAGCCCCGGACCGAGGCCCATGCGGCCCCCGTCGCCGAGGAGACCGGCCTGGCGATGCTGCCGGCGGACGTGTTCGCCCCGGAGGAACCGGCCGTCGCGACCCTGGTCAGCTCCGAGCCTATCGTGACGCCCGACGTGAACCGGGCCGTCCGCCTGACCCGCGAGGCCCTCAGCGCCTGGGTGAACGTCCTGACCGGGCCGGCCCTGGTTACGGCCTCGCACACGACCGCCGCGACCCGCTGAGAATTCGCCGACGGGTTGCATCCCTAGGAACGAACACGCGGCGGCCGTCGAGGGATCTCCCCGGCGTCCGCCGCGTCGGTCGTTTCGAAGTCGAGGGCGCCGACCCTGTCGGGGGCGGGCTCAGGCGTCCTGTTCCATCCGGGAGAACAGGAGGAGGCTGGCCTCCTCGTCGAAGACGGGAGGCGGCGAATCGTCGACGGACTTGCGATAGCCGAGGCCGACGGCGACCTTGATCACCTCGCCATAGGATGGGAACGACTTGCCGGCGAGTTCCTTGAATCGCTGCATCGCGTTCATGAATTCGAGTTCATCGTCGGTGTACTGCTTCTCGAACGTCGTGGGGTCGATGCGCTTACGACGTTCCTTCTTCTCCCGGCGCTCGGCGGGCCGGGGGGGCGCGGTTCGGCCGGGGCGTCGGCGGCGCCGCGAGCCCGGAACGGGCCGCGCCGCTCCCTGCCGAGCCGTCGCTCGTGGAAAACCGTGTTGGGCGGGAAGGCCGAGAAGTCGAACTTCGCCTCGCCCGGCTTGGGGTCGTCCTGGATATCGCTCATCGGGAAACCTCCGGCCGCCCTCGAGGACGGCGATGCTCGGTTCGGGAGGGCGGCGACCGGCTCGGTCCCATCCTCGCCGGATGTCAATTTAGTAGGACGGGACCGCCGGCTTGTCAAAATGGGCCGCCAAGGGGCGTCTCGTCCGGAAATCGGCCGGGGGATCGAAGAAACGCGGGAGGCCGTTCGTCTTGTTGGGACGCAGGTCGCGCGAGGCCCGGGGACCATTCGCCGCCCCCGGTTTGGCCGCGCCGGAAACCGTGTGGCATAATGGTTGACGACGAGCCGAACGAAGCCAGCATCGAACCGCCTCATGGGAATACGAGGAACCGCCTAGGATCAGCAACGCCCAAGGTCTGCGATCGGCCGCGGGGCCGACGAGCCCCGCGTCCATCCCGGTCGGGCCGGCCAGAGTTCAATCCGGATCGCCCGGCGACGGCCTTCCGCCGCGCCATCGGCGATTCCGTCAAATGCGATGAGTAAACACCTAGCGCCCAGACCGGTCATGGCGCCGGTGATCCCTTCTGCTGGAGAGCATCGATCATGTCCCGAACCGCGAGACTGTGGAAAGGTGCCGGGCTGCTGACCCTGGGCGGCGTATTGCTGTCCGGGGCCGCATCGCGCGGCGACGATGCCCCGCCGCTTTCCGACCAACTGACGGATCTCGGGCGGCAAGCGCTGGCGCAGGGCGCCGGCGGGATGGCGCAGTCCTTCTTCCAGAAGGCGCTGGAGATCGACCCCGGCAACGCCGACGCGACCAAGGGCCTCGACGAAGCCCGGGCGGCGCAGGAACGGCTGCTGAAGGTGGCCCTGCAGGAGCCCGCCCCGCCGGCCCCCGGCGTCGCCGCCTCCGGCCCCGGCGCCGAGGCCGCGCAGCCCACGCCCCCCGCCCCGCCGGACGCCGGCCCCAACAATCGGGCGACGCTCGAGGAGTCGGAACGGTACGACGCCATCGCCCGCCAGCAGCTCACCAGCGACGTCGAGCAGCGCCTGAGCGCGGCCCGCGAGATGGTCCGCAACGGCCAGCCCGAAGCCGCCCTCGACGCCCTCCGCCTGACCCAGAACGTCGTCCGGTCGGCCTCGAACGTCCCCGAGTCCGTCCGCAACGACCTCGACCGCCGCATCCAGGCCCAGTACCTCTCGACCATCCGCGACGAGGAACGCATCGTCGCCGAGCGGATCGAGCGCCAGCGGGTCGAGTCGGCCGCCGAGCAGCGCAACCGCGGCCTGTCGCAGCTGGTCTCCAACCAGGAGACCATCAAGGCGATGATGGAGCAGTTCGACACGCTGATGGGCGAGGGGGTCTACAACACCCTCTACAACGGCGGCATGGGGAACATCGCCCTGGCCACCGCCCCCTTCTACGACGCCCGGCTCCTCTCGCAGCACGCCAGGGCGCTGATGCACAAGGGGACGCTCCCCTACAGCGACGAGAACCCGGCCCCCTACGCCGGCATGTTCGTCTCCACCACCATGGGCTTCCTCTCCCAGGAGCGGCAGTTCGAGGAGCTGAAGGAATACCGCTTCATGCTGACGATGCAAGACGTCGCCCGCGCCGCGGTCCCCTTCCCCGACGACAAGATCATCGAATACCCCGACGCCCGGCTCTTCCGCTCGCTCTCCGAGCGCCGGATCGCCCGCTACGGCAAGGCCGTCGACGTCTTCGACCGCGACCCCAAGACCAAGCAGATCCTCGCCAAGCTCGACGAGCCCCTGGCGATGAACTTCCCCAACGAAACCCCGCTGGAAGACGTCCTCAAGTACGTCAAGCAGGCCACCCAGACCCCGGCCGACAGCGGCATCCCGATCTACGTCGATCCGATCGGCCTCAATGAAGCCGACAAGACCGTGACCTCCCCGGTCTCGATCGACCTCGACGGCGTCCCGCTCAAGACCACGCTCCGCCTGATGCTTCGCCAGATCGGCCTGACCTACACGGTCAAGGACGGCTTCCTGATGATCACGTCGCAGGAGTCCGAAGACCAGCAGACCGAGATCCGCGTCTACCCCGTCGCCGACCTCGCCCTCATCCCGATCTCCCTCATCATGGGCGGCGGCGGCGGCGGCATGGGCGGCGGCATGGGCGGCGGTATGGGCGGCATGGGCGGCGGCATGGGCGGCGGCATGGGCGGCATGGGCGGCGGCATGGGCGGCATGGGCGGCGGCATGGGCGGCGGCATGGGCGGCGGTATGGGCATGATGTCCATCCCCGCGACTCCGGCCCAGGACGACCCCGCCAGCGCGCTGATGCAAAAAAAAAGCAACTGACCCCACTCAGGGGTGCCGCTGATCGTCCTTCCAACGACGTCCCGCGGGATCAGTCCGGTCGCAAACCGGCTGATCCCGCCGGCGTTCTAGAGAAGAATCAAACGCCGAAAGCCGGCTCGACCGGTGCCGATCCCAGGGTCCGCCCCGCCCCCACCGGCCGCGCGGCCCGCGAGGGTCTCATCCCCATCACCGGCGAGCCCTCGAACGCCAAGCCCACCCCCGGCGGCGACCCCTACGCCTTCTGGTCCGAATATTTCCGCAAGCATGACGAGACGGCCGACGAGCTCCATGAGACCGTCCGCCTGCTGAACCGCAGCGGCAAGGCCCGCGAGGTCCACGCCGCCATCCTCGGCTACCTCCAGCAGCGGCCCAAGAACGCCGAGTTCTGGATGTACGAGGCCCTCGCCCTGGCCATCGAGATGAACGGCGGCAAGCCCGAGGACATGAAGACCGCCCTCAACTACGCCGCCGATCTCGCCCAGCGCTCGCACAACCCCAACCACCTCGTCAGCGCCGCCGACAAGCTGCTGCTCAAGGGCTTCACCGACCGCGTCGGCCCCCTGCTCGACGAGGCCGCCGAGAAGGTCCCCCATCGCTCCGAGCCGCTCGCCATGTCGATCAACCTGGCCCAGAAGACCCGCGACCCCAAGCGGATGGCCGAGTCGATCGACAAGCTCCTCTCCCTCGGCTGGCCCGGGCAGGACGAGTACTTCCGGACCGAGAGCCGCAAGCAGGCCGAGATCCTCGCCAAGACGCTGACCGAGGAAGGCCGCGCCGACGAGGCCGAGACGCTCCTGGCCTCCCTCCCCGCCGCCGAGGCCCGCGACGTCTACATCCGTTTGACCTGGGACGGCGACGCCGACTACGACCTCGTCGTCGAGGAGCCCCTGGGAGCGACGGTCGCCTACGCCATGCCCCGATCCGTCTTCGGCGGGGCGCTCATCAAGAACGGATTGGGGCGCCGACCGGAGGAGATCTACGTCTGCCCGCGCGGTTTCGACGGAGACTACACCGTCCGGATCATGCCCATCGCCACCGACCCCGCGAAGCCGACCACCCGCCTGACCCTGGAGACGATCACCCACGAGGGCGACGCCGCCGAGGAGAAGAAGACCGTCACCCTGGCTCCCAACGACCCCCAGGCCAAGCCCGTCGTCGTCGCCCTCAAGGGGGGCCGTCGCACCAAGGCCCTCCCCTTCGTCAGCCCCGCCGTCCTCCGCCAGTCCGTCGAGGAGAAGCTGGAGAACCGCCCCGAGAAGGACAAACCGAACGCAAAGGCCGCCGATCCCGCGAAGCCCGAGCCCCGGCCGCGCGACCGGGCGCCGATCCGATGACGATCCGTCGAAGCTCGTGCGGAGGCCGATCGATTGCGACCGCCCGCCGCACGACGTTAGGATCGACGAGACGGGCGCGGGGTGCGAGCCGCTTCGGCGTCGCGAAGCCCGTCTCGGAGGCCCCATCATGTCGAGCCGTCGTCTCGGTCGCGGGCTGATCGTCCTGGCAACCCTGGCCGCCTCGCCGGAAGCCGCCCCGGCGCAGGAGGCGACGAACTCGCGAGCCGCGGCGATCCGGGGGGCGACCGCCGCGGTCGAGGCCTCGGTCGTCTCGGTGCGATCGACGCGGCACGGCTTCCGCGAGCCCCTCTCCAGTTCCGGCGTGGTGGTCGACGCAGCCCGGGGGCTCGTCGCGACGACCGGCGAGGCGACCTTCGGCGACCAGCGAATCGAGGTCGTCCTCCCTGACGGCTCGATCCGGCCGGCCCGACGAATCTTCCTCGCCGACCCGGCCACGAAGCTCGTCGTCCTCCAGATCGATCCGGCGGCGCCGGGGCTCGCCGCCGCGAATCTGGGCGGCTCGACCGCCCTGCAACTCGGTGACGAGATCCTCGCCCTGGGACGCTCGGCGACAGGCCGGCTCCTCGCCTCGTCGGGGATCGTCGCCTCCGTCCGCTCGCGCGACGAGGCGGACTTCGAAGTCGCCCCCTTCGCGATCGACGCCCTCGTCACGGTCGAGACCGCGGGCGGCCCGCTGGTGGACCACGACGGACGCGTGGTGGGAATCAGCCTCCCCGGCGAAGGGCCGACGGCCGACGTCCGGCACCTTGGAACCTTCCCGACGGCGATCACCTCCGACCACATCCGCGCGGCGGTCGCCGCGTTCGGCGACGGCGGGGGACGGCCGAGGAGTTATCTCGGGGTCCAGCTCGCCCCCGCGCGACGGCTTCCGGGAGACTTCTCGCCGACCCTGGGAGGGGCCGTCGTGACCGGGGTGGCGATGGACAGCCCGGCCGCGCTCGCCCGCCTGGAGGCGGGAGACCGCATCACGGCCGTCGACGGCCGCAAGGTCCGCGACGCCCTCGCGCTCCAGCGGGCGATCGACCTCGCGCCGGTGGGCCGCGAGCTGACCCTCGCCGTCGTTCGAGGCGAGGAGACGCTGGAGGTCAAGATCCGCACCGCCCCCCGCCCCGGCGAGTCTCGCCCCTCGCCCGTCCCACCCGAGCCGCCGACGCCCGATCGCACCATCGACTCCCGCGTTCAGGAGCCGCCCCCCGCGGAGACGCCGAAAAACGATCCAAAGGCGGGGTCGGACCTTCCCAAATCGGACCACTAGCGGCAAAAATGGACGAGGACCGTTCCGTCCTGCATGGAATCAGCACACGACGACGACTACGGCGGAAGGATGGAGCCATGAAACGCCGGATCCTCACGGTCGACGACCAGAAGCTGAGCTGCGACCACCTGCGGCAGATCCTCGAGCCCGAGGGGTACGAGATCGAAGCGGCGTATGACGGCGCCACCGCGCTGGAGATGCTCCGCGACCAGGTCTTCCACCTGGTCGTCACCGACCTCAAAATGCCCGACATGAGCGGCTTCGAGCTGCTCTCGACCCTCCGCGAGCGGCGCGTGCCGGTGGGGGTCGTCGTCGTCACCGCCTACGGCGACACGTCGGAGGCCCTCCAGACCATGAAGGCCGGGGCCGACGACTTCCTGCGCAAGCCCTACGACGCCGAGCACCTCCGCCTGGTGGTCGAGCGGACCCTGGAGCGGCGGCATCTGGTCGATCGTCTGGCGCAGCTCCGCAACCAGCTCCGGGGGACCTACAGCTTCCACACGATGGTCTCGCAGAGCGCCAAGATGCGGCGGATCTTCGACCTGATCCAGCACGTCGGCCAGGTCGATTCCACCGTCCTGATCCACGGCGAGACCGGCACCGGCAAGGAGCTGGTCGCCCAGGCCCTCCACGCCGTCAACACCCGGCGCAAGGGGAAATTCGTCGCCCTGAACTGCGCGGTGCTGAACGACTCGCTCCTGGAAAGCGAGCTGTTCGGCCACGAGCGCGGGGCGTTCACCGGCGCCGAGAAGCGGAAGATCGGCCGGTTCGAGAAGGCCGACGGCGGCACCCTGCTGCTGGACGAGATCGGCGACATCTCCCCGGCCATGCAGGTCAAGCTCCTCCGCGTCCTCCAGACCGGGACGCTGGAGCGCGTCGGCGGCGTGGAGCCGATCAAGGTCGACGTCCGCATCGTCGCCGCCACGCACAAGAGGCTGGAGGACGAGGTGAAGGCCGGCCGCTTCCGCGCCGACCTGTACTATCGCCTGAAGGTCGTCCTCATCGACATGCCCCCGCTGCGCGAACGCAAGGAGGACGTCGCGCTGCTGGCGATGCACTTCGTCGAGAAGCATGCGTCCGCCGCCAACCCGATCACCGAGATCGACTCGGCCGCGATGCAGGCGCTCCTGAATCACCATTGGCCGGGCAACATCCGGGAGCTGGAGAACGCGATCAAGGCCGCGGCGGCCATGGCCGAAGGCCCGGTGATCCATCGCGACCTCCTCCCCGAGACGATCGCCCCCCGCACCCCCGACGCCCCCCACGCCAGCCCCTCGCTCATCGACATCGACGTCCGGCTCCCGGAACTCATCGAGGAACTGGTCGGCCAGGTCGAGCGAGAATACTTCCACCGAGTGCTCTCGGAATTCGACGGCAACGTCGCCCGGTGCGCCCGCCACAGCGGCCTCTCGCGCCGGAGCGTCACCCAGAAGTTGCAGAAATACGGCCTCGAACGCCAGGCGTTCAAGAAGCCCAAGTTCGAATGAGACGGGGCGAGGGAGGGGCCCGAGTCGCCCCCCCTCGCCCCACCCCTTTTCCCATTCCGACTCAGGCTCTCCGGGTCACGCCAGGGCGACCCGACGCTCCCGAGCGGCGATCGCGGCGGCCGTTCCCGCCGCCAGCAAACCCATCGCCAGCGAGGAGGGCTCCGGAACGGTCCCGCCGGACGAGCGGACGGTGATGCGAGCGGCCCCGACGTTGGTGGGATCCAGCACGTCCCCCATCAGCGTGATGAAGTCCGCGGACTGGTCGTCCAGATCCTTCACCTGAAGCGTGGTCGTCCCCGCCGCCAGTCCGGTGAACGTCAGCCTGGCCAGCAGGAGCGGGGTCGTCAGGTCGTCGAAGCCCATCAGGCTGGTCAGCCCGAGGGTGATCGTCGAAGGATTCTCGAAAGCCGCGTCGGCGACCCAATCCAGGAGGTAGGCGATCGTCCCCAGGTCGGTTCCGAGGACGCCGGCGGGATCGCCGAACGAGAGGCGGATTCCGGCGGTGAGGAGCGGGTTGGACGCATCGACCTGCGGCCCCGCTCCTTCCTGGCCCAGCAGCACGTCCACCATGACGATCTCGCCGACGTCGATCGTCGACGACGAGGGCTGGAGCGAGAGGAAAAGGTCGGCCCGGGCGGACCCGGCGGGCAGACCGGCCAGGAGGGCGACGACGAAGACCGAAACACCAAGCGTTCGCATGGGCGTGGATCCTGGATGGAAGAAGACGGAATCAGGTCGAAGCCCGGCGCGCGGCCCCGAGGCTTCTCGGGGCCGCGCCCGCCGGTCAGGAAAGGCGTCGCTTGCGGAAGTTGGCCGTGAAGGCCGTCTGATCCGCGAGGTCGATGTCGCCGTCGCCGTCGCCGTCGAAGATCGAGGCGGACGGGGACGTGGGATCGACTCCGAGCGCCGCGGCCCGGAACGCCAGGAAGTCGACGGCGTCGACCTGGCCGTCGCCGTTGGAATCGCCGAAGAAGCGATGGAACGCGAGGGTGCGGACGCTCCCTCGCACGCCGTTCAGAGCGGCGTCGATCGGGTTCCCGGCGTCGTCGAGGATCGCCGCGCCGTCGATCCGGAGCGAGTACCTGCCGTCGGGCAGCGAGCCCCCTTGCAGGGCGCTCGCCTGGAACGTCAGGACGATCCGGGTGGTCCCGTCGCCACGGACGACGAACGACGGCACGACCGGCACGATCACGCCGTCGGTGGTCCGGGTCAGGGTGAACGCCGAGGCCGGGACCGTCGCCAGCGTGCCGGCGACGTCGAGCGTGATCGACCGGATCCGCGAGCGCTGGGCCGTGCCGTCGTCGACCACCAGGGCCGTCGCCTGCGAGATCGCCGTCACCTTCACGTCGTCGAAGGCGAAGCCGCCGGTCGTATCAAAGTGCTGGAACTTGATCCGCACGTCGGCGCCGAGGGTGAGCCCCAGGCCGGCGGCGATCCCTGAAAGGTCGAACGTGCGGGCCTGATAGGTCGACGTGGAGTCCGCCCCGGTGAGGCTGATGAGGCGATACCAGTTGACCCCGTCGACGGAGAAGGCGACGCCGTCGGCGTCCACGCGGCCGTTGAACGAGGAGGGCATCGGCTGATCCCCGTCCCCGGATTCCTTCTGGCGGAAGGCGAGTTGCACGCCCTTGCGACCGGCCAGATTCACGTGCAGGACGGATTCTCCGAGCCCGGAGAAGAAGCCGAGGCTCGAATCCATGACGAGGTGATAGGAGCCCGAGGCCGGCCCGCCGGTCGACGTGACGATCGTGCGAGAGGCCCCGTCGTTGTACGTCTCCCAGTGGACGTCCAGGGCCCGGGATTCGAAGCCGTCGAGGACGCTGGGGGAGGCGGCCGTCGGGTCGCCGAAGATCGCGTCGAAGGCGTTGATCAGCCCGTAGCCCGTGCGGACGTCGCGACCGATCCCGGAACTGACGATGTCGTCGGCGGTCGAGGTCAGGCGATCGTAGACCTGCTGGGCCGTGAAGCCGGGCCGATACTGGCGAAGCAGGGCCGCGACGGCCGCGGCGTGGGGCGCGGCGGCCGACGTGCCGAAGAAGTTCGGCCGGCCGTCGCCGTCGAAGTCGCTTCCGAAGAAGGTCGTGTCCGTCCCGTCGATCGAGGTGACGTCGGGGGTCGCCCGGATCTCCGGGGCGGCCAGTCGCGTCCCGTTGGGCGAGAACAGGATCGTGTTCGGGCCCGTCGAGGTGTAAGACTCCGGGTTCAACTGGTCGAAGAACGGAGCCGCGCCGACGGAGAGCCCCGCGGCCGACGCGTGCGGGTTCGCAGTCGCGCTGTTGGTGGGGAAGTCGACGACCGTGATCGCGCCGTAGTTGTTGGCCCCGTAGTTCACCCACTTGACGCGGCCGGGGTTCGGGCCGCTGAAATTATAGACGAGGAGGTCGTAAGAGCGGGTCGCGCCGGTGGTGTTCTGGAACGCGAGCAGTTCGCTGGGGGTCTGGATCGCCGGATTGTCCGCCGCGGAGGAAGCCACGATGGCGCCGGTGGCCGGATCGATCAGGTAGAAGTCCAGGTCGGTCGTCACGCCGTCGACCGTGTAGAACGGCTGGTCCCACTGCAGGTTCAGGTAGACCACCTGACCGGCGCCCAGCGTGATCCGCTGTCGCGTGTCCACCCCCGCGCCGGGGTTGAAGTCGAGGAAGCCCGATCCGTACGTGGGATCGGCTCCGAAGCTGGGGGAGGTCGATTCATACGCCTGGGTCCCCAGGTTCCCCGCGAGCGCGAAGTAGGCGACGTCCCGGTTGGCCACCACGTCGTTGATCGCCTGGGCGATCGGGCCGTCCTGGAAAAGGGGCTCCTCGAAATAGAAGATGTCGTCGGTGATGATCGAGGCGCCGAAGACCGCCGGATTGGCCAGGTCGCGGATCAGCTGGCCGAACTGGGCCTGGCCGTAGAAGGCCGACCCGAAGGCGAGCGGCGAGCCGGGCGCCAGGTCGTGCACCAGTTCGGCCATGCCGCGCCCCTCGTCGGAGCTGCCGGCCGGCCCTTCGAGGTAGTTCAGGACGCCGGCCGGGAGGTCGCCCGAGGCGACCCCCGCCGCATAGCCCCCCAGGCGGTTGAAGCTGTCGCTGATCACCCCCACCTTCACACCGGCCCCGGTGAGGCCGGCGGGGAGCGTGTTGCGGACGCGGTCGGCTTCGAGCACGAAATCGGCCTGGCTCGTCACGGCGCCGGCGCCCGTCTGAGGACGGGCGATGGCCGAGAGGCCCAGGAGCCCGGAGGCGGCGAGCGTCGTCGCGTCGAGGATCGAGGCGAGCGGCAGGAAGCCTTCGACCAAATGAAGCGCCGGCAGCGACGCCGTCACCTGGAATCCGAGCCGTTGCAGCTCGGGCGTCAGGCGGCCGACGTCCCGGGCCGTCACCGACACGGCGACCCGCCCCTGCGCATCCCGGATGAGCGGGAGCCGCGACGAATCGATGACCTGGGCCGGGCTCACGCCGGCGGGCGCCGTCCGGGAGGCGTAGACGAGGCTCGCCAGCGAGGACGACATCCTCTGGACCTGGGCGTCGCCGTCGCCCAGGATCGCGGGCGTCAGGAGGGAGGTCGCCCTGGGGAGAAGGCCCGCCATGAGCCTGCGGTCCTCCAGCTGTTCCGTCCGAGGGGAGCAGGCGATCGGCCGCCTCGGCCTCCGGGAACGCGCCCGGTCGGAATCCAGGTGATTTCGCGTCAAAGGGCACCTCTTCAGGGTTGCGACTCGAGGATGCGTCGAACGACTTCGGCGACGCCCTCGCGAGCCTCGATGCTTGACGACAAGGGATCTTCATCGAATCCCGGCGAGAGAGCGTGCGGGCGACGAGATCACGATGCCCGCACAATTCGACAAAGTCAAGCATCGAACGCAATTCTTCTTAAGGATCCCACGACAAGGCGGCCCCCGCCTTTCGATTCCGCGCATCCACGAACAATTTCAAACAACCGTCCGAACCCGACGAGCACGCCCCCGCAGGGCGACGCCGGTCAGGGGAGCGGCACGTCCCGGAACGTAAACTCGACGGGGACGGTGACGACCCGGCTCGGCGTCTCGTACACGAGCTGGTAGTCCTCGGGCTTGCCGGGCGCGTCGACGAATAGGTATTCGAACCCCAACCGGCCGCCGTCGCTGCCGGTGTTCGAGAATCCGCCGTTCTGTTCGAATTTGGAGCCGTCGGCCTTCTGGAGCCAGAGCCGGTTGTTGAACAACCCCTGGCGGTAGCTCTCGAACGCGGGCCCCTCGCCCGGATAGCTGAGGACGACCCCCACCTTCCAGACCTGCTCGTCCACCTCGACCCCTTCGAGCGTCACTCCCACCTCGCCTTGCTGGATGGTCTTCTTCTCGGCGAGGTTGGGGAAGCGGAAGGTCTTCACGTCGGCGGGGAGGGTCATCTCGGCCTTCACGCGGAAGGTCGCGAGCTTCATCGCCGACCGATCGGGCGCCTCTAGGTTCACGTTGACGTCGGCCGACGGGTTCTCGGGTCGCAGCACCACGTCGCTCGACTCCGCCGCCACCTGCGGCTTGACCGTGCGGCCCTGGTCGTCTCGGACCTCCACCTGATCGGCCTTGATCGCCATCAGCATCGGGCGGATTCGTGGCTCCCAGGCGATCTCGAGGGCCGCGTTGGCGGACGCCGCCCCCGTCTGGAAATCGCGCATCGCCGTGAACTGCCGGAGGGTCACCCGGAAGGGCCCGACGTACTGCAACGGCGTCGAGGTCGTCGCGGCGGCTCCGGCGGCGGCCTCGGCTCGCCCCCCCATGATGCCGATCGAGCCGTCGCCGGTGTACGGGGTGATCCCGACGTCGGCCCGCCGCGCGACCTCGTCGAGGGCCTCCAGGAACGGCGCGCCGTCCAGGTCGAGGTCGATCGACGGGTTCGTCGCCTCGACCCCGTACTGCTCGCGGAGGTCGGTGATCGGGTTGCCGGTCTGCTTCTGGAGCTGCAGAAGGGCGTCGCTGAGGCGGATCCCCTTCGCCTTGAGCGTCACCCGAGAGGGCTTCGTCGGGTCGTCGCCCGGCCCGTCCTTCCCGATCGACTCGCGGACCCTCGCGAGCCGATCGGCGCTCTCCTTCGGGAGGCCTGCCGGGTCCGGGAGCAAGGGCAAGGCCCGCGCCCCGAGCTTCACGAGCGCCGCCTCGGCCGCGTCGCGAGCCTCCGGCTTGTCCGCGCCCAGCCGCTCGACGAGTTGCAGCACGCGGTCGCGCAGCGCCGCTTCCGACGCCTCCTGGCCGACCGCCGCCCCCCCCGCGACCGCCGCGAGCAGGAGCGCCGGGAGCCACCGCGAGAACCGCCGACGCCCGTTCATTGCGATCATATCCACCGAGCCTCCCGCCGGAAGTGACAATTGTCCTAGCCCCGCCGGGTTCAGTGTAGCGGGGGGTCGGGGCGGTTGCAACGCGGCCCCCCTCGGCCGGGAGACGGCTTGACCCTGCCGACACGGCCCCTCAGAATCGACCCGTCCAGGACGATCAAGGCGTCGAGAAAGGAACGATCGGATGATGAGGCATCGCGTGGGGAGTCCGGGGCGGTTCTCGGGGGTCGCGGCGGGCCTGGCGGCCCTGGCGGCCCTGACCTTCGGGCCAGCCGTCGTCGGGACGCGGGCGCAGGCGCCGGTCGGGGACGGGGGCGGCGGGGCCGACTCGCCGGCCGCGACGTCGACGTTCGTCTCCCCGGCCGAGGTCCGGCTCCGGGACGACGTGACGTTCCTCGCCGACGACGCCCAGGAGGGCCGCGCGCCCGGGACGCAGGGGATCGAGGCCTCGGCCGAGTACATCGCCGGGCGATTCAAGGATCTCGGCCTCCAGCCCCCCCCCGGCGGCGACGGCTACTTCCAGAAGTTCACGATCTCCGGCCAGCCGCGCCTCGGCGACCCCCTCGAACTGACCGTCAAGGGGCCCGGCGACGTCGCGATCGCCGGCGTCCCCCGGACCGATTTCAACCCCATGGCCATTGGGACGACCGGCTCGGCCGACGCCGCCCCGATCGTCTTCGCGGGCTTCGGCATCACGGCCGACCGGCCGGACAAGAATCTGGCGTACGACGATTACGCGGGGATCGACGCGAAGGGCAAGGTCGTCCTCGTCCTCCGCCGCGAGCCCGGCCTGAACGATGAGGCGAGCCCGTTCGACGGCAAGAAGACCAGCGACTTCGCCACCTTCCGCCACAAGGCGACCAACGCCTACCAGCACGGGGCCGCGATGCTGCTGGTGGTCAACGACCTGGCCGGTCTCGGCTCCGACCGCGACGCCCTCCTGAACCTGGGCTCGGCGGGCTCCGAGACCCTCGCCCTCCTGCCGATCGTCCACGTCACCCGCGACTTCGCCGACAAGATCCTCAAGGCCGCCGGCGAGCCCACGCTGGCCGAGTTGGAGGCGGAGATCGACAAGGACTACAAGCCGCGCTCGCGCGAGTTGAAGGGGCTGGCCGTCGCCGGCCGCGTCAAGATCGACCGGCCCGCCATCGAGACCAGCAACGTGATCGGCGTGCTGGAAGGGGCGGGGCCGAACTCCGGCGAGACGATCGTCGTCGGCGGCCATTACGACCACCTGGGTCGAGGCGGCCTGACTTCGGGCTCGCTGGCCTTCCTCTCGACCGACGTGCACAACGGCGCCGACGACAACGCGTCGGGCACCGCCCTGACCCTGGAACTGGCCCGTCGGCTCGCGGAACGTCGCGACCCGCCCCCCCGCCGGATCGTCTTCGTCGCCTTCTCCGGCGAGGAGCGCGGGCTGCTCGGCTCGCAGCATTACGTCGAACACCCCCCCTTCCCGATCGAATCCACGGTCGCCATGTTCAATTTCGACATGGTGGGCCGCCTGAACGAGAAGCGTGAGCTGACGATGATCGGCACCGGGACCTCCCCCGGCTTCGACGGCCTGGTCGACGCGCTCGGCAAGGACTCCGGCCTGACCATCAAGAAGGTCCCGGGCATGACCGACGGCTTCGGCGGCAGCGACCACCAGTCGTTCCACGCCAAGGACGTCCCCATCCTGTTCGCGTTCACCGGCATCCATTCCGACTACCACCGCCCCAGCGACGACTCGGCGAAGATCAACTACGCGGGGATGGCCGGGATCGCCGACTACATCGAGCTGCTCCTGCTCGACATCCTCCGACGACCCCAACGCCCGGCCTTCGCGCGCGGCCCTGCCCCCGCTAGGCACGGCGCCTCGACGTCGCCGTCGGCGTCGCCTTCGCAGTCGGCCTCCACCGGGATGAGCGTCACTTTGGGCGTCATGCCCGACTACGCCGACGAGGGCAAGGCCGGCATGAAGCTCTCCGACGTTCGCGAAGGCGGCCCCGCCGCCAAGGCCGGACTCAAGGGGGGCGACGTGATCATCGGCATCGGCGGCAAGCCGATCGGGACGATCTACGACTACATGGAAAGCCTGGGCCGCTACAAGCCGGGAGACGCCGTCGACGTCCTCATCAAGCGCGACGGCAAGGACGTCACCCTTCGCGTCGAGCTGGGCAAGTCCACCTCGCCGCCCAAGCAATAAAAGGAGACTCCTCACTTAACACCACCACCTCAAGCGGATCGGGAGACGGCAATCGGGGTGCCACGGGTTCTCTGAACCCGTGGCACCCGAAGGGATTTCGCCGGAACTCGGTGGAGTCGAGTGAGGAGTATCAATAGTCAATAAAAGAAAAGCGGGCCCTCCGACGCCCCCCCCTTGCAGGGGAAGAACAGCGCGAGAGCCGTCGGGATTCGCAGCCCGGTCGCCCGAAACGCCGGCGGCTTCCACGCTCAATAGCGGTCTTCCCCCCTCGCGGGGGAAGACAGACCCCGAAGGGGTTAGATGAGGGGGTGCCGAGCACATGGAGCCGTCGGGATTCTCAGTCCGGCCGCACGAAGCGCCGACGGTCTCGGTGCTCGCCCCCCCCGCATCCGGCCCTGCGTGCCACCTTCCCCCGCCAGGGGGCTTACAAGGGGAGGTATTTTCGCAACTACTGGTTTTGAGAGAGGTTGCTGATCGTGATTTCGGGGCTTCGGATCGACGCCCGAGTTCACCGTTCGTGGAGAACCCCGTGATTTACGGGGCCAGATCACGGCGGCGTTCTGGCACATGATTAATCGACTTCCGTAACGGCCGCGATTCCGTGCGATTTGTCCACGCAACCTGTTTCAGCCCAGAATCTTGCAGAATACCTCCCCCTACAAGCCCGCCAGGGGGGAAGGACGTCGTTCGATCCCACCGCGACCGAGAGCCGTCCTCGCGATCCCAGGAGCGTCCATGAAACCGCCCGTCGTCCCGATCCTCCGGCGCCCCTCGGTCGCGATCGTCGTCGCGGTCGCGCTGCTGGAGATCGGCTGCGCGGGCGATCGCGACGACGTGCTGCGGGTCGCGACGAATCGGACGCGAGCCGAGTGCGCGCGACTGGCCCGGGAGTTCGCCGAGTGGCTCCGGGACCGCCCGGAGAGGGAAGCCGTCGACGCCGGGGCCATCGCCTGGATCGAGCTCCCCGAGGACGAGCCGATCGCCTCTTCGGCGCGAAGGGCCGACCTGCTGCTCGGAGGACCGATCTCCGATTACGCCAGGCTCGCGGCCGAGGGAAGGCTGGAGAGCCTGGGCGACGGCGCGCCTCGGCCCTACTGGGTCGTCGCCAGCCGTGGGACGGTCGGGCTCTCGGATGGGTCGGGGTCCTCGACGCGGCTCGCCCTGGCCGACCCCCGTCTCGACCCGGCGACCCGAGCCTGGGCGCTGGGGAGGAGGGCCGACCGGGAACCGTGGTCGGCCCGCTACGCGAGCCTGGTCGGGCTCTACGGCGAGGCCGAGGTCCCCATCGGCTGGCGCGCCGGATCGGCGCGGGCGACCGTGGAGCGAGGTCGGGCCGGGCGGACCGTCGCCGTTCCGGAGCCGGCCGAAGCGTCTTCATTCGAGGCCGTCGAGTTCGTCGAGGGGGCGGCGATCCCGATCGGCGCGCGACGGTCGCGGGCCGCTCGGGCGTTCCTGAAATTCCTGGCCGAGACTCGGGGGGCCGAGCCCGGCCCGAAGTTCGAGTCTCCGCTGGACGCGCGCCCCGAGGCCGACGCGGAGGACCTCGCCGCCGACCTGCTGGGGGCGACCCTCGTCGACGCGCAACCGGAGCTGTCGGCGGCCTCGGCCGCGGTCCGCAAGGCCGGCTCCCCGGCCTGGGCGACGGACCTGCTGACCCAGCCGCCGCCGTGGCCGCCGGCGTCGGTCGAGAAGCTGCTGCGACGCGAGGGCGAGGCGGGCCTGACGCTCGTCGAGACGCTCATCGGCCAGGTCGCCCCCGCCCCGGACCTGCGGCTCTGGCTCGCCCAGAGCTGGCTCAAGCCGCGCCGGCCGCTCGACGGCGAAGTTCTCGCGGAGGTGGCGGCCGGCGCGGGGGGGCGGCTGGCCCGCGAGCCCCGATTTCGATCCTGGCTGAAGGCGGAATGGACGCAATGGGCCCGACAGCGTTACCGTTGGGTGGCGCGGCTGGCCGCCTCGGGGGTCGCGCCCGTCTTTCCCCCGCCGCCGCCCCCGTCGAGCGACTCATGATCCGTGTCATCGCCGAAGGTCTGGTCAAGCGTTACGGCCGCGTCGCGGCCGTCGATCACGCGTCGCTCGAACTGCCGCCGGGCGAGCTGACCTGCCTGCTCGGCCCGCCGGGAGCGGGCAAGACCACGCTCGCGAGGCTGCTGGCCGGGCTCGAATCGGCCGACGACGGCGAGATCTATTTCGGCGACCGCATGGTCCAGGCCCTTCCCCCGCGCGATCGGGGCGTCGGCATGGTCTTCCGCGATCACGCCCTCTGGCCCGCGCTCTCGGTGCGCGACAACGTGGCCTACCCGCTGAAGCTCCAGGGCGTCCCCGGCCGCGAGCGTCGGCGACGGGTCGACGAGACGCTCGCCGCGCTGCGGGTCGACACCCTGGCCGACCTCCGCCCCGCCGCCCTGACGCCCGGCCAGTCGCTGCGCGTGGCCCTGGCCCGCGCCCTGATCGCCCAGCCCGACGTCCTGATCCTGGACGAGCCGCTCGCGGGCGTCGAGCCCCAGGGGCGCGACGACGCCTGGGACGAGATCCGTCGCGCCCGCGTGGAGGCCGGCCTGACCACGCTCCTGTTGACCTCGGCGGTCCCCGAGGCCCTCGCCCGCGCCGACCGCCTGGCGGTGATGGACCTCGGTCGCATCCTCCAGAGCGGCACGCCCCACGAGTTGTACACCCAGCCGGTCGACGTCTTCGTCGCGCGGCTGCTCGGCCCGACCAACCTGCTGCAAGGCCAGGTCGACGGCCTCAGCCACGACCCCTCCCGCCGGGAGGTCGTCGTCCGCACGCCGGTCGGCCGCCTCGTGGCCCGCACCAACCTCCCGGCGCCCACGGCGACCACCTCGCTGACGGTCTCCATCCGGCCGGAGTCGCTCGCGCTGGGGCCCGGAATCCCCAGCGACGCCAACCGCTTCCCGGCGACCATCGAGCGGATCACCTTCCAGGGCTCCACCCGCCGCATCCTCCTCCGAGGCCCCGGCGATTGGCCCGTCACCGCGCTGGCCCTGCAGAGCCAGTCGGCGCACGTCCGCGAGGGCCAGAGCGTGACCCTCTCGATCGCCCCCGAGAACGTCACGCTCCTTCCCGGCAAGTTCGCCGTCGGCGGCGGATCCTAGTCGGCCCGGGGACGCGACGGCGAGGCTCGGATTTCCCCGTCGAGGGAATTCCGGCCCGCCCCCCGGTATCACGACGACGGTCTGCTAAGATGGTGGCGACGATCGTCGGGGTCGTACCTGTCAGGATCGGGTTCGGGGATTTCCGGTTGATTCGTCTGATCGCAAGCTGGTTTTCGTCGATCGCGCTGGGATTGCTCGTGGCCGGGCCGCTCGCCGCGATGGGAGTCTGCGCGCTGCTGGACCGGGCGCCCGACGGCGAGGTCCGGGCGTCGCTCTTCCCGGTCGCGATCGCCGCGCTCGACCCGTTCGTCTGGGCGTGCGTCCGCAACAGCGTCGTCGTCGCCGGACTGGCGGCGTCGACGGCGATGGTCGCGGGGGTCGTCGTCGGCCGCCTGATCGGCGATCGGGCGTTCCGGCTTCGCGGCCCGGCCCTCCTGCTGCTCACGGCCCTGGCGGCGACGCCCTCCGTCGCCCTGGCGATGGGGGCCTCGGCGGCGGTCGGCGACGACGCCGCGACGGCCTGGTCTACGATCCTGTCCCGGTCCGAACGCGCGACCCGTCACCTCCCCGCCGACGCAGGCTGGCTCCTCTGGCTGCTGGCGGCCTCGCTCCCCGGCGCGGCGGCCGCGACCCTGGCGTACGCGTGGGCCCTGGACCGCCTGGACCCCGCCTGGCGCGACGCGGCCCGACTTGCGGGTGCCGACGGGACGCGAGCCTGGCGACGGCTCGCCTGGCCCCTGCTCCGGCCCGCGATGGCCCGCGTCGGCGGCCTCGTCTTCGCGGTGACGCTGGCCGATCCCGGCCCCCCCCTGATCCTCGGCCTGCGGCGGACCCTCGGATTCCAGATGGCGTCCGCCGCGTTCGACGCCGCGCCTTTTCCCCGGCTCGCGGTCCTGGGGCTCCTGGCGCTGCTCGCCTGCGCGACGGCCCGCGCGACGCTGCGGCTCTGGGCCGGGCCGACCCGGCTTGTAGGGCCGCCCCGGCGCGATCGCGACGGGGGGCGGGCGCGTCCCGCCGCCTCCTGGCCGCGCGTGGTCGTCCTGTCGACGCTCCTCGGATCAGGCGCGATCCTCGCGGCCGTCCCGCTGGGGGGGCTCGCGCGGGCGGCCTTCGACGGGGGCGAATCCGGGTTCCGGTCGGCGGCGATCGTCCCTCGGCTCGCCGACCCGGCCGTGACGCGCCTGCTGTTCCGCTCGATCGTCCTGGGTTTGGGCGTGGCGATCCTGGCGGCGATCTCGGGCCGCGCGCTCGGCGGCCTGGAGGCCGGGGCGGGGCCCGCGGCGTCCGGTCGGTTCCGACGCCTGGCGCGACTCCTCGCGCCGCCGCCGATGGTCGCGGGGGTCGTCGTCCTGGCCTTCGGATTCCTGATCGGGCTGGCGGCAGAGACGGTCGACTCGCGTTCGTCGATCGCGACCCGTCGCCTCGTCGAGGGGCTGGACGGCGAGCGACTCGGCCTCGCGACGGTGATCCTCGGGGTCTGGCTGGCGACCGTCGCGTCGCGGCTCGACGGCCGGCGCCCTCCCCTCGCGACCGGGACGGCCGAGTGCCGGGACGCCGCGACCCTCGCCGGGGCGGGGCGCAGCGGGGCGCGGCGGCTGGCCCGAGGAGGGTTCGGATCGGGGCGGTGGCGGGCCGCGGCGGCGACCGTCGCGACGGCGGCGGTGAACGTCGCGCCGGCGGTCGTGCTGGCCTCCTCGGCCCACTCCGCGACGATCGGCCCGGGCCTGCTCCTCTTCCATGAACGGCCCGGCGGCGGGGCGGCGATCGCCGCCTCCCTGGCGCTGATCGCGACCGCGGCGAACCTCGCCTCGGCCTTCCTCGACCCCGACGAACCGGACGGCCGGACCGGATGAACCCGGACCGGCTTCGAATCGACTCGACGACCAGGGTTCGCCGCGCGTACAATCGACTCGGTCCGAAACGACGAATTCCGCGGAAAACCGGAGGGTGAGGGCCGGATCACGGCCCCGGGAGCGACGATGGGCACGGCGAAACTGGCGCTCGAAGACGGCTCGGTGTTCACGGGCCGCTCATTCGGGGCTCAGGGCGAGATCGAGGGCGAGGTCGTGTTCAACACGAGCATGACCGGCTATCAGGAGATCCTCACCGACCCCTCGTACCACGGCCAGATCGTGGCGATGACCTACCCCGAGATCGGCAACTACGGCGTGAACACCGAGGACGCCGAGAGCCGACGGCCCTGGGTCCGCGGGTTCGTGGTGCGAGAGCTGAGCAGTCGGGTCAGCAACTTCCGGGCGGAGAAGTCCCTGGCGGCCTACCTGGAGGAGAACGGCGTCGTCGGCGTGTCGGGGATCGACACCCGAGCCCTGGTGCGGCTGACGCGAGTCCAGGGCGCCCTCCGGGGAATCCTGTCGACCGCCGACCTCGACGACGCCAGCCTCGTCGCCAAGGCCCGCAAGAGCCCGGGGATGGTCGGCCGCGCCCTCGCCAGCGAGGTCATGCCGAGCGAGGCGAAGGTCTGGGACTCGGGCCTGGACCAGGATTACCAGTTCGACGCCTCGGGACGGGGGGGGTCGGAAGTGCGTCGCCGGGCGGACGGGGCGAAGCGTCCGCACGTCGTGGCGATGGACTTCGGCATGAAGTGGAGCATCCCCCGGCACCTGGTCGACATCGGCTGCCGGGTCACCGTGGTCCCCGGCTCGGCGTCTGCCGAGGCCGTGATGGAGCACCAACCCGACGGCGTGTTCCTCTCCAACGGCCCCGGCGACCCCCGCCCCCTCGTCGAGGCCACCAACGTCCTCAAGACCCTGATCCGGACCGCCGCGGAGTCGCGAGGCATCCCCATCTTCGGCATCTGCCTGGGCCATCAACTCCTCGGCCAGGCGTTCGGGGCCGACACCTTCAAGCTCCGATTCGGCCACCGGGGCGCCAACCACCCGGTCCGCAACGAGGCCACCGGGAAGATCGAGATCACCGTCCAGAACCACGGGTTCGCCGTCGACCCATCCACCCTGCCGGCCGACGTGGTCGCCAGCCACGTCAACCTCAACGACCAGACGCTCGAAGGGCTCCGGCACACCCGCCTGCCCGTCTTCGGCGTCCAGTACCACCCCGAGGCCGCCGCCGGCCCGCACGACAGCCAGTACCTGTTCGACGAGTTCCGCACGGCGATGGCCTGAGTCCGGGCCTCGATCCGCCCCGCGATTCCGCCTCATTGACGAGGTCGTCCGGGGCGTGTACCGTGTAACTTTACATTACCAAGCGACCGCCGGGTCGCGAGCCGCTTCGGAGTGTGCGCCGTGGGTTCGACGTGCGTTGTCGGCCTCCAATGGGGGGACGAGGCCAAGGGGAAGATCGTGGATTTGCTGTGCGACCACCACGATGTGGTCGTGCGGTATCAGGGGGGGGCCAACGCCGGCCATACGGTCGTCCATGAGGGGATGACGTACAAACTCTCCCTGGTGCCGACGGGCATCCTCCGCGAGAACGTCGAGGCCGTCATCGCCAACGGCGTGGTGATCCATCCCCCGGCCTTGCTGAAGGAGATGGACTCGCTCCGGGCGCAGGGGGTGAAGTTCGAGGGCCGCCTGCACATCAGCGATCGCGCCCACGTGATCCTCCCCTACCACCTGGCCGAGGAGCGGCTGACCGAGGAGTCGACCTCGGCCGCCGACCACCTGGGGACGACCCGACGGGGCATCGGCCCCTGCTACAAGGACAAGGTCGGCCGGGTCCACGGCGTCCGGGTCGCCGACCTGTATCGGCCGGCGGACCTTCGCGAGCGGCTGGGTCGGATCGTCGACTTCAAGAATCGCCTGCTGACCGCGATGCTCCCCGATTTCGAGCCGTTCGACGCCGCCGAGGTGGCCGAGGAGTACCTCGGCTACGCCGAGCAGCTCCGGCCGTTCGTCTGCGACGCCACGTCCAAGCTCCACGAGGCCGTCGCCGCGGGCCGCCGCGTGATGTTCGAGGGGGCGCAGGGCTCGCTGCTCGACGTCGACCACGGCAGTTATCCCTACGTGACCAGTTCGAGCAGCAGCGCGGTCGGGACGGCGCCGGGCTCGGGCGTGCCGTCGCGCTGCATCGACCGCTGGATCGGCGTCGTCAAGGCGTACACGACCCGAGTGGGCGGGGGCCCGTTCCCCACCGAGCAGGACAACGAGGTCGGCGAACGGATCCGCCGCGTCGGCCGCGAATACGGGACCGTCACCGGGCGCCCCCGGCGCTGCGGCTGGTTCGACGCCGTGGCCGTGCGCTACTCGTCCCGCGTGAGCGGGTCGACCGAACTCGCCGTCATGCTGCTCGACGTCCTCAGCGGAATCGAGGAGCTGCAGGTCGCCGTCTCGTACGAGCTGGACGGCCGCAAGCTCGACGTCCTGCCGGCCTCGCTGGCCGATCTGGAGCGCTGCCGCCCCGTCTACGAGACCCTGCCGGGCTGGACCGAAGACCTGACCGCCGCCCGGAACTGGGACGACCTTCCCAAGGCGGCGCGCGACTACGTCGAGTACCTGGGCCGGATCGTCGGCGTCCCTGCGGGGATCGTTTCCGTCGGCCCCGACCGCCGCCAGACGATCATGGTTCCCCGCGACCGCTGAGCGCCGAGGGAGGCGTCGGCCTGGGCTCGCCGCTTCGGGCGACCCGGCCGCGCCGCCGACGGCATGACCCCCCCGGATGGAATGGGCTGAAGGCGACTCATGCGAGCAGATGAGCAACCCCCGCTGAACATCACCGAGGAAGGCCGGGCCCGGCTGCAAGACTGGGGATTGAAGCCCGAGCAGCTCCCCCGACACGTCGCCGTGATCATGGACGGCAACGGCCGCTGGGCGCAGAAGCGGGGTTTCCCCCGAGTCGTCGGCCACCGCCGGGGAATCCAGAGCGTCCGGGCCGTGGTCGAGGAGGGCGTCCGGCTGGGGCTCGAACAGCTCACGCTCTACTGCCTCTCCGTGGAGAACTGGAAGCGGCCCCCCCGCGAGCTGCGGTTCCTGATGCGACTGCTCCGGCGATTCCTGGTCGTCGAGCGGGCCGAGCTGATGGCGCAGAACGTCCGGCTGCGGGTGATCGGCCGCCGCGAGGGGCTCCCCCCGGAGGTCCTCGAGGAGATCGACCGCACCGTCGCGGAGACCGCCGCCAACACCGGCATGATCCTCCGACTGGCGATCAACTACGGCGGCCGGACCGAGATCGTCGACGCCGTCCGGCGACTCGCCGAGGAGGTCCGCGCCGGGCGGCTCGCCCCCGCCGACATCGACGAGGCGAGCGTCTCCGGCCTGCTGGAGACCGCCGGCTCGGCCGACCCCGACCTCCTGATCCGCACCGCGGGCGAGATGCGGATCAGCAACTTCCTGCTCTGGCAGGTCTCCTACACCGAGCTCTGGGTCACCCCGACCCTCTGGCCCGACTTCCGCGGCGCCGACCTGCTCCGGGCCTGCGCCGATTTCGCCGCGAGAGAGCGGAAGTTCGGCGGCCTGCCCGCCTCCTCCTTGGCCGCCGGGACCCCGGCGGGTTAGACTGGCATCGTCGTCGCGGCCGGCCGGGAGGACGCGTTTTCCCCCGGCCTCGGATCGCGGACGCGTCCCCATTGGACCCTCTCGCCCCCGCTGGGATACATGCTGCGCACCCGCGTCGTCAGCGGCGTCCTGATCGTCGCCGCTCTGGTCCTGCTCCTCGCCGTCGACCAGGCCCTCGCCCCCTGGTTCCCGCTCTGGTTCCTCCTCTCCGCCTTCGCGATGGGAGCGGCGGCGCGCGAGCTGATCGCGCTCATGGAGGCGACTCCGTCGCGGCCCTACCCGCCGGTCGTCTTCGGCGGACTGCTGGCGATCCTCGCGGCCGACTGGGTCCCCCACGTCGTCGCGACCTGCCGCAGCGCCGAGCGGATCTCGGGGATCGTCCACGGGCCGGACGCGGCGGTCGCCGTGCTCGCCTGGCCGTTCCTGAGCTTCACGGCGGTGTTGATGGCCGCGTTCGTGGCCGAGAGCCTGCGATTCGACAAGCCGGGCCGGGCCGTCGCCTCGATCGCCGGGACGATCCTGATCGTCGCCTACGTCGGGCTCCTGGGGAGCTTCCTCGTCCAGATGCGCTGGCTCGACGGTTGCAAGCACGGCCTGGTCCCGCTGGCCTTCCTGATCGCGACCGCCAAGGGGGCCGACGTGGGGGCGTACACCATCGGGCGGCTGGCGGGGCGTCACAAGCTCTGGCCCGAGATCAGCCCGAACAAGACGGTCGAGGGGGCGATCGGCGGCCTGGCCTTCGCGCTGGCGGCGGCGCTGCTCGTCGAGTGGGTCGCCACGACCCATGTGGGGGTCACCGCGCTGGGCTGGCCCGGCGCGGCGGGCTTCGGGCTCGTGATCGGCGTCGTCGCCCAGGTCGGCGACCTGATGGAGTCGATGATCAAGCGCGACTGCCGTCGGAAAGACGCCTCGGCCGCGGTCCCCGGCTTCGGGGGCGTGCTCGACGTCCTGGACTCCCTGCTCTTCGCCGCTCCCGTCGCCTACGGGCTCTGGGCCTGCCTCGGCCCCTGATCGGGCGAGATCGGTCTTTCTCTTGATTCGACCCGTATTGTTTTCGCCGGGCGCATTGATAGCATAGTATACGGATGGGGCCGGTTGGTTCGAGACCGCGAAGCTCGAGGATCGAGCCGACGCGGACGTCTCGACGCGGCCGGCGAAAGGGGAGGCATGCCAGAAGTCACCATTGCGCTCGAGGGCCAGGGCGAGGAGCTCGCGGTCTTTGGCAGTCGCGATCAACATCTCCGCCAAATTCGCGACGCTCTCGGGGTGAAGGTTCTGGCCCGGCACGGCGAGGTCCGCGTCGAGGGGGACCCCACCCGCGTGGAGCAGGCTCGCGAGATCTTCGAGGGGCTGCGCTCCCTCTACCGGTCGCGCCGGGCCGTCCTCTCCACCGACGTGGCCGACCTGATCGACCGGATCGTGATGGTCCCGGCCGACGCGACGACCGTCGAGATCCGCGAGGGGAACCGCGTGGTCCGGCCACGCACCGGCGGCCAGAATCGCTACTTGCAGGCCCTCCGCGACAACGAGCTGGTCCTCTGCGTGGGCCCGGCCGGCACCGGCAAGACCTACCTCGCGGTCTCCACGGCCGTCTCCGCGCTCCGCCAGGGCCGGATCAAGAAGATCGTGCTGGTCCGCCCGGCCGTGGAGGCCGGCGAGCACCTGGGCTTCCTGCCCGGCGACCTGGAGGCGAAGATCAACCCCTACCTCCGCCCCCTGCTCGACGCCCTGCACGACCTGATGCCCTACGATCAGATCCGCCGCTACATGGACAACGACCTGATCGAGATCGCCCCCCTCGCGTACATGCGGGGACGGACCCTGAACGACGCCGCCATCATCCTCGACGAGGGCCAGAACGCCACCGTCTCGCAGATGAAGATGTTCCTGACCCGCATGGGCCAGAACTCGCGGATCATCGTCACCGGGGACGTCACCCAGGTCGACCTGCCGCCGGCCACCCCGAGCGGCCTCGCCGACGCGGTCGAACGGCTGTCCAAGGTCCCCGGCGTCGCCGCCGTCACGCTCGACCGGACCGACATCGTGCGCCACCCTCTCGTCCAGGCGATCGTCGACGCCTACGAGGCCGTCGAGACGCCCCCCGCCGACTACGAGGAGCGGCTCGGCACCCCGGCCCGGCCCCACCACCCCGCGGCGGCCCCGACGGACGTCGAGAGCGAGTGACGAGATGACGAGCCCCTCCAAACTCCTGAAACGAGCCTTCGTCGGCAAGGTCGACGACCCGCCTTCGGGGATCGAACGCAGGGCGCTCGGGGCCGCGTGGCTCCGGCGCGGATCAGCGCGGCGCGCCTCGTGCGATGGCCGCGGCGAGTTGAGTCGCCATCAATGAGCATTGGTAAACGGCGCCCGAAGCCTAATCGGGCCCAATTGCGGACCTTCCCTAGCGTCTCGCTCCAGCAGAGTCGGCTCGCCAAGCAGCGGGCGCGGCTCGTGAGCTTTTCGCTGATCGCGCTGACGGTCCTGGTGACCTCGGCGATCGTCCACGGCTCCGGCCCCCCGTTCGTCTACCGGCTGGGCCAGCGTCCCGAGCGCGAGATCCGGGTCAAGGTCAAGGAGTTCCGGATCCGGAACCAGACCAAGACCAGCAACGAGCGCCAGGCCGCCGCCGACCAGGTCCCGCTGGTCATGATCAACGACCCCGCGCCGATCAAGGATCTGGCCGAACGGCTGGACGACCTGACGGTGACCATCGCCAAGTCGCAGCGGTTCGAGGACGTCGACCCGATCCTGATCTCGACCTGGAAGCTCCAGCCCGAGGCCTACCTCGACATCAAGTCGGCCACCGACACGCCGCAGCGCCGGGACAACCTGCACGTCCAGCTCGCCAAGGCCTTCGAGCCCTTGCTGGACGCCGGCGTCCTCGGCCCCGGGGCCCTCCCCCGGAACGAGGAGTCGAGCCGCACGCTCTCGGTGCGGGACGTCGGCCAGGCGGCCGACGAGGCCCGGATCTTCCCCCGCGAGCGCGTGGTCCCGGAGCGGATCGTCAAGCCCGACGGCGCGGTGGCTCGCGACTTCATCGCCGCGTTCACCCCCAGCCGGGTCGGCGAGACCCTGTTCCAGCTCGTCGCCGACCGCCTCGACGGCCGCCCGACCCTCACCTTCGATCAGGAGGAGACCGCCCGCCTCCGCGAGCTCGCCCGCGACGCCGTGGGCGAGCGCTACGACCCGTTCCGCGAAGGGCAGGTCCTCGTCGAGCAAGGCCAGGCGATCGGCGAGGAGCAGCTCATCCTGCTGCGGATGGAGCACGACACGGCCATCGCCGAGCTGACCTTCGCCGAGAAGCTCCAGCGAGCCTTCGGCGTCCTGGCCCTGGTCTCGTCGCTGTTCATCCTGGCGGGCTTCTACGTGGCGCGGCATGAGCGGCTGATCGCCGCCGACCTGGGGCGGATCGCCACGCTCTGCGCCCTGGTGGTCCTCTGCCTGGGGATCGTCCGGCTGCTGGCCAACCAGTCCTGGAACGCCGACCTGATCCCGGTGGCGGCGGCGGCGATGATCCTGGCGATCGCCTACAACCCCGGCTTCGGCCTGATGGCGACGTTCTCCCTCTCGATCCTGACCTGCATGGCGCTGGGGACCGGCATCTCCCACTTCCTGATCCTGATGGGGGGGACCGCCGCCGGCGTCCTGGGGCTCAACGACGTCCGGACGCGGACCAAGTTGATCAAGGTGGGGGCGACCTCGGCGGGGGTCTACATGATCCTCACCTGGGCGGCCGGGCTCTGGGAGCACCAGCCGATCGAGCTGATCCGCAGCGACGCCTTCTGGCGCGCCGGCTGGGGCCTGATGGCCGGCTTCTTCATGGGGGGGAGCCTCCCGTTCCTGGAGAACGCCTTCGGGATCGTCACCGGCATCAGCCTGCTGGAACTGGGGGACAACACCCACCCCCTGCTCCAGGAACTGGTCCGCCGCGCCCCGGGGACGCACAACCACTCGATCACCGTCGGGGCCATCGCCGAGGCGGCGGCCGAGCGGATCGGGGCGAACGGCCTCCTGGTGCGGATCGGGGCCTATTTCCACGACATCGGCAAGATGCTCAAGCCCCACTACTTCATCGAGAACCAGGTCGGCTCGACGAACCGCCACGCCAATCTCGCGCCCGCGATGAGCACCCTGATCATCATCGGCCACGTCAAGGACGGCGTCGACCTCGGCCGCCAGCATCACCTGCCCGAGCGGATCATCGACCTGATCGAGCAGCACCACGGCACGACCCTGGTGGAGTATTTCTACCACGAGGCCAACCGCCGCAACGGCGGCAACCCCGACGCCGCGCTGATCCAGGAGAGCGCCTTCCGCTACCCCGGCCCCAAGCCCCAGACCAAGGAGGCCGGCATCCTGATGATGTCCGACTGCGTGGAGAGCGCCAGCCGGACCCTGTCGGAGCCGACCCCGTCCCGGATCGAGGGCCTGGTCAGCGAGCTGATCGACAAGCGGCTCCGCGACGGCCAGTTCGACGAGTCGGGCCTCACCCTCCGCGAGATCGCCGAGATCCGCGACAGTCTGGTCAAGTCGCTGATCGGCATCTACCACGGCCGCGTCAAGTATCCCGAACAGAGGACCGCCTGACCTTGAACCCGACCGACGACCAGGACCTGGAGTTCGAAGACGAGGCCGAGGGCCCCCCCCTCGAGGACTTCGAGGTCGACGTCAGCGACTCCCAGACTCACGTCCCGATCGACCCCCAGGCCGCGCGTCGGCTGGTCGAGACGGTGCTTCGCGGCGAGGGGGTGGCGGCGGCCTCGATCTCGCTCGCCTTCGTCGACGACCCGACCATCCATCGGGTCAACCGCGAGTACCTCGACCACGACGAGCCGACCGACGTGATCTCGTTCGTCCTCTCCGACGAAGGAGACGACCGCCTCTCGGGCGAGCTCGTCGTGTCGACCCAGACCGCCGCGCGCGTGGCCTCGGAAGTCGGCGCGGAGCCCTGGAACGAGGTCGCCCTGTACCTCGTCCACGGCCTGCTCCACCTCTGCGGCTGCGACGACCTGGACGAGGCCTCCGCGGCCGAGATGCGCGCCCGGGAAGCGGCCGCCCTGGCCCGCGCCGGGCTGGCGAACCCCTTCCCCCTGGCCGCCGGCCCCCGCCCCGCTCCTTGACCCCGAACGACCCCGACCCTAACCCCGGAGATCCTCGCGCGTGGACGGGCCGAACTGGACCTGGATCGTCTTTCTCTGCACGCCCGTCTATCTCGTGCACCTGGTCGCGATCGCCTTGACCGAGGCGCTCCAATCGTTCTCGCGGAGCCGGCTCGAAGAGCTGACGGAAGCCCGGGGACGGCCGGAGCGGGCCGAGGAGATCGACCACCTGGACGTCCGCACCGAGCGCGCCGCCGAGTCGGCGGCCGTCGTGACCGGCCTCTTGCTGGCGACGACCGCCGGCGTCGTGCTGGGCCGCCAGGGCGCGATCGGGTCCCAGGCGTCTTTGACGCTGCTGATCGCCCTCGTCGGCCTGGGAGGCTACATCGCGGCGGGGGTCGTGGGGCGGATCTTCGCCGAGTCGATCCTGGACCACCTCTGGCCCGCGACGGCCCCGCTCCGGGCCGCCGCGCTGCCGTTCACGGCCGCCGGCTCGGCGCTGGAATGGCTGGTGGAATGGATCGTCGGCAACGACGAGATCGGCAGCCGGCCGGCGAGCGTCGAGGTCGAGGTCCCCGGGGACCTGGAAGACGACGAGGACCAGGAGCCCGAGATCCCCGAACAGGCCCGCGACCTGATCGGGAACGTCGTCGAGCTGACCCGCACGTCGGCCTCGGAGATCATGCAGCCCCGCTCGGCCATGGTCATGCTGCCGTCCACCGTCTCCGACCGCGAGGCGGCCGAGGCGTTCCGCCAGAGCGGCCGCAGCCGAATCCCCCTCTACGGCCGCGACCGCGACGACGTCGTGGGCGTCCTGCTGGTCAAGGACCTGCTCGACCACATGGTCGCCGCCGGCCCGGGCGAGACCGTCGTCCCCGCCGGGATCGCCCGCGAGGCCTATTGCGTCCCCGAGTCCAAGAACGCCTTCCGACTCCTGGAGGACATGCGGTTCCGACGCGCGCCGATGGCCGTCGTCCTCGACGAGTACGGCGGCGTGGCGGGCCTGGTCACGATGGAAGACCTCGTCGAGCAGCTCATCGGGCCGATCCACGACGAGCACGACGTCCCGAGCACGGAGGACCCGGTCGTGCCGCTGGGCGACTCCGCGTTCGAGGTCGACGCCGGCGTCGAGATCGAGGAGCTGAACGAGCGGTTCGGCGTCCACCTGCCGACCGACGAGGACTACCAGACCCTCGGCGGCCTGGCGCTCCACGCCCTGGGCCGACTCCCCGAACCCGGCGCGAGCTTCCGTCGAGACGGCGTCGAGTTCACGATCCTCGCCGTCGGCGACCGCTCCATCCGTCGCATCAAGATGAACCTCGAGCCCGCCCCGGAAACCGCCCCGGGAAGCTGAGCGCGGGCCTCGAAAACTCGCCGAACAAAGCCAATTTCCGCCCCCCTCGACGATCACCAAACATCATCATGGCAAGGGTTTCCGTCGTGGGTTCAGATTTCGGCTCCTGCGCGATCAAAGCCAATCGAACGGACCTCCCCTCGGGACGATGATCCGGTACAATTGAATAGGAGTGGTCGTCCCGGAGAGTCCTTCAGGTGGGAGGAGACGGACCTTGCCCGCGAATCGTTCGCTGGCGCTGGTGGTGCGCACGGTCGACGTCTTCGAGACCAGTTTGGTCGTGACCTTGTTCACGCGCGAGCTGGGGAAGGTGGCGGCGTTGGCCAAGGGGGGGCGGCGGCTGAAGTCGCCGTTCCAGGGTGGCCTTGACCTGCTGGGCGTATCGGATATCGTGCTGCTGCCCAAGGCGTCGGAGTCCCTCGATCTTCTGACCGAGGCCGCGCCCGTGGAGCGGTTCCCCTGTCTGCGCCGCGATCTGGCGGCCCTGTATGCCGGCTATTACATCGCCGAACTGCTGACCGACCTGACGGACTATCACGACCCGCACCCCAAGCTGTTCGACGCGGCGAGGATCACCTTGCGGCATCTGGGCGACCCGGGATTGCGGGCGCGGCGGGTCCTTCGGTTCGAGCTGGCGTGCCTGCGGGAGATCGGCCTGATGCCGGTCCTCGATCGGTGCGCCCATTGCGGCGAACCGCTGGGCGACGAGGATCCGTTGGCGTTCGGGCCGGCGACGGGGGGGACCCTGTGTCCGGCCTGCCGTCCGGGCCATCCCCACGTGATGTCGGCGTCGCGGCGGACGATCGAGGGCCTTCGGGCCCTCGCCAGCCCGGGCGACGCGTGGCGGGAGATGGGGATGGGGGGCTCGGAACTCGCGACCGTCAGGCAGACGGTGGGCGCCGTCGTCAGTCACGTCCTGGGCCACCGACCGCGGGTCTGGCCCTTCCTGGGAGTCTGAGCCGATGAACCCGGCACGATGGATCGTCGGCCACTCCGCCAATCGTCAACCCGGGATTCGAGGACGGGAATCCATGAGCCGATCGTCTCGATGGCCGCTCGCCGCCAGGGTCGCCTCCGTGGCGCTGATCGTGGGATCGGCCGCGGGCTGCCAGAGCTTCAGCGTCCCGTTCGCGCAATGGCGGGCGACCTACGATTCGGGCCTCGCCAAGCCGATCGGCGAGGCCGAGCTGGCGCGGGCCAAGACCGAGAAGCTGGCCGACTCCGACACGCTCCTGAAGCGCTGGCTGAGCCCCCGCGACCCCGAAGCCGGCTCGGACGAGAAGACGGTCGGCGACCGCGACTCCTCGGGCAAGGTCCTGGGCTCCAACGGCTGGTCGCCGTTCGCGAAGCCCAAGATCGACCCCGACGCCCAGAAGGAGCTGGACGACGCCTTCGCGCGGTACGAGGCCGGCGACCTCGCCGCCGCCGAGGCCGCGTTCGCCAAGATCGCCAAGGCCCGCAAGGAATCCCCCTGGGGCGAGAAGGCCCAGTTCTACCTGGCCGAGACCCAGTTCAAGCGCAAGAAATACGTCGCCGCCCACGAGAGCTTCGAGCGGCTGGCCTCGGACTACCCCGGCACCCAGCGGATGGACGACCTGGTGAGCCGCGAGTATGAGATCGCCCAGATCTGGATGGCCCAGAGCGACCCCAAGGCCAAAGCCGAGCAGAAGCTCCCCTGGTACTCCCACTTCAACGGCCAGCAGCCCCTCATCGACACCCGAGGCATGGGCCTGAAGGCCCTGGAGCACGTCCGCCACCACGCGCCCGACGGCCCCCTCGCCGACGACGCCGTGATGCAGATCGCCGGCTACCACATGACCAACGCCGACTACGAGTCCGCGGCGATCTACTACGACGAGATGATCACGACCCACCCCAAGAGCCCGTTCCTGCACGAGGCCCACATGGCCGCGATCGACGCCCGCGTCAAGGGCTACCTCGGCCCCGACTACGACGGCGAGGGGCTCGAGCAGGCCCGCGACCTGGTCCGCAAGACCATGCAGACCTTCCCCGACAAGCCGGAGGGCCAGGAGGGGCTCTACCACACCCTCGACCTGATCAACGATCAGGAGGCCGAGCGGACGTACAACGTGGGCGCGTACTACAAGAAGATCGGCAAGGTCGCCTCGGCCGAGTATTACTTCGGCAAGATCCCCCAGCGCTGGCCGGAGAGCCCCTGGGCCGTGAAGGCCAAGAGCGACCTGGCCTCGCTCGCCAAGCAGCCGCGCAAGTCGTCGCTCCCCAGCAAGATGATGGCCCAGCCAGGCGCCAACGACCCCTACTACAGCGCGGGGGCCGGCGGCATGAACGCCATGGGCGGCATGGGGATGTCGCCCGGCGGCATGATGTGATCGAAAGCCGATGGACGGCCCCGGCGTCCGCGTCGCCCCGTCGACGCGGGCCGGGCTTCAAGGCCCAGGAAGAGGCGGAATTCATGTTCGGACGTCATCACCGATCGGACCTCGCGGCGCGGGCGCCCGGCCTGCGACCGGCCGCCTGGGCCCTGCTGGCGATCATCGGCCTCTCGACGGCGGGCTGCGGCTACAACTTCCGCGCCCCCTACGACAAGAGCGTCCAGACGGTCTTCGTCCCGATGTTCAAGTCGCAGACCTTCACCCGCGACGTCGAGAAGATGCTGACCGAGATGATCCAGAAGGAGATCGGCCGCCGCACCCCCTACCGGATCGTCGACAACCTCGAGGACGCCGACACGATCCTCAGCGGCGTGGTTAACTTCGCGGACAAGAACATCGTCGTCGAGAGCCCGTTCAACCTCCCTCGCCAGCTCACCCGGACGGTGAACGTCAGCGTCAACTGGCTGCACAACCCGCCCACCACCTCCGAGAAGATGCGGCAGCCGACGATCATCTCCGAGACCGTGAACTTCGTTCCCGAGGTCGGCGAGACCTCGCTCACGGCCCTGAATTCGGTCTGCCAGAGACTCGCCGCCCAGGTGGTCGATATGATGGAACAGCCGTGGTACACCGAGGAAGACCTGAAGTGACGCGATCGCCCGGGAGCCGTTCATGAATCGCCGCTGGGAGGCCGCCGGCCGCCCCCTCATCGCCGACGCCGTCCCCAAGGTCATGGGGATCGTCAACGTCACGCCCGACAGCTTCTCCGACGGCGGCCGATGGTTCTCCATCGAGGCCGCCGTCGAACACGCGCTGAAGCTCGTCGAGGAAGGGGCCGACATCCTCGACGTCGGCGGCGAATCGACCCGGCCGGGCTCCGAGATCGTCCCGGCCGCCGAGGAGATCCGCCGGGTCGTCCCGGTGATCGAGCAGCTCGCCGCCGCCACGTCCGTCCCCATCTCCATCGACACGATGAAGCCCGAGGTCGCCCGCGAGGCGACCCGCGCCGGGGCCTGCATCATCAACGACGTCTCGGGCCTGCGCGACGAGGAGACGGCCCGCGTCGCCGTCGAATCCGGCGCCGCCGTCGTCGTCATGCACATGCAGGGCACGCCCCAGACCATGCAGGACGCGCCGCGGTACGACGACGTCGTCGAGGAGGTCCTCGCCTACCTCGCCGAGCGGGTCGACTGGTGCACCAACGTCATGGGAATCCCGAGGGAACGGATCGCGATCGACCCGGGGATCGGCTTCGGCAAGACCTATGAGCACCACCTGGAGCTCTTGCGGAACCTCGGTCGATTCGGGACGCTGGAGTGCGCGATGCTGCTGGGCGTCTCCCGAAAGGGGATGCTCAAGACCATGACCGGCCGCGGCCTGGACCAGCGGCTCGCCGCCTCGGTCGTCTGCTCGCTCGCCGGCTGCACCCTGGGCGCGCAGGTCGTGCGGGTCCACGACGTCGGCCCGATGGTCGACGCGATCAAGGTCTGGAATCTCGTCAGGGGCTGGGGGACGGACGATGTCTGAGGCGGGGACGGTGATCGAGGCCGAGGGACGGGACGGTGGCGCGGCGGCCGGGGAACTGGAGGCGCTGTGTCGCGGCCTGGCCGAGCGGGCCAAGGCGGCGGCGCGCAAGCTGGCGACGGTCGGCCCCGGCGCCAAGGACGCCTGGCTCGCCGCAGCGGCCGAGGCCCTCGCCTGCCGGACCGACGAGATCCTGGCGGCCAACGCCCTCGACGTCGAGGCCGCGCCGGGGCTGGGGCTGAACGCGGCGGCCGTCGATCGGCTCACGCTCACGCCCGAGCGGATCGACGAGATGGCGGCCAGCCTCCGGGAAGTCGCCGCCCTGGCCGACCCGATCGGCGAGGTCGTGCGGTCCGGCCGACGCCCCAACGGGCTCGACGCCGTCCAGGTCCGCGTGCCGCTCGGCGTGGTCTTCATGATCTACGAGAGCCGGCCCAACGTCACGATCGACGCCGCCGCCATCTGTCTCAAGAGCGGCAACGCGGCCATCCTCCGGGGAGGCAAGGAGGCGATCCACTCCAACCGGGCGCTTCACCGCGTGCTCGCCGACGAGCTGGCCCGCCACGGCCTCCCCGAGTACGCCGTCCAGCTCGTCCCGACGACCGACCGCGCGGCCGTCGGCCGCCTGCTCGCCCTCCCGGAGTTCATCGATCTGGCCATCCCGAGGGGGGGCGAGGGGCTGATCCGCCGCGTCGTCGCCGAGGCGAAGATGCCGGTCATGAAGCACTACCAGGGCATCTGCGCCGTTTATGTGGACGAGGCCGCCGATCCCGAGGTCGCCACCCGGATCATCGTCAACGCCAAGGCCCAGCGCCCGGGGGTCTGCAACGCGGCCGAGACCCTGCTCGTCCACCGCGCCATCGCCCCGTCCTGGCTCCCCAAGGCCGCCGAGGCCCTCAAGGCGGCCGGCGTCGCCCTCCGCGCCGACTCCCGGGCCCGCGCGATCGTCCCCGACGCCTCCCCCGCCTCCGACGCCGACTGGGACACCGAATTCCTCGACAAGATCCTGGCGGTCCGGGTCGTCGACTCGCTCGACGAGGCGGTCGACCACATCGGCCGCCACGGCTCGTCCCATACCGAGGCCATCGTCACCCGCGATCTCGCCGCCGCCCGCAGGTTCGTCGCCCAGGTCGACAGCGCCGCCGTGATGGTCAACGCCAGCACTCGGTTCAATGACGGCGGCCAGCTCGGCCTCGGCGCCGAGATCGGCATCAGCACCGACAAGTACCACGCCCGAGGCCCCTGCGGCCTCCGCGAACTGACCTCCACCAAGTGGATCGTCTACGGCGACGGCCAGGTCCGCGAGTAGGCCGGCGCCACGTCAAGTCCGCCCTCGTCGCATCGAAATCGCCCTCCGGGATCGACAAGCGGGTTTTGCGCGGCAAAACTCTCTTGTAGGTCCCGGCGCGACCGAGAGACGACACCACGAGGGCGAACCGATGCAGGCGCGAAGAACGCGGGCGATCCGTCCCAACGGCGAGCAGATGGAGGGCCGGCTCCTGACCGCCGCCTTCCCGTCGATGCGCGCGGCCATGGCCGAGCGCGCCATGCTCCGCAACCGCCCGATCGACCCCGCGCTTCGGACGCCCCCCCGACGCGCGCCCGGCGTGACCGTACCGGGCCCCAACGGCCCCAGGACGACCATCGGCGCGGGCTTCCTGGGCAACCAGGGCCCACGCATCAACCGCCCGGTCGCGCCGGCGCCGGTCGCCAACGTCAACTACGGCCTGATCACGATCACCAACACGACCGAGGCCACGATCACCTTCAGCGTCTCGGCCTCCACCTTTGAGAACGGCCGGTTCTACGACTTCACGCTCAAGGCCGGCCAGAGCCAGGTCTACTTCTCCCGGTTCGGCGGCCCCTTCGACAGCGCCCCCACCTTCCAGGCGAGCTTCGACACCGCCGAGCGCCGAAACGCGATCCAGCTCGCCGAGGTGAACACGGTCTACGCCTCGACTCGTTGGGTTCCGTCCGACCCGAGCCTGGGCCGGCCCTACGCCATCGTCGCCGACGCCGGCGGCCTGCACATCGTCCCCGTCTCCTGATCCCCGGAAACGCAAAAGGCCGGTCGCCCCGGAGAAGGAGCGGCCGGCCTTGAGCATTCGGAGTCGGAGACGCGGTCGATCAGGGGGCGACCGGAGCCGCCAACGGGGGATTCTGAAGGTCCCTGGCCTTCTGCACCAGCCCCATGAACTCCTTGCGATATCCCGAGGGATCGTGGGCGAGCGTGGGCGAGGCCAGCTCGATCACGCCCGAGTACGTCAGGCTGCCGACGGACGGCGAGTGCCGGAGCAGCATGCCGAAGCCGGCCACGGCCGAGGCGAACTTGAAGTCGTCCGAGGCCTCGGAGTAGTCGAGCCCCCGGTCGGTCACGGGGCGTTCGATCAACGCGCTGGCGGTCCCTTCGGGCTTCTTGTACCGCAGCCTCACGACGAACGAGTCGGGCGAGGGGGCGTCGGCCGCCGGTCGATCCCCGGCCTGGTCCGACGGGACGATCTCGTACAGGGCGGTGACGTGGTGCCCCGCGCCGATCTCCCCTGCGTCCTTCTGGTCGTTCGCGAAGTCCTCGTTCGCCATCACGCGGTTCTCATAGCCGACGAGCCGGTACGCTTTCACCCGCTCGGGCCGGAATTCGACCTGGATCTTGACGTCCTTGGCGATCACGTCGAGCGTCGCCCCCAGCTCCTCGACGAGCACCTTGTGGGCCTCCTCGGCGCCGTCGATGTAGGCGTAGTGGCCGTTCCCCTTGTCGGCGAGCTTCTCCAGCGTGCCGTCCTTGAGGTTGTCCATGCCGAACCCCAGCACGGTCAGGAAGACCGGTTTGGGCGCCGTGGCCTTGGACTCGATCAACCGGACGAGGTCGTCCTGGCTGGTGATGCCGACGTTGAAGTCGCCGTCGGTCGCCAGGATCACGCGGTTGATCCCCTCGTTGATGAAGTTCGCCGTCGCCAGGTCGTAGGCGAGCTGGATGCCGGCTCCGCCGTTGGTCGACCCCCCGGCGCGAAGCTCCTCCAGCCTGGCGAGGATCTCGGGCTTGTTGACGCACGAGGTCGAGGGGAGCACCAGCCCCGAGGCCCCGGCGTAGACGACGATCGCGACCCGGTCGTTCTCGCCGAGCTGGGCGACGAGCTTCTGAAGGCCCCACTGCACCAGGGGGAGCTTGTTGGGCTGGTCCATCGAGCCGGAGACGTCGACCAGGAAGACGAGGTTGCTGGGCTTGCGGTCCGCCAGGCCGACCGGCTTGCCGGCGATCCCGATCCGGGCCAGGCGGTTGCCGGCGTTCCAGGGGCATCGGGCGACCTCCACGCGGATCGCGAACGGGTCGGGGCTGGCGGCCGGGGGCGGCGGATCCTGATAGGGGAAGTAGTTGAGCATCTCCTCGATCCGCACCGCGTCCGGCGGCGGAAGCTGGTTCTGCTGCAGGAGCGACCGACGGACGATCGAGTAGGAGGCCGTGTCCACGTCGATGGAGAAGGTCGAGACCGCCTCCTGGCCGACGAGGACGAACGGATTCTCCGCGACGACCGCCACGGGCTCGGGGGCGGCGTCCGGTCGCCGCGCATCGAAATCCACGAGGGCCTGGGCGTCCACCTGCTGAAGCGCCACGACGGCCTTCTCCTCGCGGACCGTCGCCGGGGCCGCCTGGGCCTGGGCCTCCTGATCCTTGACCGGCGCCGTGGCGGGGGCCTTGTCCTCCCCTCCCCTGGCACCCTCGAACAGGGCCTCGCGGGCCGGCTCGGCGGCGATTTCCGGGCGAGCCTCTTGCGTCAGGCCCCTGACATTCGGTCCGAGCGATTTGCTCAGCGCCCTCCCGTCGGGCGAGAAAGCCAGCTCCGACTCCGCCTGAACTCGGCCCGACTTGCGACCCATCCGGCCTGCCTGACCGGCCAGGCCAGGGTCGCCCGCCATGCCCGCCATCCCACCCACCGCGCCGCCCATCATGCCCATCATGCCCTGGCCCATCATCGAGTCCTGGGCTTGCCGGGCCGGCGATCCGGCATAGCCCCCCTGGGTTTGCTGCCTGTAGTTCGTCGAGAACCTCGGGGACGACCGCGCTTCGCTCGACGCGAGCCCCGGGACCGCGGCCGCCGGGGGCGAGGCCACGGAGAAGTCGCGGGGTGCGGCAGCGGCAGCGGCCGCCTCCACGCCGAGCGCCGACGGCGCGGGTTCGTTCCGGGTTGCGACGGACGCAGACGGACCGCCCTTCGCGGGCTTCGCCGCCGCGAGTATTTCGACGTTCGGGCGTTCCCCGGCGACACCCTCTTGCGGTGGCGGCGGGGCGAGGGCCGGCGCAGCGGGTGCCCGCAGCCTGGCCTTGTAATTCGCGTACCTGGGGGCCGCATCACGACCGGACTGGATGGCCGGCATCAGCGCGATCACGGTCCCGACAAGGAGCGTCGCGGCGATCGACGAGAGGATCGACGGCGACCGCCACCAGGGCCGGGACTTCGTCTCCGTCGGCGCGGGCGTCGGCGTCGGCGCGTCGGCCGCCACGAGTTGGAGCGGGACGACGGGCGCGGGCGAGGCCGCGACGGACTCGCGGGCCTGCTCGTCGTGGAGCCGTTCGGTGAGCCAGCCCGCCGTGAGCTTGATCTCGTCGACCTGCTTGCGGGCGTCGGGATCTTCGGCGAGCAGACGCTCGATGGTCTGGGCCTCGGCCTCGTCGAGTTCGCCGAGGGCGAAGGCGGTGAGCCGGGGATCGTCGATGTCGAAGGTCATCTTCGGTTTCTCCTTTCTAAGCTCGCGGGTTCAGGCGCCCGCCTCGGCGGGCCGGCCGTCGAACAGGCGGCTCCGGAGGGTCTTGATCCCGGCGTGGATCAGGTAGCCGACGTTCGAGACGCTGTGGCCGCTGATCCGGCTGATCTCCTGGTAAGAGAAACCGTTCTGGAATTTGAGACGGATGACCTCGCGTTGATTCGGGGGGAGGGTGTCCAGGAGCTCCAGCGCCCTGGTCCCCAGGTCGCGGCGCTCGGCGACGTCCTGGGGCCCCGGCGCGGGGCTGAGGCAGCGTTCGACGTGGTCGTCTTGCAATCGGGTCATGCGATGCTCCTTCCGCAGGACGTCCAGGGCACGGTTCCGACAGACCGTGAAGAGCCACTCGGCTAGGTGGCCGTCGACGTCGGCCCGGCTCTGGGCGCAAAGGCGCAGGAAGACGTCCTGCACCACGTCGCGGGCCGCCTCGGCGTCGTTCAAGAGCCGACGCGCGTAGAGCGACAGGGGCCCCTCGTAGCGAGAGACCGCGTCGCGCACCCACGCGTCGCCGTCGAGGTCGCGTTCACCTGCCATCGGCGTGCTCGATAAGGGACGTGTTCCCGTACATCCAGGACAACGGGCCGGGCCGGGGTCTCTTAGCCGCCGCCCCGAAAAAATCGGTCGAATCCTCCCGAGACCCTCGCGATCGGCGGGGCCTACCCGGAAGGAATCGCGGCGATCGGCCGCGCGGCGACGCTGGAACGTCGCGGGGCGGCGGCGTATCCTGGCCTTCCGGCCGGAGCGGCTTCGAGTCTGTCGCCCGCCTTGGACCCCTGTCAAGCGTCGGCGTCCCTGAGAGGCAACCGGATGCGCAAATCTCGACGACCCCTCGTCCTCGCGGCCCTGTCCCTCCTCGCGACCGCGCCCGGCCGCCTCCTCGGCGACGAACCGCCCCCGCCGATCGGCTTCGCCCCCGCCTCGCTCGCCGCCCATCGCGTGGCCGAAGCCAGGGCGACGGCCGTCCCCACGCCGGTCCAGGCGCGCCGGTGGCTGCGGACGCTGACCGCCGAACCCCACCCCGCCGGGACCCCCGCCGACGAGCGCACCGCGACCTTCGTCCGCGATCGACTCCGTGAATGGGGATGGTCGGCCGAGATCGTCCCCTATGAAGTCCTGCTCAACTACCCCTCCGCCCCGCCGACGCTCGCCCTCGACCGGCCCGAGCCGCTCGACCTGGACCTGGAGGAGAAGCCGATCGCCGACGACAAGGATTCGGCGAACTCGGCCGCGTTCCCCGCGTTCCACGGCTACGGGATCTCGGGGACCGCGTCCGGCCAGGTCGTCTATGCCAACTACGGCCGGCCCGAGGACTTCAAGGCCCTGGAGGGCCTGGGGATCGACGTCCGCGACAAGGTCGTCCTCTGCCGCTACGGCGCGATCTTCCGGGGCCTCAAGGTCCTCAACGCCCAGCGCCGGGGGGCCAAGGGGATCCTCATCTATTCCGACCCCGGCGACGACGGCTTCGCCAAAGGGGACGTCTACCCCGACGGCCCGTTCCGCCCCGAGTCGGCCGTCCAGCGCGGCAGCGTCCTGTTCCTCTCGCTCAGCCCCGGCGACCCGTCCACGCCCCACGGCCCCTCGATCCCCGGCGCGGATCGGCTGCCGTTCGACGCCCGGTTCGGCTTCCCACTCCAGTGGGAGGAAGGCGTGGAAACCTGGGAGAAGAAGACCGGCCTCAAGCGCGCCGAGTATTTCGCCACCATCCCCTCGCTGCCGATCGGCTACGGGGCCGCGAACGAAATCCTGACGCGGCTCGCCGGGGCGAACGCCCCCGGCGGCTGGCAAGGGGGACTTCCCGTTTCCTACCACGTCGGCCCCGGCCCCGCCGAGCTGACGATGACCGTCTCCACCGAGTACAAGGTGCGGACGATCTGGAACGTGATCGCCAAGCTCCCCGGCGCGGTCGAGCCCGACCGCTGGGTGATGCTCGGCAACCATCGCGACGCCTGGGTCCACGGGGCCGTCGACCCCGGCAGCGGCACCGCCGCCACCCTCGAAGCCTGCCGGACGCTCGGCCAGGCCGTCAAGGATGGCTGGAAGCCCCGGCGGACGGTCGTCTACGCGAGCTGGGACGCCGAGGAATACGGCCTGGTCGGCTCGACCGAATGGGCCGAGCAGTTCGCCGACGAGGTCGACCGCAAGGCCGCCCTGATGCTCAACGTCGACTCCGCCGTCAGCGGCCCCGACCTGGACATGGGGGGCGTCCCCTCGCTCCGCGACCTCGTCCTGGGATCGGCCGCCGCCGTCACCGACCCCCGCTCCGGCCGATCGCTCCGCGACGGCTGGCTCGAAGCCCGACGCGCCGCCTGGGTCGGGTCGAGCCCGCTCGTCCTGACCGACCCGTTCTGGGCCCGCGACGGCGAGGCCCCCGCCCCGAGTGGGTTCGTCCCCCAACTGGCGGCGCTTGGCTCGGGGTCGGACTACACCGCGTTTCTGGACCACCTGGGCGTCCCCGCGCTCGACGTCGGCTTCGAGGGCCGCTACGGCGTCTATCACTCGATCTACGACGACTTCGCCTGGATGGAGAAGCACGGCGACCCCGAGTTCCTCACCCACGCCACCGCCGCGAAGCTGTACGTGACCATCCTGATGCGCGCCGCGGGCGCCGACGTCCTCCCCTTCCGCTTCACCCCCTACGCCGACGCCCTCCGTTCCTACGTCGACGACCTGCGTCTGCTCCGCGCGCGGCAGGCCCGCAAGGCCCCAGCGCCGACGGCCGACGAAGGCTTCGAGGGCCTGACCACGCTGGCCGACGCCGTGCTCGCCCTCGGGGCCGAGGCGAAGCGGCTGGACGAGGCGCTGGACGCCCTCGGCAAGCAGGACGGCGCGCGGCCCGAGAAGCTGGAGGCGCTCAACGAGGCCCTCGCCCGCATCGAACGCGCCTTCCTCCTGCCAGACGGCCTCGCCGGCCGCCCCTGGTTCAAGCACGCGGTCTACGCACCCGGCCTCACCACCGGCTACGCCTGCTGGCCCCTCCCCGCCGTCCGCGAGGCGATCGAAACCGACAAGCCCGAGCAACTCAAGACGGCCGTCCCCGCCACCACCCAGGCCCTCGCCCGCGCCGCCGCCGCCATCAGACGCGCCGCCGACCTCGCCGCCCAGCCCTGACCCGATCCGACGAGGCCGAACGCTGATCTACGGTTTCAGCCGTTGACATCGACGGCTTAAACAGTAGACTCGCGAGCGTCGTCACGGAAACGCATCACGGCTTCTCTCGCAGAAAGGAGGGCGAACCCCCATGACGCGTCCGCGCGCGGAACAGCCGACGCCCGGCGAGTTGGAGGTGTTGAAGGTGCTCTGGGACCTGGCCCGACCGGCGACGGTCCGCGAGGTCCTGGAAGCCGTCAACGCCGATCAGGAGAGGCCCCGGGCGTACACGACGGTCATGAGCCTCATGAACGTCATGACGGACAAGGGCCTGCTGCGGCGCTCTCCGCAAGGACGGGCCTTCGTCTACGAGCCTGAAGCCCCCCGCGAGCAGACCCTTCGCTCGCTCCTGGGCGAGACGCTGCGGCGGGCCTACGACGGCTCGGCGTACCTGCTCGTCGCCCACCTGCTCGACCAGTCGAACCCCTCGGTCGGGGAGCTCGACGCCATCCGCGACCTGCTCGATCGTTACGAATCCCGGCCCCCGGCGAAGGATCCGAAAGGAGGCGGCGCATGCTCCCCGAAGCGATCGAGGCGGCCCAGGGACTGATCTGGCCCGCCCTGCTCCACAGCGTCTGGCTCGGCCTCGCCGCGGCGTCCGTCGCGGCCCTGGCGGCCAATCGCCTCGAATCGCACCGGGCCCGCCATGCCGTGTTCCTCGGCGCCCTGGTCGCGGTCGCGATCGGGTCGCCCAGCGTCGCCGTCGCGCTGCGACGCCTCGCGAGGGAAGACGCCAGGCCGACGACCGATCCCGCGACGGTTCGCCTGACCTACGGCGTGGCGTCCACTCCGGTCGAGACATCCTCGCCGGCCGATTCCTCCGCGGCGATGGCGGCGGTCCCGCCGCATTCATGGCCCGACTCCATCCAAAGGACGCTCGATCGGATCTCCCTCGGAGTCCAGTCCGCGCGGCCCTTCGCGATGGCGATCTGGGCGGCGGGTGCACTCGCGATGTCGAGCCGCCTGCTGATCGGCCTTCTGAGCCTGCGTCGGCTCCGACGCGAGGCCAGGCCGAAGGTCGGGCCGGAGGTTCGCGTCCGCGTCCTCGCCCGGCGACTCCGGCTCCGATCCGTCCCGACGGTCCTGGTCCATGAGGGGATCGCCGAGCCCTGCCTCGCGGGCGTGTTTCGGCCCATCATCCTGCTCCCCTCGCGGTGGCTGGAATCGGTGACCGAAGCGGCCGTCGACGCCGTCCTCGCGCACGAGCTGGCCCATGCGCGGCGGCTCGACCACGTCACGAACCTGACGCAGCGAGGGATCGAAGCCTGCTTCTTCTTTCATCTCTGCGTCGCCTGGCTGTCCCGCTCCGCCCGCCGCGAATCCGAGCACGCCGCCGACGCCCTGGCCGCCCGCCTGACGGGCGATCCCCTGGCGCTGGCCCTCGCCCTGGAATCCGTGGCGCGGAATCGCCCGGCCCGTCCGAGTTCGATCCGGCTCGGCCTCGGCCTCCCCATCGGCGGCGATCGTTCGACCCTTCTCCCTCGCATTCAGGAGCTCCTCGGCATGAAGCCCTCCCGCCCCCGCCTCGCCCGCTGGCCGTTCGCGGCCCTTCCCGCAGCCTTCGTCGCCGCGATCCTTGCGGCATCCGTCGGGCTCGCGCAGGAACCGACGCCGCCACGCCCGCCCGACCCCGCGAAGCCGGCGCCGCCCGCGCTCGACATCCCCGCGGACGAGCTCGCCCGGCTTCTGAGGGCCGAGCCCGAGTCGCTGTCCCGCGAAGACCTCGTGAAACGGCTCCGGAATTCGGGACGCGGCGGCACCCGCCTGAACGAGCTTTCCCGTGAGGAGATGATCAAGCAGGCGAACGCCCACATGATCACGTACGAGGTGGCCTTCCTGGAGGTCGATGACGAGGCCTGGAAGCGCGTCGGCAAGGGCCGCCTCGAGCAAATCGGGGATTCCCCCGGCGTCTCCTGGCTCGTCACGGAAGCCGACCTGGCGGCCGTTCTCGATGGCCTGGCAGGCGAACAGGGGATGCAAACGATCCAGGCGCCCAGGATCTCGTGCTTCGAGGAGGCCCAAGCCCACGTCATCTCCGGCCCGGCACCGCAGTCGGCGGCGCTCCTCAAGCCCCGGGAGCCGAACTCCATCAACCCCTTCGGGCTGATCGTGGCCCTGGACGAAGGACGAATCCCGAAGCACGTGGCAGGCGTTCTCCGGGGGGCCATGAAGGGGACGAGCGTGTGTCGGTTGACGGGAAGCCGGTTGCCGGACGGGCATCGCATCGAGGCCCGCGTCGCCAGCTCTCTCGGAACCGGAGTGGAGTACAGCGACGATCATGAGGCGGGGCCGCAGGCCACCGATGCCCCCAAGCCGTTCGACGAGGAACACGCGATCCAACGGGAAGTGGCGTGCAACGTCCCCGACGGCTCGGGGCTCGTCATCGACGCCGGTATCGAATTCCGAGTTCGAGGCGCTTCGGCCCCGTCGTCGACGCGGACCGTCCGCAACCTCGTCGCCGTGATCCCCCGGCACGTTCTCACCGAAGCCGAGGAAGCCGAGGCGTCCAAGGAAGGCGAGACCAGCGCCGCCGGCGCGAAGCCCCGGAAATAGCCGCCCCCCTCGCGTGAATGGCCGGGCGTCGCTCTCGAATCCGGGATTTCTCAAGAGAGCGTCGTCCCGCCCCCGAGGTGCGAGCGGGTCGCCTGGACCACTCCTTCGGTCGAGTCCCGAGCCCTTCGGACGAAACTCCGCGATCTGAGGGCGACCCCCTCCACGGCCCCCGGCCTTTCGCGTCGCCGGTCCACTATGGTTGAATACGTCCTCCTCTCACCATGGGACGACGACGCGGACGCCGAGTGATCGAGCCGAGGGACTTCTGCATGGAAACACGAACGACGACGCCCCCGCGGCCCGTGGTCTTGCCTCGGGTGCTGGGGCCGGTCGCCGCGCTTTGCGTCGTGGTGGGGTCGGTGATCGGGTCGGGGATCTTCCTCGTCCCGGCGAGGGTCGCCCACGAGGTGCCGTTTCTGGGGGGCATCCTCGCCGTCTGGATCATCGGCGGGTTGTTCACGACGGCCGGGGCGCTCACCCTGGCGGAGCTGGGCGCGATGATGCCGCAGGCGGGCGGGCCGTACGTCTACCTGCGCGAGGCGTACGGCAGGCTCCCGGCGTTTCTGTTCGGCTGGTCGGAGATGACGGTCTCGCGGGCGGGGTCGATGGCGACGCTCGCGGCGGCGTTCTCGCGGTATTTCGTGCAGGTCGTCCCCCCGCCGGCGTCCCTGAACGAGCAGGTCTGGCAGGCGTGCGCGGCGATCTCGGCCATCGCGATCGTCACGGCCATCAACATCCTCGGCACCCGGGGCGGCGGCGGGCTCCAGGTCGTCGGCACGGGGCTGAAGGTCGGCGGCGTGCTGGCGCTGATCGCACTCCCCTTCGTCATGGGGGGCGGGGACGCGGCCAACCTCGCGCCGATCATGCCGGAGACGCTGGACACGTCGATCTTCGCCGGGATGATGGCGGCGATGGTCGGCGTGCTGTGGGCCTACGACGGCTGGATGAACGTGACGCCGCTGGCCGAGGAGATCCGCGAGCCGGAGAAGAACATCCCCCGCGCGATGGTCTTCGGCATGTCGATCCTGGTGGCGATCTATCTGGCGATGACCCTCGCCTATCACTACGTCCTGCCGATGGCGGAGGTCGCAGCGGCGGATCGGCCCGAAGGGGGGATCACCAAGGCCGTCGCGGCGGTCTACTGCAAGACGCTGCTGGGGCCTTCGGGCGTGATGGCGATCTCGATGCTGGTGATGTGCTCCACCTTCATCTCGCTCAACGGCAACGCCCTGACCGGCCCACGGTCGTACTTCGCGATGGCGCGCGACGGCATGCTCCCGCAATGGTTCGACCGGATCCATCCCCGATTCCAGACCCCGGCCAACGCGATCTTCGCGCAGGCCGTCTGGGCCGTCCTGTTGACCGTCATGGGGACGGCGCTGATCCTCGTCCCGCCGCCGTCCAACTCGGTGCTGCCGGGCTTCGTCACGTCGGCCTGGGGGGCCCTCAACAAGACGCCGCTCTACGACATCATGCTCACCTACGTGATCTTCGGGGCCAACATCTTCTACCTCCTGGCGATCACCAGCGTCTTCGTCCTGCGGAGGACCCGGCCCGACCTGGCCCGGCCGTACCGGACCTGGGGCTATCCGATCACCCCGCTCCTTTTCGTGATCGCCTCGCTGGTCCTCATGGGCGACATGCTCCGCAACGAGCAGAGCCGGATGCAGGCCCTCGTCGGCGGCGGCCTGATCCTGCTGGGCGTGCCGGCCTACTACCTGCTCCGGCGGAAGCCGACGCCCGAGGGATCACCCGCCTGATTCCCGCTCCATCGCCCGGACGGCCTCCTCGACGGGGGGCCGTTCGAGGCCCGGGAGCAAGTCGGCGAGCCGGCTCGTCTCCATCGAGAGGTCGGCCGGGCGAGGCTCCGCGAACGGGACGTCGGCCCGGCTGTTCGCCTGGACGAGAGCGGCGTCCAGTCCCAGCCCCCGCGCGACCCGGCTCATCAATTCGAACCGGCTGATACGTTCTCGACCGCCGACGTGGACCACGCCCCGGAAGTCGGAGGCGAGCAGGCCGACGAGGGCCTCGGCCGCGCTCCGGTAGTCGAGCGAGGTCCGGAACTCGTCGTCGAAGAAGGTCTGGGGGACGCCCGCCCGGAGGCCGGCGACGGCCTTGTCGTAGAACGTCTCGCGGCCGGATCGGGTCGGGCCGTACAAAAGGCCGATCCTCGCGACGACTGCGTCGGGCGCCTTCCCCGCCTCGATCTCGGCCTCGCGCTTGGACGCGCCATAGGCCAGGATCGGCCGGGGTTCGTCGGCCTCGACGGCCCAGGGCCTGGCACCGTCGAAGACCATGTCGGTCGACGTGAAGAGCAGGCGACGCCCGCGCGAGGCGCACCATCGTGCGACGCTCGCGACGGCCTCGACGTTCACGGCCCTCGCGCGTCGCGGGTCGCGGCGGCACGACTCGACGTCGCTGATCGCCGCCGCGTGGAGGACGGCGTCAGGGTCGGCCCGGTCCAGTTCGCGCGCGATCGCGGCCGGATCGGCGACGTCGACGGTGATTGTGGGGGCCCCGTTCCACTGCGCGCCGGTCGTCCCGCTCCAGGCGACGACCTCCCAGCCCGTCCTGGCCAGCGGCCTCTGCAAATACGCGCCGAGCCTCCCCGTTGCGCCCGTCAACACGATCCGCATGACCGTCGAGTCCTTCAGTGGGCGTGTCGTCCCGGTGCGAACGGTCGCAAGCCGGGTTCGGACCCCGCCGATCATAGGCGATGGAGATCGTCGAGAAAACGAGGGAGCGAATCCGCGCGAACCTCCCCGCCCCGGGCCGACGCGCGACATGGGAGCGGCCGAGATGGATATCCGCAACGTGGCCCTGGACGACCTGGTCCTCGACCCGAATTTGAACCTCCGCGACCGGCTCGACGACTTCACCGTCGAGCGCTACGCCGAGGCCTGGGACCGGCTGCCGCCGATCACCGTCTACGACGTCGACGAGCGCTGGCTGCTCGCCGACGGCTTCCACCGCCACGCCGCGGCCATCATGCTGGGCAAGCGGACGATCCCGGCCGAGGTCCGCCCGGGGACGTTCAACGAGGCGCTCGACTACGTCTCCAGCGTCAACCTGTTCCACGGCCTGCCGCTCTCGCGGACCGAGCGTCGGCGCGCCGTCGAGGTGAAGCTCAAGCTCCATCACGACTGGTCGGACCGCCGCACGGCCGAGGAGCTGGGCGTCTCGCGCGAGCTGGTCGCCAAGATCCGCAAGCAGCTGATCGACGGCCACCAGATCCCCAACAATCCCGGCCGGGTCGGCGCCGACGGCAAGCTCTACACCACCGCGGGACTCCCCAAGGACCCCAACGAGAATCGACCGCGCGACAACGAGAGCGCGGGCGCGTCGCCCGAGCCTTCCGAGCGCGGCCGGCGCAACATGTCCGCCGCGACGGCCCCCTGGGACGACGAGCCCCCCGTCGCCGCCGGCCCCGCCGTCGCCGAGGAGGTCCATTTCGCGGGGGGCGTCGATCCCCGGATCGTGGCGATGCAGCCGCCGATCGACGTCGAGGCGCCCTCGATCGACGAGCTCCTCGACGTGATGGCGAAGCAGATCGTCGACGTCGTGGGCTGGACCCAGGCCGAGGGGTTCGTCGACAACTACCGCTCCGCCAGCTCCAACTCGCGGGGCGTCTTCCACGCCGCCGTCATCAAGCTCGCCGCCCGCGCAGACCAGCTTCGGCGCGCCTGAGCCGGGCCGCGCCCGATCCCGGGCGGGCGGGCGATCGAGCGGTCGGTCGGTCAGACGACCTCGCAGAGGACCCGGTCGGCCAGGAAGCGGCCCTCTCGCGTCAGGCGGATGCGTCGGCCGTCGTCCTCGAGGAGCCCCTCGGCGACGAATCGGGCGATCACCGGGCCGAGCATCGCGTCGAGGTCGAAGCCGGTCCGGAGCCGGAAATCGTCGCGGTCCATGCCGACCTGCGTCCGGCGGAGCATGAGCATCGCCGTCTCTCGGGCCCGCTCCTCGGGCTCCAGTCGCTCGCGAGGGCCGGTCGCCGACTCGTCCGCCTCGATTCGTTTGAGGTAGGCGGTCATGTCGCGCGTGTTGACGGTGCGGACGCCGTCGACGTACTCGGCGGCCCCGAGGCCCACGCCCCAGTAGGCGTCGTTGGCCCAGTAGACGAGGTTGTGCCGCGACTCGTGGCCGGGCCGGGCGTAGTTGGAAATCTCATAGAGCTGGAGCCCGGCCGCCTCCAGGCGGTCCATCACCAGCTCGTACATCTCGCGCTCCACGTCCTCGACCACCGGCGCCACGTCTCCCTTCTGAAGTTGCTTCCAGAGGGCCGTCCCCTTCTCGTAGACCAGGCCATAGCAGGAGAGGTGCGACGGCTCCAGCGCGAGCGTCGCCTCCAGATCGGCCCGCCAGTCGTCGAGCGTGGAGCCGGGGACGCCGAAGATCAGGTCGAGCGACCAGCGCGGGAATCGGCGTCGGACGATCTCGACCGCGCGGCCCACCTCCTCCGGGGCGTGGTTCCGCTCCAGGGCGGTCAGCAGCCGAGGTTGGAAGGACTGCGCGCCCAGGCTGACCCGATTCACGCCGGCCGCGGCCAGAACGTCGGCCTTGTCGGCGTCGATGGTGCCGGGATTGGCCTCGACGGTCCACTCCCCCCCGTCGGCCAGGGGCAGCCACCGCCGGATCATCGTGGCCAGGCGTTCGAGAGCGGCGACGTCCAGGCGCGTGGGGGTTCCGCCGCCGATGAAGATCGTGTCGACTTCTCGAGGCTCGACGAGCTTTCGGGCGGTCTCGCGCTCCAGAGCGTCGAGGTAGCGGTCGGCGAGGTGGTCCGCGCCGGCGAGCGAGGCGAAGTCGCAGTATCCGCACTTGTGCGCGCAGAACGGAATGTGGACGTAGGCCGCCCTGGGATGGAGCCAGGGGGGGCCGTCGGCCGCGGCGGGCCCGTCGGTGCGAGCGTCGGGCGTCTTCGTGGGTCCTGTCAGGGGATGGCTTCCAGAAAACGGACCTCGGGGACCTGGGCCTTCACGGCCTTCTCCACGAGCATCGTTGTGGTGTGGACGGTCGAGACGCACCCCTGGCACGCGCCGAGGAGCCGGATCTGGACGATGTCGTCCTCGTCGATGCCGACGATCTCGACATCGCCGCCATCGGCCCTCAGTTCGGGACGGACGTGGTCGTCGACGACCTGACGGATGCGTTCAAGCCGCAGTTGGCGGTCGTCGAGCGGCGACTCCCGCGACGGGACGGGTCTATTCATCAGTAGGACTCGCGCGGTCCGGAACGATGAGGATCGCGCCGACCCGGCGCGATCCACTTTCGTCTTGATCCCGTGCGAAGGCCGGACGCCGCCCGATCAGATCAAGGCCGCCGCTCCGTCGCCAGGGATCCCCTAAACAAGTGTAGGGTCCGAATCGCTCCGCGGCGACCCCTCGTCCTCAATAATCGTCGCCGTAGCCGCCGCCGCCGCGGTATCCACCGCCGCCGCCGCCGCCGCGATATCCGCCGCCCCCGCCGCCACCCCCGCCGCCGGGGGTGCGCGGACGTGCTTCGTTGACTGTCAGACGGCGGCCGTCGTTGTCCTGACCGTCCAGGCTGTCGATCGCCGCCTGCGCCTCGTCGTCGTTGGGCATCTCGACGAATCCGAATCCTCGGCTCCGCCCGGTTTCCCGATCGCTGAGGACCTGCGCCGAGGAGACCGCCCCGAACTGTTCGAACAGTTCCTGGAGGTATTCGGACGTGACTGTATATTTCAGATTACCGACGTAAAGCCTCTTCGCCATCGCTATCGCCCGCTACAGGCTCTCCACCGATCGACCGAAACGTGCCAGTCAGCACGACCCCGGGGGATCCCTCGCCAGGAGGAAACCGACGGGACGTCGCCACTCCAGGCTCGGCGGCGGGCCTGTCGGCCGACCCCGGATCCTCGCCTCCCAGGCTGGAGCGTCTGGCAATGTATCCGGGCGGTTCGAACGGTTCAACAAAAAAAGCTTCGAAGAAAAACGCAGGTCTCGCGAGCCTTGGGAGCGGCGGATCTTCGCGCTTGCAAGTCTCCCCGTGGTGATGGACATTGAAACCCTCACGCTCGATTCCCACCTGACCGAGGCTGACGGCTCATGCGAGATTCCGCGACGACGTTCTTCCTCCGACCGGTCGCCCTGGCGGGCCTGGCGCTCCTGATCGGCGGCCCCTCGCCGGCGATCGCCGAGGGCTGGCGGCTGACGCTCCGACCCGAGGCGAAGGTCCCTTCCGACACGCCCCTGACGCTCCCCGCCCCCGACGGCCTGGCGCCGGGCCTGTACAGCCTGAAGGCCTCGGCCGATTCGCCCGCGATCCCCGGCGTCGTCTCGGCCGAGGGGGGCCGCGCGACGCTTTCGATGATCGCGCCCGAAATGTCCGGGCCCACGACGTTCGCGATCTTGAAAGCGACGGAGCCCGCCGCGCCGGGCGCGGGCGTCGTCTTCAGGCCGGAGGGGCCGAACCTTCAGATCGAAATCGACGGCGACCTGCTCGGCGTCCATCGCGTCGACCGCGAGCCCAAGCCGTTCCTCCATCCCCTGCTGGGACCCGGCGGCGTCCCGATGACGCGTGCTTATCCGATGGAGACGGTCGAGGGCGAGGACCAGGACCATCCCCACCAGGCGTCCTTCTGGTTCACCCACGGCAAGGTCGACGGGATCGATTTCTGGTCGCTGGGCCACGGGACGATCCGCGAGACGGGCCGGGAAATCCTGGCGACGGGGCCGGTGCGGGGACGGCTCCAGACTCGAAACGACTGGCTCGCCCCCGACGGCCGGAAGGTCTGCGAGGACGAGCGCGTCCTGACCGTTTATGAGACGGCGAAGGTCCGCATCCTCGACTTCGACCTGACGCTGACGGCCTCGGAAGGCCCCGTCGTGATGGGCGAGACCAAGGAAGGGTCGTTCGGCGTGCGGGTCGCGTCGTCGATGGACGTCGACAGGAAGAAGGGGGGCAAGATCCGCAACGCCGAAGGTCTTGAGGACGCCGAGGCCTGGGGCAAGCCCTCGCCCTGGGTCGATTATTCGGGCCCGGTCGGCGGCGAGACCGTCGGCCTGACGATCCTGAACCACCCCCGCAGTTTCCGATACCCGACGACCTGGCACGTCCGCACTTATGGGCTGTTCGCGGCGAACCCGTTCGGCGGCCATGATTTCGGCGTCGAAGGCTACGGCGAGCACACCCTGGCGAAAGGCGACTCGATGAGCTTCAACTACCGGCTCGTCCTGCACAAGGGGGGCGCCGACGCCGCCGACCTCGCCCGCCGCTTCGCGCTCTACGCCGCGCCCCCGGACTCCTCGTGGGAATCGGCCGACTGACCGTCACTTCCGGTCGCGAGGCGCTCGATCGAAACGCCGCGACGGGGTGATGACGCCCCTCAAGGGGACGTCGTGGGGCTCGACCGGCAGGCCGACGAGGATCTGCCGGTCGAAGGCCATCGCCCAGACCTCGACGTCGTCCCGCAGCCTGGGAAGAAGCCGGTCGTAATGCCCCGCGCCCCGGCCCAGGCGATTGCAAGCGGCGTCGAACGCCACCCCGGGGGCGAGCGCCCAGTCCACCGCGTCGGGGGCGACCGTCGGGGAGTCGAGATGCGGCTCGGGGATGTTCAGCATCCCCGGGCGAAGGTCGCGCGCCAGGTCCCGGATCTCATGCAGGACCAGCCCGGCGCGACGGTCCACCCGGGGGCAGACCACGCGCTTGCCGCTTTCCAGGGCGTGGGCGAGCACCGGCGCGATCTCGATCTCCTCGGGGAACGCCTTGATGTAGAGCAGGACCGTACCGGCCTGGTCGTAGCTCGGCAGTTCCAGAAGTCGCGCGGCCATCCGCCCCTCCTGCTCCCGACGAGAGGCCTCGTCGAGTTCCAGGATCGAGGCGATCGTCGCCGTCCGCAGCTGCTTTTTGACGGGCGTCGTAGGCATGGCCTCGGAACGAAGAAGGTGGGGCCGACCCGAAACGGAAAGAGCCCGTGACTCCCCACCGAGATGAGGCGACACGGGCCGATGAACCTCCACCGCAATGCCGTTGAGGCGCTTTTGAGAACCCGCAGTTCAGGTGGGAGCCGCAGGCCTTCGAGAAGACGAGCTTCAAGAGACCGATATGGGATCCCTACGGGTTAAACGTTGGTTCGCCAAAAGTAACGCCCCGTATCGAACATGGCAGAGGCTTCGTCCGGCCGAAACCGAACGAACCCATCTTAGCCCAAGGCCCCCGGAAATCAAGTGAAACCCAGGGCCGCACGCTTCCCCCGCGTCCGCGGTCTCGAGATCAAGCCGGCCCGCGACGTTCGGAGGGCTCTGACGGCTCGGCGGCCTTGATCTGGGCGATCTGATCGCGGAGCCGTCCGGCCTCCTCGTAGCTCTCCCGGGCGACGGCCTCCTGGAGCCGGTGCTCCAGGACTTCGAGGGGGCCCGTCGGCCGCTCGCGGCTCACGTCGGCCCGCCAGCGGAGCAGGAAGTTCAGCTCGGAGCACTCGGTCTCGCGATCGTCCTGGCGGTATTCCAGGAGGAACTCGCGGATCCGCCGCACCCCTTCGTCGATCCGCTCGAGGGCCGCCGGCAAGTCTCCCCGTCCCATCTCCTTGATGGCCAGGGCGCGGGTGAGCATCATGGTGACGTAGGGACGGTACTGATCGAACTCGATCCTGTCGCGGTTGCGGGCGGCGTGCCTGGAGACGAACGCGAAGAGGCGCAGGTTGCGCTCGGTGTCGCGGGCGACCATGTCGTACAACTGGAGATGGAACGCCGACAGGTAGCGGTGGTAATACTGCAACCCCTCGCGCATCAACGCCGCGCATTCGACGGCGTGGAGCGCGAACTCCTCGCCGGCCTCGATGGCCTCCTGGCGACGGGCCTCGTGATACTCGAGCAGGGATTCGACGCCGTGGGGGCGGCGGCCGTCGGGACGGCCCTCGCATTCCATCTGGAGGACGCCCAGGTCGACGCGCATCTGGATCTTCTCGCGGCCGTCGTCGCCGGCGATCAGGCGGACCTGGAGGTCGTCGGGCTGGAAGTCCCACCCGGACAGCACGTTGCCGATGTCGAGACTCAAGATACCCTCCGAGCCGGATCCGGGCCGTCGAACGCGCCGACGCCGCGGCCCGCCTTCGCCTCCACTTTACTTTCGTCCCCCGCCGGCGGCAACCTCGCGCAGGGGACCGCCCTCGGGCGTCGCCCTTTCGCGGCGACGCCCGAGGGCGGTCGAAGTCCCATTCCGGCCGCGCCGGGGCGGCCGATCGAAGATCACAATTCGTTGCTGTCGTGGATCATCGGCTCCAGTTCCTTGGTGTTCCGCTCGACGGCCAGGACGATCGTCCGCTCCTCGACGCCGTCGGCGCTGGCGGCGACCGCCGGGATGATCTGCCGCGAGTCTGGCAGGCTGAAGCGGACGGTGAAGGTTCCGTCGGGACGGAGCTGGACCGTCTCGCCCTGAAGGGTGACCTGGGCGTTGGGCTCCGTCGTGCCGTAGACGATCAACTCGGCGTCGATCTCGAAGTGGAAGTTACGCCCCAGGCCGGGAAGCGCCCCGAGCGAGAGGTTCTGCATCGAGACGCTGGAGAGGGGACGGCGGAGACGCTCGTCGAACAGGTCGTTGAGGTCGATCGAAACCGGCCGATTGGCGTTGATCGTCGAGGGGTTCTGGACCCGCTCGAACTGCTGCTGGACGCTGGCCCAGTTCTCCTCGAGGACGTCGGTCGCGCCGGCCTTGGGAGTGGTGACGTTGTTGGACCTCGCCAGGACGTAGAACTTGCCCCGACGCGAGAGGTAGCCGACGTCGATCCGATACGAACGAGGCGGCTTGGAGACGTCGACGTACCAGTTGTTGACCCCGCCGTGGATCGGGATGTCACGGATCGGCCTCTCGGCCGCATTGGTGGTGTCCTCGCTGGTGACGTCCATCAGGCGGAGGATCGGCTGGGCGCTGTGCCACTCCTGACCGAGAGCGGCCTGGGCGCGGGCGAGCGTCGTGCGGCTCAACTCCCAGTGGGCGTGGAGCCAGTACGGATCGCGGGCGAGGACGATGATCCGATCCTTCTGCGAGGCGTGGTCCAGCGTGTGCAGGGCGGGCGCGGCCGAGGGGGTCGACAACGTCCGACAAGCGGCGGCGTCGGCGGCCGGGGTCGGGGGGGCGGCGGGTCGCTTGACGTTCTTCAACGCCCGGGGGGCGGGACGTTCCTTCTTGGCCCGGGGCGGCGTGGCCGGCCGGATCGAGGAGAGCGCACGGATCAACTGGTCCTTCCGCATCGCGTGCCATCCCGCGATGCCCCGCTCCTTGGCCATTTGCGAGAGGTGCTTCTTGTTACAGTCCTTCAGCGCGTCGATGGTCATACGGAGCCACTCCAACACCTTGGCCCCGCCCGGGGGCTCGGCCGCGATGTGTTGACGGGTTGCGTGATTCTTCCGTGAGTGGACCGATCCGGAAAACTCCCTGTGTCCCGGACGAGGGTAGTCGACTTCAAGACGCAACGGGCCGGGGCGATCGCATGCGGGGAGCGAGGGGCAAAAAAAAACGGCCGTCGACCCATCAAAGGTCGAGACCGTTGTCCTCAGCCGGAATTTTCTCGTCCACGCCACTGCGACGTCATCGCTGGTACCCCCATCGTTGAACCGGGGCTCGCGGGCAACATGCGTTACGCCGACCATTTCGGTGCTCGCTGACATCGGGATACCACATTGACACAAACCCTGTCAATTCCGATTTCGCCGCGGGACGGCGACGACCGACGCTTCGACACGTTTCGACCCGTCCGGATCCGCGCGCGGCCCGGGCCGCGGCCGGCGTCCGAAACCCGGGCTCCGGACCGGCCGCCGGACTTTGTGAAAAATTTCGCGAACCGGGTTCCTGGGCTGTTGACAGGAGGTCGGCGGGACTGCTTAATGGTACGGGCGTGCGACGCATCGTCTCGACGAGGACCTCGGTCCATCCCCTGCGTCCGGCGGTCCGGCTCGCCCGCGAGCCCTCGCCTGGAAGCGGACGTGGCCCGGCATCCGACGCCCCGCGTCGATGAGCTGGAGGCGGCCGTGGAGCGGGACCGGGATTCGCGATCGGGGGTGTCCGTCGGCCTCGAATGGGGGTCGCGGGTGACGACGATCGGGCTGGAGTTCGCGCTCCCCGCCGTACTCGGCCGCGGCCTCGACCGCTGGCTGGGGACGGCCCCCTGGCTCACCGCCGGGGGGGCGGTGCTCGGCCTGGCGATCGGGATGCTGCACGTGCTCCGCCTGCCCGCCGAGATCGAGCGGGCCGAGGAAAGGCGACGACGCCCGCGATCGGGCGGCGACGCGGATCAAGCCAACGGTTAAGCCCCGGTCGACGTCGCGAGACGCCCTCCCCGGGTCGGTTCATTTGAAGAGCGAATTCCCCGTCATGGCAGCACACGACCCCCTCGGCCATGTGGTCGACCATCCGACCCTGGAATTCCCCTGGTGGAACCCGCCCTCCCACCAGATGGAGATCCGGCTGCCGAACCCGCTGGGTTTCGAATCCACGCAGATCACCCGGTTCATGGTCATGGAGCTGATCGCGGCTGTCCTGGCGGTGGTCATCCTGATCCCGGTGGTGCGGCACATCCGGCGGCAGGCGGTGAGCCGGGGCGGCTTCTTCAACGCCTTCGAAGCGCTCCTGCTGTACATCCGGGACGACGTCGCCCGGCCGGCGATCGGCGGCCACGGGGCCGACCGGTTCCTCCCCTACCTGTGGACGGCCTTCTTCTTCGTCCTGTTCAACAACCTGCTGGGGATGATCCCCGGATTCGCCTCGCCGACCGGGAACATCAACGTGACGGCGGTGCTCGCGGTGATGACCCTGGCGACCGTGGTCTCCGCGGGCGTTCGCGAGATGGGGGTGTCGGGCTACCTGACCGGCCTGGTCCCCCACATCGACGTCCCCTGGCCCCTGAACTACTTCCTCTGGCCGCTCATGTTCGTCATCGAGGTGGTGGGCCTCCTGATCAAGCACATCGTGCTGGCCGTGCGACTGTTCGCCAACATGTTCGCGGGCCACGTGGTGCTGGCGGTGATCCTGGGCTTCATCCTGATGGCCAAGGGGCCGATCTTCTACTTCGTCATGCCGGCCAGCATCCTCGGCGTCATCACGCTGAGCCTGCTGGAACTGTTCGTGGCGTTCCTCCAGGCCTACATCTTCACGTTCCTCTCGGCGCTCTTCATCGGCTCGGCGGTGCACCCGCACTGACCGTCCGAGGGGCGGCGGGGGTTCGGTTCGCGGCGCGTCGCGGCCGCCCCGGCGAACGACCGAGGTTCGATCCGTCCGCGTTGCCTTGATGATGAAAACACCGGCGAGGGGGGCGTCCGACGCCGGCCCCCGCCGGGACGGGGCGTCGGGAAGCCTCGTCGCGTCCCCCTGCTCGTCGCAGTCGTCACCATTTAGTCTCCAGAGGGTCTGATGAAACTGATCAAGTCCGGACTGTTCGCGTTCGCTTTGCTGCTCATGAGCCAGGGCGCCTCCTTCGCCCAGGACGCCGTCGCCGTCCCGGTCGGCGGGACCGCCGTCGTGGCCCCGGTCGACCTCAAGCCGATCGGCGCCGGCCTCGTGATCGTGGGCGCCGGCCTGGGCATCGGCCTGCTGGCCCGCGCGGCCGTCGAGAGCATGGCCCGCCAGCCGGAGATCGCCGGCAACATCCAGACGGCCATGATCATCGCCGCCGCGCTCATCGAAGGCGTCACGTTCTTCGCCCTGCTGCTGCAGATCATCGTCTGAGCCGGCCCCGAGGGACGTCGGCGCCTTCGGGCGTCGCGTCCCCCCCGGCCCGGCCCGCGTCCCGACTTCGATCGGGTCGAGGGCCGGGCCCGGCGCCGCGTGGTCCCGTCCGACGACCGCACGATCCCGCCCCGCAAACGCGAGAACCCATTCATGCTCCGCATCTCAAAGTCCGCCCTGGGGTCCGGACTCGTCGCGCTGGCCCTGGCCGTCTCCGTCCCGACCGCCGCCCGCGCCTTCGAGGAAGCTCCGGCGGCCGCCACGGTCGCGGCGGCCCACGCGGCCCCGGCGGCCGACGGCCCCGAGGCGGTTGACGCCCACGGCGAGCACGGCGGCAAGTCCGACCCGATGGAGGTCCAGCCCGGCCTGGCGGTCTGGACGCTCGTCGTCTTCCTCGGCCTGCTGTTCGTCCTCGGCAAGTTCGCCTGGGGCCCCCTGCTCCAGGCCCTCCACCGCCGCGAGGAGCACCTCGAGCACTGCCTGCTCCAGTCGGAGAAGGCGCGCAACGACGCCGAGGAACTCCTGGCCGAACACCGCAAGCTCATGGCCGAGACCGACGACAAGGTCCGCGACCTCCTCTACAAGGCCCAGCGCGACGCCCAGACCCGGGCCGGCGAGCTGCTTCGTACGGCCCAGGCCGACGCCGACGCCGCCCGCGACCGCGCCCAGCGCGACATCGCCACGGCCCGCGACCAGGCCCTGTCCGAGATCTGGACCCGGACCGCCGACGTCGCCGTGACGGTCGCCGGCCGCGTCCTCGCCAGGGACCTGGGCGACGACGACCGCCGCCGCCTGCTCGACGACGCCATCCGCGAATTGCCCGAGGGCGCGAAGTCCGGAGGCACCCCGGTATGACGAACCCAGCCCCCAAGGCCCCCCGGACGAAGTCGCGGCGGCCCCTGGACGCGGGCGACGCGGAGGCCGCGCGCTCCTACGCCGGGGCCCTCCTCGGCGCGGCGGGCAAGTCCGACGAGGTCGACGCCGCCCTCGCCGACCTGGACGCGATCCGCGACGAGGTGCTCGCCGCCAACCCCCGGTTCGCCGAGGTCCTGGCCTCCCCGCAGGTGCCGACCGCCGAGAAGGACCGGATCCTCCGGGAACTGCTCGACGGCCGGGTCGCCGACGTGACCTCCCGCTTCCTCCGCGTCCTCAACCGGCACGGCCGCCTCGACCTGATCGCCGCCGTCGCCGAGGAGCTGCGCCGGCAGTGGGACCGCCAGAGCGGCCGCGTGGCCGTCCGGGTCCGGGCCGCCGCCCCGCTCGACGAAGGCCAGATGGAGGCGCTCCGCAAGAAGGTCGCCGGCATCACCCCGGGGACGCCCGTGTTCCACGTCGTCACCGACCCCGAACTCATCGGCGGCCTCGTCGTCCAGATCGGCGACGTGGTTTTCGACGCCTCGGTGCGCAACCGTCTTGAACAGATACGCCAGCGGCTGATCGAAGGAAAGACGCATGAAATTCAGAAGCGAAGAGATCAGTTCAGTCATTCAGCGTGAAATCGAGCAGTTCGCGCCCGAGGTCACCCGGTCCGAGGTCGGCACGGTGCTCGAGGTCGGCGACGGCATCGCGCGGGTGCACGGCCTCTCGGGCGTCATGGCCGGCGAGATGGTCGCGTTCAAGAACGGCGCCAAGGGGATCGCGCTCAACCTGGAAGAGGCGTCGGTGGGCGTCATCGTCCTGGGCGAGTACACCCAGATCGAGGAAGGCGACGAGGTCGTGGCGACCGGCCAGCTCCTCCGGGTGCCCGTCGGCGACGCCATGATCGGCCGCGTGGTCAACCCGCTGGGCGAGCCGCTCGACAACGCCGGCCCGATCGTCACCAGCCTGAGCCGCGCGATCGAGTCGCCGGCGGCCGGCATCGCCGACCGCCAGCCGGTCGACGAGCCGCTGCAGACCGGCATCAAGGCCATCGACGCCATGATCCCGATCGGCCGCGGCCAGCGCCAGCTCATCATCGGCGACCGCAAGACCGGCAAGACGGCCATCGCGATCGACACGATCCTCAACCAGAAGGGGACCGGCGTCATCTGCGTGTACGTGGCGATCGCGCAGAAGGAGTCGACGACCGCCGGGCTGGTCGACATCCTCCGCCGCCACGGCGCCATGGACTACACGATCGTCGTCGCCTCCGGCGCCAGCGATCCGGCCCCGCTCCAGTACATCGCCCCGTACGCCGGCTGCGCCATGGCCGAGTACTTCATGTACGAGCAGGGCAAGCCGACCCTCTGCATCTACGACGACCTTTCGAAGCAGGCCGTGGCGTACCGCGAGGTGTCGCTCCTGCTCCGCCGCCCGCCGGGCCGCGAGGCCTACCCGGGCGACATCTTCTACGCCCACTCCCGCCTCCTGGAGCGGTCGGCCAAGCTGGCGAATCGGTACGTCATCGTCCCCGATTCGACTAAGCCCGAGGCCGTGACCGAGGAGTCGGGGGTCGACAAGAAGGTCTACGTCGGCGTCCCCGGCGCCGAGGAGGCCGCGCACGCGCTGAAGGCGAGCTATCCCCAGGGTCACAAGGTCGTCAAGACCCCGACCTCGGGGGGATCGATGACGGCCCTGCCGATCATCGAGACGCTGGAAGGCGAGGTCTCGGCGTACATCCCGACGAACGTGATCTCGATCACGGACGGCCAGATCTACCTCCAGCCCGACCTCTTCTTCGCGGGCGTCCGGCCGGCCATCGACGTCGGCATCAGCGTCTCGCGGGTGGGCGGCAAGGCCCAGATCGCGGCGATCCGCAAGGTCGCCGGTGGCCTGCGGCTCGACCTGGCGGCCTTCCGCGAGCTGGAGGCCTTCGCCCAACTCGGCACCGACCTCGACAAGGCGACGCAGGCCCAGCTCGACCGCGGCTACCGCATGGTCGAGCTGCTCAAGCAGCCCCAGTATCAGCCGCTCTCGGCCATCGACCAGGTGATGAGCATCTTCGCCGGCGCCGAGGGGGCCCTGGACGACATCCCGGCCCGCGAGGTCCAGCGGTTCGAGCGCGAGTTCCTGGAGTTCCTCCACGCCTCGCGGTCCACGCTCGTCGAGGACCTGACCCGCGAGAAGAAGCTGACCGACTCGGTCCTGGCCGGCCTCAAGGCGGCCCTCAAGGACTTCAAGGCCCAGTTCCGGCACGCCGGCCAGGGCGCCGCGACGGCCGCGGTCGCGGCCAAGTCCTGACCCCGACGTCCCGAGCGATCGGGCCAACCGACTGAGCGAGGCCCCCGCCGCCGCCCCCCGCGGCGGCGGGGCCTTTCCGAGCGAATCCCGAGAGACCCCACGATGGCCAAGGCCCGCGCGATCATCAAACGCCGCAAGGCGGTCGACAATATTCGGAAGATCACCCGGACGATGGAGCTGATCGCCACGGCCCGGTTCCGCAAGGCGATGGACCGCGCGGTCGAGGCCGAGGCGTATACCAAGAAGATCGCCGAGATGGCCGCCGACCTCGGCGAGTCGTCGCCGTCGACCCCGCACCCCCTGTTCGAGAAGCGCGACCCCGTCCGCAACTCCCTGCTCCTGGTCCTCTCCAGCAATCGAGGGCTCGCCGGCGGCTACAACGGCAACGTCCTGCGGGCCGCCTTGAAGGACTACCAGGACCTCCAGGCGGAGGGCTCGACGATCGACGTCGAGATCTCCGGCAAGCGGGGCCAGAACTTCTGGAAGTATCGCAAGCTGCCGATCAGCGCCGGTTACCTGCAGTTCGAGGACAAGCCCGCCTTCGGCGAGGTCGAGCAGCTGGCCGAGCGTTACCTGGCGATGTTCCTGGAAGGGAAGATCGACCGGATGGACGTCGCCTACACCCGGTTCGTCAACACGGCCCGGCAGGAGGCCGTCGTGCGGACCTTGCTGCCGATCCAGGTGGACGCCGCCGACGCCGACCCGACCCCCGACGGCCACGCCCCGGCGGCCGACGGCCCCGGTCGCGAGCGGACGCCCTACGAGTTCCTGCCGGACGCCGAGGGGATCCTCAAGGAGATGGTCCCCGTCTCCTTCAAGGTCCGGCTCTTCAAGTGCTTCCTCGACGCGGCCGTCAGCGAGCAGATCGCCCGCATGGTGGCCATGAAGGGCGCCTCGCAGAACGCCGACGAGCTGTCCAAGAACCTCACCCGGCAGTACAACCGGGCCCGCCAGTCCCAGATCACCGGCGACCTGGCCGACATCGTCGGGGCCGCGACCGCCCTGAAATGACCCGAGGGCGGCCCACGCCCGCCCTCCCGCCCCCCCCGGCCCAGACACACAAAGAAGATCCACGCGTCCCAGGCGCTTGAAGACGAGGAATCCCGCGATATGGCGACTGCTACGAGGACCGGACGAATCGCCCAGGTGATCGGCTCGACCTTCGACGCCGAGTTCGAAGAGGGCGACCTGCCGAACATCTACAACGCCCTGACCGTCGACTCCGACCAGAAGGGCGCCCCGATCCACCTGACCGGCGAGGTGCAGCAGCACCTCGGCGGCAACCGGGTCCGCTGCGTGGCTCTGGGGTCGACCGACGGCCTGGTCCGCGGCATGACCGTCGTCGACACCGGCGCGCCGGTGAGCGTGCCGGTCGGCAAGGAGTCGCTGGGGCGGGTCTTCAACCTGCTGGGCCAGCCGATCGACGGCCGCGGCCCGGTCCCGTCGACCGAGAGCTGGCCGATCCACCGCGATCCCCCCTCGTTCGACGACCTCTCCCCCAAGACCGAGCAGTTCGAGACCGGCATCAAGGTCATCGACCTGCTGACGCCGTTCGTCCGCGGCGGCAAGATCGGCCTCTTCGGCGGGGCCGGGCTGGGCAAGACCGTCATCCTCCAGGAGATGATCTCCCGGATCGCGTCGGTCCACAGCGGCTACTCCGTGTTCGCCGGCGTCGGCGAGCGGACCCGCGAGGGGAACGACCTCTGGCTGGAAATGCAGGAGACCAAGGTCGGCAGCACCGGCAAGTCGGTCATCGACTCGACGGTCATGTGCTTCGGCCAGATGAACGAGCCCCCGGGCGCCCGCCTCCGCGTCGCCCTGACGGCCCTGACCATGGCCGAGTGGTTCCGCGACGCCACCGGGGCCGACACCCTGCTGTTCATCGACAACATCTTCCGGTTCAGCCAGGCCGGCTCCGAGGTCTCCGCGCTGCTGGGCCGGATGCCGTCCAACGTGGGCTACCAGCCGACTTTGGCCACCGAGATGGGCGCCCTGCAAGAGCGCATCACCTCGACCAAGAAGGGCGCCATCACCTCGGTGCAGGCCGTCTACGTCCCGGCCGACGACCTCACCGACCCGGCCCCAGCGACGACCTTCGGCTTCCTGGACGCCTTCATCGTCCTGTCGCGGTCGATCTCCGAGAAGGGGATCTACCCGGCCATCGACCCGCTCGGCTCCAGCTCCCGCATCCTCGACCCGCAGTACGTCGGCCAGGAGCACTACGACGTCGCCCAGCGGGTGCAGAAGATCCTCCAGCGCTACAAGGAGCTGCGGGACATCATCGCCATCCTCGGCGTCGACGAGCTGTCCGAGGACGACAAGCTGATCGTCCACCGCGCCCGCCGCATCGAGCGGTTCCTCTCGCAGCCGTTCTTCGTGGCCGAGGTCTTCCTCAACAAGCCGGGCGAGTACACCAAGCTGCCGGACACCATCCGCAGCTTCAAGGAAATCTGCGACGGCAAGTGGGACCACCTGCCGGAATCGGCGTTCATGTACGTCGGCTCCATCGAGCAGGCCGAGGAACAGGCCAAGAAGATGGGCGCGATCTGACCGGAACGGTAAACGAGCCCAGCCCGACAGGGGAACCCGCGAATCATGGCCAGCCAGACCGAAACCACCCTCCCGGAAGGGTCGGGACTCCTGTCCCGGCCCCTCGTCTGCCAGGTGGTGACCCCCGAGAAAACCGTCTTCGCCAAGACCGTGGACTTCGTCGCCCTGCCGCTCTACGACGGCGAGCTCGGCGTCCTCCCCGGCCGGTCCCCCCTGCTCGGCCGACTGGGGTACGGTGAGCTGCGGATCAAGGTCGACGGCGGGACCGAATCCTATTTCGTCGACGGCGGCTTCGCCCAGGTCCGTGAGAACACCGTCACCGTCCTGACGAACCGGGCGATCCCCGCCGCCAAGATCGAGACCAACGGCACCGCCGAACGCCTCGACGAGCTCCTCAAGCGACCCGCCGTCACCGACGCCGAGGTCGCCGAGAAGTCCAAGGCCGTCTCCCAGCTCCGCGCGATGCTCCACATCAGCAACAAGCCCTGACGTCCCCGCGACCGACCCCCCTCCAATTCGGGACCCGACGAATGCGCCGACGCTTCGTCCGGTCCCGATTTTGCCTTTCATCCTTCCAACCCATCCCACGTCCTCGAATCCCCGACCGGGAATGTCGACGGACGCGAGGGCTTCGCCCAGGAGCGACCACCGTGACCGAACAGAACCATGACGAGCTTGAGAACGAACAGGCCCACGAGCACGACGACAACTGCGGCTGCGGCCATGACCATGACGACGACGAAATGGTCGAGATCGTCTACCTGGCCAAGGAAGACGTCCTGGAAGCCGAAGGGATCTCGGCCGACGAGTTCGCCGAGGCCCTCGACAAGGCCATCGACGGCCTGGAAGCCCTCGCCATGCGGGAAGACGTGACCGACGAAGAGATCCCCGCCATGGAGGACCTCACGCTCGCGATCAAGGGCAAGGAGTACCGCCTCGGCGACCTCGCCGACATCTCCTTCGAGGGCGACCTCGACGAGGATGAGGACGACGAGGAATTCGAGGACGACGACGAGGTCGAGGACGCCGAGGTCGAAGGTGAAAAGGCCTGACCGCGACTCCCGCCGATCACGCACCGGATTGGGTTCGATCGCAATGGTCGAACCCAACCCCGGATCTTCCCAAGTCTTGATTCCTAAACCACTTGCGACCGTTTCTCAGCTCATCGCATTGGCTTCGTTCGGCGGATTTCACCGTCTCGTCGCCTCGACTCCGCGGAGCATTCGCGATTGGCTTCGTCAGCGCCCCTTGAAATCGAAGCCATCGCACGTTAATCGTTTCAAGACAGGCGATTGCGCACAGATCGACTGTTCCGACTTTGGCTTCGTTCGGCGATTTCCGTGCAGCGCCGACCCAAATCCCCGCCGTCCTGAGTTCCCGAACCGAGCCTTCGGTTCGTCGTATCAACTCGTCCCCGATTGCGGGATCGGCGCCCATCCGCGCGCAGCGCCCCCTGCTTTCATGATGGGAGACGAAACCGAGATCGAGCGAGCCCTGCTCTCGTACGGCCCCGTTCCTCCACGCACGCCCGGAAGAAAACTCGGGATCGGATGAACCGACCAGGGGGCTTCCCCGACTCCTTGATCGAGGTTGTTCAAGGGGGAGCCGAACCATGGATCGAGACGAGACCGAGGTGGTGCTCGAGCTGCTGGTCGTCCGCTGCCAGCGCGGGGAGCGGGCCGCGTTCGACGAATTGATCGGGGGATGGGAGCGCAGGCTCTTCGTCTTCATCCGGAAGCTCGTGTCGGACGAGGAGGAGACCTGGCAACTCTTGCAGGAGGTCTGGCTCCAGGTCCTGCGCGGGATCGCGACGGTGCGGGACCCCCGGCGTTTCCCGGTCTGGCTTTATCAGGTCGCACGCAACACGGTGATGACCCACCATCGCCGCGAGTACGCCCGCGCCCGTCAGCTCGACGGCGACGTGGCGGACCCGGGGGACGACGCCGACGGCTTCGACGACGCGGAGATGGTCCACCACGGGCTTTCTCGGCTGCCGCTGCCGGACCGCGAGGTGCTGACCCTGCACTTCCTGAACGACCTCAGCATCGCCGAGACGGCCGAGGTGCTCGGGATTCCCCCGGGCACGGTCAAGTCTCGACTCTACAGGGCCAAGCGCGCGCTTCGCGACGCGATCGGCCCGGAAGGAGGTCCTCATGGCTGACCGCAACGACGTCCGACTCGCCGGGTTCCTGGATTCCGAGCCGATCGACCCGGCCCTGCGGGAGCGCTATCAGGCGATCCTCGAAGCTCGCCTCGGCTCAAATTGGCCCCTGGGGAGGAAGACCCGCTACGTCCTCATCGCCGCGGCGGGCCTGATCGGGTTCCTGGTCGCGGGCTCGTTGAGCCTGACGGAGCCGGACGCCACCCCGAGGGCGGTGCGGGGGTTGCTCGGCCTCTTCGCCCTGTTCGGCCTGGGCTGGGCGACCTTCGCCGGCTGGGCCCTGGCTCGACGGCGGGGGGGGATCGCGAGCGAACGGCGCGCGGCGTCGCGGATCGCGCTCGGGTTCACCCTCGCCGCGCTGGTGGGGATCGGCCTGACGGCGATCGCGCTCGGGAAGGAGGCCGCCGCCGCGCCGATGCTCGTCGTCGGCCTGGGATTCCTCGTCCTGGCGGCCGTCGGCTCGGTCCAGGCGCGGATCGAGGAGGCCGAGCTGGCGGTCCGGGAGCAACTCCTCCGGCTGGAATCCCGTATAATCGGAGCGGAGGGGGCGGCGGGACGTGCCCGCGGCTCGGGAAGGGACTCTTGAGACGGCGTGGGGCGGTCGCGAGTGCGGCCGTCGTACATCGCGAAGGCGGACGACCCGAATGAATCGACTTCGCGAGCGACTCGCGGGCCTGGCGGAAACCCGTCGCCACGTGCATCTGACCCGTCGGGTGGCGGGCGGCTGGGAAGCCACCGGGTTCGTCCTGGCGGTGGGCCGGCGGCTCGTCCTCCTGCATCAGACTCGGGACTTCCAGCTCGACGGCCTCCTCCTGCTCCCGCTCCAGGACGTCGCGAGGCTCCGATGCACCTCGGTAGACCGCTTCGCCGAGAAGGTGTTCGCGGGCGAAGGGATGCTGGACCAGATCGGCACGGACCTGGACGTCTCGCTGGAAGGGATCGCCCCCGCCCTCGACGACCTCCGTCGAGGCGGGCGATTCGTGGTGATCGAGTGCGAGAGCCGTTTCGATCCCGAGGACGACGATTTCCTGATCGGCCCGATCGTGGGGCTGAACGTCCACGAGGTCGCCATGCGAGGCTTCGCCCCCGACGGCCGATGGGATCGGAAACGTTGCCGCGTGGCGCTGGACTCGATCACCCAGATCCAGTTCGACACGCCCTACATCGAAGCTTACCGAAAGTACCTCGCCCCGCCGCCGCTGCCGCGTCAGTTGGACTGAATCGGCCGGGTGGGGACCGCGAAGAATCCCGGTCGGCGTTCCATCCGTCGCTCGGTCCAGCCGGACTCGGTCCAGGCGTGGTGGATCACGTCCACGTCGGGGCCGTCGAGGACGATTTCCAGGAAGCCGGGGGGATTTTTCCCGGTCTCGTCGCGCAGCAGGGGCGCGCCGGCGTTCAGGCAGAGCTGGTCCGGGATGTCGGGCGGGGTGAACGCCCAGGCGTGGTGGACGTGGCCGCAACAGAACAGGTGGGGGCCGAGGGTCGCCAGCCAGGCGGCCAGCCGGGGAGCGTCGTCCAGGCGCTTCGAGTCGAGCTTACGCCTCAGCGCGGGGGGGGCGTCGGTCGGGTAATGGCAGGCGACGATCAGGCGATCGACCGAGCCCCGGTGCTCCTCCCAGAGCTTGCGGGCGGCGTCGAGCTGAGCGAGCGGCAGGTGGCCCCTCGCGTGAAGCGCGGCGCGTGTGGGGTCCAGGCCGAGGACGGCGGTCTTCTCGGCGACGAACTTGATCCAGGGGAACCGTGGGGCGCCCATGAATCGGCCGAACGCGCGTTCGAAGTGGTTCTCCCGGAAGGCCATCCCGGTGTAGCGGTCGTGGTTGCCGGGGATCACCGTCGCGCGGGAGGGGTCGCCGAGCAAGGGGGCCAGGGCTTCCAGGGCCTGGTGGAACTCCGCGGTCATGGCCGTCGTGGTCAGGTCGCCGGTGATCAGGAGGTGGTCGGCGTCCCTCGCCCTGATCCGCTCGACGACCTCGCCGAGCCGTTCCAGGCGGAATCGGCGGGCCCGCCCCAGCAGCAGGGAGGCCATCCCGACGAGCCGTTTGTTCATCAACCGCATCGGGTTGAACTCGTGCTTCCAGACGTGCACGTCGGAGGCGTGGATGAGTCGCAATGGGGGCACCGCGGAAGTCCAGCGATGAGGACGGAGGGACCTCGGGCGGCGGGACGTCAACCGTCCCAGCCGACCCAACCGACCAGGACATCGTACGCCGTGTGCGCCCCGACCGCGATGCCGAACCCCCGGAGGATGAAGACCCAGGCGAAGAAGACGCCGGCCATCCAGCGGAAGATGAACGCGAACCAGGTGAACGCCTCGCCCGGGTTGCCCGCGTGGTGGGCCAGCGAGAAGAGGAGCGCCGAGCCCGTGACCGCCGTCGCGTTGGAGAGGACCTGGGGCGTCTGCAAGCCGCGCAGGAGATAGAAGACGAAGGGGACGAGCAGGAGCCGGAACAAGGCTTCCTCGTAGACCCCGGCGCCCAGGTAGCCCACGAGCTGCGCCGCCGAGCCGTCGGCCGAGCCGGGGACCTGGAGCAAGACGGTGGGTGGATTCGTCCGCTCCATCAGGTCGAAGCCCATGTCCACGAGGCGGCTCACCCCCACCAGGGCGACCGCCAGGACCAGGCTCTCGAAGATCATCCCGGCGACCACCATCGGCGAGAACTTCCAGCCCTTGGGCTGGAACGCCTGCCATCCCAGGAGGATCAGGAAGAGCGACAGGGGGAGGAGCCAGTGGTCCGTGAGCCCGGCCGCCGCCAGGCTCTGGCGCATCCAGGCGTCGGCGCCCGTCCGCAGGGCGGAGGCGGAACTCCCCCCCAGCCAGACCACCCCGAACTCGTAGGCCAGGACGATCGGCGCGACCAGGACGAGCGACGGGAGCGGCTTGCGGGTCGTCGACCAGTACCCCGGCGTCGGGTCCTCGATCGGCTCGACGAAGATCAGCCGCCGCAGCTTTCGCCGGCCGTCGGCGGAGCGCGACTTCGGATCCAGGTCCGGGAAGTCTTTGATGGACTTCAAATCTTCCCTCCCTCGGGCCGCGCCCGCGCGGCGGGGCCGCGTTCGTTCGGAACAGTCGTAGCGTTCGAACTCGTCGAACCAGACGAAATCGGCGTTCGGCTTGCTGGCGGTGCAACAGGCGGCTACGATAACCTTACCATACAGATGAGGTGCCAGCTCGACGGCGCGGCGGGCGGTCGAAAATCCTCCGCGTCATCAACCCCCGCCTCCGTTCGAGGCTCGCCCACGGCGAGCCCAAATCGACGGCGGCCCATGCCGCGCGTGGCGTTCGCGACGGCGACGACGAACGCCCGTGGATCGTCGCGGCCCGCGACGCCGCCGCCGAGTCGTTCTCTTGACCTGCCCCGAGCGTAGATGGGAGATGTTGGCGTGATCGTGCGACGGCGCTTCGTGGTCGGCCTTGGCCTTTCGATATTGCTGATGCCGGCGGTCGGGTGCTCGGACGCGGAACTCGCCGACTCCATCGTCTACGAGGAGCAGCCGGCGATGACCCGCGAGATCGAGGGCAAGGCCCACCTCGCCGGCAAGCCGAAGATCCAGGAGAAGACCCGCGAGGCGATGGCGAAGCTCTACGGCCCGTCGCCCCGGGAGATCCACGTCCCGGAAGACGCACCGCTGACCAAGGACGAGTCGGGCCGGGTCGGGATGCTGCTCGGGAATTACGAGCAGACGTCGGAGGGGCCGAAGAAGCTCCCCCACGCCGGCGGCTACGCCCTCTACCGCCGCCACTGCCTCCACTGCCACGGCGTGACCGGCGCGGGGGACGGGCCGACGGCCGCGTTCGTCTTCCCCCCTCCCCGCGACTTCCGCCGGGGCCTGTTCAAGTTCACCTCGACCCCCAACGGCGCGCGGCCCGCCCGGGAAGACCTCCGGCGGACGATCCGCGACGGCCTCCACGGGACGTCGATGCCCGCGTTCGAGGCCCTGCTGACCCCGGCCGAGATCGAGCAGGTGGTCGACTACGCGACCTTCCTCAGCCTCCGCGGCGAGACCGAACTGGCCCTCATCGAGGAAGGCTTCATCGCCGACGACGAGGACGAGGACGCCCTGGAGCCCGACGTGGTCGACGAGCTGGTCCAGTCGGTCCTGGGCAAATGGGCCGACGCGGACGACCAGGTGGTGGACCCGCCGGTCCCGCGCACGCCCCCCTCGGCCGAGAGCGTCGCGCGAGGTCGCGACCTGTTCCTGGGCCGCACCAAGGAGAAGCTCGAGTGCGCCGGCTGCCACGGGGCGAAGGGGAAGGGGGACGGCCCCAGCTTCGTGGACCTGAAGGTCTTCAACCGGATCGTCTTCGGCGGCGACCCGAGCAAGATGCCCGAACGGGTGGCGAAGCTCGACCAGCCGACCCAGGAGCTGTGGAAGCAGAAGCTCGACGAGTGGGGGACCCCGCTCCGCCCGGCCGACCTGTCCCGGGCGGTGTACAAGGGAGGGAGGCGGCCGATCGACCTCTACTGGCGGATCGCCAAGGGGATCACCGGCGCCCAGATGCCCGCCCACTACCCGGGGATCGACCACGCCCAGATCTGGGACCTCGTCAACTTCGTGCTCGCCCTCCCCTACCAACCCGAGCTTGTGGACGTCGCCCCGGCCGCGCCCCCTGTCGAGACCGGGACCGGAGCCGGGGGGGTGGCGGCCGACGCCGACTCCCAGGACCCGGCGGTCCGACGGTGACCGCGACGACGACGCCGAGCGAGCGAGCGGCCGGCTTCGACGGGGAAGCCGGAATTCTGATACCTTGATCGAGACCGAGTCACCGGCCCGGGTCGCCCGCCTCTTGCCGCGGCGACCGGGGACGCCCGACCGTGGGAGCCCCCTTTTTTGCGATACTGGAGCCTGATCTTCGCACTCGCGGGCGTGTTCAGCGTGGGGGCGTTCGCCTACGCGCCGTTCTCGGCCGACTGGTGGCTCCCCAACCCCGCCGGGGAGCCGTACCACTCCGTCTCGACGTTCGGACGCGAGATCGACGCGCTGTTCGTCATCATCCTCGTCCTCTCCGGGGCGGTGTTCATCGCCACCCAGGCGGCCCTGGTGTGGGCGCAGTTCCGCTACGCCGACAAGCTCGACGAGGACGGGCGGCCGGTCCGCCCCGCGCAATACTTCCACGGCAGCCAGCGGCTGGAGGTGATCTGGACGATCATCCCGGCCGGCATCCTGGTCTTCCTGGCGCTCTACCAGATGGGGACCTGGGCGAACATCAAGTTCCGCTCGGCGGCGCCGCGGACCCCGGCCCTGGCCGAGGTGACCGCCCGCCAGTTCCAGTGGGTCGTCAAGTACCCCGGCCCCGACGGCCGGTTGGGGACGGAGGACGACCTGTTCACCGTCAACGACCTGCACCTGGTCAAGGACCAGATGGCGCTCATCCACCTGAAGTCGGCCGACGTGATCCACTCGTTCTTCCTCCCGCAGATGCGGGTGAAGCAGGACGCGGTCCCCGGCATGGCGATCCCCGTCTGGTTCGACTGCGACCGTGCGGGCCGGTATGAACTGGCCTGCGCCGAGCTTTGCGGCTGGGGCCACTACAAGATGCGGGGCGAGGTGGTGGTGCACGAGACCGAGGAGGAGTTCCAGGCGTGGCAGGCGGCCAAGCTCGCCGAGCAGGGCCGGAGCCAGGCGGCGCCGCCCCCGGATCGGGCGGACGAAGCGGAAGCGGAAGGGGACGAGAAATGAGTGCGGAACCGACCACGGCCGGCGTCCACCCCCCGACGGCCCCCCACCCGGCCGAGGGCTTCGGGGCGGAGGTCCACCATCCGGTCCCCTCGAACTTCCTGACGCGGTACGTCTTCTCGACCGACCACAAGGTGATCGGGATCCAGTTCCTGTTCTCCAGCCTGATCGCTTTCCTCGTCGGCGGCCTGCTGGCGATGGTGATCCGCTGGCAGCTCGCCTGGCCGTGGAGGCCGATCCCGATCCTCTCGCAGTGGCTCTGGTCGAGCCCCGCGCTGGGGGGGCAGATGCCGCCGGAGTTCTACAACAAGCTGTTCACGATGCACGCGACGATCATGATCTTCTTCGTGATCATCCCGCTCTTGACCGGGGCGTTCGGCAACTTCCTGATCCCGCTGATGATCGGCGCGCGGGACATGGCGTTCCCGAAGCTGAACATGTTCTCCTACTGGATCATGTGGCCGGGCTTCGCGCTGATCACGGCCTCGTTCTTCGTCGAAGGCGGGGCGCCCGAGGCCGGCTGGACGAGCTATCCGCCGCTGGCGACCGGCTTCCACGCGGCGCCGGGGTCGCTCAACGGCCAGACCTACTGGCTGCTGGCGCTGTTGTGCGCCGGGATCTCGTCGCTGACCGGCTCGATCAACTACATCACGACGATCGTGATGCTGCGGTCGCCGGGCATGAAGATGTTCCGGATGCCGATGACGGTCTGGTCGCTGTTCATCACGGCCCTGCTCCAGGCGTTCGCGCTGCCGGTCCTGACCTCGGCACTGGTGATGCAGACCCTGGACCGGCTGGCGGGGACGAACTTCTTCTCGCCGGCGGGGGGGACCATCGCGAACGCGCCGGCGGTGGTCGGCGGCGGTGCCCCCCTGCTCTGGCAGCACCTGTTCTGGTTCTACTCGCACCCGGCGGTCTACATCATGATCCTGCCGGGGATGGGGATCGCGTCGGACGTGATCTCGACGTTCTCGCGGAAGCCGCTGTTCGGCTACAAGCCGATGGTGGTGGCGCTGGCGGCGATCGCCGGCCTGGGCTTCATCGTCTGGGGCCATCACATGTTCCAGTCGGGCATGAATCCCGCGCTGGCGGCGACGTTCATGCTCTCGACGATGATGATCGCGCTCCCCTCGGCCATCAAGGTCTTCAACTGGATCGGCACGATGTGGGGGGGGCGGATCCAGTACACGACGGCCATGCTCAACGCGATGGCGTTCGTCTCGATGTTCATCATCGGCGGGCTGTCGGGGATCTTCATGGCGGCGACCCCCGTGGACATCCACATCCACGACACGTATTTCATCGTCGGCCACATCCACTACGTCCTGTTCGGCGGCAGCACGTTCGCGGTCTTCGCCGGGATCTACTACTGGTTCCCCAAGATCTTCGGCCGGATGATGAGCGAGCGTCTGGGGCTGATCCACTTCTTCCTGACGTTCCTGTTCTTCAACGGCACCTTCTTCTTCATGCACATCGTCGGCTGGCACGGCCACATGCGGCGGATCGCCGACCCGACGGTGTACGAGTTTCTGAGGGCGCCCGGGGTCGTCTGGATGAACCAGTTCATGACCATCAGCGCGTTCGGGCTGGGGCTCTCCCAGCTCGTGTTCGCCTGGAACTTCCTCGCCAGCCTGGTCGCCGGCCCGGTCGCGGGCCCGAACCCCTGGCGGGCGAACTCGCTGGAGTGGACGACGACGTCGCCCCCCCCGCCCTATAATTTCGCGACGCTGCCGAGGGTGTACCACGCCCCCTACGAATACAGCGTCCCGGGGAACGAGGAGGACTTCCTCCCCCAGACCCGGCCGCTGCCGCCGAACATCACGCTGGACCCGGTCATGGCGTGACGTGCGCCCCGGCCCGTTTCGTTCGTTCCGGCCCCGCCCGCTCGATTCCAGGAGTCCCTTCGCGGCGACGCCCGAGGTCGCCCCGAGTCTGACGCCATGACGAACCTCAATACGAATCCGGCAGCCGACCGATCGCCGGGCTACCGCCGCGCCCCCCACTGGGCGGCGGTGCTGGCGGCGGTCTTCACGCTCCCCCTGCTGTACGTGGGGGGCTCGGTGACGACCTACCGCGTCGGCATGGCGGTCCCCGACTGGCCGACGACGTTCGGCATGAACATGTTCCTCTACGACTTCTGGAACGCCCCCTTCGGCGTCCAGGTCGAGCACAGCCACCGGCTCTACGGCGCGGCGGTAGGCGTGGCGATGATCGCGCTTTGCGCCTGGTTCTTCCTCCACGAATCCCGGCGGTGGATGAAGGTTTTCGGGCTCGCGGCGTTGGTCATGGTGATCGTCCAGGGGCTCCTGGGGGGCTACCGGGTGACGCAGAACTCGACGACCTGGGCGGCGGTCCACGGCTGCCTGGGCCAGGTCTTCTTCGCCACGACCGTCGCGCTGGCGACGTTCACCGGCCGCGACTGGCTGAGCGACGCGAAGCCCACCCCCGACGCCGGCGGGGTCCGCAAGCTGGCCGTGATCACGCTGCTCCTGATCGCCGCCCAGATCGGCCTCGGGGCCTGGGTGCGGCACTTCAGCGGGCAGGGTGCGGCCGTCTTCCACGGCATCGTCGGCACGGCGATCCTGGGGGTCGCGGCCCATCTGTACGTGAAGACCAAGAGGCTGGACCCGCCGAAGCCGTCGCTGCGATCGGCCGCGCGGGTGCAGGAGATCCTGGCGGGCGTCCAGATCCTGCTGGGGGTCGCGTCGTTCGTCGCGCTCTGGCCGTTCGACGGCACCCCCCGCGTGGTCGGCTTCTACCAGGCGGTGGTGCGCACCGTCCACCAGACCAACGGCGCGGTGCTGCTGGCGGCGTCGGTCGTCGCGACGCTGCGGGCGTTCCGCCATTTCGGGCCGACCTCGGCCACTTCGATCCCTTCGTCCCCTTCCTCGTCCACGTCCGAACCGACTGATTTGGAGGTCGTCGCTTGAAATCCGCCTCGCTGGGCGAATCCGCCCTCGCCGCCTCCGCCGCCGACGTCGTCACCCTGGACGAGGTCGAGAGCCGGACGTCGGCGTACATCTCGCTGACCAAGCCCCGCATCGTGCTGATGGTGCTGATCACGGTGGGCGTGGGCTTCCTGCTGGGCGCGCGCGGCAGCGCGCATCCGGCGACGCTGGCGATCACCCTGATCGGCTCGGCGCTGGTGGCCGGGGGGGCGAGCGCCCTGAACATGTACCTGGAGCGGGATCGCGACGCCTTGATGAAGCGGACGCGGCGGCGGGCGCTGCCGACCGGGCGGCTCGCCCCGATCGAGGCGGCGGTCTTCGGCGTCGCGATCGGCCTCGGCGGGACCCTGATCCTGCTGCTGGGCGCCGGCGCGACGGCCGCCGGGGTGGCCCTGGCGACGTTTCTGCTCTACGTCTTCGTCTACACCCCTCTCAAGCCGGTGACGACGCTCAACACGGCGATCGGGGCGGTGCCGGGCGCGCTGCCGCCGGTGATCGGCTGGTCGGCGGCGACCGGGACCCTGAGCGTCGAGGCCTGGACCCTGTTCCTGATCGTCTTCCTCTGGCAGTTCCCGCACTTCCTGGCGATCGCCTGGCTCTACCGCGACGACTACGCCCGGGGCGGGATGCGGATGCTCCCCGAGGTCGACCCGGCGGGCGTGATGACCGGCCGGCAGGCGACGCTCTACGCGCTGGCGCTCGTCCCGGCGGGACTCCTGCCGACCGTCGTGGGCCTGGCCGGGCCGTGGTACTTCCTGGGCGCCCTGGGCTTCGGCCTGTTCTACCTGGCGGCGTCCTTCCGGTTCTGGGCCGACGTCAACGAGGTCACCGCCCGTCGGCTGCTCCGGGCTTCGATCTTGTACCTTCCGGCGGTGCTGCTGCTGCTCGTGCTCAACCCCCTGCCCGCCTGACCGCGACCCGAGGTTCCCTCCACGATGGCCCAAGCGGAAGCCCCGACCCACGAAATGCAAGCCCACCACCATCCCCTCCCGGACGCGACTCCTGCGCCGGCGACTCCGGGGAAGGTCGCCGTGTGGCTGTTCCTGGCGACCGAGATCATGTTCTTCACGGGCCTGATCGGCACGTACATCGTCTGCCGAGCGGGGAGCCCTCCCACGGCGTACAGCAACCTCTTCGCGCCGACCACGCCCCTCGATCGGCTCGGGTCGGCCCGGGGCGTGCTCCTGGAAGCCCCCGGGGCCGATCCCGCCAAGGTTTCGGCGGCGATCGTCGCGGCGACTCACAAGGGGGACGAGGAGGTCGCCCACATTCTGGCGGCCGTCCCCCACGGCCTCGTCAACGGGCTGTTCGAGGAAGGGGCGACCACCCTCGCCGACGACCTCGCGAAGCTGGGGGCGACGGCCAAGGTCGTCTCGCTCGAGACGTCGAGCTGGCCCAAGCCGTATGATCCCCTGACCAACCCGCTGAGCATCGACCTGACGACGGTCAACACCTTCATCCTGATCTGCTCGTCGGCCACGATGGTCCTGGCGCTCTCGGCGATCCAGCGCGGGCGGAAGGTCCGCTGCTCGCTCTACCTGCTGGCCACCGTGGCCCTGGGGAGCCTCTTCCTGGGGATCCAGGTCTACGAATACCACGAGCTTCTGGAAGGGCGGATCTACCCGCCGGGGATCAGCCCGACCGGGCACTTCCGGCCGGGCGTGAGCCTCTTCGCCTCGTGCTTCTTCACCGTGACCGGGTTCCACGGGCTGCACGTCGCGGCCGGGGTGGTCACGCTCGCCCTGGTCTTCCTGGCGTCGCTTACCGGGCGATATTCGGCGAGGAACTTCGCGACGATCGAGTACGCGGGCCTGTACTGGCACTTCGTGGACGTGGTGTGGATCCTGCTGTTCACGATCGTCTACCTCGTCTGACCTGGCCCCGCATCGGGCCGCGCGCCGCAGAGGACCGATTCATGACCGAGACCATCGACGCCACGCCGACGCCGCCGGTCGTCCCCGCGACCCCCGCCCAGGCGGAGGCCGCCGCCGAGGCCGAGGCCCACGACCCCTACCTGAAGGTCCTGTTCGGCCTGATGGTGATGACGATCCTGGAGTACTTCTACGCCCGCGTGTTCAAGGACGCCCCCGGCCCGCTGATCTTCGGGCTGGTCTTGATGGCCGCGGCCAAGGCGTCGCTGGTGGGCTGGTTCTTCATGCACCTGAAGTATGAGCGCCTGTGGGTCTTCCTGGTGCTGGCCCCGGCCTGCGTCCTGGCCCTGATCCTGACCGCGCTGCTGTTCCCGGACTTCGTCATGCAGCACGAGCCGCTGGACGAGCCCGTACCGGCCACGGCGTCGGCCTCGGCGACGCCCCCGATCGCGTCCTGAGACCAAGATCCGCCGACCTCCATCGCTTGCGGGCGGGACGTCCCGCCCCCTCCCTCCCTCTGCTCCTCGACGATCGCCCCACGACTCGGGTCACCCCCGCGACCGACGGGCGACAGGTGGTGACACGTGCAACCGGCCTATCCTCGCGGCGTGCTGACGGTCGTCCTCGCCATCGTCCTCTCCGGGGGCCTCTGCCTGGCCTGGGTTCGGGCCACCGACGCGGCCCGGCCGGCGGGCCAGGATCTCGGCGAGGCCTCGACGCGGCTGGGGTCGTTCGCGCTCGTCGAGCGGTCGGGTGAAGCGGTGACCGACGCCGACTTCGCGGATCGGGTCGCGGTGGTCTCGTTCGTCTTCACGCGCTGCCAGCTCTCCTGCCCCCGGATCACGAGCATCATGAAGAGCCTGCAGGACCGGCTTGCGGGGGCCGACGTGCAGCTCGTCAGCCTTTCGGTCGACCCCGAGTACGACACGCCGGAGGTCCTCCGCGACTACGCGGATCGGTTCGGCGCGGACCGCGACCGCTGGTGGTTCCTGACCGGCCCTCGCGACCCGATCCTGGCGATGATCAACGAGAAGTTCCACCTCACGGCCATGACCAACCCCACGCCGGCGGCCGACGGGAGCGACGAGGCCGTCGTCCACAGCGACCGCCTGGCGCTGGTCGATCGGGGGACGGTCATCGGCCTGTTCGATTCGCGCGAGCCGAAGGCGCTGGAGGATCTGGTGGCGAAGGCCCGCCGGCTCGCCTCGCCCCGGTGGATCCGCACCCTCCCGGCCGTCAACGCGACCCTCAACGGCCTCTGCACGGTCCTCCTGCTCGCGGGCTGGGTCGCCATCCGACGGCCGTCCGGCTCGGCGAGCCTGGCCGCGACCGAGGCGCTGGCCTCGCCCACGGCCCCGGGCGGCTCGACGGTGCGAGCCCGGCTGTCGGCCCTGTTCGGCAACCCCGCGACGCGGGGCCACCTGCTGGCGATGTCGCTGGCGCTGTTGACCTCGGCCGTCTTCCTGAGCTGCTACCTCGTCTACCACTTCTTCGCCGGCGGGACGAAGTTCGCCGGCCACGGCTGGATCCTCTGGCTCTACCTGACGATCCTGCTGTCGCACACCCTCCTGGCGACGTTCTTCGTCGTCCCGCTCGTGGCCCTCACGGTGATCCGGGCCCTCAAGGGGGATTACGCCCGGCACGCCCGGATCGCCCAGGTCGCCTTCCCGATCTGGCTCTACGTCTCGATCACCGGGGTCGTCATCTACCTCATGCTCTACCAACTCCCGCTGGCCGAGCTGGGCTCCCCGAGCGCATGACTGGATGAACGCGCCGCCGGCATGCCGCCCCGCGAGCGGCCGTCAAGGGGGTTCCGGGAGTGGATGCGATCCTTGATGATTCCCGGCAACATCGGAGACGGAAGCGACCTTTTTGACGCCCATTTCGTAACATGGTCCTAAGGTCCTGGGCCAGCCGGCGTCGAACCGGGGTACGGCCTTCGCGTCGGGACGACCGCCGACCGAAGCAGGGCCGCCGTCCCGACCAACTCCTTTGAATCGACATCCATGCTTTTCCCCCTGAGCCTTCGACGAAGTTCGGGACGGGCCGTCGGTCGCAAGGGCGATCGTCCGCGCCTGGAGTGCGTGGAGCGTCGAGTGCTGCCGGCGACGTTCCTGGTGGAGACCGCGGCCGACGACGGGCCGGGCTCGCTGCGCTGGGCGCTGGCGGGGGCGAACGCGGACGTCGATCCGACGCCGACCACGATCCTGTTCGCCATCCCGGGCGACGGTCCGCGGACGATCCAGCTGCAATCGCCGCTGGCGCCGATCACCCGTCCGGTGCTGATCGAGGGGCGGTCGCAGCCGGGCTACCAGGGTGCGCCGCTGATCCGGCTGGACGGGTCGAACTCCGGCGCCGGCGTGTGGAACGGCCTGATCGTCTCGGGGGGCCGCAGCGTGATCGCGGGCCTGTCCGTCACCGGCTTCACGGGGGCGGGAATCATCCTGACGGGGGCCGGGGGGGACTTCGTCGAGGCGACCTACGTCGGGCTCCTCCCGGACGGCGAGACGCCCTCGGGCAACGGCGTGGGGGTGCTGATCCTGGGGTCGTCGGGCCACACGATCGGCGGGGCCGAGGGCCAGGGGAACCTGATCTCCGGCAATCGGGGAGCCGGCGTCCGGGTCGCGGCCGTCGAGGCGGGCGACGCGGCGCGCAACGTGATCCTCGGCAACCGGATCGGGACCGTCGCCTCGGGTGCGTCGGCGATGGGCAACGGGCAAGACGGCGTGACGTTCGTCGGGGCGACGTCCGGCCGGATCGTCGACAACGTGATCTCGGGCAATCAGGGGAACGGGATCACCCTGACGGGGCGGTCGGTGGGCAACCTCATTCTGGGGAACGTCGTCGGGCTGACGGCCGCCGGGCTGGAGCCGCTGGGGAATTCCCGAGACGGCGTCCTGGTCGACGGGTCGCCCGGGAACCAGATCGGCGGGCTTTCTCCGAGCGAAGGGAACCAGATCTCCGCCAACGCCGGCAGTGGCGTGCAGGCGGGGGGCGACGCCTCCGGCCTGATGATCCAGGGGAACCAGATCGGCTCCGACGCCTCGGGGACCCGGGCGCTCGGCAATCAGCAGAACGGCGTCACGCTGCGATCGAGCGGCGTGACCGTCGGCGGCAAATCCGACGGCGCGGGGAACCTGATCGCCTTCAACGGCCAGGGGACCACCGGCGCGGGCGTGCAGCTCATCGGCCTGGTCAGGCTCGACACGATCCTGTCGAACCGGATCTTCGCCAACTCGGGCCTTGGTATCGACTTCGGAAACGGTCCGACCCCCAACCACACCCCCGGCGAATCCGACGGCCCCAACGACTGGATCAACTCTCCGCTGCTGGCCGCCGCTTCCACCGACGGGTTGACGACCAGGGCCGACGGCTCTTTCCTGGGCGCGGCCTCGCGGAAATACACGATCCAGTTCTTCTGGAGCCGGAAGGTGGACCGCTCGGGGTTCGGGGAGGGGGAGCGGTTCCTGGGCGAGTCCCAGCTGACGACCGACGGGGACGGCCGGGCGAACTTCGCGCTCCCCATCCCGGCCTCCCTGACGGGAGGCTACCTCTCGGCCACGGCCACGGACGTGGCGGGGAACACGTCGGAGTTCTCGCAGTCCGTGCTGATCCGGCCGTACGCCGACCTGAACGTCACGATGCTCGCCACGCCGGCCCTGGCGCCGCAGGGCTCGCCGATCACGTTCACGGCCACCGTGACGAACCGGGGCCATCTCGTCGCCCACTCCGTCGACCTGATCGGCCGACTCCCCGGGACCGCGACGATCCTGTCGGCCCAGTCGAGCCAGGGGGGCCTCTCGATCGCGACGGACTCGGGCTCGGGGACGCAGCTCGCCTTCCGGGTCGGCGACCTGGACCCGGGGGCGTCGGCCGTCCTCACGGTCGTCGTGCAGCCCCCGATCGGCCTCGCCGGCGACTTCGTCGCCACCGCGTCGGCGACGATGACGGAACTGGACTCGCGCCCCGGGGACGAGTCGGCCGTCGCGACGGCCCGGCTCGCGGCCGTCGCCGACCTCTCGCTCGCGCTGGCCGGCGGGCCGTCCTCGGCCCATCGCGGCGACGTGCTGACCTACGTCCTGACGGCGGCCAACGCCGGGCCGGGGACCGCGACCAACGTGGTCCTGACCCTGCCGATCGGTGCCGGGGCGTCGTTCGTGGAGGCCAAGGGCCCGCAGGGGAATGGGAAGATCCAGGCCGGTCGGCTGGTGGTGAATCTGGGCTCGCTCGCATCCGGAGCTTCGGCAAGCGTGACGATCTCGCTGCGCGCCGACGCTTCGGGCGTCTACACCGCCGACGCCGTCCTGGCGAGCGACGCGTTCGACCCGGTCCCCCTCAACGCCTCGGCGACCCTGACGACCCTCGTCCTCGGCCGGACCGACCTGAAGCTGTCGATGCAGGCACCGGCCGTCGCCGCCCAGGGTCGCGACCTGACCTATTTCATCGTCGTCTCCAACGACGGCCCCGACACCGCGCGCAAGCTGGTCGTCCAGGACCTGATCCCCGCGCAGGCGGACTTCATCTCGGCCGATCTCGACGGCGGTACGACGTCGTTCGGAAACGGCGTCGTCACCGCCCGGCTCGATGCGCTGGCGAGCGGCGGCACGGCCACGATCCGGCTGGTCGTTCGGCCGTCGGCCGCGCCTGGCGTCGTCCTGACGAACGCGGCCCGGGTCACCGGCGACGTCGACGACGGCGACCTCGGCAACAACGTCGCCTGGCGCGAGACCACCGTCCGCCCGGCGGTCAACCTCGGCCTGACGATCGAGCCGACGTCCCCCACGATCCTCCAGGGGCAGGCCGCGACCTTCCGAATCCGGGTCTCCAACCAGGGCCCGGCGACCGAGCCCGGCGCGGTGCTCGCGGTCGTCGTCCCGGCCGGAGCGAAGCTCGGCCTCGGGTCCCGATTTCCGGGACCGCCGCCGACGCTCGCCGCCGGCGTGCTCACGTTCCGGCTGGGGGCGATCGGCGTCGGCGAATCGGCCGAAGTCACGATCGTCCTGACCCCGGACCCGAAGGCCGTCGGCCCGCTCGTCCTGGCCGCGTCCGTCGGGGGGGACTACGCCGACGTGAATTCGGCCGACGACGCGGCGACCGCCTCGCTGACCGTCCTCCCGGCCGCCGACCTGGCGGTCTATGTCGATCCGCCGTCGGCGGTCCACGAGAGATCGACGTTTCAGTACACTCTCACGGCGGCGAACCGCTCGGCCTCGGCGACGACCGGGGTGCGGCTCTCGGCGACCCTGCCGGAGGGGGTCGCGTTCGTCTCGGCCGTCGCCAGCCAGGGCTCCGCGCCCGTCTTCCAATCCGGGAGCGTCACGGTCTGGTTCGGGGACCTCGCCGGGTACTCGACCGCCACGGTGACGATCACCGTCCGGCCGACCTCGTCCGCGGGCGCCGTCCTGCTCCTCTCGGGAGCCGCGACCAGCGACCTCCCCGACCCGTCGAGCGTCAACGACGTCGGCCGGTACGCGGTCACCGTGTCGCCCGCCGTCGATCTGACGGTCCGCCTCCGACCCCTTCGGCCGGACGTCGAGCGAGGGGGCGACGTGACCTGGGTGGCCGAGGTCTGGAACGCGAGCCTCACCACGGCCACCGGCGTCGTGCTGGACATCCCCTACGAGGCCGGCGGGGCGTTCGTCGGGTCGGCGACCACGCAGGGGACGGTCCGGGCCTCGGGGGGGCGGATCACGGCCCTCGTCGGCACGCTCGCTCCGCGGGCTTACGCGACGATCGCCTTCGTCCTCAAAACCCAGGCCGTGGGGACGACGACGTTGACCGCCTTCGCCGCCGCCGATCAGTTCGAATCCAACCCCGACGACTCCCGATCGAGCGCCGCCGTCTCGGTCATCGAGCCGATCGGGACGCTTCGATTCGCCGCGCCGGAGGTCTCCGTCCCCGAGACCGCGGGCGTGGCCTGGATCACGGTCGAGCGTGCGGACGGCGCCCGGGGGACCGTGACCGTCCGCTACCGCACGACGCCCGGCGACGCCGTCCCCGGGGTCGATTATCAGCCGGCCGTCGGCGTGCTCACATTCCAGCCCGGCCAGAGCACCGCGGCCATCCCGATCTCGGTCCTCCCCTACGCGCACAACCGGGGGGACGCGTCCTTCGGCCTCATCCTTGAGGATGCGACCGGCGGGGCGGTCGTCGGCGACCTGACCACGACCCGGGTCGTCGTCAGGGATCTCGACCCGGACCGGATCGCCCCCACGGTCGATCGCGTCACGCTGCTCGGCGATCCCTCGTCGATCGGCGGCCTGGCGATCGGCTTCAGCGAGCCCCTCCGACCCGACTCCGCAACGAACGGCGCGGGGTACACGCTCTACGACCTCGGCCCCAACGGAGTCTTCGGCGACGGCGACGACTCGCCGATCGCCTACGCGGGTCCCGGTTACGACCCGACGACGCGGACCGTCTATCTCACCCCCGCGGCCCCGATGGTCCTCGGGCGGAATTACGCGGTCGTCGTCCGAGGAGCGGGGGGCGCCGCCCTGACCGACGTGGCCGGAAACCCGCTCGGCGGGGGCTTCGACTTCGTGGGCCTCTTCGCCCGGGGCACCTCGCTGAAATACACGGACTCCAACGGCGACGCCGTGTCGCTCCAGGTCAAGAACGGCGGCTATCTCGACCTGATCCGCTCGGCCGCCGGGGAAGCCCGGCTGCTGTCGCTGCGGGGAGTCGTCCCTGGCAAGACCCAGCTCTCGGGGACCGTCTCGAAACCGCGAACCGGCGGCGACGGCGTGACCCGGATCGACGCCGTCGAGGGCCTTGGCGCGTTCGGCGACGTCCGAGTCGCACTCAAGAGCCCGCCATTCCTCACGGCGGGCCTGCCGGTCAGCCTCCCCCGCCCCATTCGACCGATCACCGCCCCTCTGGTCCGCCCCGGCTTCCGGGTCGGCGGCCTGGTTCGCCAACCCGCACGTTCGCGATGAGGGGGGCCGCCGTCGTCCCTTGCCGACGGCGGACGAAGCCTCTAGATTGGTTCCTGAAGCGTCCTTGACCCCAAACCCGTTTGGAGCGTTCCCTTGCGACCCATGCACCGAGGACTCGGAATCGGGGTCGTCGCGATCGCGACCCTCCTGATGATGGAGCCGGCCCCGGCGCGGGCGTGCCCGAACTGCAAGGAGGCGCTCTCGGCGCAACCGGGGAATGAAACGCTGCTGGCCGATGGGTTCAACTGGAGCATCCTGGTGATGCTCGGCGTCCCCATCGGCCTCCTGAGCGTCGGCGGGCTGGCGGTGCGTCGTGCGGTCCGGCTGGGCGTCCTGCCGGAGATGTGAACGCCCGACTCAGGCGGGCCGGAGCCGTCCGGCCGGCGTGTTCTGCGCGAGGTCGTCGACCATCTCGAGCACGGCGCGCTCCACGGCGCGTCGCCAGTCGGCCCCCGGTTCGCCGCGGAAGGCGGGCTTGTTGTAGGCGAAGGTCACGCCCCGCGAATTGTTGACGAGCGCCCCCTGCCCGTTCGGATCGAAACCCGCCGCGATGTCCTTCGAGGTCCCCCCCTGGGCGCCGTAGCCGGGGACCAGGAACAGCACGCCCGGAAGCTCCTCGCGCAGCTCGGCGAGTTCCGCGGGGTAGGTCGCGCCGACGACGGCGCCGACGAGGTTGTATCCCTCCGCGCCTTGCCTCCCCTTCCCCCACTGCTTGAGCCGATCGGCGACGTGACGATAGACGGGCCGACCGTCGCAGACCAGGTCCTGGAACTCCCGGGCCGAGGCGTTGCTCGTGCGGACCAGGACGAAGACCCCCTTGTGCTCGCGAGCGGCGATCTTCACGAACGGGTCGATCCCGTCGCTGCCCAGGTAGGGGTTGATCGTCATCGCGTCGACGTCCCAGGAGGTTTCGAAGGCCTCGCCGACGGGCGTCTTGCCGAGATAGGCCCGCGCGTACGCCTCGGCCGTCGAGCCGATGTCGTTGCGCTTGCCGTCGAAGATCACCAGGACGTCCCGCTTCCGGGCGTGCTCCACGGTCGCGTGCAGAGCCGCGACCCCTTCCGGGCCGTACGCCTCATAGAAGGCCGACTGGAACTTGATGAGCGGGACGAGCGGAGCGACGACGTCGACCACCTCGCAACCAAACTCCCGGAGGGCGTCCGCCACGCCGGAACGCGTGCCCGGGAACCGCTCCAGGAACCCCGGGGGGAGCTCCTCGGGCCTCGGGTCGATCCCCACGATCACCGGATTCCCTTTGCGCCGCACGGCTTGCACCACTCGATCGCCGAATTCCACGCGTCTTCCCCCCTCCACGATTGACAGAATCTCCTAATACCCTACAATAAAACCCGTCGAGCGAACACATGCCGAGGGCGACCAAAGCTGTTTTCCAAAACGACAATCGGGGCGTAGCGCAGCTTGGCTAGCGCGCTAGCTTGGGGTGCTAGAGGTCAGGGGTTCAAATCCCCTCGCCCCGACTGAACGAAACACGAAACCCGGGACGGACTTGCCATAAGCGGTCCGCCCCGGGTTTCGGTCGTTTGTGCCCGACCGCCCCGAACGGAGCCACTCGTCGCATGAGCAGCACCCATCCCAAGGGCCTCGACGGCCTTCGCGTGGCGATCTTCGAGGCCCGGATGGCGGGCAGCCTGGCCGACCTGGTGACTCGTCACGGCGGCGTCCCGATTCCCGCCCCGGCGCTTCGCGAGATTCCCCTGGAAGACAACCCGGCCGCCCTCGAATTCGTCGAAGGGCTGGCCGCCGGGGCGTTCGACCTCGTCATCTTCGAGACCGGCGTGGGCGTCCGCTACCTGGTCGAAGCGGTCGCCCCTCGGTTCTCGCGAGAGGATCTCGTTGCAGCCCTTCGTCGGACGACCGTGGTCGCTCGCGGGCCGAAGCCGTCGACGGCGCTCCGGGAACTGGGCGCCTCGATCGACATGCAGGTCCCGGCGCCCAACACCTGGCGCGAGACGCTCGCCCTGCTCGACGAGCGACGACCCGTCGCCGGCCTGCGGGTCGCGGTCCAGGAGTACGGCAAGCCGGTCCCCGAATTGACCGAGGGACTGGCGGGGCGCGGGGCGACGGTGACTCGCGTCCCGGTCTATCGCTGGGCCATGCCCGAGGACGTCGCGCCGCTCCGCTCGGCCCTGGCCGAACTGGCCTCGGGACGGATCGGCTCCGCGCTCTTCACGGCCGCTCAGCAGGTCGAGCACGTCGTCGAACTCGCCAGGGCCGAGGGGATCGAGGACGCCCTCCGCGAGGCGTTCTCCCGTAGCGTGGTGGTCGGCTCGGTCGGCCCGACGACCTCCGCCGCGCTCCGCGCCCACGGCCTGCCGGTCGACGTCGAGCCCGAGCACCCCAAATCCGGCCACCTCGTCGCCGCGGTCGCCGCGGCCTGGCGTGGGATCGGCAAGGCGTCTTCCGGCTCATCCTGATGATAGGATCTCGCCGGTCGCTTGCGACGACGTACGCCGGAGATCCTCCGCACCCTCCCCCGCCGTCGTCGGCCGCCCTATAATCGAATCATCAAACAAGCCGCGAGACGATGACGTCCGGCTCCGGGGCGGAACGACGAGGCGACCACGACTTGAACGCGTCGCCTCGGCCCGAGGAGGGCCTGTCACGGTTGGGGTCGCCGACCTGGCGATCGACTTCCACCGGCCGTTTGCGCCCGCGCCGGATCCGCAGCGATCGAAGGGGTTGATGATGTGGTCTTTCGCCTGGATGAACCTGGTCACCCGCCCTTCGCGAACCGCCCTGGCGGTGCTCGGGCTGACGATCCCGGTGCTGGCCTTCCTCGCGCTCTTCAGCCTCTCCGGCGGCATCCGTCACCTGATGGGCGATACGCTCGCGGGCATGGACAACCTGATGGTCATGAGCGCGAACGCCCCGGCCCCGGTGTTCAGCGACCTCCCCCCCGGGACCGGAGACGTGCTGCGCCAGATTTCCGGCGTGCGCGCGATCGCGGCGGAGGTCTGGAAGCTGGCCCCGCCGATCGACGGCCAGGGCGGCGGGGGGCTGGCCGGGGCCGCTCTCCGTGCGATGACGAAACCGCAGGACCAGGGGCTCGGCGGCATCAGCCTGACCACCATCCAAGGCCAGGATATCCCCGCGCACGCCAGGCTCAAGAACGTGACGATCCGCCAGTCGCTGCTGCCCGCCTCGAAGGGCGGAGGCCGAATGCTCGACGAGTCGGACGTCGGCCGGCCGAACATCCTGATCAGCTCCCGGATCGCCCGCGAGCACCCTGACGCCGACGGCTCGGCCCGGAAGGTCGGCCAGACGATGCGGATCGGCGGCCAGGATTTCACGATCGTCGGCCTCTTCAACACCGGCTCGCTGCTGATCGACTCGACGATCGTCATGGACATCCATACGGCCCGCAAGCTGCTCAACCTGGGCCCCGACGTCGTGTCGACCTACAACGTCGAGTTGGAGGAGACCACCGAGCGGGACGCCCTGGCCGAGCGGATCGCGCAGGCGGCCCCCGGACTTCGGGTGCAGCGGATCTCGCAGTTCAACATCTCCGTGGGTGCGATCATGGGGCGGCTCGACCTGCTCCTGCTCCTCGCGGTCGCCCTGGCCGTGCTCGTCGGCGGCGTGGGGATCGCCAACACGATGCTGATGAGCACGTCGGAACGCTACGTCGAGTTCGGCGTGATGCGGACCAACGGGTGGACCCGGCGCAACGTGCTGGCCCTCGTGACGGCCGAAAGCTCGCTGCTGGGCCTGCTTTCCGGGCTCCTCGGCACGGGGCTGGCGACGCTCGGAGTGCTCGCCGTCAACCGTTTTCTCGACGGCTTCACCCTGGAAATGAGCCCGAGACTGATCACCGTCGGCCTGGCCGGCGCGCTCGCGATCGCCACGCTGTCGGGCCTCTATCCCGCGTGGAGGGCGTCCCGGATGACCCCGATGGACGCGATCCGACGCAGCGACGCCTGACGACGCCCCGCGCGTGGACGCCGTCGCCCCACGCGACGAACCGACCCTTTTCGGAGCCCCTGCCGTGATGATCGCCGCCGTCGATGTCCACAAGACGTTCCAGAGCGGCGACGAGGTCGTCGAGGCGCTGCGTGGGGTGACGTTCCAGGCCCCGGCCGGTTCGTGCAACTTCATCGTGGGCCCGTCCGGCTCGGGAAAGAGCACCCTGCTCTACCTGCTCGCCGCGCTCGACGTCCCCACGTCGGGGACGATCCGCGTGGCCGATCACGACATCACCACCATGTCCGAAGACGAGCGCGACGGATTCCGGCGCAACCGCGTGGGGTTCGTCTACCAGTCGTTGAACCTGATCGGCAACCTCACGGCGGTCGACAACGTCCTGTTGCCTTACATCCCGCTGGGAATCACCTCCGAACTCCGCGAGAAGGCTTGCGACCTGCTCATGCAACTCGGCCTGGGCGCCCGGCTGAAGCGCCGGCCGAGGCAGTTGTCCGGCGGCGAGCAACAGCGGGTCGCGATCGCCCGCGCCCTGATCAAGGACCCGGTCGTAATCTACGCCGACGAGCCGACGGGGAGCCTCGACCGCGCCGGCGGCACCCGGATCATCCAGCTCCTCCGCGATCGCCAGGAGGCCGGAGGCCCCACGCTCGTCATCGTCACCCACGACCGCCGGTTCATCGGTTCCGGAGACAACGTCGTGGAGATCGAGGACGGACGGGTCAAAGGCGTGCCCGAGCCCTCCCCCGCGTCCAGCGCCGCGGACTTGACGACGTGAGGGACGCGGGGAACAGGCGACGAACCGATCCCTGACGACGCCGCGATCATTCCTCAACAGACGGTCGTCTCGGTTGTACGAAGGGGTCTCAGCGGCGTGATCCTGTTTCCCCTGGCCGACAGGGTCTGCCTCGATCAGCCACCGAGGTCGTCGGTGGAGTCGTCGCGGACGGCTTCCGGCCTCCCTGACCAGCGCGGGACGCCCGGCACCTCCAGGTCGAACAGGTCGAGGGCGCGAGCGGCGGTGTGATCGATGATGTCCTGGATCGTGCGCGGCCGCGAGTAGAACGCCGGGACCGGCGGCATCACGACGGCTCCCATCTCGGTCGCGCCTAGCATCGCCCGGAGGTGGCCGGCGTGAAGCGGGGTCTCGCGCACCAGAAGGACCAACCGCCTCCGCTCCTTAAGGGTGACGTCCGCCGCCCGGGTCAGCAGCGAGGCGGTGGCGCACGAGGCGATTTCCGCCAGAGTCCGGATCGAGCACGGAGCCACGATCATCCCCATCGTCCGGAACGAACCGCTGGCGATCGCGGCGCCGACGTCCGCCGCCGGGTAGTGGACGTCCGCCATCCCCTCCAGGTCCCGGGCCGACAGATCCGTCTCATAGCTGCGGGTCAGGTGGCCCGCCTTCGAGACGACCAGATGAGTCTCCACGCCGGCTGCGCGGAGGAACTCCAGCACCCGGACGCCATAGGCGATGCCCGTCGCGCCAGAGATGCCGACGATGATCCGTCGCCGCTCGTTCATGACGTCCTCCCGCCCTCCAGTGGCGTCCTTGCAGATCGGGGGGGTTCAGGTGGCGTGATCCACCAGGATGATGCGATTGCCGTCGGGGTCGTAGCCGTAAATCTCCCGGCCGTGCGAGCCCCGCATGATCGGGCTCGGAGACGGGCCGCCGAACCGCGCCAGCTCGACCGCCGCGCTCTCAACATCGGCGACGACAAACACCAGGCTCAGCCCGCCCTGCCGATCTGGGGGATTGCGAAATCGGTCGGCCCCATCGGCCCGGGGCCTGAAGATCGCCAGGTGAAATCCCCCCGGAAGGTGAAACTCCGCGTGCACATCATTCGTGCGGACGTCGGGCTCGCGGCCGAGGATAGCGGTGTAAAACGTGACCGACGCCTCGAAGTCTCCGGACCCGATCGCAGCGAACGCTTCGGTGAACTGGATCGCCAAGGTGGCTTCTCCGTGCGGACAGGGTCTCGCCATTCCGGAATCGCCCCGCGATCCGGAAACGACGTCCAGCGATTCCGGGAGAGCGGCATGCCAGCCAATATAGGGGTCCGGATCACCGATTGCGAGTTCGGATCGCGTGGAGACCACCGCCCCCCCGCCGGAAACGATCGAGAAGAGGGTCGCCGGCAACGGATCAGCAGAACCAGGGGCCGGGGTGCCGTGCGGTTCGGAGGCGGGGCAGCGGGGTTCGAAACGAAGACGCCCCCGCCTTGGGGGCGGGGGCGTCTCTGGGGGATTCCGGCGATGACCGACTTTCGCGCCTGAGCACTATCATGGGCCCGTCGGGCTTAACGGCCGTGTTCGGAATGGGAACGGGTGTGGCCCCGACGGTATGGTCGCCGGAAAAACGGCCGGCGGGGGTTTCGCCCCGCCGGGCGTGGATCTCGGTGGGTCGGTCGATACGTCACGAGGCGAGCGGTTCGTCCACTCCAGCTTCCGATCTCGAGGATCACGGACCCGGGGTCCGGACCGGGAGTCGGCCGGTTTCACTTCGGCGAGGCTCGCCGTGCGGAGGATCTTGCAGCCGCCGCGACCCGGGCCCGGCTCCGCGTGCGGAGGGGACGGATCGGGGTGGTCAAGCCGCTCGGCTGTTAGGACCGGTCGGCTGAGGCGGTCGCCCGCCTTGCACTTCCGGCCTATCGACCTGGTCGTCTTCCAGGAGCCTGTGCGGGACATGCCCGCTGGAGACCTCATCTCGGAGAGGGCTTCGCGCTTAGATGCTTTCAGCGCTTATCCCGTCCCGACCTGGCTACCCGGCGGTGCCGCTAGCGCGACAGCCGGCACACCAGAGGTCGGTCCTCCCCAATCCTCTCGTACTAGGGGAGAAGCTCCTCAAGTCTCCTACGCCCACGGCAGATAGGGACCGACCTGTCTCACGACGGTCTGAACCCAGCTCGCGTACCGCTTTCATTGGCGAACAGCCAAACCCTTGGGACCTTCTCCAGCCCCAGGATGCGATGAGCCGACATCGAGGTGCCAAACCTCCCCGCCGCTAGGGACGCTCGGGGGAGATCAGCCTGTTATCCCCGGAGTACCTTTTATCTGTTGAGCGACGGCCTTTCCATCCAGCACCGCCGGATCACTAACGCCGACTTTCGTCCCTGCTCGACCCATCGGTCTCGCAGTCAGGCGCCCTTCTACGTTTGCGCTCGCGTTGCCCGATTGCCGACCGGGCTGAGGGCACCATTGCGCTCCTCCGTTACTCTTTGGGAGGAGACCGCCCCAGTCAAACTGCCCGATGAGCACGGTCCCGGTACGGGCTGCGTACCGGTGAGGGCCGACGATCATTCAGGGTGGTATTTCACCGTTGGCTCGCCGACGGCTGGCGCCGCCGGGTCGAAGCCTCCCACCTATCCTACACAGAACGAGCATCGGACCAGTGCCAACCTGCAGTAAAGGTTCACGGGGTCTTTCCGTCTAACCGCGGGTACGTGGCATCTTCACCACGACTACAGTTTCACCGGGTCCCTCGTGGAGACAGCGCTCCAGTCGTTACGCCATTCATGCAGGTCGGAACTTACCCGACAAGGAATTTCGCTACCTTAGGACCGTCATAGTTACGGCCGCCGTTTATCGGGGCTTCGGTCGCCGGCTTCGCTTGCGCTGACCGCCTTCCTCAACCTACCGACACCGAGCAGGCGTCAGACTCTATACGTCCTCTTGCGAGTTGGCAGAGTCCTGTGTTTTTGATAAACAGTCGCTAGAGCCGATTCTCTGCGGCTCCCCCCTCGCGGAGGGAGCACCCCTTGTACCGAAGGTACGGGGTCATTTTGCCGAGTTCCTTCACGAGGGTTCTCCCGAACGCCTTCGGATTCTCACCTGGCACACCTGTGTCGGATTGCGGTACGGGCCGGCGGATCGTCCCGAGGGGGCTTTTCGCGGCCGGATTCTCTCGAGCTTCCAGATCGAATGCTGTCGGCCTTGCGGCACGGGGGCGTCTACCACCCCGACTCGAGAATCCTCCGGCGTCCTCCCTCGTTCAACCTCCCCGCCGGGTGACGGAATATTAACCGTCTGCCCATCGACTACGCCCTTGGGCCTCGTCTTAGGACCCGACTGACCCTGGGCGGATTGACCTTCCCCAGGAAACCTTGTGCTTTCGGCGGACGGGCTTCCCACCCGTCTTGTCGTTACTCGTTCCGGCATGCGCACTCGACGCCGCTCCACGGCTCCTCACCGGTGCCGCTTCGACGCTGGCGTCGACGCTCTCCTACCATTCTTGCGAATCCGCGACTGCGGCACGACGCTTAGTCCCCGTCATTTTCGGCGCGGGATGGCTCGACCGGTAAGCTGTTACGCACTTTTGAAATGGTGGCTGCTTCTAAGCCAACATCCCGGCTGTCACGGCGATCCCACTTCCTTTGCCACTGAGCGTCGCTTTAGGGGCCTTGGTCGGCGGTCTGGGTTGTTTCCCTCTCGAGCATGAAGCTTATCCCCCACGCTCTGACTCCCGGGGTCCGACGCACGGTATTCGGAGTTGGGTTCCGATGGGTAGCCGGGGAGGCCCCCAAACGGATTCCGTCGCTCTACCCCCGTGCGTTACTTCCCGAGGCTGGCCCTAAAGCCATTTCGGAGAGAACGAGCTATCTCCAGGTTTGATTAGACTTTCACTCCTCCCCACGGGTCCTCCCCCAGTTTTTCAACACTGGTGGGTTCGGTCCTCCACGGCCGGTTAGGGCCGCTTCAACCTGCCCATGGGTAGTTCACCTGGTTTCGCGTCTATCGCGCCCGACTGAGTCGCCCTGTTCAGACTCGCTTTCGCTGCGGCTCCCCCCCTGAAGGGGTTAACCTGGCCGGACACGATAACTCGCCGGATCATTATGCAAAAGGCACGCGGTCAGCCCGACTTGCGTCAGAGGCCTCCCACCGCTTGTAGGCGCGGGGTTTCAGGTTCAGTATCCTCCCCTTGTCGGGGTTCTTCCCACCGTTCGGTCGCCCTACTGGGTTCGCTATCGGTCGTCGTCGAGTACTTAGCCTTGCGGGATGGTCCCCGCGAATTCAGGCCGGGTTTCCCGTGCCCGACCCTACTTGGGCGACCGGATGAGGAACCGCCGCTGCACCTACGGGGCTGTCACCCGCTCCGGCGCGATTTTCCAAACGGCTTCGGTTCGCGTTGGTTCCTCGTGATTCCGGGCCCTCGACCCCGGACGGTGACCCGTCCGGTTTGGGCTCTTCCCCGTTCGCTCGCCGCTACTGAGGGAGTCTCGGTTGATTTCCTTTCCTCCGGGTACTGAGATGTTTCAGTTCCCCGGGTGTTCCTCGGGCATTCCGGGATCGACGCTCGTTATGCAGCTCCCCCGGACTTATCGCAGCCTTCCACGCCCGAATTCCTGACGACGCCTAGGCATTCCCCCCGCGCCCTTAGGGGCTTGACCACGCCGATCGGGCCCCCGCGCCTGGGAAGGCGCGGGCCTCTCGACGGGCAGCCGCTCGATTCTTCGCTTCGCGATTCCTCGCCAAGCCGGACAGGGGATTCGACCCCGGCGTCTCGCGACGCGGGAGCCGGCCCAAGGCCCGATCCAGATCCTAAAGGGTTCGTGTTCTTCGAGGCCGCCCCGACTCGCGTCGCGGCGGCGTGAAACTGTAGTGGAGTATGCCACTCGCCCTTCCCGCCGGTGCGTGGCGGCCCGCGTCCGAGGACGCCGACCGCACGACCCGCGTTGGGGCTCGTGTCGAATCCGCCCCGCTTGGGGCCCCCCCGCCCCGAGGGGCGAAGCGGCCGGCCGCGGCCGGATTCGTGTATCGACCAACCACCGAATTGTCAAAGAGGCTCGCGGCCGGCGGACCTGCGTCCGCCGCCCGGGCCCTGGCGCCTGGCCAGGGGGCGAGGCCGTCCCTCGAAGAGGACGGCCCCGCCCCGCGTCCAGGAGGCGAGGGTGGGAACGTCGACCCGCCCGGCGGGGGCCGGGCGGGCGACGCGTGTTCCGATCGATCGCGGCCCCGGGCCGCCTGAGGCGGACCCGGAAGGCCGGGCGCGGGGCCCGGCGTGATGGAGAGAGGCGGATGCGCGAGCGGTTTCGGCTTTCAAACCCTCGGGGGGAGCAGGCGTACGGGCGTCTCCTCGGGGTCCGAGGCGGCGCCGACGAGCCGTGGGGGCCGACGAAGGAGGCCTGGCGGCAACCTTCGCGATCCGGCGTCCCCGGCTTGGTTTTCCAAGTTTCCTTAGAAAGGAGGTGATCCAACCGCAGGTTCCCCTACGGTTACCTTGTTACGACTTAGTCCCCATCACGGGTTTCATCTTCGGCGCCTGCCTTTCGGCTCCGACGACTTCGGATGCCCCCCGCTTTGGTGGCTTGACGGGCGGTGTGTACAAGGCTCAGGAACACATTCACCGCGGCAATGCTGATCCGCGATTACTAGCGATTCCAGCTTCATGCGGGCGAGTTGCAGCCCGCAATCCGAACTGAGGGACGGTTTTTGCGATTAGCGCGGCCTTGCGGCCTGGCGACGCTTTGTCCGCCCCATTGTAGCACGTGTGCAGCCCTGGGCATAAGGGCCATGATGACTTGACGTCGTCCCCGCCTTCCTCCGGCTTGACGCCGGCGGTCTGATCAGAGTCCCCGCCATGACGCGCTGGCAACTGATCACAGGGGTTTCGCTCGTTACGGGACTTAACCCAACACCTCACGGCACGAGCTGACGACAGCCATGCAGCACCTGCACAGGTTCCACCTTGCGGCGTCGCCGACGTTTCCGCCGGCTAATCCCTGCATGTCAAGCCCAGGATAAGGTTCTTCGCGTAGCCTCGAATTAAGCCACATGCTCCACCGCTTGTGTGAGCCCCCGTCAATTCCTTTGAGTTTCAGCCTTGCGACCATACTCCCCAGGCGGAGCACTTCACGGTTTCCCTGCGGCAGGGAGCCCATCGGCGAGCCCCCTACCCAGTGCTCATCGTTTACGGCTAGGACTACCGGGGTATCTAATCCCGTTCGCTCCCCTAGCTTTCGCGTCTCAGCGTCAGTAGACGTCCAGGGTCTCGCTTTCGCCACGGGCGTTCCTTCCGATCTCAACGCATTTCACCGCTCCACCGGAAGTTCCAGACCCCCCTACGTCCCTCCAGACCGGCCGTTTCGTGCCGCGTTCCCCGGTTGAGCCGGGGGATTTCAGGCGCCGACGCACCGATCCGCCTACACGCGCTTTAAGCCCAGTGATTCCGAATAACGTTCGCACGGTTCGTCTTACCGCGGCTGCTGGCACGAACTTAGCCCGTGCTTCCTCCAGGGATCGATCAAGCCCCTTGCAGGGCCTTTCTCCCCCTCGACAGGAGTTTACAACCCGAAGGCCTTCGTCCTCCACGCGGCGTCGCTCGGTCAGGCTTGCGCCCATTGCCGAAGATTCTCGACTGCAGCCTCCCGTAGGAGTCTGGGCAGTGTCTCAGTCCCAGTGTGCCGGGCCACGCTCGCACGCCCGGTAGGCATCGAAGGCTTGGTGGGCCGTTACCCCGCCAACGACCTAATACCACGACGGCCCGTCCCGAGGCGGACGGATCCTTTGGCGAAGCGTCGATGCCGACGCCCTCGCATCGCTGGGGATTACCCGCAGTTTCCCGCGGCTATACCCATCCTCGGGGTTGGTTGCCGTCGCCTTACTCACCCTTCCGCCACTGGCCCCTTGCGGGGCCCGTGCGACTTGCATGCCTAATCCACGCCGCCAACGTTCATTCTGAGCCAGGATCAAACCCTTCACAATGGTCCTCGGACCGTTCGTCCCCCCGAAGGAGGCCTTCCCGATCTCCGGTCCCCATCCTCGAAGAGGTCTGAGGAATGCTCGGCGATCCGTCCTTCATGACCCCCCGCCCCGCCCGAAGGCGTGACGGCTGGCCGCGAGTCCGGATGCGCCACCGGTCCTTGCGGCCGCCCCGACGTCGTTGCGAGGTCCAGGACCTGGGCCTCCGACGTCCCGATGGGACGATCCCGCACGCCGGCTCCCCTCAAGGGTTCGCCCGCGGTACGCGTTCCGAGGGGCTGGTGGCCCCTTCCCGCGTCCCGCACTCGCTACGCATCGTTCTCTCCGCCCCGCGTCCTGCGACGCGAGGCTCGTTCCACGATCGACCGGATTGTCAAAGAGCGGCGATCCGCTTCGCCCCGGCCCTGCGGCCGTCCCGAAGCCCCCGCCTTCCGAGCCTCCCCCCGCCGCGACTCGACGTTTTCGGCCGACCTGGTCGTTGTTGGCGACTCGGTCGGCCGTTCGTTTCGTCTCGGCGTCGTTCGTCTCGACAGGGGTAATATTAGCAGGGAATCGCTCGGGGTCAACAGCCCACCGTTCATCGACTGCGAAAACGAGTTTGATAAGACATGCAACGTCTTCAAGAGAAATGACTTAAACTCAGTTCCTAAGATCGAATATTCTTGGTAATCGCGGCTTCCTGCCAGCGTCTTCCTCGCTGTACCGAGTCGTTCTACGAAGTGGAAGGCGACGTTTACCGGGCCTAAACCAATAGGTCTGACGCCTTCTTCCTTTATAGTGCGTCGAATATAGTGCGTCGAACGACCTTTTGTGGTGCGCCTTCTCCCATAAGCTTCTGGTCGGCCCTTCTGCCGGCCCCTTGAGGAACCTCTGAAAAGAGTCTGAGGGCCGGCTTCCTGGGTGGTTCGACGGCGATCATGGACTCTTCCTCAACGGAGGAGGGCGGACGTGATTGACGCCTGGCCCGAGATTCCCACGTTCGAGAGAGCCGGTGGAACTTCATGGAGACAATGCAACCGCATCACACCTTTGCGCCTATGAGCGACACCTGATCACCTGGGAGGCTTGCTTTACCTCTCAAGGTCTTGTACAAAGGGAGTGGTACAAGATTTGTTGAATGTATCTAAGACGACCGTGTTGATTGTTCTGGGTGCCGGTCGTTTTGGTCCTCGACCTCCCGACGATTTTTTTTGAGGATTCGACGGTCTGGCCGCTTCCCCGCCCTCGCCTCCGCCCTCGTCCTACCGTGGTTGCCGCGACGGCGTGTCGACGTCCTCCTTCGACGTCGGTCCCGATCTTCCTTCTCTCGCCACAGCAGGGTCGGCTCGCTATGAAACTCTTCAAGTTCTCGCTCGCGCGTCTGCTTCCGATCGTCGTGGCCCTGGCCGTGCTTGGTCTGCGGGGCGGGAGCTTCTCCAGGGCGGAGGAGCCTTCGAGGGGTGAGGCGATCTACATGAAGCAGTGCCTCTCTTGCCACGGCAAGGCGGGCGAAGGGAGCGAGGAGTATCCTTACGCCCTGGTGGGGGACAAGTCCGTCAAGGAGCTGAGTCGCTACATCAGCAAGACGATGCCCGAGGACGACCCGGGGAGCTGTGTCGGCGAGGACGCCGATCAGGTGGCCGCGTATCTCCACGGCGCGTTCTATTCGAGTCTCGCGCAGGCGCGCAACAAGCCGGCCCGCATCGAGCTGTCTCGCCTGACGGTGCGCCAGCATCAGAACGCCCTGATCGACCTCATCGGGTCGTTCCGCGGCCCGATGGAATGGGACGGGCCCAAGGGGTTGCAGGGGGTTTACTCCAAGTCGCACCAGCATTGGAAGAAGGAAGATCGAATCATCGACCGAGTCGATCCCACGGTGCAGTTCGATTTCGGCGTCAACTTGCCGGACTCGGACGAGGTGGGTCATCGGTTCTTCGTCCGGTGGGAGGGGGGCGTGCTGGCGCCCGATACGGGCGATTACGAGTTCGTCGTCCGGACGGAGCACTCGACGAGGCTGTGGGTCAACGACACCGAGAAACCGTTGATCGACCGTTGGGTCAAGTCGGGGGACGATACGGAGTTTCGCGAGACGGTCCGGCTGATCGGGGGTCGGGTCTATCCGATCCGGCTGGAGCTCTCGAAGGGGAAGCAGGGCGTCGACGACAGCAAGAAGGTGACGCCGCCGCCGACCCCGGCGACCATCGCGCTGCTCTGGAAGCGTCCGAAGGCGGTCGTCGAGCCGATCACGGCGCGTTACCTCTCGCCGAAGAAGACCCCGGAGCTGTTCGTCCTCCAGACCCCGTTCCCGCCCGACGACCGGAGCATGGGGTATGAGCGAGGGACGTCGGTTTCCAAGGCCTGGGACGACGCCACGACCGACGCGGCGCTTGAGACCGCGGCGTACGTCGCCGATCGGCTGGACAAACTCGTCCAGGTGAAGCCGGATGCGGCGGATCGGGAGGCGAAGGTCCGCGAGTTCTGCGTCAAGTTCGTCGAACGGGCCTTCCGCCGACCGCTCACCGAGGAGCAGAAGGCGGCCTATGTGGACCATCGGTTCGGCGAGGGCGTCGCCCTGGAAACGGCCGTCAAGAAGGTGGTCCTGGCGAGCTTGAAGTCGCCGATGTTCCTCTATCAGGAGCCAGCGGGGACGCTCGACGATTACGACGCGGCCTCGCGACTCTCGTTCGGCCTTTGGGATTCGCTCCCCGACTCCGCGCTCCTGGAGGCCGCCGCCAAGGGGGAACTGAAGACGCGGGATCAGGTGGCCGGACAGGCCGAGCGGATGGTGGAGGACCTGCGGACGAGGGCCAAGTTTCGGGAGTTCCTGCTCCAGTGGCTGAAGGTCGACCGCGTGACCGATCTTTCGAAGGACGCCACGCTCTTCCCCGGCTTTGATGAGACGATTGCGAGCGACCTGCGGACCTCGCTGGAGATGTTCCTGGAGGAAGTCGCGTGGTCGGAGGGATCGGATTTCCGCCGGTTCCTGGCAGGCGACGAGCTGTATCTGAACGGCCGCCTCGCCCAGTTTTACGGGGCCTCGCTGCCGGCCGACGCGCCGTTCCAGAAGGTGAAGCTCGGCGACGAGCCTCGCGCGGGGCTGGTGACGCACCCGTACCTGATGGCGAGCAACGCATACACGGCGACGAGCTCGCCGATCCATCGGGGGGTCTTCCTGACCCGAGGCGTGCTGGGCCGGTCCTTGCCGCCGCCCCCCGAGGCGGTCGCTCCGCTGGCTCCCGACCTGCACGCGGACCTGTCGACCCGGGACCGAGTGGCCCTGCAAACGAGCCCCAAGGCGTGCCAGGTCTGCCACACGATGATCAATCCGGTGGGATTCGCGCTGGAGAATTACGACGCCGTGGGCCGATTCCGCAAGGAGGAGAACGGGAAGCCGATCGACGCGACGGGGGAATACCACTCGCGATCGGGCGAGACGATCCCGTTCACCGGCCCGCAGGATCTCGCGAAGTATCTGGGGGAAACCGAGGAGTCGCACTCGGCGTTCACCCAGCAGTTGTTCCACTATCTGGTCAAGCAGCCGATCAACGCGTTCGGCCCCGACGAGCTGAAGACGTTGACCGCGGCGTTCGAGAAGCAGGATTTCAACATCCGTCGGTTGATGGTGGAGGTCATGTCGGCGTCGGCGTTGACCCCGCGCCGCGCCTCGGACAAGAATCAGGAAGCCGCGCCGAGCGTCGCGACCACGCCTTGAATCCCTGGAAGTACTGACGACTTCGCCTTCGTACTCGCGCGAAGCGTGCAACGATTCGACCTGTTCATCCCCCCGGCGATGCGTCGCCACGTTCCTCACGGAGACGAGACATGGCACGGACCCGAACACGACGCGCGTTCCTCCGCGACCTCGGTCTCAGCGCGGCGGCGCTGCCTTTCGTCCTCAACCTGCCGAGCCTGGGATTCGCCGGGACGGCCGGGCGGAAGAAGCGGCTGGTAGTCATGTTCAGCCCCAACGGCGTGATTCCGAAGGCGTTCTGGCCTGACGAGGAAGGGGCCGACTTCAAGCTGAAGCAGAGCCTGTCGCCGCTTGAGCCGTTCAAGGATCGCACGCTGATCCTGAACGGGGTCTGCGACAAGGTCCGGGGCGACGGCGACAACCACATGCGCGGGATGGGCTGCCTCCTGACGGGGATCGAGCTGTTCCCCGGCAACATCCAGGGAGGTTCCGACACCCCGGCGGGATGGGCCAGCGGGCTCTCGATCGACCAGGAGATCAAGAAGAAGTACCAGGCCGACGAGGCGACGCGGACCCGGTTCGGCTCGCTCGAATTCGGCGTAATGGTGCCCGAGCGGGCCGACACCTGGACCCGCATGGTCTACGACGGCCCGAACAAGCCGATCGCCCCGATCGACGACCCCTACCAGATGTTCTCGAAGCTCTACGGCCGGATGAAGGACCAGGAGAGCCTCAAGAGCATCCTCGACGACGTGAAGGGGGACCTCAAGAAGATCGAATCCGCCGTGAGCGTCGAAGACCGGCGCATCCTGGAGGAGCACGCGACCTTCGTCCGCGAGATGGAGCGGGAGCTGACGAGCGACGACGGGGCCGGCCTGGACCATCCCGTGCCGGAGCTCGAGCCCGGCATCAAGACGGTCAACGACGAGATCCCCAAGATCAGCAAGACGCAGATCGACCTGATGGTGCAGAGCTTCGCGGCCGACTTCTCGCGGATCGCCACGCTCCAGTACACGAACTCGGTCGGCATGGCGAAGATGAACTGGATCGGCGTGCCGGAAGGCCACCACGAACTCTCGCACAACCCGGACAGCGACGAGGCGTCGGTCGAGAAGCTGATCAAGATCAACACGTGGTTCTGCGAGCAGATGGCCTACCTGGCCAGGCGGCTGGCCGAAACGCCCGAGCCCGGCGGCCCAGGCTCCCTGCTCGACAACACGACGATCATCTGGACCAACGAGCTGGGCAAGGGGAACTCGCACACGCTCGACGACATCCCGTTCGTCCTCGTGGGCAACGGCCTCGACTTCAAAATGCGCCGGTCGCTCAAGTACAAGAAGGTGCCGCACAACCGGCTCCTGCTCTCGATCGCCCACGGCATGGGTCATACCGAGCTCAAGAGGTTCGGCAACCCCGACCATTGCGGCGACGGTCCGCTTTCCGACCTGACCTGACCTGACCCCACGCCATCCGACCGGGCTCCGTCCGACCGGGCGACTCGTCTGGTACATCGGCCCTTTGCGGCCGACCTTGCATTCGAACACGGCTCGGGGGGAGTTCCCAGGACTCCTCTTCCGAGCCGTCTTTTCGCGCCGTCGGGACAGGCTCGCCGACCCGGCCGCGCCGTGATGGGACGCGGCCCGAAGATGTTCGGCCTGGGATCGAATCGAGAAAACCCGATGAAGTCGGCGTTCGAGACGCGCCGGGGCCGTCGCGGCTTGCTACGATGCGGCCGGAGCGGTCGGCGAGTCGGTCGACCGATGGCAAGGTGGAGAAAGATGATGCGACGAATGATCCGGCTGGCGGCCTGTCTGGGGCTCGTGGGAAGCGCGGCGACGGTCGTGGGGCAGGTCGCCCCCGAGAAACCGACGCGAGCGGAGGAGGTGGTGTGGCCGGGCGTGAAGTCCACGGGCTCCGTGCTGCTGCCGAACGGCTGGTCGCTGAAGCCGGCCGGAGGTCAGACGCCGCTCGGCGACTTCCCGATCCTGCTGGCCGAGCACCCCTCGCAACCGGTCCTGGCCGTGCTCCACGCCGGCTACGGCGAGCATGAGGCCGTCACCCTCGACGCCGCCACCCGGCGCGTGATCGGTCGCGCGGCGGTGCCGCAGACCTACGGCGGGATGGCCTGGTCGGCCGACGGTGCGAAGCTGTTCGTGGGGGGCGGGTTCGACGGGGTCGTCTACGCGTTCGACCACGCCGACGGATTGCTCTCGAACCGTCGCACGCTCGCCCTGCACGGGTCCGCCGCGGCCGCGGAAGGCGATGCGACCACCCCCCTGCCCCGCTCCCGACGCGGCGCCGAGGAGGCGAAAAGTGCGGTCGCAGGGCTTGCACCGTCGAAGGACGGCGCGTCGCTCTGGGTCGCGGACGCCTTCGGCCACAAGGTTTTTCAGGTCGACCTGAACGCCGGGAAGGCCGTCGCCGAGATCGCCCTGCCGACCGACAGCTATCCCTACGGCCTGTTGCTCGACGAATCGCGGGGCAGGCTTTACGTCAGCCTCTGGGGACGCGCCGAGGTCGCCGTCGTCGAGACGGCCGGGCGGAAGGTCGTCGGGTCGTGGAAGACGGAGGAGCACCCCAACGAGATGCTCGCCGCCAAGGGGGGGCGGTTCCTGTTCGTGGCCAACGCCAACCGCAACACGGTGAGCGTCTTCGACGCCGAGGCCGGGCGCCCGTTGGCGACGATCGGCACCGCGATCCACCCCAAGGCCCCGTCGGGCGGCACGCCGAACTCGCTGGCGACCACGCCCGACGAGTCGCTCCTGTTCGTGGCCAACGCCAACACCAACGACGTGGCGGTCGTCAACATCGCCGATCCGGCCCGCAGCGCCCCGCTGGGATTCATCCCCGCCGGCTGGTATCCGACCTCCGTGCGGACGTCTCGAGACGGGAAGTCGCTCTGGATCGTCAATGGCAAGGGGACCTCGTCCAGGTCCAATCGTGAAGGGCCCGTCCCGGGGATCGCGACCCCCTCGATCCGCGAGTACATCGGCGGCCTCATGAGGGGGACGCTCTCCACCCTCCCCATCCCCAACCCCAAGCAGATGGCGCAGTACACCAAGACCGTGTACGAATGCTGCCCGCTGGCCGCCGAAGGGTCGGCGACGGCGTCGGGCCCGAAGCCGCCGGCCGGCAACCCCATCCCCGGCAAGGTCGGAGACCCCTCGCCCATCAAGTACTGCGTCTACATCATCAAGGAGAACCGCACCTACGACCAGATCTTCGGCGACATGCCCGAGGGGAACGGCGATGCCAAGCTCTGCCTCTTCCCGGAGGAGATCACCCCGAACCATCACGCCCTGGCCCGCGAATTCGTCCTGCTCGACAACTTCTACGTCGACGGCGAGGTGAGCGCCGACGGCCATGAATGGACGATGGGCGCCTACGCGACGGACTTCGTCGAGCGGACCTGGCCGCTCGGCTATCGCGGCGACCGCCGGGTCCCCTACCCCGCCGAGGGCAAGCTCGAGATCGCCTTCCCCTCCGGCGGCTATCTCTGGGACAAGGCCAGGGAGAAGGGCGTGTCCTACCGCTCCTACGGCGAGTTCGTCTCCAAGGGCGCCGACGGAGTGATGACGACGAAGATCGAATCGCTCAAGGAGCATTTCGACCCGCACTACCCCGTATACGACCTCACGGTCCCCGACCAGAAGCGGGCCGACCGGTTCCTGGTCGAGTTGAAGGAGTTCGAGGAGAAGGGGGAATTGCCCCGCCTGATCGTGATGCGCCTGCCGAACGATCACACCTCGGGCACCCGCCCCGGCGTCCCGACCGTGCAGGCGATGGTCGCCGACAACGACCTGGCGCTCGGCCGGGTCGTCGAGGGCCTGAGCCGCTCGAAGTTCTGGAACGAGATGGCCGTGTTCGTGGTGGAGGACGACGCCCAGAACGGGTCGGACCACGTCGACGCCCACCGCACGGTGGCGCTGGCGATCAGCCCGTACATCAAGCGGAAGGCCGTGGACTCGACGATGTACTCCACCTCGTCTATGCTCCGCACCATGGAGCTGATCCTCGGCCTCGACCCGATGAGCCAGTTCGACGCCGCCGCCCGTCCGATGTGGGCCGCGTTCACCGAACAGCCCGACGCCGCCCCGTTCCAGCACGTCCCCGCGCGGATCGACATCAACCAGCTCAACGCCGCGGACGCCCCCGGCGCCGAGGCGTCGCTCAAGCTGGACCTCGACGAGGAAGACAAGGCCGACGACCTGGTCTTCAACGAGATCATCTGGAAGGCCGTCCGAGGGGCCGACTCCGTCATGCCGCCCCCCGTCCGCGCCGCCTTCGTCCTGCCCAAGCCCGAGCGTGACGACGACGACGATTGAACGATCGCACCAACGGCCGCCGCGTCGGGACATCCCTGGCGCGGCGCGACCACTCGTCGGTTCAGGAGGTCGCGCGAGGGGCCTCGGCGGCCAGGTAGGCTTCCAGCGGAGGGCGTCGGCCGGGATCGGCCACCGCGGCCTCGCAGGCGAGCGCCACGGCGAGCAAAGTGGACTCGTCGTGGAGGCGGCCGGTCAGGGTGATGGTGGTGGGGGCGGGGCGGCCTTCGCGGTCGCGGAGGGTGGCGGGGAAGATCACCGAGGGGTGGCCCGTCAGGTTGGTGATCGTCAGGTCGACGCCCCCCCATCCGAGGAACACGTCGACCTTATCGAAGACCCGGTCCATCGCCTGCATCAGCAGCGTTCGAACCCTCGCGGCGCGGAGGTACTCGACGGCCGGGGTGAGCTGGCCGACGCGGAACGTCTCGGGCCACTCGTTGAGGCCCTCGCTCACATGAGTTCTCGTCAATTCGTCGAACACGGCGGCGGCCTCGGTGCTCAACATCAGCGAGACGGCCCAGGGCGGATAGTCCGTCGGCAGGTCGATGGGGACCATCTCGAAGCCCAGGGCCCGGAGCGTCCTCACCTCGGCGCGATCGTCCGCGGGCTTGCCGTCGATCGACGGGACGCCGATCCGAATCTTTCCCACATCGCCGGCGGGAGGCCAGGCGAACGGCCTGTCGACGGCGGTCGGGTCCAGGCCGTCGCGGCCGTGGATCGCGTCCAGGATCAACGCGCAGTCCTCGACCGACCGGGCGATGGGGCCGATCTTGTCCATCGTCCATGACAGCGACATGCAGCCGTGGCGGCTCACCCGGCCGAAGGTCGGGCGCAGGCCCGCCGCGCCGCAGGCCCGGCAAGGGGAGATGATGCTCCCCAGGGTCTCGCTGCCGATCGCGAAGCCGACGAGCCCGGCCGCCGCCGCCGAGGCCGACCCGGCCGACGACCCGCTCGATCCCCGGCGCGGGTCCCAGGGGCTCCGGGTCATGCCGCCGTGCCAGCGGTCGCCCATCGCCAGGGCGCCCATGCTGAGCTTGGCCACGAGGACGGCGCCGGCCTCCTCCAGGCGCGCCGCGACCGTCGCCTTGACGTCGATCACGCGGTCCTTGAACTGCGGAACGCCCCAGGTGGTCGGATAGCCGGGATGGGCGATGAGGTCCTTCGCCCCCCAGGGAATGCCGTGCAACGGGCCGCGATGGCGACCGGCGGCGATCTCGGCGTCGGCCTCGGCCGCCTGCCGGAGCGCCAGATCCTCGGTGAGCGTCACGACGCATTTCAGGAGCGGATCGAACCGCTTGAGACGGCCCAGGTAGAGCTTCGTCAGCTCGACCGAGGTCAGCTTGCGGGACCGCACGAGTTCGGCCAGGCGCGAGACCGGCAGGAACGCCAGTTCCTCCTCGTCGGCGGGGCGCTCGATCGGCGTCGTCGCGATCGGGACGGCCCGGTTGCGTTCCACGGTCGCGCCCGGCGCGAGGCCCGGCGCGGGGTTGAACTGGATCGCCGGGAGGACGTCGTAGCCGATCTCGACCTTGCGCAAGGCTTCGAATCGGCGGAGGCTGTAAGCGACCGACTCGGCCACTTCGGCGCGCTCGGCGTCGGTGAACTCGACGCCGGCGATCCACTCGGCCTGGCGTACCATCTCCGGGGAGACGGCCCCCTTGTCGACAGCCTGCGCGGCCAGGGCGCGTCGGACGACGGGACCGGCGAAGCCGAGGGCCGCCAACCCCTGCAACACCGCGCGGCGGCGCAGACGCGTCTCGCCGCGCGGTCCCTCCTCGGGATCGACGCTCTTCCGGCTCATGTTCGTCGCCTCACGGCTTCGCGACCGCCTCGAAGAGCTTCTCTTCCTTGCGGACGATCCGGTCGGTGATCGCGTACGTCTGACCGGGGTCGCGCTCGGGAAGCTCGTACATGACTTCGAGCATCAGGTTTTCCATGATCGAGCGGAGCGCCCGGGCGCCGGTGCCTCGGGCCTTGGCGAGTTCGGCGACGGCGTGGATCGCCCCCTCGGTGAACTCGAGCTTCGCGCCGTCGAGGTGGAACAGCACCTGGTACTGCTTCGTGAGCGCGTCCTTCGGCTCGGTGAGGATCCGGGCGAGGTCGGCGATCGAAAGCTGGTCCAGGGTGGCGATGATGGGCAGTCGACCGATCAATTCGGGGATCATGCCGTAGCGTTCGAGATCCTCGGGCGTGACCTGGGAGACCAGCTCGTTGCGCTCGAGTTCCTTGTCGTTGGCCTCGCCCCGGCCGAAGCCGATCATCTTCCGGCCCAGCCGCTTGGCGATGATCTCTTCAAGGCCGACGAAGGTTCCGCCGCAGATGAACAGGATGTTGGACGTGTCGACCTGGAGGTACTGCTGCTCGGGGTGCTTGCGGCCCCCCTGCGGCGGGACGTTGGCGGTGGTCCCTTCCAGCAGCTTGAGCATCGCCTGCTGGACGCCCTCGCCGGAGACGTCGCGGGTGATGGAGACGTTCTGGCTGGTCTTGCCGATCTTGTCGATCTCGTCGATGTAGATGATCCCCTTCTCGGCGGCGGCGATGTCGTAGTCGGCCGCCATGACGAGCTTGAGGATCAGGTTTTCGACGTCCTCGCCGACGTATCCGGCTTCGGTCAGGGTCGTGGCGTCGCCGATGGCGAAGGGGACGTGAAGCCGACGGGCCAGGGTCTGGGCCAGGGCCGTCTTGCCGCAGCCGGTGGGGCCGATCAGGAGCACGTTGCTCTTGGCGACCTCGACGTCCTTCAGGTCGGGGTCGGTAACCTCGCGGCCGAGCACGCGCTTGTAGTGGTTCACGACGGCGACGGCCAACGTCTTCTTTACATTCTCCTGGCCGATGATGTAATCATCGAGGTGCGCGACCAGCTCGCGCGGGGTGGGGACCTTGTCGATCTGCACCCTGGCGCGCTCGTGCTGCTGGAAGATCCCCTCGCAGACCTCGACGCACTGGCTGCAGATATGGGCGATCCCATGATCCGGCGCGATCGGCTGGAGCGCCTTCCCCTCGATCATCGGCCCGACCTCGGAGGCGGGTCGTCCGCAAAAGTCGCAGGCCATCGGGATCGGCCCGGCGGGCGTACTGCCTTCACTCATGATCTTCGAACTCATCCCTTCGCGTGGTGTACGGGCTTTTCCGGGCCGCGATTGTCTCATATTCGGGCGGCCGTCTCCTAGAGGAACGGCGACGCCGCGATCCCGGAGAGTCCGCCCGACTTTCGACTTCCGACGACCTTCGACTTATCGGCGACCGGCCTCGGGGTTCGTGAATCCGGCCGTGTGACCCGCCGCGGCCGCAACAGGGAGCTTCGCCGTGCCTCGACGCGATGACACCGACCTGGCCCTGGGGCTCCGTGCGCTCCGCGACGGCCTAATCGACCAGGCAAGCCTGCTCGCGGCCTTCGAGGTCTGGGAACGCGAGCCCGCCGCCACGCTCGTCGAAGTCCTCCGCGCGCACGGCCGCCTGGTCGACGCCGATCTCGCCCGCCTGAGCGGCGATCCGATCGGCGGCTTGACGGTCGGCCAGACGTCCGAGACCGTGGCGTACGCGGGGCCTCCCCTACCGACCGGAAACGCCGGCGCGGCCGATCCGCCCCCCAGCCGGTTCCGGATCCTCGGCCTACACGCTCGCGGCGGCCTGGGCGAGATCTACGCCGCGCTCGATACCGAGCTTGATCGCCGGGTCGCCCTCAAGGAACTCCAGCCACGGTACGCTCACGACGAGATGAGCCAACTCCGGTTCCTCCAGGAAGCCGAGATCACCGGACGCCTCGAACATCCGGGCGTCGTCCCGGTCTACGGACTCGGCCGGCACCCCGACGGTCGTCCCTTCTACGCGATGAGGTTGGTGGAAGGAGAGACGTTCCGTGCGGCCGTCGACCGATTCCACCAGACCGGGAAGGCCGCCCGGCCCGAAGAGCGCGAGCTGAGCTTCCGTCGCCTGCTCCGAAGCGTCGTCGAGGTTTGCTTCGCGCTCGGCTATGCGCACAGCCGGGGCGTCGTCCACCGCGACGTCAAGCCGGAGAACATCATGCTCGGCCGGTTCGGCGAGACCCTGCTGGTCGATTGGGGGATCGCCAAGGCCCTCGATTCCCCCGAGCCGGCGTCCCCGCACTTCGCCCAGGGCTCCGCCGTGAAGGACCTGCCGTACATGACCCGGCCGGGGTCCGCGATCGGCACGCCTCAGTTCATGAGCCCGGAACAGGCCGAAGGAGATCCCGACCGGATCGGCCCGGCGAGCGACGTCTACGGCCTGGGCGCGACCCTGTACTACCTGCTCGTCGGCCGCCCGCCGTTCGTCGGCGACGACGTGGAGGCCATGCTCGTCCAGGTCAGTCGCGGGATCTTCCCGTCGCCCAGGCGGCTCCGCAAGGACATCGACGCCGGCCTGGAAGCGATCTGCCTCCGGTCCATGTCCGCTCGCCCCTTGGACCGTTACGCCTCCCCGCTGGAAATGGCCGACGCCCTGGAATCCTGGCTGGCGGCGATCCGCTATCGAGACGAACAGCAGGAGGCGATGGAGCAGGTCCGCGACTCGCAATCGAGACTCGCCCTGGAGCGGGCCTCGACCTGCTTCAATCGGGGACGAGACGGCGAAGGGATGCTCTGGCTGGCGCGAGCCCTGGAACACGGGCCGTCGGAACGGGACCGGGGCATCCGCGCGAGCCTCGCCGCCTGGCACCGCCGCGGCCGGAATCTGGAGCGGACGATCCCCCAGGTGGGAGAGATCCGAACCCTCCGCTTCAGCGACGATGGCCGACGCCTGGCGACGGCCACGGCCGACGGCGTAGCACGGATCTGGGACGTCTCGCGAGGGACGCCGCTGGGGCCGGAGATGGTCCATCCCCGCCCCATTCGGGCCCTGGAGTTCACGCGAGACGGCCGGCGACTTTTCAGCGGCTGCGAAGGGGGCGTCGTCCGGCGCTGGGACGCCTTGACGAGCGAGCCGCTCGGCGAGTCCAACAACCTCGGCGCGGCCGTCGCCATGCTCCACCAGTCGGTCGACGGCGCCTTCCGGGCGATCCTCGATCCCGGCGTCCGGGCCTGGATTCGAGACGCCGAGACGGGCGAAGCCCTGGCAGACGAATCCGGCCCGCTCGGCTTCGGCAGGCGAAGCGGCCTGGCCGTGGGAGGGTCGCGGGTCGTCGTCGCGAGCGAAGCGGGCGAGGTCTGGTCCTGGGAATCCGAGGACCGCCGCTGGGGCGATCGTCCCCGCCTCCACCCCGCCCCGCTGACCGCGATGGCGGTCCACCCCGCGGGAGACCGGGTGCTCACGTGTTGCCGCGACGGCCTGATCCGCATCTGGGGAGATGAGGACGCCTCCCCCTTCATCGAGCAGCCATACCATGACGAGATCGTCTGGGCGGGGTTCAGTCCGACCGGCGACGTGATCGTCCTGGTCTCGAAGTTCGGCGACGGTCACATTCGGTCGGCCCGCGACGGGACGATGAGGGGGGAGCCGTTCGTCCACGACGGCAAGGACGCGCCGGTGGCGTTCCACCCGGACGGTTCGCTGATCGCGACGCGGGGCCGCGACGGCCTCGTCAGGTTGTGGGACGTCGCCTCCGGGCTGGCCGTCGGCCCGCCGCTGGACCAGGGAGGCCGCGTCGTCGTCCTGGCGTTCTCGCCCGACGGCCGCCGCCTGGCCGCCGGTTGCGCCGACGGCTCGGTCCGATCGTGGAAGCCGCCCGAGCCGGCGACCGGCGATGCCGAGCGGATCGGCCTCTGGGTGCGAATCGCCGTCGACCTGGACCTGGACGCCGGCGACGTGGTGCGCCCGCTCGACTCCCTGGCCGGCTGGGAGATGCGCCGACGCCTTCACGAGTTGGGAGGCCCGCCCGTCAAGTAGCCGCGGCCAACTTCGGGAAAAACTCCGACATCGGGGAGAACACCGAAATCTCGGCGGCCCTTATGCGAAGGACTCCCCGAGCAACGGAAAAGCCGGCCTGGCTCGACCTGGCTGCGTCTCGGTTTCAGGAGTCTCCCATGCAGATCATCGAGGTCGGTCAAGACGTGGCTTACAGCTTCCCCTGGTTCGCCTGGATCGCGCTGGCGGCGATCGTCTGCAGCACCTTCAGCGTGGCCGTGAAGATGATCATCGCGCATCGCGAGCGGATGGCGATGATCCGCAGCGGGATCGATCCCGATTCCCCGCACCGTAAGCCGGTCTTCGACGACGTGGCCTGACCAGGCGCGGCCCGTCGCGGCGCGGGGATTCGGGGGGTTCGCTCAGCGTCGGCGGGTGTCGGCCGCCTGCGAGGCGTCCGCCATCACGACGGGACGGCCGTCCGAGGCGTCGGGCCGGCGGTTCTGCGCCACGAGGTCGCGGAACTGGGCGCGGGTCTCGGGCGTCGCCTCCGGCTCTCGGACCGCGACCTGCGTGGCCCAGGTCGGATAGTTGACGACCAGCTTGCTCATGAGCGAGACGAACTGGCCGGCCTCCGTCACCTGATCTTCCAGCATCCGCTCGATGACCGGGCGGAGGGTCCGAGCCAGGGTCTTCCACCCCTTGGAATCGACCTTCACGAAGGCTTCGACGTCGTGCTGGACGTAGGCCTCCTTGTTGACCTCGCGGTAGTAGCCGGTGTGGACCACCAGCACGACCCGGGCGTCGACGCGGGTGTTGCCGCGAGGGCTGACGAAGTTCAGGTTGGCCAGCATCACATGGACCTTGGGCGACCTGACGAGGAACTGCCAGGCGGCCGAGGAGCCCGCGCCGTCGTCCCCCTGATACGTGTCCGGGCCCAACCGCTTGATCTTCACCGGCGACTCGGCCAGGTCTTTCCAGAGCGCCAGCGTGATCGCCGGTTCGTTGACCAACGCCAGATAGAGCGAAGGATCGCACGGGAAGGATTCGGCGGCGCCCTTGCGGTGGAACGTATGGTCCCGGATCACCTCGCTGACGGGTTCGCGGAACTCGGCCGGGATCTGCTCGAGCGGGACCACCTGCGCCGGATCGATCTTCGACCAGCCGATCCCGGCCCCCAAGGCGGCCTGCGTCAGGCCGACGCAAAGGGCCAGCAGCAACCCCCGCCCCAGCGCCTTGCCGATTCCCGAGCGTGATCGGTCGTTCCCAGGTCCGCTCATGTCACGCGCTCCATCGACTCTCGATCGCGTCGGGCGCGACGGCCCCTGGGACTCCTTCCCCAGGCCCGCGCCCAACTCCCCTTGACAGACTCTAGAAATCGGTCATCGGGCCCACATTCCTGACCCTGTCCTGAGTAAAGGGGGTAATTTCCGACCCCGGAGAAAAACCGGGCGATCTGGGAAAACCCTGAGATCGCGCGTATCCGGTCGATCTCGGCAGGTGTCGGCAGGAAGGCGTGAAAACTCCAGGGGAAATCGAGATCGGGGTTGCCGCCCCGACGAGACTCACTAAGATCCACCTCGAATCACGAGGACGCGCCGTCCGCCTCGGAAGGCGGGCGTTTCGTCGCGGACGCCCTTCGATCGATCGCCCTTCGCCGTCACGGCGGCTTCACGTCTGGTCTGGGCGGCGATCGAACCGGAAGACGTCCCGTCGGCGCGGGAATCAAGGGATTGGATTCCGAACAACGCAGGGAGGCCGACATGCCAGAGCGAGGTCGAGCAGGACTTTGGATCACGGGCGGCCTGGCCGTCGTCGCGACCGGCGCGGGCCTGTTCTGGGCGTCGAGCGCCCGGCGGCCGGCGACCGAGGCCGGGGCGGCGCAGCAGGCGGCCGCGAGCTTCGGCGAGTCCAGCACGACGGCCGAGCTGGCGGCCGGGCTCCGATCCGGAGACGCCCGGGCCCTGGATGTCGTCCGCAAGCGTCTGACCACCGAGCCCGACGCCCCCCGGGTCGCGGTGACCGAGGCGCAGGCCGGCGAATTCATCGAGATCCTGACGGCCGTGCGGGCGGGCTTCCTCCAGTTCGCGGCCCCGGGCCGCGCCGCGGCGGCCGTCGTGGCCGCGACGATCCTGGACAAGTTCGGCGTCGACCCGGCCCCGGCGAGCTACATCGAGATCCTCAAGCCGATCCACGACGTCTACTCGGCGGCCCTGGCCGACACCGACTCCGACGTCCGCTTCGTCGCCCTCGGCGAGAGCCACCGCTTCTGGGCCTGGATCCCCGGCCGAACCCCGTCGACGATGGAGGAGCAGCGGATCGCCGAGTGGAAGGAAGCGATCCACCGCCCGGTCGTCCGCTGCCTGGCCAGCACCGACCACCGCACCCGCGCCGCCGCCATCTACTCGCTGGGCTACCTGCTCATCGACTCGGCCGCCGCGCCCGCGCTGGCCTACCTCGACGACCCCGCCGTGGAGGTCCGTCGCCAGGCGGTCGTCTCGTTCGCCGGCCGTCCCGGCCTGCTCACCGAGGACCTGCTCCTGAAGCGGCTCCACGACTCCGACGCCGCCATCCACGACGCCACCGTCGCCGCGCTCAAGCTCCGCGGCCTCAACCAGGAGTTGATCGGCCTGGGCGGCCTGATGACCAGCCCCCGCGCCGACCAGCGGGCCTCGGTGATCCCCCTCATCAAGGATCGCACCGACATCGACCCGGTCGTCTGGCTGCTCCAGCTCTCGCACGACCCCGACGAGACCGTGCGGATCCACGCCGTCGAGGCCCTCGGCGCCCAGAAGGTCGCGGACGCGGCCGTCAAGCGGCGGATCGTCGAGATGGCCAAATCCGACGCCTCTCAGGAAGTCCGCCAGGCCGCCGGCAAGCTGATGCCCTCCGCCGAGGAGACCACCGCCTCGCTGCCGCCGCTCCCCGGCTCGTCGCTCCTCAATCCGAAGGCCAACTGAGCCCGAGGCCGCACGGCGCGATACTCAACGACGCGAGCGGGATGGGATCCGACCCCTTCCGCTCGCGTCGTCGTTTCGAACGCCCCCGCCTCTGCACCTCCGATCAGAGCGAACGGAGGAGCCGGACGGAGTACGCCTGAACGTCCCGGTTCAGCTCGTCGAGGTCCCCCAGATGTTCCTTCGCGTCCTCGATCCGATGGTCGGAGGTTTTCCGGGTGCGGAGGACCTTCAGATAATCGCGAAAGCCGGGGAGGCGATCCTTGTGGTTCAGGAGGAAATGAACCAGGGTCCACGACTCCGCATAGGCGAGCAAGACCCGGCCGAACAGCCCCTGCCGGAAGGCCGAGTCATCGACGAGCAGCTCGCGGATCGGGATCCAGGCGATGCTCCGGCGCAGCTTCGCCAGGTCGTCGAGGCGGCCCAGGTTGAGGCGGCCCAGGTCGCTGGGGCCGAGCACCTTGCGCGGCTCCCCGTAGGTTCCCAGTCCCTCCATGATGCTGACCGGGATATCCGCCGCGCGTTCGAGGAGGCCTGTGTTGAACGTCAACTGGTGAGTGACCTCGTGCGCGATGGTCTGGACGTTCTTGGTCGACGCGCGACTCACCATCGGCACGTTTCGCCAGTCGAAGACGCTCAGGACGTTCGTCGACCGTTCGTAAAGCCCGACCGGCTGCGCGCCGCCCGTGGACGGCATGCCGTAATACTTGCCGAACGAACGCTCGTCGAGGAAGCCGATCACGAGCAGCGGACGTTCCGGCTCCTTGACGTCGAAGCCTCGATCCTGGAAGTGCCGCAGATAGGCGAGGGCGAGCAGCTCGCAGTCGGTCAGGCTCGACCTCATGAACGACTCGGCCGCATCGCCGATCGCGAGGTAATGGTTCGATTTCAGCCGTCGCGGCTCGCCCAGGCCCACCTCGCGGAGCTTCCGCTCCACCTCGGCCGCGTCGGCGTCGTTGAGCGTGATGGGGGGGGCCCCGGACCCGCCCTTGGCCTCGTCCTGGACGGCGGCGGGCGAACGAGCCGCGGCCGAGGCCCCGAGCAGGCCGACCGCCGCCGCGTGGAGTAGGTCGCGTCGGCGAACTCCGTGGGTCGTCTTCGAATCCATCATCCTCGTCGCTTCTCCCCGCGCCTCGGCGACGCGTCCACCCCCGCGCCTTCTCGCTCGGTCCGACTCATCCGATTGTAAGGAGCGGGTCGAGCCCCCGACCAAAGCGCCTTCCCGCCGCATCCCTTGAATCGTCGAAATTCCGGGTGGTCGGCCGACTCCGGCGCGACGCTCTCCGGTCGACCCCGAGGGCCTGGAAGGATATGTTAGATTGGCGGTGGGAACCTCGCGGAACGATGAAGGAGACGGCCATGTCGACGTCGCTCGCCCGGATCTTCGGCCTCGCGGCCTGCCTCGGTGGATTCGTCCCCGCGACGGCCGCCGACGAGCCGCCGAAGCCACCGGACACCCTGATCCTGTTCGACGGCGCGACGCTCGACGGCTGGAAGAAGACGCCCTTCTTCGGCGCCGACACAATCGACGTCCGCGTCGCCGACGGCGCGATCGTCCTCCCCGTCGGCAGGTCGATGTCGGGCGTCACCACGACGCGGACCGACCTGCCGAACTCGAATTACGAGTTGTCGTACGAGGCCATGCGCACCGAGGGGAGCGACTTCTTCGCCGCCGCGACCTTCCCCGTCCGGGAGGGGTTCCTCACGCTCGTCAACGGCGGCTGGGGGGGCAACATCACCGGGCTCTCCAGCATCGACGGGGCCGACGCCTCCGAGAACCAGACGACGGTCGGCTACAAGTACCGCGACAAGACCTGGTACCGCTTCCGCATCCGCGTGACCGACCAGGCCGTCCGCTGCTGGATCGACGACAAGGAGGTCGTGAAGGTCGACGTCCAGGGCCGCAAGCTCGGGACCCGGATCCAGGTCCGCGCCAGCGAGCCGCTCGGCTTCGCCACCTGGGAATCCGCCGGCGCCGTCCGCAGCGTCAGCCTCCGGCCGCTCTCCCCGGCCGAGGTCGACGAGAATCGCGTCGAGACCCCGTAAGCGGCCCCCGGATCGGGCCTGGACGCCTTCCGCACCCCCGTCGTTGAGGCCGAGTCGAGCGATGACCGTGGACGATCAAGGGTCGGTGACGCACTGGCTGGGCGATCTCAAGGTCGGCGACCTGGCCGCCGCGCAGCCGCTCTGGGAACGCTATTTCGGCAAGCTGGTCGTCCTGGCGCGCGGCAAACTCCGGGGCCTGAACAAGTCCGGGGCCGATGAGGACGAGGAAGACGCGGCGCTCTCGGCCTTCAACAGCTTCTGCACCGGCGCCGCGCGCGGGAAGTTCCCCAAGCTCGACGACCGCGAGGACCTCTGGAAGCTCCTGGTCGTCATCACCGCGCGCAAGGCGTTCGCCCAGGCGGGCCGCGAGCGCCGCCTGAAGCGCGGGGGAGGCCGACGCGCGACGGAGGCCGACCGCGACCCGAAGGGCCTGGACCTGCTCGCCGGCCCCGATCCCAGCCCCGAGTTCGCCGCGATGGTCGCCGAGGAATTCCAGCGGCTGCTCGACGCCCTGGGAGACGACGTGCTCCGCGAGGTCGCCGTCAGTCGCATGGAGGGCTACACCTGCGACGAGATCGCCGAGCGCCTCGGCTGCGCCCGCCGCACCATCGCCCGACGGCTGGACCTGATCCGCAAGACCTGGATGCACGGCGACGAGGAGCCCCCATGCTGAACCGCGAGGAGGCGCCCCCGAAGACCGACGCCCAGGGTCCCGGCTCGCTGGCCGCCGCGCGTCGCATCCACGCCGCCTGCGAGCGGTTCGAGGCCGACTGGAAGGCGCGGCCGCGTCCCCGAGTGGAGGACTACCTCGGCGTCCCCGACGACCCGGATCGGCCCCACCTCCTCGAAGAACTGGCCGGACTGGAGATCGAGCTGAGGATCAGCCTCGGCGAGCGGCCGAGCGCCGCGGAGTACCTCGCCCGATTCCCCCGAAACGCGGCCGTCATCGCCCGACTGTTCGACGAGCCGGAACTCGACCCGGGCCTCGGGGCGACCGAGATCTGGCCGCCGCCTCACCGAGACGGCGCCCACTCCGCCGCGTCGGCGTCGGCGTCGGCGTCGACCTCCGCGCCCCCCGTCCAGGGGCAGCGGCTCGGCAAGTACGAGTTGATCGACGAGCTGGCGCGCGGCGGCATGGGGGTCGTCTACAAGGCTCGCGACACCGCGCTCAATCGGGTCGTGGCCATCAAGATGATCCTGAGCGGGGCGATGGCCACGGAAGCCGAGCGGGAGCGGTTCCGCCGCGAGGCCGCGCTGGCGGCGAAGCTCGACCACCCCAACGTCGTCCCGATCTACGAGGTCGGCGAGCAAGACGGCTTCCTCTACTTCACGATGCGGCTGGTCGAGGGGGGGAGCCTCGCGGGCCGCCTGGATCGGTATCGCGAAGACCCGATGGCCCTCGCCGACCTGATCGAAGTGCTGGCCCGGGCCGTCCAGTACGCCAACGAGCAGGGGTTCATCCACTGCGACCTGAAGCCCTCGAACATCCTGATCGATCGCGACGGCGTCCCCCAGATCACCGACTTCGGGCTGGCCCGCCAGGCCTCGCGTGACGACTCGATCACGGCGTCGGGGGCCGTCCTGGGGACTCCCAGCTACATGGCCCCCGAACAGGCCTCGGGCGAGCGCGAGGCCATCGGCCCGGCGACCGACGTGCACGGCCTGGGCGCGATCCTCTACGAACTCCTGGCCGGGAGGCCGCCGTTCCGCATGGCGACCACGATGGAAACGGTCATGCAGGCGATCTACTGCGACCCGATCCCTCCCCGCGAGCTTCGCCCCCAGGTCCCGCGCGAGCTGGAGCACATCTGCCTGAAGTGCCTGGAGAAGTCGCCGAAGGATCGATATCCAACCGCCGAAGCCCTCTCGGCCGACCTGGCCCACTTCCTCCAGGGAGACCCGATCGACGCCACCGGCCCGATCCAGAAGCTAAGGCGCTGGAGCCGTCGTGAGCCGGAGATCGTCGCGAGGCTCTCCGGCCTGGCCCTCGTCAGCCTGCTGACCGAGCTGAATTACCGCGTCCTCTCCCCGTTCCCCGACGCACTGGCCCATAGCTCGGTCCAGATGGTCCTCGGCCTCTGGGCCGTGCTCACGCTCCTCTTCCAGCAGCTTCAGCGTCGAGGTTGGCAATCCGACCGCCTCCGCGGCTGCTGGATCCTCGGCGACATGACCTGCCTGACCCTGCTGCTCTGGATCATGGAGGACCTGGACACCCCGCTCCTGATCGGCTACCCGCTGATGATCGCCGCTTCGGGCCTCTGGTTCCGCGAGGGGGTCGTCTGGTTCACCACCGGGCTGGCGATCGCGGGGTATCTGGCGCTCTACGGCCATGCGGCCGTCGACTGGGGCCGGACGAATCCCGGCTGGATGAAGCCTGGAGTCCTCCCCTACGGCAACATCTACGTCGTCTGCCTGGCGCTCTCGGGGTTCGTGGTGGCGCGGCTGGTCAAGCGCATCCGGGTCATCAGCCGCTACTACGAGATGCGCCGCGTGAATTGAGCGCGGCCCGCGCTCGATCACTCCGCGGCGGCGATCCGGCGGGCTTGCTCGACGTCGCGGGAGATCTGCTGCAAGAGGTCGTCGAGCCCGGCGAACGCGCGTGTCGGTCGCAGGCGTTCGAGGAACTCCAGCTCGATGAGCTGGCCGTAAAGGTCGCCTCGGAAGTCGATCAGATGGGCCTCGACCTTGAACTGCTGCTCGCCGAACGTGGGGTTGGGGCCGATGTTGCACGCGGCGGGCCAGCGCGAGGGGGGGGAGCCGGGCTCCACGCCGGGGACGAGCACGGTCGCGGCGTAGACGCCGGGGGCGGGGATGAGGACGTCGATCTCGTCCAGGTTCGCCGTGGGGACGCCGATCCCCGCCCCTCTCCCCGCGCCGTGGGTCACGAGGCCCCGGATGCGGTGCGGCCGTCCCAGGAGATCGCGGGCCTCGGCGACCTGGCCGTCGACCAGGCAGCGACGGATCCGGGACGACGAGATCATCCGGCCGTCGTCGGTCATCAACGGCTCGGCGACGTGGAGCGCGACGCCCGACTCCCGGCACCACCGCCCCAGGACGTCGACGTTCCCCTGGCGGTCCCGGCCGAAGAAGAAGTTCGGCCCTTCCACCATGCCCCGCGCGGCGAACTGGCCGAGAACCACCTGCTCGAAGAACTCGCGGGCCGACAGCCCCAGGAGCCAGGGGCCGGTCCGGAAGACGGCGACGTCGGAGACGCCGGTCGCCATCAGCAACTCGATCTCCCGATCCATGCGGACGAGAGGCTCCGGCGTCTGCTCGGGGCGTAGAAGCGCCGCGGGATGGGGATCGAACGTCACCGCGAGGGCCGGGGCCCCGGCCGCGTCGGCCCGGCGGACCAGCTCGGCCATCAGCCGCGCGTGCCCCCGGTGGACGCCGTCGAAGTTGCCGATCGTGACGTACGCGCCGCGAGCCCGGGCCGGAAAGTCTCGAACGTTCTCGATCGTGATCACCGACGCGTTTCCTCGCATGCCCGGGCGGCCCGGCCGACGGCCCCGCCCTTGAAACTGCCCCACCGTCGGCCCATGCTGGATGGATTATCGCCGGGCCGACCGCGCGCGGTCAATGCGGCCCGGCCGCGTCGAGGAGGGCTGGGTCGGGATGCGGATTGCAGTCATCGGCGACGGCGAGGCCGAGCGGGCCTGGGCGGACTGGGTCCGCGAAAGCCCCGACCACGTCCTGATCGCGACGGGAGACGTCGACGAGGTCCTCTCCGCGACGGGCTTCGACGCCGTGGTGGTCGGCGGGCCGATCCCGGATCGCGCCGAGGCCCTCCGTCGCGCCTCGGTCGAAGGGCTGGCCGTCGTCTGCCTCCATCCGCCGGGCGCGGACGCGCTGGCCTATTATCATGCGGCGGCGAACGTCGAGACGGCCGGGGGCGTGGTCGTCCCGGACCTCCCGATGCGGCTCCATCCCGGCCTCGCGCCCCTGCGTTCGGCGATCGTCGACGGCTCGCTGGGCGAGTTCCGATCGTTGCGTCAGGTCGTCCCGGCCGTCGTCGGCGAGGACCTCGTCCGCGTCAGCTTCGCCCAGTCCATCGACGTCCTCCGCTCCCTGCTCGGCGAGTTCCAGACCCTGACCGCATCGGGCGATCCCGAGGGAACCGAGCCCGCCCACGACCTCGTCGTCCGACTCCGCGCCGAGGGCGGGCGGCTGGCCGAGCTTCGCATCGCGCCCGGCGAATTCGCCAGCCTCGGCGTCATGGGCTCCGAGGGCGCGTGCGACCTCGACTTCGACGCGAGTTGGGATCCCCACGCCGCGATCCTCGAGTCGTTGCAAGTGCCGGGCGGGCGAGGCTCGACGCTGCTCGACGGCATCCGCGCCATGGAGTTGACCGAGGCCGTCGAGCGGAGCTTGCGCCGGGGCCGGACGATCGACCTGCACCGCGAGCCGATGGGCGAGGAGGCTCGCTTCAAATCGCTGATGACCACGGCCGGCTGCCTCGTGCTGCTCGGGGCCGTGATGCTCTTCGTCGCCGCCTCCGCCGGCCGGGCGCTGGGTTTCGAGGGGGCGGTCTATCTCGCCTACCTCATCCCGCCGGGGTTGGTCGCGTTCCTCGCGCTCCAGTTCCTCAGGCCGAGAGCCGCGACGCCCGACGAGCCTCCAGCCCTGGAGGGACCGACCGACTGAAAGGACTCCACGGTGGGGGAGGACGGCCCCTGGTCGTCGCGGCTCACATCTCGCGGATGTAATCGGCGGCGTAAGAGCGGACGTGCTTGCCGTTGAGGACGTGGAAGGTTCGCAGCCTCTCGATCATCGCGCCGCTGAACCGCTTGAGGGGAAGGTGGACGATCTTGCGACGGTAGATCCTGGCGAGGCGGCGCCAGGCCGCCGGCGGGGGGCCGGGGCTGACGACCGCGACGTGGCGGTCGCGACTGTGGAGGAAAGCCACGGCGAGCAGCCGTTCCTCCAGGGTGTCGAGCCGGTCGAATCGCGGGTCGGACCAGATTTCGGGGATCGGCCTGGGGGGGTAGAGGAACATGGCCCCGCCGTACTGGGCCTGGGCGATCCCAGGCCCGATCAGATTCCGGAACGGGTCGGTGGCGTAGAAGGCGAGCGTCGACTCCTCGGAGTGCTCGGCGTACCAGGTCGCGCGGTTCGTGTAGACCTTGGGATCGGCCGGGACGTCGAACAGGAAGACGACGACCTCGATCGACCCCCTTCCCGGCGGGATCACCTTCACGTAGACGTCGCCGGTGTGCCAGTTGCGGAGGGTCTCGCGGATGTCCAGGCCGTCGCGGACGCTGGTCGTGAACTTCTCGGAGCGGGCGAGGTCCGCCCCCAGGATGGCCCGCGCCTGCTCCTTGACGTGACGGTGGAAGCTCTCGATCCGGTCGTCCTCGGGGGGCCAGGAGCACATGCCGTAAGGGTCCCAGCGCTGGAGCCATCGCTTGCGGTCGGGTTCGTTCGCGCGAGGCTTCAGGGGGAGGCTCCGCCAAGACATGGCCTGGCCCGGCAGGCGGCTGACCATCGGGGCGCGGCCCCAGCCGGGGACCTCGGCCTGGCCCACGCCCATGCGCAGCATTTCCGCCCCCTGCGCTTCGAGTTCGCGGCCATGATCGGCGTAGGCGTACGAGCGGGCCGTCTCGACGACCGCCAGCGCGAAATCGTCGCCGCCGGTCTGCTTCGCGGCCGTGACCAGGGTGAACAGGTCCGGCGTGAGCCGGCGGTCGATCAACGCCAGATTGCGGACGTACCGGAACAGCGTGGACAGGAGCGACGGCGTGAGCCGCTGCGCGATCCTGGGACGGTCGGCCCGGAGCGCCTCGCGAGCCTGGAGCACAAGCTCCTTCACGCCGTCCACCGAGAGGTTGTCGTCCGGCGTCAATTCGCGCCGACCGCGCTCGTACAGGGCGGTGACGAACGGCAGCTCGCCGAGGAAGAACAGCAGGGTCTCGGGATCGACGGGGAAGCTCGACGTCGGTTCGAAGACCGGTTCGGATTCGGGCTCGTCGGGGATGAGTCGGAAGGCCTCGCGGATCCAGGGCCAGTCGAGGATCGAGCAGACGAGGAGCGTCCGTTTCCGTCGCTTCGCCACTTCGTGAAGCCGGGCGGCCATCCAGGCGATGCGATCCGTGGAAAAGCCTGGAGCCGGTCGCGGGATGGCCGAGAGCAGGGCGGCCGAGAACCGCTCCACCGGCACTCGCTTGAGGGCGTACGGGTCCGGGAAGACGCCGTGGACCGCCTCGAACCGGGGGACGTCCAGGTCGATGTATTCGCGAGGGATCCGCTCGCCGATCGCCGTGCGGATCGCCGCGACGACCCCCTGGCACGGGTCGATCGGGACGTAGCTGAACCCTTCGCCGCCGTCGACGTCGCGCCTGACCACCGCCGAGATCGTCGGCAGCCGTTCCACGGCCTCCTCCACGTCCTCCTGGAACGACGGGGGGAGCGGGACGGCCAGGCAGTCGTAGGGGCGGGCCAGGAGTTCCTCGCGGGCCTGGAGCGCGAAGTCCCCGGAGCCGTGCAAGATCGGCAGGACGCGAATCCCCGGGGCGATGGTCAGGAAGTCGTCGGCGTCGTTGGGCATGCGGTCCTCGACGAATTCTCCGGGTCGGCCTCGCCCCACCGGGGCGCTCTCGGGAGAGAGGTCCAGTCTAACATCGCCAGGGGGCCGAGGCGACGCGGGCCGACGCCCCGCGATCCCTCCTGGGAGAAAATGAAAACCGATCGGGACGGGGCCCGTGGGAATGTCGCCTAGAGAGTGTGTGAGCCGCCGGACGTCGCGACCGACGATCGGGCCGGCCCTCACGGGAGTCATCGCGAGCCCCCTCGCGATCGGGACCGAAGTCCCGCCCTATTGGGGAACGCATCGGCGATCGGCCGATGCCGTCCTCCGCGTCTAAAATCGTGCCTCACCCCGGCGAGCGAGCCCGTGCGCGCCCGCCTCGCTCGTCCTCATCCTCATCGTGCCGGCCGACCCGCGCGGCCCCTCGGCGATTCCCCGCGCCGAGGGCCCGGCCCGGCGTCCGGGCTTCGATTGCCGCATTGCGACCCGCGGGAGTGCCTGGCGATGGCTCAAGGTGAATTGACCCTGGCGACCGACGCGAACGCGACGCGAAAGCCCAGGAGCGTGCGCCTGGCCGCCTCGCCCGACGCGACCATGCCCGACCGGCGCCTCGAAGACTGGATCACCGTGAATCTCGACCCCGAGGTCGAGCGACCGGCGACCAACCTCTGGACCCAGATCGTCGGCAACCTGCCGACCGCTCGACGGAACCCCAGATCCGGGGGACGCCCGGAGAAGGGCCACAAATCCCGAGGCTGCTGGGAGCGGTTCAACGTCGTCTACAAGCGCGGGGTCACGATCGTCCGGCTCACGGACCGCTCGCTCGTGCAGCAGGCGGACATCAACGAACTGGCCGACGACCTCCGCGACCTGATCGACGTCGGCAACCACCGGATCATCCTGAACTTCGCGAAGGTCGAGCGGCTGGGAAGCTGGATCGTCGCGGCCGTGGTCGAGGCGCATCGCCGCTGCGAGGCGGCCGAGGGGGGCCGGCTCAAGATCTGCGAGGTGGAGCCCCGGCTGGCCGAAATCTTCCACCTGATCGGCATGGGGCGTCGGATCGTCGCCTGCCCCGACGAGCAGCAGGCCGTCGACGGCGCCTGGCCCGGCGCATCGCCCCCGCGTCCGCTGCCGGTCGACATTCTCGAAGCCCTGGTGAGCGCCTCGGCCCTCCCGCCGATCCGCGGCGGCGGCCCGGCGGCGGCGGACGACGACCTCCCGGCCATCGATCTGGAACCCGTCGAGGAGCCCCGCGCGTCCCGGCCGCGTCCCGAAGGGGACCTCCGGGGCAAGGTCTGGCTCCGCGTCGAGTGCGCGGGGTTCGAGGCCCGGATGATCCCCGTCACCAGGCGGCGGTTCGTCATCGGCCGCGACCGGGGGAGCCACCTGCGGCTGGGATCGGCGAAGGTGAGCAAGCGGCACGCGACCATCGAGATCCGAGGCGACCGCGCCTTCCTCCGCGACCTGGGTAGCACCAACGGGACCCAGCTCAACGGCGAGACGATCCAGGACGCCGAGGCCGAATTGCACACGCAGGATCGGGTCGTCGTCGGCCCGGCCCACTGCCGGATCTGGGTCGACGTCTCGCAGGAAGAGATGGAGCACCTCGGCGCGATCGAGCCCACCTGGGCCACGGCCGAGGTCACGCCCGACGAGGCGGAGGAGCCCGAGCCCGACTCCGACTCCCCCGCGACGGCCGAGGTCGCGGCCTACGACCCGGACGACGACGCCCCCGGCTCCCGGATCAAGCACGAGGTCGTCCAGGGAATCCTGGTCGTGACGCCGGTCCTCACCGACCTGGACGACGAGGCGGCCAACGAGGCGCTCCGGCTCCGGCTGATCGAGCTGGCCGAACAGCCGCTGCCGCGCCAGGTCGTCCTGGACCTGGAGTTCGTGGGCCGACTTTCGCGTCGGACCATCGGAGTCATCCTGGCCCACCACCTCCGACTCGACCAGGCCGGGGGGGGCGTCCGCCTGTGCGAGATCCATCCCCGGATCATGGCGCTGCTGGACCAGGTCCGGCTCACCATGCTGGTTGACTGCTACCCCTGCCTCGACGAGGCCGTGCTCGCCGCATGGCACACGCCGGCGCGGTCGACGTCGGGCTGAGCGAGGGCGGCCGGACGGCGCGTCGAACGGGGTCAATCCTCGTCGTCGGCTTCCATCGCGTCGGGGTGGAGCGGATCGTCGGGGTCGAAGAAGAGATCGCCGAGCCCGAAGGGCGCGTGCTGGCCGCCCAGGGAGCGCCGCTTGCTCCGGGCGAGCGAGTCCAGGTCGGTCGCCTCCTCGCCGAGCACCCTGGCGAGCGACTCGCGCCAGGCGGCGTCGCGGCCGAGCGGGTGGTTCGGGTCCTGGGCCATACGCTTGAGCGCGTAGCGGACGATGTTGATCCCGTCGCGCGGGGAGAAGTCGAGCTTCAGCGCGTGCGCCTGCTGGAGGAACTCGACGGTCAGGGTCAGCAGTTCGGCCTCGGCGAAGGGGAGATGGTACTGGAGGATGGCCATCTCGTCGTCGCGGTCGGGGAAGCCGAGTTCCAGGGTCGGCTGGAGCCGCGAGAGGATGTAGTCGGGGACCTCGTAGGTCGACTCGTCCTCGTTCATCGTGACGCAGACGCGGAACTCCGGGTCGGCGGGGATGGCGATCCCGGCGACGAGACTCTCGACGTAGCGGCGGTGGTCGAGCAACGGGGCGAGGCTCGCCCACGACTTCTCGTTCATCCGGTTCCCCTCGTCCAGCACGCAGACGCCGCCGACGAGCATCGCCGTCACCAGGGGGGAGGCGTGATAGGCGATCTTGCCGTTCTCCGCGAGGACGGGCGTGACGATCAGGTCCTCGGGGCGGGTGTCGGCGGTGCACTGGGCGATGTAGAGCGGCCGACCGCGCAGCTTCGCGGCGGCCGTCGCCAGCGTGGTCTTGCCGATGCCCGGCGGGCCGATCAGGCGGGGCGACAGCGGACGATCCCTCGGGTGGACCGTCAGCCAGCACGCCGACAACTGCCTCAGCACCTCGTCCTGGCCGATCCAGCCCTGATCGGTCGCGACGGGCTCGCTCAGGTGGAGCGTCACGCCGCCGATCATCCTGGTCTTCCCGGCGTCGCCCATGAACCTTCCCTTCCTCGTATCGTCCCTCGCACGAATTCCGCGACGTCGATTAAGATACCCCCATGCGCGAAGCGGAGCCAACCCCGAGTCCGGCGCCCGAGACGGCGTCCCTCCCCATCCGGCGGCGACGGGCCCGTCGCGCGGCCTGGACGGCCGCCGCGCTGGTCGCGGTCTGGCTGCTCCTCTCCTTCGCGGCGGTCCACCGGCTGACGCATCGGAAGCGGCCGCCGTTCCCGGAACCTGCCCCGACGGTCTCCTGGGGGACGCTCCGGGATCATCGCCTCTCGACCGCCGACGGCCAGGACATCGGCGCGTGGTACGCCGAGGGCCGCGACGACGCCCCGGCGGTCCTGTTCCTGCACGGCAACGGCGGGGGCCGGGGGCATTGCCTGGACCGCGCGGGGACGCTCGCCGCGAAAGCGGGCTGCGCCGTGATGCTGATCTCGCTGCGGGCGCACGGCGACTCCAGCGGCGACTTCAACGACATCGGCCTGGGCGCCCGCCGCGACGTCGTCGCCGCCGTGGACTTCCTGCGGACGCGGCGTCCCGATCGCCCGATCGTCGTCTTCGGCGTCTCGCTCGGCTCGGCCGCGGCGACGTTCGCGGCGGCCGACCTGGGGGATCGGGTCGACGGCTACGTCCTGGAAAGCCCGTACCAGGACCTCAAAACGGCCGTCTGGAACCGGACCCACGCCTACCTCCCGCCCGGCCTGGACAAGCTCGCGTACCTGGGGCTCCGCCTCGCCGGGCTCGCGTTCCTGCCGGAGCTGGACGCGATCTCCCCGCTCCGCGCGGTCGACGCGATCCCCGAGTCCACGCCGGTCCTGATCATGGCCGGGGAGGCCGACGACCTGGCATCCCCCGAGGAGGCCCGCGCGATCTTCCAACGGGTCCGCAACCATGGCCGCCTCGAAACCTTCCCCGGCGCGACGCACCACGACCTCGCCGCCGTCGACCCGGAACGCTACGAACGGACGATCGTCGAATTCGTCGCGGGTGCCCGTCGACATCCTCGATGATCCCTTTACAAGGCTCTCCCCCCTGCCCCACAATACGGACTTGACGTACGCCCAGTCGGGCCGGACGACCCCTCCACGAGCGCCGGGACGTCTGAAGTCTCCTCCCACGCAATCCGAGTCTGGACCCATCATGAGTGGCACGCAAGCCGCGTCGGACGAGTCGAAGGCGAAGTTCGACAACAACGGCCAGTACAGCCGGACCTCGATCCTCCGCTATGAGAAGATCTTCGGCGACAACTACATCAGCACCGGCGGCGCGGAGACGACCGACAACCTGACCGCCCGGCTCGCCGGCTTCCTCAAGCCCGGCGTCCGCGTCCTCGACGTAGGGAGCGGCATCGGCGGCGCGGCGTTCCACCTCGTCGAGAAGTACGGGGCGCAGGTCGTCGGCATCGACCTGGCCGAGGAGATGATCGCCGTCGGCCACGACCGGGCCAAGGCGGCCGGCATGTCCGACAAGGTCGAGTTCATCCTGGGCGACGTGCTCGAGACCGACTTCCCCGAGAAGTTCGACCTGGTCTGGAGCCGCGACGCCTTCATGCACATCCCGGACAAGGCCCGGCTGTTCGCCAAGCTGTACAGCCTGCTCGCCCCCGGCGGCAAGATCGTCATCACCGACTACGCCCGCGGCAAGACCCCCGGCTCGCCCGAATTCGAAGAGTACATCAAGAAGACCGGGTACAGCGTCATCGAGCCGGAGCAGTACGGCAAGGTCCTGGAATCGGCCGGCTTCACCGACGTGGTCGTCGACGACGCCACCGCGACCTTCATCGACATCCTCCAGCGCGAGGAAGGCCGGCTGGTCAACGAGCGTCAGGACTTCCTCGGCCACTTCTCCGAGCAGGACCTCAACTACCTCGTCGACCGCTGGAACATGAAGATCGGCTTCTGCAAGGCCGGCGACATGAAGTGGGGCATCTACCTCGGCACCCGCCCCGCCTGACCCAGACCCCGGCGTCGAGGCCGGGTGGACGTGATCATCACCCGACGAGCCCGCCCCCCGGGCTCGATCGGCCCCCGCGAAAAGTGGCGAATATGGGGAGGCGGAGCGGGCATGCCGGGTAGCACGAGCGACGACGTCCGTGACCTGGCCGGTTTCGGGTACAAGCAGGAACTCGACCGCTCCCTGGGGAGCTTCTCCTCCTTCGCGGCCGGCTTCTCGTACATCTCGATCCTGACCGGCGTCTTCCAGATGTTCTACCTGGGATACGCGGCCGGGGGGCCCGCGTTCTTCTGGACGTGGCCCATGGTCTTCCTGGGCCAGTTCCTGGTGGCCCTCTGCTTCGCCGAGCTGGCCTCCTCCTACCCGCTGTCGGGGGGCGTTTATCAGTGGTCGAAGCAGGTCGGCACGCCGCTCGTCGGCTGGCTGACCGGCTGGGTCTACCTGGCCTGCTCCATCCTCTCGCTGGCGGCCGTCGCGCTGGCCTTGCAAAATTCCATGCCCCAGATTTCGGCGTGGTTCCAGGTCGTCGGCGACGGCTCGAAGCCCATCGATCAGGCCAAGAACGCGGTCCTCCTGGGCTGCACGCTGATCGCCCTGACGACGATCATCAACGCCGTCGGCGTCCGGCTCATGGCCTTGATCAACAACGTGGGAGTGCTTGCGGAGCTGGCCGGGGTGGTCTTCCTGATCGTCCTGCTGGGCGCGAACGCCTGTCGAGGCCCGGCGATCCTGCTCGACACCCAGGGGCGAGGCGACGGCGCGACGGGGGGCTACTTCAGCGCCTTCCTGGCGGCGGCGGTGATGGCGTCGTACGTCCTTTACGGCTTCGACACGGCGGGGACGCTCGCGGAAGAGACCTCGGACCCCCGCCGACGCGCCCCTCGGGCCATCCTCCGCGCACTCGCCGCGGCGGGGCTGGCCGGCGGGCTGCTGATCCTCGTGGGGTTGCTGGCGATGCCGAACCCGACCGACCCGGCGATGGCGCAGGTCTCCGGCGGCCTGCCGATGCTCGTGAAGTCGGTGATGGGGCCGAAGTTGGGGACGGTCTTCCTGATCGAGGTGGTCTTCGCCGTGGCCGTCTGCGCCCTGGCGGTCCACGCCGGGACCGTCCGGCTCATCTTCGCGATGGCCCGCGACAACAGCCTGCCGTTCGCCGAGTGCCTCGCCAAGGTGACCGGCGAGACCCGCACGCCGATCGCGCCGGCGATCGTCACCGGACTTTTGGCGTCGGCGATCCTGCTCGTCAACGTCAACGCCCCCCGGATCATCGAGCGGCTCTGCTCGGTGGCCCTGGTCTGGGCGAACCTGGCCTACCTGATGGTCACGCTGCCGCTCCTGCTGGGTCGCCTCCGCGACCGCCGCCGTCGCGACGAAGACGGCGAGGGCGACGGCGTCCCGCCGACCGCCAACGGCGATCGCTTCAGCCTGGGACGATGGGGCCTCCCCGTCAACCTCGCGGCGACGGTCTGGGGCGTCTTCGTGATCGTGAACATGAGCTGGCCCCGGCCGGAAATCTACGGCGACGACCCGATCGGCCGCTACACCGCCGCGCTGGCGACGGCCGCCCTGACGGCCGTCGGCGTTGCGTATTACGCGGGGATCGGCCGGCTCCGGATCGGCGTCCTGCCCGAACATGCGGCCGAGGCCCTGGACGAAGAGATCGAATTCACCAACCCGCCGGGGATGATCGAGCTGCTCGCGCCCGGGGAATCGTCTTGAAGAGTCGAGGGACGTCCGTGATGGTGGAAACCCTGGAATCGCCCGCCCCCCCCGTCGCCCGCGAAGGCGTGGTCAGCCCGCTCCGCCGGTTCCTCGGCTGGTGCGTCCACGCGTACACGGCCTCAGGCCTGGCGATCGCCGCGGTGATCCTCGCCCTGCTGGTCCAGGGGGGCCCGGACGCCTTCCGGTGGTCGTTCCTCCTGATGATCCTGGCCACTCTGGTCGACGCCACCGACGGCACCTTCGCCCGCGCGGTGCGGATCAAGGAAGCCGTCCCCAGCTTCGACGGCCGCCGGCTGGACGACATTACCGACTTCCTGACCTACACGTCGCTCCCGCTGATGCTCATCTGGCGGGCGGGCATCGTCCCGGCCGGCTATGAGGCGTGGCTGATCGCTCCCTTGCTGGCGAGCGCCTACGGCTTCTGCCAGGTGGACATCAAGACCCACGACGGCTACTTCCTCGGCTTCCCCTCGCTCTGGAACGTCGTGGCGCTTTACCTCTACGCGCTGCCGATCGAGCCCTGGCCCGCGCTGGTGATCCTGCTCGTGCTGGCGTTCCTGACGTTCGTTCCGGTCAAGCACCTGTACCCGTCGCAGCCGGGGCGGCTGAACCGATTCGCGACGATCACCGGGGCGGTCTGGGGCGTGGTCGTGGTCTGGCTGGTCTGGGTGCTCCCCACGTCGTCGAGCCCAGAATTCACGGATGGAACGCGGACGCTGACGTACGTCTCGCTGACCTACCCGGCGTTCTACATGGCGACGTCCTGGTATCTCACGCTCCGGGGCTGGCTGTCGCCGCGAGCGGAGTCGGCGCCGCGTCGTTGAGGTCCCACTCCTTCGCCAGCCGTTGGCCTTCCTCGACGTCGACCATCAGCAGCAGGAACCCGCCCACGAGGAAGAAGCCGATCACGCCCAGGATGGCTCCCCGGCTCGATCCCGACGCCATGTTGATGATCGCGAACATCGCCGGGCCGAAGATCCCGGCGAACTTCTCGACGACGGCGAAGAAGCCGAAGAACTCCCCGGACTTCGACCGCGGGATCAGGCTGGCGAAGAGCGACCGCGAGAGCGCCTGAGTTCCTCCCTGCACGACGCCCACCAGCACGGCCAGGATCAGGAAGTCCCGGTTGGTGCTCATGTTGTAGCCGATGACGCAGATCCCCGTGTAGACGACCAGCCCCAGCAGGATGGACCGCTTGACCCCCAACGTCCCGGCCAGCGAGCCGAACAGGAACGAACAGGGGATGCCGACGAACTGGACGAGCAGGATCGACGCGATCATGACCGTCGAGTTGATCTTCAGCTCCGTGCCGTAGATCGTGGCCATGCGGATGATGGTGCCGATCCCGTCGTTGTAGATCAGGAAGGCCAGGAGCATCAGGAAGCCCTGGCGACAGCGCCGGAGATGTCGGCCGGTCTCGGCGAGCCTCCCGAACGAGGCCCGTACGGGATGCAGCCCGGCCCAGCGCTCGCCGCCGGAGACCGGCGGTTCGGGTACGCGGCGGAAGAGCGGGATCGAGAAGACGAGCCACCAGATCGCCACCGACACGAACGCCAATCGCGCGGGGAGCGTGGCCTGGGCCTCGGTGAGCCCCGGCCCCGAAGGGAGCCCGAACCATCCGGGGAACCGGATCCAGGCCAGGTTGAGCGCCAGCAGGAGGCCGCCGCCGACGTACCCCAGGGCGTAGCCGGCCGTCGAGACCCTGTCGATCTCGTCGTCGCGGGCGATGTGGGGAAGTAGGGCGTCGTAGAAGACGAAACTGGCGTTGGCGCCGATGTTCGCCAGGATGAACAGGATCGAGGCCAGGATCCAGTCGCCGGTGTGGATGAAAAACATCGAGGCGGTCGCGAACAGCCCCAGGGCGAGGAACCGCCCCAGCAGCCGCTTCTTGCTGGCGGTCTGGTCCGCGTAGGCGCCCAGGATCGGCGACATGACGGCGACGATCACCATGCCCAGGGTCGTCGCCATGGCGTAGCGGCCAGACGCCGTCTTCGGGTCCATACCGGCGCAGGCCACCTCGGAGTAGTAGATCGGGAAGACGGCCGTGATGATCGTGCAGACCATGGCCGAGTTCGCCCAGTCGTACATCGCCCACGCCCGCAATTCGGGACGGTTCAGGCCGAGCCGTCGCAGCAACCCGCCGCCGTCCCCTTCGCGCGTCGCGCGATGATCCTCGGACATCTCCGCCCCCCCCTGCCAGACCCGCGACGGCCCCGAACCGCCCCCCGTGCGAGACCCCCTCGCCCGGCCTCCCGTTCTATGACGGAACCGCCGTCTTGACCAGGTCAGCTTGCCGCGGGCGACGGCCGCCGCACGCCGCCGGGCGGATCTCCGGCGTCTTAAAATCACCTAAACTAGCGAAATCTCGATGGACTTCCGCCCCCCTCGGCGCGGATAGTAACGACGTGACGGAGGCCAAACCGACGCCCTCCCGCGACCGGCCACCGCAAGACGGCGATGCGTGCCGCCCCCGCCCCGGCTGGGGGAGGATGTCGCTCGCCGCCCTTCACGCACTCTCGAAGTCTTTTCGAAGACCGGGCGGGAGTCCCGCGATCACGGCGTGATCGCTCCCCGCTCGCCGGCTGAAGTCTCGACGTCCTCCCCGTCGCGGCTCGCCGCTCGAAGGCCCTTAGTCCCTACGAACGTCATCGAGGAAACATGATACGACATGTTCCGTTTGGTCTCACGTCGCGAACGGCCTGGTCGATCGGCGGAATCCTCCTGGTCCTCGGCGCGGGATTCGTCGCCTGGAAATACCAGGGCGGAGCCGACGCGCCGACGCCGACCGCCGCCGCGAGCGAGCATACAATCGCGCAAACCTCGATCAAGGCGGATAAGCCGGACGATTCCTCCGGTCGAGAGCGGATCATCCGGATCTCCGCCGACCAGCAGAAGCTGATCGGCGTGGAGGTCGAGCAGGTGAAGCTCGAGCCCGAGACGATCCTGGTGCGAGTGCCGGGCCGGATCGCGCCCGACGAGAACCGATTCGCGTTCATCACCCCGAGGGCCCCGGGCATCGTCCGGAGCGTGGCCGTGCGGATCGGCCAGGACGTCAAGGCCGGCGACGTGCTGGCGACGATCGAGAGCGCGGCCGTCGGCCAAGCCCGGCTGGACCTGCTGACGAACCTCCAGTCGCTGGACATCGCGCTGGCCCAGGCCCGCTGGCAGGAGACGATCCTCAAGAACACGCTGGAGCTGATCGAGCGGCTCAAGGCCGAGGACACGCCCGAGGAGATCAACGCCAAGTTCGCCGACAAGCCGGTGGGGACCAACCGCGAACGGCTGATGACCGCCTACACCTCCCACCGTCTGGCCAAGGCGAACCTCGCCCGCAAGAGCGACCTCTACGATCAGGAGATCATCCGGGGTCAGTTGATCGAGGAGAGCAAGGCCCGGTTCGACGCCGACCTCGCCGCCTACCAGACCCTCCTGGACCAGATGGGCTACGAGACCAACCTGACGAACATCCGGGCCCAGCAGGCGCTCCGGCAAGCCGAGACCTCGGTGCTGGTCGCCCGCGAGAAGCTGCAAGTCCTGGGCGTGGACCCCGACGACGACGAGTACATCCCCAAGGCCCTCAAGCAGCAGGGCCACACGGCCGACGCGGTCCCCGTGCAGCCCGGCGCGCCGGGCGAGAAGTCCTCGATCCGGGACGTCGCCGAGGTCATGTCGCTGGGCGTCGGCCCTGCCAAGGGTCTCCAGCCCAAGCCGCTGCCGGAAGAGCCCGCCAGCCTGTACAAGCTCAAGGCCCCGTTCGCCGGCACGATCCTGGACCGCGAGCTGGTCGTCCCGGGCGTGGCCGTCGACGTGACCCACCGGATCTTCACCCTGGCGAACCTGGACAACGTCTGGGTCGAGGCCAACATCAACCCGAGCAACCTGCCGTACATCCACAACGACCAGAACGTGTCGATCACGTTCAGCTCCGACGCCTACCCCGAGAAGCAGTTCAAGGCCCGTCTGCTCTACACCGGCGACCTCGTCGTCGAGAAGACCCAGACCCTGACTTTGCTGGCCCGCGCCGAGAACGCCGACCGTTTCCTCAAGCCCGGCATGTACATCGACGTCGCCCTGTCGGTCCGGTCGGAGGAGAAGACCCCCTCGGTCCCCAGCACCGCCCTGCTCTCCGACGACGAGCACTGGATCGCCTTCGTGCGGACCGGCCCGGAGGAGTTCGAGATGCGCGAGGTCAAGACCCGGGGCCCCGGCGAGGACCGGGCAGCCGTCTTCTCGGGGATCCGACCGGGCGAGGACGTCGTGACCCGCGGCGCCTTCAAGCTGAAGTCGGAGTGGATCCGCCTGGCGTCCTCCGAATAACCACCCCGTCCGCGGCCGGCGACGAAACGAGCGGCCCTCGGCGGGACGACCCCCGCCCGAGGGCCGCGCCCGCCCCCTCCTCAAACCCCCATTTATTCGACACATGTTCGACCGCCTTATCGACTGGGCGCTCCGCAGCCGCCCGCTCGTCCTGCTGCTCCTCGTCGGTTTGGTGCTCTGGGGCGCGAACTCGCTCGTCAAGCTGCCCATCGACGCCCAGCCCGACATCACCAACGTGCAGGTGATGGCCCTCACCAGCGCGCCGGGGCTCGGCCCGGTCGAGATCGAGCAGTTCATCACCATCCCGGTCGAGAACTCGATGAACGGGATCCCGATGATCTCGGAGGTCCGCTCGTTCTCGCAGTTCGGCCTCTCGGGCGTGACCATCGTCTTCCAGGAAGGGACCGACATCTACTGGGCCCGCCAGCAGGTGGGCGAACGGCTGGCGGAGGTCCGCTCGTCGATCCCGCCGGAGTTCGGCCAGCCCGAGATGGGCCCGATCTCCACGGGCCTCGGCGAGGTCTTCCAGTTCGAGGTCAAGAACGCCCCCGACGCGGCCCGCCCCCGCTCGCTGATGGAGCTGCGGACGATCCTCGACTGGGAGATCGCCCGGCCGCTCAAGAGCGTCCCCGGCGTGGTCGAGGTCAACGCCTTCGGCGGCGAGCTGAAGACCTACGAGGTCCGCCTCGACCCCGACCGCCTGATGGCCCGCAACATCTCGGTCGACAAGGTCTTCGAGGCCATCCGCCGCAACAACAGCAACGCCGGCGGCGGCTACCTCGAACGCCTGGGCGAACAGCGCGTCATCCGCGCCGTGGGCCTGATCAGCACCCTGAAGGACCTCGAGGAGGTGGTGCTCGACACGACCGCCACGGGCACGCCGGTCTACATCCGCGACGTCGCCGAGGTCCGCCTGTCCCCCCTGATCCGCAACGGCGCGGTGACCCGCGACGGCGACGGCGAGGTCGTCACCGCGACCGCCATGATGCTCGCCGGCGAGAACTCCCGCGTGGTCGTCGAGCGGATCAAGGCGAAGCTCGAAGAGATCCGCACGAGGCTCCCCGAGGGGGTCGTCGTCGACCCTTATTACGACCGGGCCGTGCTCATCACCCGCACGATCACGACCGTCGCCTCGAACCTGGCGGAAGGCGGCCTGCTCGTCGTCGCCGTCCTCCTGGCGATGCTCGGCAACCTCAAGGCGGGCCTGGTGGTCGCCCTCGCGATCCCGCTCTCGATGCTCTTCGCCATCAACCTGATGGTCTACTACGGCATCGCCGGCAGCCTGATGAGCCTGGGGGCGATCGACTTCGGCCTGATCGTCGACAGCTCGGTCATCATGATGGAGAACTGCGTCAGCCACCTCTCGCACGCGGACAAGCGGCGGTCGGCCGTCGACGTGGTCCGCGAGGCGGCCTTCGAGGTCCGCAAGCCGGTGGTCTTCGGCGTGGCGATCATCACGATCGTCCACCTCCCGCTGCTGGCCCTGGAAGGGGTCGAGGGGAAGATGTTCCGGCCGATGGCCCTGACGGTCGTCTTCGCCCTGATCGGCTCCCTGATCCTCAGCCTCACGGCCACGCCCGTCCTGGCCTCCTTGATCCTCAAGCCGGGCACGTCCGAGGTCGAGACCCTCCCCGTCCGGGTCGCCAAGCGGGTCTACCGGCCGTTCCTCCGGTTCTCCCTCGACCACCCGATCATGGTCGTCGCGACCTCGCTCGTCGCCTTCGCCGCGACCATGCCCCTGGCGATGAGCCTGGGCGGCGAGTTCATCCCCAAGCTCGACGAGGGGGACATCCTCGTCGTCGTCACCCGGCCGCCGAGCACCTCGCTCTCGGAGAGCCTCGAGGACTCGACCCGCCTCGAGAAGGCGCTGCGAGAGTCGTTCCCGGACGAGATTGAATCGGTCGTCTGCCGGACCGGCCGCCCCGAGATCGGCATCGACCCGGCCGGCGTCAACCAGACCGACGTCTTCGTCTTCCTGAAGAAGGAGGAGGAGACGTACCTGGACATGGCGCTGAAGCCGCTGCACCCGCTCCTCGCACTCTTCGAGGGGGAGGGCCACGGGAAGTCGAAGTCGGAGCTGATCGCCGAGATGGAGAAGGTCTTCCGGCGCGAACTCCCGGGCGCGTTCTTCAACTTCGGCCAGCCGATCGACGTCCGGTTCAACGAGATGCTGGCCGGCGTCCGCGCCGACCTGGGCATCGGACTCTACGGCGACGACCTGGACGTGCTCCAGGAGAAGGTCAACGCGATCGCCGCGGCCATCGAGAACATCCCCGGAGCGGCCGACGTCCGGGCCCAGGTGCTCGGCGGCCTCCCCTTCCTGCGGGTGCAGATCAACCGCGAGGACATCGCCCGCTACGGCATCAACGCCGCCTCCATCCTCGACGTCGTCTCCGCCCTGGGGGGCAAGGTCGTGGGACAGGTGATCGAGGGCCAGCGCACCTTCGACCTCCAGGTCCGCTTCGACCCCACCGCCCGCGACGACGTCGACTCCATCACGCGGCTGAAGATCGCCGACGCCAACGGCCGGATGATCCCCCTGTCCGAGCTGGCCGAGTTCCACCGCGAGGACGGCGCGTACGAGATCTGGCGGAAGGACCGCCAGCGGCGGGCCATGGTCCAGGCCAACGTCCGCGAACGCGACCTCGCCACGTTCGTCGCCGAGGCGCAGGCGAAGGTCGCCGAGCAGGTGGAACTCCCCCGCGGCTACTTCCTGGAATGGGGAGGGACGTTCCAGAACCTCCAGTCGGCCACCCAGCGGCTGACGGTCGTCGTCCCGGTGGCGCTGGTGCTCATCTTCCTGCTCCTCTACGGCACCTTCCAATCGGTGAAGTTGGGCACCTTGATCTTCCTCTCCGTCCCCCTGGGCGCCATGGGAGGCATCCTGGCGCTCTGGCTGCGCGACATGAACCTGAGCATCTCGGCGGGGGTCGGCTTCATCGCCCTCTCGGGCGTCGCCGTCCTCGACGGCCTCGTCATCGTGTCGGCCATCCGCCAGCGGGTCGAGAACGGCGAGCCGATCCGCCGGGCGGTCGCCGAGGCCTCGATGAGTCGGCTGCGGCCCGTGCTCATGACGGCCCTGGTCGCCAGCCTGGGATTCATCCCGATGGCCTTCTCCACCGGGTCGGGCGCCGACGTCCAGCGCCCGCTGGCCACGGTCGTCATCGGCGGCCTGATCACCAGCACCGGCCTCAAGCTCCTGGTCATCCCCGCCACCTACGCCTGGTTCGACCCGGGCCGAGGCCGGCTGGCCGCCGACGTCGACGCGCTCGTCGAGGACGACGAGGACGACGACGATCTCGAGGATGGAATCTCCTGATCCGAGGGTCCCGCCCGCCGCCCCGGCGGCGGGCGGGACCACGCTTGTCGATCCTCGGCCTGGGATGCTAAACTACGCCCCGATCGTCGTCGGGAAAGCGAGCGCACGCCCGGTGTCCGCCCTGGGATCCCCACGCCGCCATGTCGACCACCACGCCCCAGAACGAATCCCAGCAGAGACGCCGCGCGGCGTGCGAGCGGCTGAAAAATCGGCTCCGCACCGTCCACTCCACCCGCGTAGAGCACCTCCTCATCGAGGAGCCCGAGCTCGCCGACGACGACGACGCCCTCCTGGAGCTGATCCTCGTCGAGACCGCCATACGCCGCGAGCTGGGCGACGTCACATCGGTCGACGAATGGGAACAGCGGATTCGCGACATGATCCCCGACCCCCGCCGTCGGCGGGCCATCCAGGGGCTCCTGTCCACCGAGATGACGACCCTCTCCGAGTCGTCGGCGACGACGCCCCCCCTCCCGCTCCCCGGATGGGCCGGATCGGCAAATATCACGTCCTTGAAGAACTGGGCCGGGGCGGGATGGGCGTCGTCTACAAGGCCCGCCAGCTCAGCCCCGGGCGGATCGTCGCCGTCAAGATGATTTTGGCGGGAGATCACGCCAACGCCCGCGAACGCGCCCGGCTGCGCACCGAGGCCGAGGCCGCCGCCAAGTTCACCCACCCCAACATCGTCCAGGTGATCGAGGCCGACTACCACCAGGGCCTACCGTTTCTGGTGATGGAGTACGTCGACGGCGGCAACCTCGCCCGGATGCTCCGGTCCATGCCCCAGCCGATCCGCTGGTCCGCGCGCCTGATCGAGACCCTGGCGAGGGCGATCCACGCCGCCCATCAGTCGGACATCGTGCACCGCGACCTCAACCCGTCCAACATCCTGATGACCCAGGACGGCGTCCCGAAGATCGGCGACTTCGGGCTCGCGAAATTCCTGATGAACGACGAGGGCCACTCCCAGTCCGGCAGGCTCCTGGGGACCCCCTCCTACATGGCCCCCGAGCAGCTCGCGGACGGCGGCAAGGGCGTCGGCCGGCATACCGACGTCTACGCGCTCGGGGCCGTCCTCTACGAGATGCTCACCGGCTCGCCGCCGTTCCGCGGCCTCTCCCCGATGGAGACCCTCTGCCAGGTGGCCGAAGGGGAGATCGTCCCCCCGTCCCGACTTCGGCACGGGCTCCCCGAGGACCTGGAGACGATCTGCCTGACATGCCTGGAACGCTCCCCCGCTAGCCGCTACGCCGACGCGAAGGCGCTGGCCGACGATCTCCGGCGGTTCCAGAACCGCCAGCCGATCCACGCCCGCCGCACCCCCGCGACGCGTCGCGCGATCCAGTGGGCCGCCCGCGAGCCGGTGGCCGCCGGGCTCCTGGCCCTCAGCTTCGTCCTGACGCTCGCCCTCCTCTTCGTCGCGGGGTTCTACAGCTCTCGAATCAGCCTGATCAACAACGAGCTGGTCCAGAAGGACCATCAACTCGACGGCCGAGATTACATTCATCAGGTCGTCAAGGGCCTGGCCGATTCGGGAAGCGAGATCGCCCTGCGAAAGCAGTACGACCACGAGCTGCGCCGGATCCACGAACACATCCGCAACGACCAGCCCGAGCTGGCGATCGAGGCGTTCGACCTCCTGCGACGCTCCCGGCCGCACCAGCCGGGCTTCGAGTGGCGGTACATCGACCGCCTGGTCCACCGCTCGATGAAAGTCCTCCAGGGCGAGACGGTCCACCGGGCCCCGGTCGCGCGCATCGCCCTCGGCCGCGAGGGCCGGACCCTGATCTCCGGCGACGAGGAGGGGCGGATCCTCGAATGGGACGTCGACGGGCGGTCCTCGCGGCCGTATCCCTCGATCAGCGGCAGGATGCCGGTCCGCGGGCTCGCGACGGCCGGCGACGTCCAGGGCCGCCCCGCCGTCGTCGCGTCCTTGCACGTCGATGAGGACGAGGCCGTCGTGAGCCTCTGGGACCCCCAAGGCCCCCACGACTCGTGGACCTTCCGCGAGCCGATCCGCGACGTCGCCGAGATCGGCTTCGCGCGCGGGGGCTCTCTCCTGGCCATCCGCTGCCGCCTGGGAGACTCCCCGACGTGGCGTATGCTCCTTTACTCGCAATCGGGCACGGATTGGCTCAAGGAGAGCGCGCTCGAATCGACCGACGCCCGCTGCGCCGCCTTCTCGCCGCGAGGGGACGCGATGGCCGTCGGCCTCGGCGACGGCTCCGTGCTCGTCCGAGGCCGATCCGATCAGGAGGACCTCGTCCTCCTGCCGCCGGAGCCCGCCCGCCCCACCACCCTCATCTTTTCCGAAGACGGGAACCAACTGGCGGGGGGCTGGGACGACGGCCGAGTCGTCGTCTGGGACGTCCGCTCCGGCGAGCCGACGAGGCTGCTGGACCGCCTCGAAGGCGTCCCGAGTCGGCTCGGCTTCTGCCTGGGCGGTCGGAGGCTCCTGGTTCTTGAAGGGACGCGTAAGCTGGCGCTCCACGCCCTCCAGGGCCCCCCGTCGCGTCAGGTCCTCCTGGCCTCGAACTCCGTCCCGACCCAGTTGATCGTCTCGCCCCAGGGCGACGCGGTCGTTGCGGGATACGAATCGGAGGGGGTGCGGATCTGGGACCTGAACGAGCCCTCCGCCCCCTCTCAACCGCTCAGCGCGCTGCAAACGCCCAACTGCCTCCTTTTCTCGCCGTCGGGCCGATCCGTCTACATGAGCTTCGATCAGGAATCGATCTTCGTCTGGTCGAAACCGACCGCCCCCCACCCTCGAATCGCCCTCGCGGGGCACGCCAAAGAAGCCTGGTCGCTCGCCTTCACCCCCGACGGGGCGATCCTGGCCTCGGGCGCGGACGACCGCCAGATCAAACTCTGGGACGTCGCCAGCGGGACCGAACTCGCGGCGATCGAGGCCCATTCCCAGACCGTGACGGGCCTGGCCTTCTCGCCCGACGGCCGGGAACTCGCGAGCGTGAGCCTGGACGGCTCGTGGAAGACCTGGCAGCTCGTCCGCGAAGGTCCGGAGCCCCTCCGGGCCCGCCTGGAGCCCGTCCGCATCCTGCGCGAACCCGGCCTGAGCCAGCTCCGTTGCGTGGCCTACTCGCCCGAAGGCGACCTGATCGCCGCCTCCGGGCTGGAGCCGGACATCCTGGTTCACAACGCCTCCGCTCCCTCCGCGACCAGGATCATCCCTGGAGCGCACGCGGAGATGATCACGGCCCTCACCTTCTCCAGAGGCCGCCCGAGCCAGCTCGCCAGCGCGAGCTGCGACAACTGGATACGGGTGTGGGACCCACGATCCGGCGAGCGAGCCGACGCCAAGCGGGGCAACGGCGTGCTGCTGGCCGTCGCCTACTCACCCTTCAACCCATCCTACCCGGCGCTCCTCGCAGCTAGCGGCGACCGACGCCGGATCTCCGTCTGGGACGTGAACACCTGGGAGGTCGGCGATCCCGTCCGCGGTCACCCCGCCTCGATCCGCTCCCTGGCCTTCTCCGACGACGGCGCGACCCTCGCCACGGGCTGCGACGACGGCGCGGTGCGGCTCTGCGACATGATCACCCGCCAGGTCGTCCTCACGCTGGAGGGGCATCACGACCGGATCAACGCCGTGGCCTTTTCGAAGGACGACGGCACGCTCGCCACCTGCAGTCACACCGGGGAGGTCTTCCTCTGGAAGGCGGGCCCGCCCTCGCCATGACTCGGCTCCGCGCGGCGATCGCGCTGGCGACGTTCCACGCGACCGCGTTCTTCGCCGTCGCCCAGGACTTCCGATTCGAGGACGTCGCGGCCCGATCGGGGGTGGTCTTCCAGTTCGACAGCGGATCGCGAGGCCGACACGACCTCCCCGAGATCATGGGGGGCGGAGTCGCCCTCTTCGACGCCGACGGCGACGGCCTGCTCGACCTCTACCTCTGCAACGGCGGCCCCATCGCGGCGGACCCGCCCGCCGAGGATCCGCCGTCGCGACTCTTCCTGAATCGAGGCGGGGGACGGTTCGTGGACTGGACCGAAGCCGCCGGAGCGCCGGGACCGAGCTACGCGATGGGTGCCGCGGCGGGCGACTTCGACGCCGATGGCCGCGTCGACCTTTTGCAGACCAACGGTCACGTCCTCGACCGCGACCGGCTGGGAATCCCGTTCGCCATGCCCCCGATCCTCCTCAAGGGTCGTGACGGCGGCTTCCAGGACGTTTCCGCCCGCGCCGGCCCCTGGTTCGCGCGGCTCGCCCTGGGGCGCAGCCTGGCCGTGGGGGACGTCGACGGCGACGGCCGGCTCGACGTCGCCGCGACGGCCCTCGACGCCCCGTTCGCCCTGCTCCTCAATCGCTCCGCCGGCCCCCCCCTCGTGAGCGTGGACCTCGTCGACCGTCGCGGCCTCCCCGCCGTCGGTGCCCGCGCACGGGCGCGCATCCGAGGCCGCGAGATCGTCCAGGACCTCGTCGCCGGGGGGAGCTATCTGTCGAGTTCGCCCCCCCGACTCGCCTTCGGCCTCGGCGATGCGGCCCAGATCGACGAGCTCGAGGTGGCCTGGCCCTGGGGAGGCGTCGAAAGTTGGCGAGGACTGCGACCCGGCAAGCCGGCCCGGCTCATCGAAGGGGACTCGCCGACCGTCCCCCTCACGACGACCGGTATTTCGGGCCCTGTCCCGTGAGCAGCCAGTTCGGATTGGCCCCCGTCAGTTCGAGGAAGCGGAGCAGCACCGGAGCGGGCATGCTCGCCCCCGATTCATACCGGACCCACGAGCGAAAGGGGATCTCAAGGTCCGCGGCCAGCATGGGCCCGCCATTCTCCCCGTAGAATTCCCGGCGGATTTCGCGCACTCTCTGAGAGAGGTTCTGCTTGATCCCCCCCCAATCGGATTCCAGGTCGTGCTCGCTCATCCCGTTCGCCTCCCTCCGCCGCCGTTCCCGTCGGAAGCCTGTTCCCACCGGCCCCGCAGCAGCCGCGGCCGTTCGAGTTTAACAAGGAATCGCCTTCGATTTGACAGGTCGATCCTCACGACGCCTTGAGAATTGCGACCGCCGCGCGGAGTTCTGACGAGCTCGCTGGGAGAAGGACCGGCCGAATTTCGAAGATCCGAGATTTTCCGTGACGCGGCGCGATCGGGATTTCGGTTCCCAGAGATGAAGGACGAAGGCGAGAGAACCCGCGACCGCCGACGTCCTCGAAATGGCCCGAAAACATCTCGTGACGCTCGGGGGTTGGTCTCGTGGTAATCGCGACCCAGGAAGAACTTGACCATCTGTCCATGCGGATCCAGGTCGCTTACAAGCGGCGTGGGATCCGTTGGGAGGACGGATGCTCGACCTCCCGCGTGTGGACGGCGGCCGCGATGACCCTCTGGCAGTGCCGGCTCGACGACCCCGACGTTCCCGTGGACCCGGAGTTGTTCGTGGCCTCCCAGCCGATCTCCCGGCACGCCGCCGACCCCTGGGCCGACCTGGCCTGCGAGCGGGCCGCCCAGCAGTACCGCAAGCGGATCCGTCGCATCGTCCGCCAGCTCAAGACCGAATTGGACCGCGAGATCCGCCTCGTCGAGAGGATGATCCGCGAGGGAAGGTCGCTCGACGCCGTCGTCCTCGACCGCAACTCGCGGCTCTCGCCGATGAGCCGCTACATCGTCGCCCAGCGGGCCGATCGGCCCGATTTGGTTGAACGATGGAGCGGAGACGCCCTGGATCAGCATGATTGTTGTCCGCTGTACCGAAATGCCGCTCGCGGCTATCTTGCGGCCGACGAATATCCGGCGGACCGCAGCCCTGTCAGGACGACCCTCCCCGTCCCGCCGCCGACTTACTCGCCGGCCTCGTCTCGGAACTGACAGCCCCCAGACGCGCCAGGGGGCCATGACGGCCCCTTTCAGCCTCGGATCGATTGAGCCTCGTCCCGACCTGATCTGATTCGCAGCACGCCCGGCGCCCCGATGTTGGGAATGGCACCGACGCCCCCCAACCATCGACCGGTCGCCCTGCGTCCAAATCCCTCCACGCCCGCTTCGTAGCCCCGATCCCGATTCGTTCGATCCGATTCTACTAATTCCATAAGGGGTTAGATCCATGCGCACGCGCCGGGCTTTCCGCCCTCATCTCGAATCCATGCCGACCCGAGATCTTCCCAGCTCGACCATCGTGAGCAACCCTCTGGCGCCGATCATGGTCCCGACCCAGCCCACCCAGAACTACCTCGATCCTTCCCAGCCTTATCACATCACCACTCCGGGCCCCTACGATGAACCTTACGCGGGGCCCAATCCCACCTCGCCCCTCGACCCGAACCCCGATGAGGTCGTGTGCTGAATGAAAACACCCGCCCACTCGCCGCCGGCGCACCTGGACAGACCAGAATTCACCCGACCAACCACGAGGGGATGTTGATTCTAATCAACATCCCCTCGGTTTTTTTTAAACCTTTGCAGATTTCTTTCACACCCCAGTCGCCCTCAACTCACTTTTCCCGCGCTTTTTCGTCCCAGCTCGTCTCTAGATCTGCGAGGAGTCTCGCCTCCGCCGCCGGGCGCAGGGTACACTGACCTAGGACGGGGTTGTCGTTAGAATGGCAGGAATCACGAGAGGGGACTTCGGACGGCCTCAAGATCGAAGCGGGGGATCGAATTGGTCCCCGGGTCAAAGACGACCGTCGATGCTTCCCGACCGGAAAGGGAGGAGGGCCGGTTATGACAGCGTTGTCGAATCGCGGGATCGACGACGAACTCACTCGGGTTCTCAAAGACGCTCAAGAAGGCGATCAACTGGCATGGGAGCGGCTCTTCCGAGAGTACTATCCCAAGGTGCGTCGCGTCGTGCGTCGCAAGCTGGATCGCTCCATGCGCTCGCTCTACGATTCGACCGACTTCGCGAGCGACGTCATGAAGAGCCTGGCGGCGAACCTGAGTCGGCTTGATTTCGCGTCGTCCGAGCATCTGGTTGCGTTTCTGGCGCAGGTCGCCGAGCAGAAGGTGATCGACGAGCATCGCCGGCGTCACACCTTGAAACGCGACGTGACGAGGGAGCGTCGCCTGGACGCGATCGTCTCGGAGTCGGCGCCGGTCCAGATCGCCTCCCACGGGCCGACCGCGAGCCAGATCGCGCAGGCCAACGAGGCCGCGGCGTTCCTGCTCGACCGCGGGAGCGCGACCGAAAGGACGATCGTCCAACTCCGTCAGGAGGGGCACGACAACAGCGCCATCGCCGGCCGGACCGGCTGGAACGTCCGCAAGGTCCAGCGCTTCCTGCAGAATCTCCAGCAATCGTTCCAGGGCGAGAGGCGATGACATGAGCCTCGCCGTGCCGGACGACCAGGATCAGGGCCAGGACGGACTCGATCGGGTGAGCCGTGAGATCCTGCGCTTCGAGCGCCTCGTCATGGAACGTCCGGACGTCATCCTCCGCCAGTACTGGCGTGAGCGGTCTCCCCACATGGGCCTCGACGGCGACGAGCGGATCGTCTGCCTGAGCGGACTCATCAAGGCGGACCTCAGGCGACGGTTCGAACGCGGCGAGACCGTCCCCGTCGCGACTTATCTCGACGACTTCCCCCAGCTCCGCGACACCGACAGCCGCGTCGTCAGCCTCGTCTACGAGGAGTTCTGCCTCCGTGAGGAGCGCGGCGATTCGCTCGACGTCGAATCGTTCTGCGATCGCTATCCCGAATGGAAGGATTCGCTGGTCTCCCAGCTCGGCTATCACCGGCTGCTGAGCCAGGTCGCGGGGATGGCCGCCCCCAAGCCCAAATTCCCGGTCGTCGGCGAAAGCTTCGAGGAATTCGCGCTCCTGGAGCAGATCGGTCGAGGGGGGTATTCGCGAGTCTTCCTCGCCAGCGACCGGTCGCTCGGGGGCAAGCGCGTCGTCCTCAAGGTCTCGACCGACCGCGGACAGGAGGCGGAGACGCAAGGGGCGCTGGACCACCCCCACATCGTCCCGGTCAACTCGGTCGTCTATCAGCCCGATCGGAGCCTTCGCGGCCTGTCGATGCCGCATCGTCCGGGCCTGCCGCTCGACGAGGTGATCCGTCGCATCCGGCGCCCGGGCGGGCAGCCTTCCTCGGCGCGATCGCTCTGGGAGGCCGTGGTCGAGGGGGTCCGGGAAGGTGCGGAGAGCAGCGCCATCACCGACGAGCTGGCGGCCTCGCTCCGGGCCGGCCCCACGAGCGACGGTTGGCGCGGATTCCCCATCAAGGGGACGTTCGCCCGGGGGGTGGCCTGGATCGGCCTGGTGGTCGCTCGGGCCCTCGCCTACGCCCACGACCGCCAAACCTACCATCGCGACGTCAAGCCGGGGAACGTGCTGCTGACCATCCAGCACGGCCCCCAACTCCTGGACTTCAACCTCGCCCAGTCCCCCCACGCCCCGAGCGAGGCGCACTCGGCGATCCAGGGGGGCACCCTCCCCTACATGGCCCCGGAGCAGATCGAGGCCTTCCTGAATCCAGAGCGCTGGGACGGCGTCGGAGCCTCGGCGGACATCTACTCGCTCGGCCTGATGCTCCGCGAGTTGCTCACGGGGCAAGCCCTCGACGTGCCGGATTCGAAGCTCCCGGCCCCCCGGGCCCTGCGCGACCTGCTCGATCGTCGGCTCTGCCTCTCGGCGGACCTGCGGCGCCATAATCACCAGGTCCCCTACGCCCTGGAAGCCATCGTCCGCAAGTGCCTGCACCACGACCCCGACCAGCGATACGCCAGCGGGAAACAACTGGCCGACGACCTGGAACATTTCCTTCATCATCGTCCCGCGGTCCACGCCGCCAATCCCTCCCGGCTGGAGCGCTCGCGGGAGTGGATCACGCGGCACCGCCTCCTCGTCGGGGTTAACGTCTTCTACCTGACCGTGCTCGCGGTCCTCTCCCCGCTCCTCATCGAGAAGGCCTCCTACCTTCTGCTCCCCGATATCGAACAGCGGCCCGAGTTCATCGCGGCGGTCATGGCCGTCGACTTCGGCCAGGACGACCGGGCGATCGATATCTTGAAGAGGTTGATCGAGGAGCACCCCCGCTCATCCCTGGCGCGCATCTATTTGAGCATCGCGTGCTCTCGGATCCTCACCCTCCCCAAAGACCTCTCCCAGCTCCATTATGTTGAGGCGATGAAGCTCCCGGATGCGGAGCTGGAGGTGAGCCGATGGGCGGAGCATCATCCCAGCCTCATCAAGCATCTCATCCAGCTCGGGTCGATCAACCTGGAGAACGCCAGCGTCTCGATGAGCCAGCTAGCCCAGCCCGATCAGGACCCCGCGTTCGTTCGAATCATCGCGATCGCCGATCACGCCCTATCCAACGCTCGGGAGCTCGACAAGACGTCCATCGAGGCCCTCCACGGCCTCGCGACGGTCGCCGAGTTCCGGAAAGATTACGAAGTCGCCATCGAACGACTCACGCGACTCCTCAAGGAGACGGCGAACGCGACCGATCTCGAAGATCCGTCGAGCCTGATGTCATGGCGGGTGCAAAGGGCGCGTGCCGCCACATTACTCGCCAGTCAGCTGGCCCGATCCCAGGAGCCCACGGACGCGACGCGCGCCCTCGCCCTCGTCGACGCGGCCCTCGACGACCTCAAACTCGAAGGTCGAACGACGCCCGATTTCCTGCTGCCCCTCTCCCACGCCTACCGCACACAGGCTCTCCTCACGCGCGGCGAGTTGTACTGCCAGCGCGGCGAGGTCCAGCTTTGCCAGGCCGCGTACCGGGATGCGAAGCCGGCGATGGACCTGTGGTTCCGAGTCATCAGGGCACGGGGAGACCGAGTCGCCCCCGATCTCGAGGACAGGTACCGGAAGCGGCTCCGCTCGCTGCAAGACTGCGGCGGCCTCGCCCAGGCGTCGTCCTCTCCGCCGTGACGGCGATCGCGGTCGATCCCGTTCAGGACGAGGCGACGTCCGGGGCCGATCGGGGATGGAACTGCGCGTGGACCTGGCGGAGCCGACTCAGCTCGACCCGGGTGTAGATCTGGGTGGTCGCGATCGAGGAGTGCCCGAGCATCTCCTGCACGGAGCGCAGGTCGGCCCCGCCGGCGAGCAGATGAGTGGCGAAGCTGTGCCGCAGCGTGTGGGGGCTGACCTCGGAATGCAGCCCCGCCGCCGCCGCATGCTGCTTCACGATCCGCCACAGGCCGACTCGCGACAGCGGCTTTCCCGCCCTCGTCACGAAGACCGTGGGCGTCCCTGGATATCGCGCGATCAGCGCGGGCCGATCATCCCGGAGGTAGGCGACCAGCGCGTCCCGAGCCCTCGAACCGATCGGGACCCAGCGCTCCTTGTCCCCCTTGCCGATGCAGCGCGCCAGGCCCGCCTCCAGGTCCAGGTCGCCCGGTCGGAGGCCGACGACCTCCGAGGCCCGGCAGCCCGTCGCATAGAGCGTCTCCAGGGCCGCCCGATCGCGGCGGCCCAGCCGCGTCGTCGTGGGAGGGGCGGTCAACAGCCGCTCCACCGCCGAAGGTCCCAGGACCACCGGCAGCCGATCCCAGACCGCCGGGGCCGTCAGCAGCTTGGCGACGTTGTCCGTCAGCCTCCCCTCCAGGACGAGGTAGCGGAAGAACGTCGAGAGGCTCGCGAGATGGCGAGCCACGCTGCTCGGTGCCAGGCCGGCCTCCGCCAACACGTCGACATAGCCCCGCAGCTCCGCGATTTCCAGCTCGGCGATCGGGCCGGGCGCGTGCTCCCGACGCCAGCCGAGGAAACGCATCAGGTCGGAGCGGTACGCCGCCAGCGTGTGCGAGGACACGCCGCATTCCGACATCAGGTAATGGAGGAACGGACCGACCGGATCCTGGTTCCGCCCCGGCTGATACGCGGATTTCACGCCACTCCCCGCTTCCGTGGAAGGTCACCCCGGGACGGTCACGGAGCGTCCCAGGCTGGACGAGACTCGCGCCTCCCTCTCCCTCTAGGATCGGCGATGATCCTGGAGGACTTCACGCCCCCCGCCCCATCATCCTGATCCGATCCCCACCATAGGAAGGAACCGCGATTTCGCCACCCCGCCGGGTCCCATATTCGCATTCGAGGATTCCGCGCCATGGTGAAGCAGGGGACGTCGCGCGCGTCGTAACCGCGAACGGGCCCGCCAGGCGCAAGCTACCGTGCTCAGACGCCACCGAGCCGTCGCGAAGAAGTCCGTCGAGCCATGAAAAGGAGCCGAACGAACCCAATTTCCGCCGCAGAGATCCGATTGCAACCACTTTTTCTTATTGATTTTACATCAATATTCCGTCATTCACCCTCGCAGGCGATCGAAGCCAATTCCGCGCCTCGCTTCCTGTCCAAAGCGATCCACCGAACGAAGCCGATCGCCCTCTCGGCGGAGACCATCGACCAGGCGAGAGCGGAATCCAGGGACGGTGCCCGCCGACGACTGGGGTCGGGATCGAGGTTCTGATTCCGAGCGGCTCCGATCGTCTCCAGAGGCCGTCCCGATCGATTTCCCCGGCGGCCGTCGGGTCTCGTCATGGGGGACCACGCCGGGTATAACTCAGGATCAAATTCCGCGTTTTTTCCGATGAGGCTATCTTTGAAGACGTCGTCCAATCCCTCCGACCCGGCGGATTTCCCATCGAAGACCCCGCGAACGCTGCCCACGATCGGCGGACCGATGTTCGCGCTGGCCGTGCTGTTCGGCATGAACCTGCTGAACTACATCGACCGGTATTCGTTCTTCGCGGTCGGGGTGGACATCAAGAAGTCGTTCGACATCGACGACTTCTGGTACGGGATCCTGGGCGTCGCCTTCATGGTGGTCTATACGGTGGTCTCGCCGTTCATGGGGTGGCTGGGAGACCGCTACAACCGCCGGGTGCTGCTGGCGGGGGGGGTGGCCCTGTGGAGCTTCGCGACGGTCGGCTCGGCCTTCTCGCTGGACTACAACCACATGTTCTTCTGGCGGGCCCTGCTGGGGGTCGGCGAGGCGAGTTACGGCGTCATCGCGCCCACGCTCATCGCCGACCTGTTTCCGGTCTCCAAGCGAGGCCGGGCGATGGGCCTCTACTATCTGGCCCTCCCCCTCGGCGGCGCGCTGGGATATGGGATCGGCGGCTGGATCGGGGACCACTGGGGATGGTCGCGGGCGTTCCTAGTGGTCGGCCTCCCCGGGCTCCTCGTGGCCGTGGCCGGGCTGCTCATCCATGATCCCGGCCGTGGGGCGTCCGAGGGTGTCCATTACGCGGGCAAGGCGGATCGCCCCAAGATGGGCGATTACCTCAGGCTTTTCACCATCCCGTCCTACGTCCTGAACACGGTCGGCATGGCGGCGGTGACGTTCGCCACCGGGGCCTACGCCGTCTACGGCGCCAACTTCTTCCAGACCGTGCGCGGGATGTCGATGACCCAGGCCACCTTCTGGATCGGCATCCTGACGGCGACCGCCGGGCTGCTGGGGATCGCGCTGGGGACCGCCCTGGCGGACTACTCGTATCGGTTCACGAAGCGGGCTTACCTGCTGCTGGCGGCGCTGGTGACGGCGGGGGCCGTCCCATTGGGGCTGTACGCGATCCTGGAGCCCAAGATCGCGGTCTCGCTCTCGCTCCTGTTCGGGGCGATGATCCTCCTGTCGATGGTCCTGGGCCCCTGCAACACCGTCATCGCCAACGTCGTCCCGGCGAACAAGCGGGCGTCGGGCTACGCCCTGTACATCTTCCTGATCCACGTCTTCGGCGACATCAGCTCGCCGGTGATCCTGGGCTGGGTGTCGACGTTCTTCGGCAGGCCGGAGGTCGCGGACTCCTGGATCGGCCGGTTCTTCGCCACGATCGGCGCGGCCCCCGTCGGCGAGGAGAACCTGACGGTCGCCATGCTCCTCGTCGCCCCGGTGCTGGCCGTCGGCGCGTTCTTCTTCCTGCTCGGCTCCCGCTACCTCCCTGCGGACCAGGAACGGGTCGCGCACGGGGCGGGCGCCGGCTCGGCGGCCGCGACCCCCGTTGGCTTCCACTAACCACGCCGAATGCGCACGCCAACAAGTCTTTATACGAAAACTGCAAGCCCGAGGCTCAATCGAGCGAGTATTCGACGCGGACGCTTCGGGCCTTGATGACGAGGTGGACCGACCGGCCGGGCGCGAGGGCCAGGACGTCGGGGGTTGAGGCGAGGGTACCGACCAGCCATCGCAGGCCGCCGACCATGACCACGACCTCGGCCTCGCGGCCGTGGACGGCGATCGCTTCGACCCGCCCTTCGACCTGGTTGCGGGCGCTCAGGCCCGCGACGGGCCCGGCGGCCAGGAGGACGTCGTCGCCGTCAACCTCGACGGAGACGGCGGCCCCCGGCGGGGCGTCGACGTAGGCGGCGATCAGCGAGGTCCCGCCGTCGAGGTCCAGCCGGGTCCATTCCCGGCCTTCGCCATGCCCGGCGACCCGCCCCGAGAAGACGTTGCGGACCCCCTCCAGGTGGAGGAACTCGGCGCGTCGCGTCCCGGCCAGGACCTCCGCCGGCGGCCCCTCGGCGACGAGCCGCCCGCCGTCGAGAAGGAACAGCCGGGTCCCCAGGGTGATCGCCTCGGACGGGCTGTGGGTCACGTACAGGACCGGCATCCCCTCGGCGCGCTGGACGGCCCGCAGGCGGTCGAGGAGCGTCCGCCGACCGGGAAGGTCCAGGGCCGACACGGGCTCGTCGCAGAGGAGGAGCCTCGGCCGGGGCGCCAGCGCCCGCGCCAGCCCGACGCGCTGGCGTTCGCCCCCGGAGAGGGTCTCGACGTGACGGCCGAGCAGGCTGGCGATCCCGCAGGAAGCCGCCACCTCCGCCACCCGCCGCTCGCGATCCGCCCGGATCGTCCCGGCCAGCCCGAAGCCCACATTCCCCGCCACGTCCAGGTGGGGGAACAGCAGGTCGTCCTGGAAGATCATGCCGATGCGACGCCGACGCAGCGGGACGTCGACGCCGCGAGCCGAGTCGAACAGCGTCTCGCCCGCCAGTGTCACGAGGCCGGAATCGGGCCGGACGAGCCCCGCGAGGAGGCGCAGGAGCGTCGACTTTCCCGCGCCGGACGGCCCGAACAGGACCCCGATCTCGTCGCCCAGCCGGATCGTCGCGTCGATAGTCAGCCCCGGATGCACGCGAGACGCGACGCGGGCGTCGAGCGTCAAGGGGGAAGATGGACCACTCACGTCCGCCCCCCCCGCTCCGGGAGAGTGCGCTGAACGAAGACCAGGGCCGCGATCGAGATCGACGCGATCCCCAGCGACAACCAGGCCGCTCGCGAGGAGTCGCCCGCCTGGACGGCGTCGTAGATCGCCAGCGAGGCGGTCTGGGTGAGGGCGGGGACGTCGCCGGCCACCATCATCGTCGCGCCGAAGTCCCCCAGCGCCCTCGCGAACGCCAGCGCCAGGCCGGCGGCCAGCCCTCGCCAGGCCAGCGGGAGGGTCACCGCGAGGAGGACGGACGCCTCCCCCCGCCCCAGCAGCCGCGCCGCGTCTTCAAGCCGGGGGTCCACGGCCTCGAACGCCCCCCGCGCGGGGAGGAGGAACAGCGGGAACGCCGCCACGGCCGAGGCCAGCACCGCCCCCGACCAGTGGAAGACGAACACGACGCCGAGCTGTTCTTCCAGCCAGGAGCCGAGCCAGGTGCGACGGCCGATCCCCTGCAACAGTAGATACCCCAGGACGGTCGGCGGGAGGACCAGGGGCAGGACCAGCGCCCCCGCGACCAGCCCCTTGCCGGGGAATCGCGTCCGGGCCAGCATCAAAGCGGCGGGCGTCCCCAGCGCCGCCACGACGCACGTCGCCGCCGTCGCCACCTTCAGGGACAGCCAGAGCGGGGCGAGGTCGGCGTTCACGCGGGAGCCTTCTCTCGGGGTACGCCGGTGCGGTCAGTCGCCGGGGGAGGTGAAACCATGGTCGCCCAGGATGCGACCCCCGTCCACCCCCTTGATGAAATCGACGAAGCGGCGAGCCCGATCCAGCTTGCCCGAGCGCGACACGATCCCCAGCCCCTGAATCCGAGGGGGATAGAGCGCCGGGTCGATCTCGACGATCCGCGAAGCGGCGCCCGCGACCAGCGAGCGGCTGACCAGGGCCGCGTCGGCGTTCCCTTCCTCGACGTGCAGGAACGCCTGGGAAACCGAGCCGGCGGGCACGATCCGGGCTTCGAGCGTGGTCCAGAGCCCGGCCGACTCCAGGGCGTCGCGCGCCGCCTTGCCGTATGGGGCGACCTGGGGATTGGCGATCGCGATCTTGCGAACGGCCGGCTTCGTCAGGTCCGAAATCGACGCGACCTCGGCGGCGACGTCGGGATGGACCAGGAGCATGAGCGATCCCCGGGCGTAAGGAGTCACCGAGCCGGCGACGACCAGGCCCTCGGTTTCCAGGGCTCCCGGCAGGATCATGTCGGCCGAGAGGAAGACATCGAAAGGAGCCCCGCCGCGGATCTGCTCGGCGAGCTGGCCCGACGCGCCGAAGGTCGGCGGGGCGACCGGGCCGTCGCGGTCCCCATACGCCTCCAGCAGCTTCGGCAGGACGTGCTGGAGATCCGCCGCCGAAGCGATTCGCAGCGGCTCGACGACCGGAGCGCGGCCGGGCTCTCCCCCACACCCGCACAGAAGGCCGAGCGCGACGCAGAGAACCAGGGGAAGCCTCGTCCGATCGACCAGACTACGAGGCGAAGCGAGACGGGTTCCGCGGCTCATGATCTCCGGCTGCTCCGTGACTCGATTCCGACCGTGCCTTCGGCGCATCGTACGAGGGGGGGCGACGTCGCGTCAATCCGGGGACGAGGCCCGCGGCAGGGCCGCTGAGATTGCGACTCGGGGCCGAATCGGGTAAGACCGAGCGATGGCCCGAACTCCCGCCCGTCGAGGTTCGCGAGCGTCCTCCCAGGGGCGTTCGCGGGCCGGGTCCCGTCGCCTCGACTTGATCCGGTGCCGGGGATCGGGGGACAATCGTGCCGAGCGACGGCGAACGTGCGTTTCCCGAGGTCGCGATGGACGCGACCGGCGTGCTCCTTCCGAGGCGGAGGGATGACGCGCAGGCCGTCTTTTTCTTTGAGGAAAGGCCCCGCCAAGGATGAAGACGGAACAGTTTCTCCAGCACCACGGCATCAAGGGCAACCCGTTCAGCGAAGAGGACGCCCAGACCGACACCGTCTTCAAGCGACGCTGCTTGACGACCATCCACCACCCCGCCTGGAACAAGTTCTTCGGCAGCCCGGCCGACCCTTCCACGGCCCTCGTCTTCGGCGAGAAGGGGAGCGGCAAGACGGCCTTGCGGCTCCAGGTGACGTCGGAGATCGAGAACTTCAACCAGGCGAACCCGTCCGACCGGGTCTTCGTCATCTCATACGACGACTTCAATCCCTACCTCGACAACTTCCGCTCCGCGATCCGAGCGGCCGACACGAACCAGGTCCTGAAGCGCTGGCAGCTTCAGGACCACATGGACGCGATCCTCTCGCTGGGCGTGACCCAGCTCGTCGACCTGCTGACCGCGGAGAAGGTGGACCTATCGGTCCTCAGCCTGGACCAGCGTCGCGACCTGCTGCTGCTGGCGGCCCTGTACGACGCCTCGACCGGCGAGCCGATCGAGCGCCGCTGGAGCCGGCTCCGCCGCCGCTCGGGCTTCCGCCCCCTGTGGAGCCGTCGCGACCTCCAGATCGGCTTCGGCACCACCCTGGCGGTCGTCGCCCTGGTCTTCCTGTTCCCCAACCTGCGGACGTGGTCGCTGCTCCCCTGGCTGATGGTGCCGCTGGTCGCCGGATGGCTCTACTGGGCCTGGCGAATCGCCCGCGCCGAGTGGTACTCGCGGGACATCCGCAAGGGGCTGAAGGTCCTGGACCGCGACCCCTCCGCCCTGCGCTGGGAACTCCTCTGGTTCCGGCCCACGGAGCTAGGGGGCCAACCCATGCCGACCGCGTCGCGGGGCCGGGCCGAGGAGCGCTACGAGCTTCTCCGGAAGTTCCAGGGCGTCCTCAAGACGCTGGGCTTCGGCGGCGTCGTCGTCCTGGTCGACCGGGTCGACGAACCCCAGCAGATCGAGGGCGATCCGCGCAAGATGCGGGCGCTGATCTGGCCGCTCCTGGACCACAAGTTCCTGCGTCATCCGGGCATCGGCATGAAGCTGCTGCTTCCGATCGAGCTGGCGTACTATCTCGAGAAGGAAGACAAGGAGTTCTACGACCGGGCGAGGCCCGATAAGCTCAACATGATCAAGCCGTTGCGCTGGACGGGCCCGTCGCTCTACGACCTCGCCAGCGACCGGCTCCGCGCCTGCCAGACCACCCCGCCGAACGGCGACGGTGAACCGGAAGCCGCCGGACTCGGAGTCCGGTTGCGGGAGTTCATCGACGAGACGGTCAGCGACGACTACCTGAAGGAATCGCTCGGCAACCTCCGAACCCCCCGGCACCTGTTCAAGTTCCTCCACAGGCTGATCGAGGAGCACTGCCACCGCCACACCGAGGACCAGCCCCGGTGGACCGTGGACTACGACACCTTCCGCACCACCTACGCCTCGTACATGCGCGATCTCGACGCCTTCGATCGCGGCTACGGGCACGGCTGACGCCCCGCCCTCCCCTTCCCCTAGACACCCACCGCCGCCCGCGCTTCAGTCGCGGGCGGCGGGCGAGGCGTCTCAGGCGTCGCCGGGCGTCCCCGACGGTTCGTGTCGGATCGTAGCCGCGGTCGAGTTCGCCGAAAGGTTCGGCAGGCCTATCGGCTTCAAGAGGACCTGGTCCGGCACGCTCGAAAGGGCGATCCAGCGGCCGTCGGCCGAGAAATCGAGCGTCCGCACCCAGCCCTGACGCCCCTCCAGAGCCCCGGCGGCCCGGCCGGTGACCGAATTCCAGAATCGGATGCGGTGGTCGGAATCCGACGAGGCGAGCACCCCGCCGTCCTTCGAGAATTCCAGGGCGTGCACGGCGCGGTCGACGCTCTCCGTGTACCCACTGCGGAGGCCGCGATTCGCATCCCAGATCTCGATCCGTCGCAACCGCTCGTTGAATCGGCTGAGGGCCAGAACGTCGCCCGCCGGAGCCAGCGCGAAGGTCAGGATGGGCCGAGAAACGTCGTTCAGGTCGTGAAACCGCGTCGATTCGCGGCCTTCGGGAAGATCCCAGCACTTGAGTCGGCCGTCATAACTCAGCGAGATCAACCCCCGGCAGTCCGGGGTGAAGGCGAACTTCCGCACCACGTCCTCGTGTCCGGCCAGCACCGAGTTCACCCGTCCCGACTCCACATCGACGATCCGGATCTGATGATCGAAGCCCCCCACCGCCAGGGTCCGGTCGTCTGGAGAGAACGCCAGCGCTCGACACGGCCCCGCGTCGTCAAGGGTTCGGGGCGGAATCGAATCCTCCCGCCAGTTCCACAGCGTCACCCCGTCGAGTCCCGCCACCGCGACGATCCCGCCGTCCGAGGAAAGCGACGCCGCGTAGATCTCGGCGTCCACCGTCAAGCACGCCAACTCCGCTCCGAACCCCGCCGTCGGCGCCGCCTCGACGTCCCAGATCCGCACGGTTCGATCCCAGCCCGCGGTCAGCAGCGTCTTGCCGTCGGGTGAAAATCGAAGCGTCTCGATCAGGCCGAGATGCCCCGCCAGCGTCCGATCATCCGTTTCCCTCGGCCTGGCGTCGCCCTCGTCCACGAACGCGGCAGCGATCGCCAGGATCATCGCGACGCTGCCGAGCCGCCGCCAAGTGAAGAACGGCAAGCGGACCCGCCGCCCCTGCGACATCTCGTCATCGAGATCCCTGCGCTCGACGTCCTCATCCCATTCGCCTTGCACGAAACACCTCCTCAGGTCCGGAATCTCACCGGACGGCTCCTCTGGACTTCCCACAAGGCGCAGCGGAGTTCAGGGACGCCCGGAGGGTCCTTGAAGCCACCCGCATCGGGGCTCCTCGCGAACGATCTCGAGACCCCGGAAGGGCCTTGATGGGCGAAGGGCTCGCCCAGAGAAGCACCGACGTCCGACGACGCCGCGCCTCTCGCCGTTGCACAACCTCCGGCCGCCTGGACCGGAGCTTTCCTCGCGGAGCTACATCGCTTCTCTTAAATTATTAGGTGCCAGGTGGCCGCTGGGAAGGATCTTCTTCCGCGAGCCGCACGAAGCCAGCAATCCATGCACTTAAACGCTACGCCATGATTAGCTGGCTAGTGACTCGAAATCCCGAATAGGCAGCCGGCTTTACGCTCTCGCCGGGCAACTGCCAAATTGGCGAAGGCGAAGATCAAAAACTGCCAACCGAAGAATCCCACTCTTGCCGAAGGCGCTCGATTTATAAACTCAACTTATTTCCATGAATCGACTTAGACAACCACGGCAATTTTGGCATGGCGAGTGCTCTCCTTGTTTTTTGTTCGGTGGATCCTGGACGTTGTGGTTCTCGAATCCAAGATCGTCGGGCCTAAGCCCGGAAGTCTTGAACCAGGAGATTTGAGCAATGTCGACGACGATGCCCAATCGAGCCCCTCTGGTAGACAATGGTCTCAACCGCCTGGATTCGCGTCTGGATGCGCTTTTCGGCCAGATTTTCGGCGAAGGCGCGCAAACGAGAGGGTCGGCGGCGCGGCCGGACGCGATCTCGCCTCCGCTGTCAATCTGGTCCGACGAAGGTCACCTCCATATTGAGGTGGACTTGCCCGGCGTCGTTCTTGAAGACCTGGACGTCTCCATCCATGAGAAGGTTCTGACGATCCGGGCGCAGCGACGCATCGAGGAGGAGCGTCGGTACGCTTACAACGGCCGGGCCTTCGGACGGTTCGAGCGGGTGCTGACCCTGCCGGATTCGCTCGACGCCGAATCCGTGGACGCCCGGCTCGCGAACGGCGTCCTGTCGCTGACCCTTCGAAAGCGACCGGAGGCGCAGGTCAGGAAGATCGACGTCCGCCAGGACTGAGCGGAATCGCGGCGGCCGGACCATTTCTGGGAAGGCCGTCCCGTGGTGACCCGGGGCGGCCTTCTTTCTCTCGGCTTGAAGCCGGGATTTCGACCCTGCGGGCGGGGAGGCCGAACCAGGGGCTGGCGAGGGCTTCGGCGATGGTGAGCGGGGAGTTCCCGGGCGAGTCGATCGGGTCTCGGGGAGCCTCGCCCATGAGCGCGCGGGCTTCAGCGAGGAAGCGCAGCAATTCCAGATCGTTGGGACGTTCCCGAAGTCGGTAATCCTCCGAGCGAAGATACCATTGCCGGGCCTCGTCCTTCCGGCCGAGCCGCCAGAGCGCCATCGCGAGGCCGAAACCGTCGAAGGCCCTGTCGTCGGCGTTGAGTTCGAGCGAGCGTTCAAACGCGGCGCGGGCGCCGTCCCAATCGCCATTGCGGTAGCGGGCGACCCCCAGCGTGTTCCAGCAGGCCCAGGCGTCGGGGACGTTGGCGACGACCAGTTCGGCGAGTTCGACGGCCCGGGAGGGATTTCGAGACGAGAGATCGGGCGTGGTCACGAGATACCAGGCGATGTTGTTCAGCCGGATCTGCTCGAACGCCTCGCGCTTGGGGTCGAGCTGATAGGCCGTCTTGAGGGCGGCCTCGGAGTCCTCGGGCCGGTCGGTCTCCCAGAAGAGGCGGCTCAGCAGTTCGTGGAGCCGGGCCAGATCTCGCTTGTAGCGGGGGACTCGGGGGAAGTCGGCCGCCAGGCGTTGGAGCACGGCGACCGCCTGCTCCAGGGATGCGACGGCCTCCTCGTGCCTTCGGGATTCCAGTTGCAGCTCTCCCAGCCGGGCGTGGCAGCGCGCCAGCGATTCGCGGGCCGCCGGCTGGGACGACGGTGCCGATCCGAACTCCTCCACCTGTTCCAGCCCCTTGCGATATGCCTGCTCGGCCTCGGCCCGACGACGGCCGAGTTGGAGCCAGGCCCCGAGCCCGGTGTAGGCTGAGGCCAGCTCGTTCCTGAGGTCGATCGCCGGGGGGTACGCCTTCTCCGCCGGGGTTCCCAGCGAAACGAGGAGTTCCAGGGCCTCGTTCGAGTCGGCGAGGGCCTTCGCCACGCGGCCGGTCTCTCCCTCGATGTTCGCCCTCAGGATCAGCGCCTGGGCCAGCGAGAAACGGCGGCCGTGATCCTCGGGGGCGGATTCGACGATCTTGCGAAAGAGGCTGATGGACTGGTCGACGGCCCACTCGCCGGGTCCGTAGACGGCCTGCCGACGCAGCAGTTCGGCATACTTCCGCAGGACGGCGGCGAGCTGGGCGGCGGCCTGGTGGTCGTCCGGGCCGCCCTCCAGGACCCCGAGCATGACGTGCATCGCCCGGCGATAGGCGTCTTCCGCCTCGTAAATCCGGCCGAGGGTCAGGCGGATGTCGCCGATTCGGCTGTAGGCGGTGAAGGTCCGCTGGATCGTTCGTCGGTTCGGGTCGTTTCGCGAGGCGATCCGCTCGTAGAACTCCAAGGCGGTGCGGAGGAGATCGACGTCCTCCCGGTCGTCGCCCTGACCGCGTGGGAACCACGACTCGGCCGAGTCCAGATAAAGCTCCAAAGCCCGGTGGGCCACCTCCAGGTTCACCTCGGCCCGATCGAGCTGGAGGCGGCGGGCGTCGGATTCGCCCTGGATGCGCGAGTTGGCGTTCCAGACCACCAGCGTGCTGATCGCCAGACAGACCGTCGCCAACACGAGGACCGCCGCCAGGGCCGCGGCGATCGGGCGGTGTCGGCGAGTCCAGCGGACGGCACGCTCGGCCAGGGTCGGGCGTCGGGCGAGGATGGCCTTGTCGTCGAGGAACCGGCGCAGATCCTCGGCCATCTCGCGGGCCGAGGCGTACCGGCCGCCGGGGTCCTTGGCCATCGCCTTCAGGACGATCGTCTCCAGGTCGCGAGGGAGCTGGGGGGTGTATCGCGAGGGGGGCGTGGGCTCCTCGTCGGTGATCCGCTGCACAAGGCTCGCCACGTCGCCGCCGGGGAATGCCGCCTCCAGGGCCAGCAATTCATAGAGGGTGACGCCCAGCGAGTAGAGGTCGGTGCGATGATCGACCACGCCGCGTCCCGCGAGGACCTGGTCGGGGCTCATGTAGCGAAGCGTGCCGATCAGGTCGCCGGTCGCCGTCAGCCCGGACGCACCATGCAGGCGGGCCAGGCCGAAGTCGGCCACCCACAGGTCCCCCTCCTCGTCGATCAGGAGATTGCCCGGCTTGACGTCGCGATGGACCACGCCCAGCGAGTGGGCATGCGCCAGCGCGTCGGCCGCCTGGAGCCCGAGGCGGGCGACCCCTCGGAAGAAGGGCGTCCCATGCCGCGACGTCCGGCCCTCCCCTTCCCCCGCCCCTGCTCCTCCGCCCTCGCGCGACGAGGGTTCCCAGGAGGGGAGCGAGCCCGGCCGGGCCTCGCGCTCGCGCCGAAGCTCGTCGATCAGCGCGGAGAGGGGCCGCCCCGAGACGTATTGCATGCTGTAGTAATGGACGCCCGCGTCGCATCCCACGGCGTAGATCGGGACGATGTTCGGGTGCCTGAGGTGGGCCGCCGCCTGAACCTCGACCTGGAACCGCTGGACCTGCCGGGGATCCATCGCCGACGTGGACGGCAGCAGCTTGAGCGCGACGCGACGACCCAACGAAGCCTGTTCCGCCTCATAGACGATCCCCATGCCGCCCCGGCCCAGCTCCCGGATGATCCGGTAGTCGCCCAGCCGTTCGGGAGGCATGGGGACGCCGCCCTGGAACCAGACGCCGGCCCCCTTGAGGCGGTCGAGCCCTTCCAGGCAATCCGCCAGATCGCCCGCGATCTCCTCGTGCGCGCGGAGGAAGGCCGATCGAACGGGGCGCTCTCCGCGCGCGCAGGCTGCCTCGTACTCCTCCAGCGCCCGCCCGAGCCGGGGGTCGTCGGGATCGGCGGCGACGTTCGGATCGTGAGAAAGGAATTCGGTCGACTCGTCGAGACGCTCAATCCCCATCGAGCGCCTCCAATCCGCGTCGGAGTCTGGCGAGGGCGCGGGCCCAGAGGTTCTTCACGCTGTCCTGGGTGCGCTCCATCCGTTCGGCGACTTCGGGGAAGCTGAGCCCTTCGAGCTGCCGGAGGATGATGACCTCGCGATAATCGGGGGGGAGGCCGTTGATCGCATCGGCCAGAATCACGGCCTGTTCCCGGCGCGACGCGCGGGCGCTCGGCGAGCTGCCGACGGCGGCCAACGGTCCAGCCATGGCCCTTGAGGAGCGATCGAGATCCTCCCCCAGTTCCCGCTCCAGGCGGACGTCACGACGCTTCGCGCCGAGGTACCGACGGATTTGATCGGCCAGAACCCCGCCGAGGATCTGCCGCATCCAGGCCAGGAATTCCCCCTCAGACCCGCCCCGGAAGCCGCCGATCCGACGATGGACCTCCAGCGAGACGTCCTGCAACACGTCCGAGACGTCGACCTTGGCCTGAATCCGACGGCCGATCTGCACCCTCGCCAGCAGCGACAGATAGTTGTGATAGCGCTGGAGCAGCAGCCCGAGCGCCGCGCCGTCACCCCCGCGAGCTTGATCCAGCAGGCGTTCCACCGGCGGGCTGGGGGTCTCGCCGACTCGGCTCATCGCGAGGATCTCCGACCGGGACGATGCGAATCCATCCGAGCTTACGGAATTCGACGCGCCCGGTCGACAGTCCTCACTTAACACCATCTCGAGGGGGTCGGGAGACGGCGATCGGCGGTCCACGGGTTCGCGGAACCCGTGGCACCCCAAGGTTTTCCGCCGGAACTCGGTGGAGTTAGGTGAGGAGGGTCGCCCGGTCTCGTGTTTTCGGTCACCCGGCCTTCGACTTCGGCCGCACGCCCGTCGCGCCAAGGTGCTCGCCGCCGTGAGGGCCCGGCACGTCCCAGAACCGGATGCCGCCGTCACGACCGCCGTACGCCAGGCGGGAGCCGTCCTGGGTGAACAGGACGGCCTTCACCCAGCCCAGGCCCTCGTCGAGTTCGCCGCGAAGCGTTTTCGTCCCGACGTCCCAGACCTGGATCGATTGGTCCAGGCCGGCCACCGCCAGAAGGCCGCCGTCGGGCGAGAAGGCCAGCGCGTTGCCCCCCTCCTCGCCGAACGTCGCTTGCAGCGCGCCGGTGCGCAGGTCCCAGAGCTTCGCCCCCCTCTCCTCCGGGCCTGCGCCGGGCCGACATGGGGCGGTGGCCAGGGAGCGGCCGTCGGGAGCGAACGCGAAACAGTCGACGCGGCCCAACTGGCGCGAGAGGGGCTCCTCACGCCCGGTCTTCCAGTTCCAGTGAAGGAACTCGCCCCGGAACGACGAGGCGGCCACGGTGGCTCCGTCCGTCGAGAATCCCACGGCATGCACCATGTCGGTCAGCCCGCGGAGGACGGCCGCCTCGGCCAGAGACGGAGCCGCGAGGATCCGAACCTCCCCGTCCTCGCCGCCGATCGCGAGCGTCCGCGAATCGGGGGAGAAGGCCAGATAGCGTGAGCCGGTCCCCTCCTTCGTCGCGACCACTTCCCAACCTTCCGGGCGGGCCTCCCACAACGTCAAAAGGTTCGACCCGCCGACGGCGAGATAGCGACCGTCGGGGCTTGGGGACAGAGCGTAAGGGTGCGTGCCGTGCGGAAGGCTGAGCAGCTCCCGTTGCCAGGTGGGCTTGCTCGGGTCCAGGTCCCAGAACCTTACGGTGTCGTCTCGACCGGACGAGATCAAAACGTCGCGTCCGGCCCCCAGCGCCAGGCACTCCAGCAGGACGTCGTGGCCCCCGATGGTGCGCGTCCCGCTTGAAGCGGGCTCGTCGACCTCGTCGAGCCTGGCCGTGAGGATGATCGCGACGATCGCCGAGACCAGGAGAAAAAGCGCCGCCTCCCAGCTCAGCCACGCCAGCCGTACTCGACCGGCACGGACGCGGCCCGCACCGTCCGCCGCCTGACTCCGCATGAGGTCGAGGGTTCGATCGTCGTGCATGGCTCTCCCAACTCCTCTGGTTCGCCTGGACGCGGAATCCCTTCCCCCAGCCCGCCCTCGCGTGACGCGAGCCGCCCTTAGGCTCTTTGACCGCGATCTTCTCGCATCGGGAATCGTGCGGGTCACACGTTGAGGATTCGACGACCGCCCCCGTTTCTTGAGGCCGAGGGCAAGGATCTCCCACGCCGCCGCGAGGCAAGATCCGTCCGGACCGATCGGGCGTCGTTCCACCCGACCGGCCCGATCAGCCCTTTCGTCTTCGTCTCTAGTCGAGGAACGGGCCTCGAAAGCGCCGCGAAAATTTCGGGCTGGATTCCCTTTGCCGGGAACCTGTCTTGCAGTCGGGCCGAATGGACGTTACAAGCGTCGCATCTATCCAAAGAACAACCGTTCAGGTGCGATAACCATGATGACGGACCCGATTCCGAACTGGCAGCGTGTGACCGGCTGGGTGCTCTCGGGCCTCCTCGCCGTCCCGTTCGTGCCCAGCGCCTACTTCAAGATCGCCCAGCCCAAGGGGTTCATCGAAGACTGGTCAAAGACCTATCCCGCCGGCTCCGCCTTGCCGCTCGGCGTCATCGAGCTGACGCTGTTCGTCCTCTACCTCGTCCCGAAGACCCGCTACCTCGGCGGCCTCCTCATGCTGGCCTACCTCGGCGGCGCGGTGGCGACCCACGTTCAGGCCCAGGACGGGATGTTCTTCGTGCCGGTCGTCGTCGGCGTCATCGCCTGGCTCGGACTCTACCTCCGCGACCGCAAGCTCCGCGCCCTCGTCCCTTTGGTGGCCGATTAAGTAGGGATGAGAAGGAGACGCGGCGTCCTCGGCGCTCAGGTGCCGTCGTCGGGCTTCTGGTGGTAGAGCTTCAAGTAGCTCTCGTAGCGGCCCGAGTGGATCCATCCCCAGTAGACCGCGTCCTTGACGGCGCAGCGGTGCTCATGGGTGTGGGAGCAATCGGGGAATCGGCAGAGGGGGATGTAAGGGCGGAATTCGACGAAGCAGCCCTCAAGCTCGGCGGGCATGACGCCCCAGAGTTCGAACTGTCGCAGGCCGGGGGTGTCGACGACGTATCCCCCGCCTTCGAGCCGGATCAATTCGGCGGTGGTCGTCGTGTGCTTGCCCTTGGACGTCCAGTCGGAGACCTCGTTGACGCGGAGGTTGAGGCCCGGCTGGATGGTGTTCAGCAGCGAACTCTTCCCGACGCCGCTCTGGCCCGAGATGGCCGTGACCCCTTGCCGCAGCAGCTCGCGCAGGCGGTCGATGCCACGACCGTCGGCGGCCGAGGTGACGATGGTCTCGTAGCCGAGTTGCGTGTATAGGCCGACGACCCACTGATAGAGCGAGACGTCCACCAGGTCGGCCTTGTTCAGGATGATGATGGGGCGGACGCGGCCGATCTCCGCCGCGGCGAGATAGCGATCGACCAGGCTGAGCTTGAGCCCCGGCTCGGCGAGCGCCGAGACGATGAACACGGAGTCGACGTTGGCGGCCAGAACGTGCCTCCGGCCGCGATAGCTCCGGGTGACGACCCCCTCGCGGGTCTCGACACGCTCGATGAAGCCTTCCTCGCCCCCCGCTTCGGGAGGACGGAACCAGACGCGGTCTCCCACGGCGACGACGTTTCGGCCGTCGATCGCCATGCTTTTGAGAATACGCCTGACGTGGCAGGGGAAGGTCCGGCCGTCGTCGGTCTCCACGATGCTGAGCAGCCCGTGGACCCGCAGGACGCGGCCCGGAAGCCAGGCCGACTGGTCCACCGCTCGTCGACTGGAGGAGTCGTCGGGCGCGCCGGTGGACGCATCGGCCGCCGAGGCCTCTGCGGCGTCCGCCATGATGGTCCGGTGCCGCGACATCTCGCCCTTCGGCCGGACCCGCTCGCCGGAGACCGATTCGGCCGCGGCGGGGGCCTGATCGCCGAACGCTCGCGTGAAATCGTTCGCGCGAGTCCGCTTCTGACGGTTCTTCTTCAGCTCGATCCGGATCTTCTTCTTCTTGTTCGCCACGTGGGGCCTTCGCAAGTGGTGGATGGGACGGGCTCGCGCCGGGGCGCCCACGGGCCGGGGGCCTCGGCGCGAGCCCCGGGCTCAGCGCGCGTGGAGTGGGCGCCGGCCGCCGGACTTCTCCGAGCCGGGGGCGGCCGCGTCTCTCAGGATCTGCTGCGCCTTCTTCACGTTCGTCGTACGGAGGACGCCGATCGCCTTGCCCTGGCTCGACTCGGACGAGACGTAAGCGTACTCGACGTTGATATGCTCCTGGGCGAGCTTCTCCAGGACGCTCGCCAGCGCCCCGGTGCGGTTGTCGATCTGGAGGGCGAGGACCTCGGCGATGGTGTACTCGGTCCCCAGCGAAGTGAGCACCCGTTTGGTCGCCTCGAGGTCCGAGGTCACGAAGCGGAGGACGCTGGGGCCCGAAGTCTCCATGACGCTGATGGCCAGCAGGTCGATCTTCTCCGCGGCGAGCGTGGAGCAGATCTTCGCGAGTCGGCCGGGCTTGTTCTCGAGGTGGGCGGTGACTTCGTTGACGAGTTCCATCGATAAGTCCTCCGATTCGAGAGAGGATTCAGGACGACGGCTTGACCGAAGCGCGCCGATCGGCTTCGCGAGGAAAGACCGTCCCCGGTCGGCGCGACGGGGACGGCCGCGAATCCACCTGGCTGCGGCGAATCAACGATCCCGACCGGCCCGCTCCGAGCCCGGTCCCCGAGCCCCCGGCCCCCCCGGGGCTCCAGGCGCTCCGGGGACGCCGGGACCGCCGGGACCGCCAGGGCCTCCGGGCCTCCCCGGGCCACCGGGCCCCAACGCGCCGCCGGGCTGGCCCTGGCCGCCCGCGTCGGGCTGCGCGGCCGCGGCCTCGGCCCTGGCCTTGGCGGCGGCGCGGGCGTTGGCGATCGCCGGCGCCAGCAAGGCGGGCAGGAATCCCCGCGCTCCCACGAGGGCGGTCACGTCCGGGAAGGCGCCGTGGGTCGCGATGCGGATCGACTCGTCATCGACGGCCACGGTGGTCGTCGACGGGAACATCAGGGCCTTGAGCTCGTCCGACTTCGGAAGATGCGCCGGATCGACCCGGATCTGGATCATCGTCCCATCGGCCCCGCTCAACGCGGGAGCGGCGTTCGGGCCGCCCGGCTGTCCGCCGAACGCCATGCCGCCCGGCCCTCCGGGACCTCCCGGTCCGCCCGAGCCTCGCATCGAGCTCATCCCCATCGACGAGGAGTTCCTGCCTCCGGGGCCTGACGTCGAGTCCATCCCCCGCGATGAGCTGGAAGAGATCCCCGGCAGGTTGGGAGCGCCCGGTCCGCCCGGTCCCCCCGGATAGCCTGGGCCGCGGCCGGGTTGGGCGACGGCGGGTTCCGGTGGGTTCATGATCCGCTCGCTCAGGGCGATCGCCGTGTTGATGCCGGTCTGCAAGGTGCCGGGGAGGCTGGCGAGGACGGCCGAGTTGTTCTCGCGGAAGTCGCCGTACAGGAGCAGGACCGCGTCGTCCGGGGTCTTCGCCAGGGCCTGCGCGACGTCCTCGGCGGGGGTCCACGGCTTGCGGCGGAGCGACTCCACGGCCAGCCGGGCCGCTTCGGGCGAGGTCGAGACGGCCACGAAATTCCCTTCGAGCCGGACGGTCGGCTTGAAGCCCGCGGGGAAGGTCTTCAACGGCGACGACGTGGGAACGTTGAACATATAGGTGCGCGCCGATTCGCCTCCCGTGGCGGGGATCAGCCGGAATTCGGGGATCGCGGCCTCCTCGCGGGCGCGCTCCTTGCGGTCGGCCCCCGGGCCTCCCGGCCCGCCGGGACCTTGGCCGGGCTGCGCGGCGGCCTCGGCCTTGACGGCCTCGGCGATCTGCTCGGCCGCCACGGTCTTGATCTGCTTGTTGACTTCGAGCATGACCGCATCGAGGGCCCGGCTGAAGCGGGCCGGATCGCCCACTTCGGCGACGAGCACGGGCTTGGGCATCCTCGGGCCCAGCGCACTCAGCAGGGCGGTCGGGTCGCTCAGGTTCGGCGCCGGCGCGTCCTCGACGGTCGCCGCGGAGGTGCTGGGCGCCAGATAGACGACCACCCGGGGGCCGAGATTTCCAAGCAGGTCCTTCTCGAAGTCCATGCGGCTTCGGGCCTGCACGCTCTCGACGATCGCGTCGTAATGCTCCTTCGCGGCCCCCTCGCTGAGCATCCCGGACATCAACGCCGACCATTGCTCCGGCTTGAGCGACGCCGACGCGAAGAATTCCACGTTGTCGGGGATCGGGAGCAGCTTCTTGGCCTCGAACGAAGGCGAATCCAGGAACGCCAGCGCACCGGTTCGGGGCTTCGGGGCCACGATCCGGGTCACGCTGGCCAGGGCCTCGGCCTGGAAGCCCCAGCGATACTCGATCCGCCGCACGCCCGAATCCACGGGGACCACCAACGGTGCCGCATCCCCCATCGCCGCCCGCATTTCGACCGGCTGGAGGTAGGCGGTCAGGATCGGTTCAAGGCCGTCGTCCGACTTCTTGAGCGCCTCGACCGGCTCGAATCCCGACAGGCTCGGGGTCTTGCCGTCGAGCGTCGCCAGGACGGCCTCGGCGTCGGACGGCTGGGCGAGCCCGATGACGAGGTCGCCCGCCTCGTCCCACCAGGTCCAGCCCTGATCGGGCGCCTTGGGGTCGGCTTCGGCCGCGGGGACGGTGACGACCGGGCGCCCCGACTTGCGGTCAATCCGGGGCTTGACCGCGGGATCCATGAACGAACCCATCAGGCGGCCGAACAGGGGCTTGGCCTCCTTGGACACGGCCCCCCTCAGCACCAGGACGGAGCGATAGCCCCGGGGGGCCGACGGGTCGGCGTGGGAGGCGAGCACGAAGCCCTTGCGGGCCAGGTGCTTCACGATCGCCACCGCCTCGTCGCCGTTGATCTTTCGATTCGGGAGCCAGACCGCGAATCGTTCGAAAAGCGGCACGCCGACCTCTGCGAGCATCCCGCCCAGCGGCGTGTCGTTCAGCATGCGATAGGCGGCGGTCTTGCTCCAGGCCTCCTCGTGGGCGTCGAGCCCGTCGAACTCGACGTACATCGTCAGCTTGTCGCGGGGGATGAAGGACGCCGAGGACCTCGACGAAGCGGCCGGAGCCTTATCGCTGGACGCGACAGACGCCGGGCTCGCGACGGCCGGGGCCGAATCGGGGGCCGTCTGCGCCCCCGCGACGACGACGAAGGCGGAGCCGACGAGCGCCGTGGCCAGCAAGGCGGCGGCCCAGGAGGCCGGGCGGACGGCTGGGAGGGGCGGTTCGAACAGGAGTCGTCGCACGGGGCGGTCCTCGTGAGGTGTCCGGGGTGTGCAAGCCGCGTCGCCGCGTTCCGGGCTTCCCGGGTCTCGCGCGGGCCGATCGCGGCCCCCCGCGACCCTTCGCCGACGAGCCCTCTCGGGGCCGGATCAACCCTCATCGTATGACCGCCGCCGCCCCGCGCCAACACGTCGCCCCGCCGATCATTCGGCGGTGGCCGGTCCCGGCGGAGTGAGGTCGTCCGGCCCCGCCTCGCGGACGTCGGCCGCCGGGGGGGCGTCGGCCGACGGCGCGGTCGCGAACCGGCCCCAGGATGTGGCGATGGCGAACCCCGCCAGGGCTCCGATGGCGACCATGCCCAGGGCCTGGAGTCGGCGGGGGGAAAGGAGTCTCGCACTCATGCTCATGCGATGATTTCGTGGACGACGCGGCCGTGGACGTCGGTCAGGCGGAAGTCGCGCCCGGCGTAGTGGAACGTGAACTTCTCGTGGTCGAAGCCCAGCAGGTGGAGGATCGTGGCGTGGAGGTCGTGGACGTGGACCTTGTCCTCGACCGCCTGGAAGCCCAGCTCGTCGGTCGCGCCGTGGACGTGTCCCTTCTTGACGCCGCCGCCGGCCAGCCAGGCCGTGAAGCCGTAATGGTTGTGGTCGCGGCCGTTCATCTTGCCGGCGTTGGCGCCGGGCGTGGGGAGTTCGACGGTCGGCGTGCGGCCGAACTCGCCGGTGCAGACGACCAGCGTATCGTCGAGCATCCCGCGCTGCTTGAGGTCGAACAGGAAGGCGGCGATCGGCTGATCGCACTGGCGGGCCAGTTCGCGGTGGCCGGTCTCCAGGTCGTCGTGGTGGTCCCAGGGCTGGCCCGCGCCGTGCCAGAGCTGGACGAACCGGACGCCGCGTTCCAGGAGCCGGCGGGTCGCCAGCAGTTGCCGGGCGTGGACGCCGGGGCCGTAGAGCGCCCGGACGTGCTCGGGCTCGCGGTCGACGTCGAACGCGTCGGCCGCCTCCGACTGCATGCGGTAGGCCAGCTCGAACGACTGGATGCGCGCCTCCAGGTCGGCCTCGTGCCGACGGCGATCCAGGTGCTCGCGGTTCAGTTCGGCCAGGAGGTCGAGCTGGGCGCGCTGGGTGCGGGGGCCGACGCCGTGGCTCCGGATGTGGGCGATCAGCTTCTCGATGTCCGTGTTGTTGCTGTCGAGGTACGTCCCCTGATAGACGCCCGGCAGGAACGCCGACTGCCAGTTCTGGGACTCGGCGATCGGATACCCACCGGGGCACATGACGAGGAAGCCGGGGAGGTTCTGGTTCTCCGTCCCAAGGCCGTAGAGGACCCAGGAGCCCAGGCTCGGCCGGGCCTGCCGCGCCTCGCCGCAATTCATGAGCATCAGCGAGGGCTCATGGTTGGGGACGTCGGCGTGCATCGACCGGACCACGCAGAGCTCGTCGGCCATCTGGGCGGTGCGTTCGAAGATCTCGCTGATCTCCAGGCCGCTCTCGCCGTACTTGCGGAACTTGTAAGGCGAGGCCAACGCCGCGCCGGTCTTGCGCTCGGTGGGGAGGTTGCTGGGGACCTCCTTGCCGTGGTGCCTGGCGAGGGCCGGCTTGGGGTCGAACGTGTCGACGTGCGACATCCCGCCGTTCATGAACAGATGGACGACCCGCTTGGCCTTCGCGGCGGCGGGCGCCGTCCTGGGGAGGAGCGGGTTGACCCCGACCCCTCCCTTGATCGGCGCGGCCGCGTCGGCGGCGCGGGCCGCCCGGCCCAGGCCGCCCGCCTCCGAAAGCAGCGCGCCAAGGGCGAGCGAGCCGAAGCCGACGCCGGAGCGGCAGAGCATCTCGCGACGGGTGGAGACACCGTCTTGAAGCCTGTTGGGGACGTGCGACATCGTAGGAGCCCTCGGACCCGGACGACCGGATCAGTCCATGTAGAGGAATTCGTTCGTGAGCATGAGCACCTGGGCGAGCTGCGCCAGCGGCGGCGGCGTCGCCTCCCCCTCGGCCGCCGGGCGGTCGAGGAAGGCCGTCGCGAGCGCCGCCTCGCGTTCGTCGGGGCGGCGGCCGAGCACCCGCTCGTACACCGATCGCACCGCCTCGGCGCGATCAGCCTGCTCGACGGCCGAAGCCAGTCGCCGAGACTGCTCCTGCACGAACGGGCTGTTCATGAGGAACAGGGCTTGCTGGGGGACCGTCGTCACGAACCGGCGCGGGTTGGTGGCGTCGGGGATCGCGAAGTCGAAGGTCCGGTACACCCCATCCATGTTCTGCCGGTCAATGAAGCCGTAGACCGTACGCCGGGGCGGGTTCGACGACCCGTCGAAGGTCACCGACGGCCCTCCCCGCGCCGGGTCGAGCGCGCCGGATACGGCCAGGATCGAGTCGCGGAGGGACTCGAAGTCGAGCCGCTGACGGTTGAACCGCCAGACGAGGCGGTTGCGGGCGTCCTTTTCCAGGCAGTCGGGCCGGAGGGCGCTCGCCTGCTGGTAGGTGTTGGAGAGCATGATCTTGCGATGAAGGCTCTTGATCGACCAGCCGTCCGCGAGGAATCCCGCCGCCAGCTCGTCGAGCAGTTCGGGATGCGACGGGGGGTCGGTCTTGACGCCGAAGTCGCTGGGGCTGTCGACCAGCCCTTCGCCGAAGTGCCAGCGCCAGACGCGGTTCACGATCACGCGGGCGGACAGCGGAGCGGCCCGGCCGACGATCGCCTGGGCCAGCTCCAGCCGGCCGCTCCCCTTCTCGAAGGGCTTGCGGTCGGGCTCGCTCAGGACCTTGAGGAACTGGCGAGGCACCACCTTGCCCGGCCTCCCGGCGTTGCCCCGGATGAAGACGCGGGGCTCGACCGGCTCGGGGGCGTCGTTCATGACCATCGCCCGTCGGATCTTGCCGGCCGCCGCCTTGTCGACCTCGGCGACCTTGTTCTCCAGCTTCCGAAGCTCCTCGCGCTGGGCCCGGTCGATCAGGCCGCGGTCCTCGCCGGGGTCCGGGATGAGAGGGCCTCCCGGCGCGTGGAACGCCTGGCGGAGCGACTCCCAATCGGGCTCGGCCAGGGGCTCGGCTTTCTTGTCGCCGGCCGCGCGGAGCCGTTCCTCGAGCCCGGCCAGCACGGCCGAGTAGCAGGCGGCGACCTGGTTCATGTCGGTCGGCTTCGCCTCGCGGATCGAGGCGAGGATCAGGGGATGGATCGACGCCGGCTCGGCCTGCGCCCGCTGGTCGAGCTTCGCGAGCACCTCGGGCGCCTTCGCGGAGAACTCCTCGCTGGAGAGGGACTGGAACAGCTTCCAGGGGGCTAGCACGGGGTCGGCGTCGGCGGCCGGCGAGTCGAACTTCGTCTTGCAGAGGCGGGCGGCCAGCCTCAACCGGAGCGGCGTCAGTCCGTCCTTCGCGGCCCGCTCGTCCGCGCGGGTCGCACGGGGGTCGAAGCCGACGTCGTAGGCGGCCTTCAGGTAGAGGGAACCTCGGGCCTGCAAGTCCTCGACGACCTCGGCCCGGCGGGCGGCCTTGAAGTCGTCGCGGACCTTCCGGGCCTCGGCGAGTCGCTTCTCCAGTTCTTGGATCTCGACCGAGTCGGCGGCCGAGTCGCCGTCGAGCCGGGGGAGTTCGGCCGGCTCCACCGAGCTGGCGAAAACGCCGTAGAGCGAGTAGTAGTCCTCGGTCGGGATCGGGTCGAACTTGTGGTCGTGGCAGCGGGCGCAGGCGATCGTCATGCCCAGGAGCCCACGGCCGACGAGGTCGATCCGGTCATCGATGATCTCGTTCTTATCCTGGAGGAACCGGCGGCCGACCGTCAGGAAGCCCATTGCGGCCAGTCGGTTCGGGTCGCCGTCGGCCGGGAGTTGATCGGCCGCCAGTTGCTCGACGATGAACTGATCGAACGGCAGGTCTGCGTTGAAGGCGTCGATCACGTAGTCCCGATAGGTGAACGCGTAGGGATACTTGCGTTCCTCCTGGAAGACGTAGCCTTTCGTGTCGGCATAGCGGGCGACGTCCAGCCAGTGCCTTCCCCAGCGCTCTCCGTACAGCGGGGACGCCAGGAGTCGGTCGACGACCGTCGCGAGGGCGTCGGGCGACGGGTCGGCTTCGAACGCCTCGATCTCCTCGATCGTGGGGGGGACGCCCAGCAAGTCGAGCGTGGCGCGGCGGAGCAGGGTCCGACGATCGACGGGCGGCGACGGCGTCATCCCTTCCCGTTCGAGACGGGCGAGGATGCGGGCGTCGACGGGCGTCTTGACCCAGCCCCGATCCTGGACCTCGGGGAGCGGAGACTCCTTCAAAGGCTGAAAAGCCCAGTGCTCCTCCGCCGGATCGGCGGTCGCGGCCCGGTCCGAGGGGGACTCGCCCCACGGCGCGCCCATTTCCACCCATCGGGTGAGGGCTTCGATCGCCGGGTCCGGGAGCTTGGCGTCGGGCGGCATCTTGAGGTCTTCGTCCTCGCCGTGGGTGAGGGCCTGCAGCAGCGGCGATTCGCCGGGGTCGCCGGGGACGACGGCCGGTCCGAGCGAGCCCCCCTTGAGGATCGCTTCGCGACTGTCCACCCGGAAGTCGGCCTTCTGCTTCTCCGGGCCGTGGCACTTCTGGCACGACTCGACCAGGACCGGCCGGACCGAGGTCTCGAAGAACTCAACCGCCTCGGGCGAGGGTTTCGCTCCCGACGCGAGCGGCTCCTGCGCCCGGATGGAGTAGGCGGAGGTCGCGATGACCGCCGCGACGACGGCGATCGTTCGGAGGGGTCGTCGAAGCCGTTCCCGGCTGACGGCGGGCTTGTCCATGGTTCGGCTCCGCTTCTTTTCGGCTGGAGGTTTGGGATGGTTCCAGTCGACCGGTCGTCGACGGCGGGAGCGGTTTCCGCGGGGGGGGGCGGAGGCGGGGCGAGGGACGATGCGAGGGCCTGCGCGCATCGGCTCTCGTCGGCCGGGTCGATTTCATCATCGACGCCCCTTCCCTCGAAATCAACCCCGAATGTTTAAGGTTGATTTTACAATCCCGAAGCTCATAATACTCGGACTGACCGGTCCGTCCCCTCCTTGACGAGCCCACCATGAGCGCCGCGTCCAAGAATGAACTGAAAGGCCGGGCGCCGGGGAAGGACGCCGCGGCGCGTCGCGAGCAGATCCTCTGCAAGGCGACGGAACTCTTCGCGGAGCATGGCTTTTCGGACGCCATGACGCAAGAGCTGGCGGATCGCCTGGGGGTCGGCAAGGGGACGATCTACCGCTATTTCCCGAGCAAGCGGGAGCTTTTCCTGGCCGCCGCGGATCGGGTGATGAGGGCGCTCTCGGCCCAAGTCGAGGCGAATGTCGCTGGTCTAGAGGACGGGCTGGAAAGGATCGCTCGGGGCATTCTGGCGTTCCTGACCTTCTTCGCCGAGCATCCCGAGTACGTCGAGCTGCTGATCCAGGAACGGGCCCAGTTCAAGGATCGGACCCGCCCCACCTACATCGAACACCGCCAGGAGCACGGCCAGCAGTGGCGGAAGCTCTATGGAACCCTGACCGAAGAGGGGCGGCTGCGGGCGATCCCCCCGGAGCAGATCAGCGACGTGATCGGCAACCTGATCTACGGAACCATGTTCACCAACTACTTTGCCGGCGCGGCGAAACCTGTCGCCGAGCAGGCCCGGGACATCCTGGACGTCGTCTTCCGGGGCATCCTGTCGGACGTCGAACGGGAGCGTCTCAAGGACGCCGACCTGTCGGCGGGCGGGACCGGCCCGGGACGTCGGAACGAGGCCGAACGGGGATTCCGAGGGGGAGCCGACGAGTGAGTGACCGGACGACGCGAGGAGTGATCGATATGGATCGTCGGATCTGGATCGGGCTGGCGATGTTGGCATGCGGAACCGTCGCGGGCTGCGGGAACGCGGCCTCCTCGACGGCCCCGGCGGCGCGGCCGCCGGACCTCGTCCTCTTCGAACGGCCGATCAGCCGCGAGGTCCTGGACTTCGAGACCTTCCCCGGGCGGACCGAGGCGGTGATGTCGGTCGAGATCCGGGCGCGGGTCTCCGGTTATCTCAACCAGGTGTACTTCCAGGACGGCCAGCAGGTCGACAAGGACTCCGTCCTGTTCCAGATCGACGCCCGGCCGTTCCAGGCCGCGGCCGATCGGACCCACGCGGAGCTGGAGCAGGCCGAGACCCGGGCCAAGCGGCTCAGCAACGAGTTCCAGCGGGCCAAGGTTCTCTACGACCGAGGCCTTTCGATCAGCCGCGAGGAGTACGACCGCTACGCGTTCGACCACGCCGAGGCCGTGGCGGCGGTGGGGACGGCCAAGGCCGCCCACGACCTCGCCCAACTCGACCTCCAGTTCACCCGCGTCTCGTCCCCGATCTCGGGTCGACTCAGCCGACGACAGGTCGACCCCGGCAACCTGGTGCAGGCCGACGTCACGCCCCTGACCTTCGTCGTCAGCCAGGACCCGATCTACGTCTATTTCGACGTCAACGAGGCGGCCATGCTGCGGATCCGCCGCCTCCTCCAGTCGCGCGGGGCCGGGAGCGAGCAACAGACGCCCGTCGAGATCGCCCTGTCCGACGAGCCCGATTTCCGTCACAAGGGGGTCGTCGACTTCACCGACAACCGCGTCGACCTGAACACCGGGACCCTCCGCTTCCGCGCCCGCCTCGACAATCCGAAGGGGTTGTTCACCCCGGGCCTTTTCGTCCGCGTCAAGCTCCCGATCGGCGAGCCGCACCCGGCGCTCCTTGTGCGTGAGGAAGCCCTGACCTCCGATCAGGGGGCGAAGAAGGTGTACGTCCTGCGGCGGGCGGTGAAGGACGGTGAGCCGGAGTTCTTCACGGACAAGGCGGGCAAGCCGCTGACGAATCGGGACGGCTCGCCCATCCCCAAGTACACCCACTCGCTCGTCGACCTCGGACGGATCGGCGTGCTCGTCGACGGCTTTCGCGAAGTCTCCGAAGGGATCAAGCCCGACGACCTCGTCGTGGTCAGCGGCCTCCAGAAACTCCGCAAGGACGCGCCGGTGACGGCCCGCCCCTTCGATCCCGAGCCCGGCGGGGCCGACGCCCCGCCGCCGCCCGCATCGGTCGTGGACCCGGCTCCGGCCAACTCTCCGGCCACGGCCCCATCCCCGGCCACGGCCCCGGCGTCCGCCGCCAAGAAGGCCCCCTGATCGAGCCCCTGCAGCGACGCTTAGACGCCACGACCTCGACGAGATGAATGCCACGTGTTCACGCGATTCTTCATCGACAGGCCGATCTTCGCCTCGGTCATCTCGATCGTGATCACGCTGGCCGGCGCGCTGTCGCTCTACAGCCTGCCGGTCGCGATGTTCCCCCAGATCGCGCCGCCGACCGTAATGGTCTCCTGCCAGTATCCGGGGGCCAACGCGCAGGTGGTCTCCGACACCGTCGCCTCGCCGATCGAGCAGAAGGTCAACGGCGTCGACGACATGATGTACATGTCGTCCCAGTCCACCAATGACGGCAACTACACGCTGACCGTCACGTTCAAGCAGGGGGTGGACCTGAACCTGGCGCAGGTCCTGGTGCAGAACCGGGTGGCCCTGGCGGTCCCGATGCTCCCCGACGTCATCAAGGCCACCGGCGTCACGACCCGCAAACGGTCGCCCGACATCCTGCTCTCGATCGGGCTCTTCTCGCCCGACGCCCGGTACGACCAGCTCTACCTGAGCAACTACGCGCTCATGCACATCCGCGAGGAGATGGCGAGGCTCCCGGGGATCAGCGACGTCGGAGTCCTTGGGACTCGCAACTACAGCATGAGGATCTGGCTCGACCCGGACAAGCTGGCGATGCGCGAGCTCAACGCCGGCGACGTCGTCGCGGCGCTCCGCGAGCAGAACGCGCAGGTCGCCGCCGGATCGGTGGGCCAGTCGTCGGAGGCGGGCGGCTCCCGCACCCAGTTCACGATCGACACCCTGGGGAGACTTGAAGACGTCGACCAGTTCGGCGACGTGATCGTCAAGCGGACCCGAGACGGCCGCGTCGTCCGCATCCGCGACCTGGGGGAGATCGAGCTGGGGGCCCGCAGCCTGGACATCGACAGCGAGATCAACGGCCAGCCCGTGGCCAACATGGCCGTCTTCATGCTCCCGGACTCCAACGCGCTGGAGACGGCCGACGTCGTCCGCGCGAAGATCGCGGAGCTGAAGCAAGACTTCCCCGAGGGCCTCGACTACGTCATCCGCTACGACACCACCCCTTACATCCGCGAGTCGATCCAGGAGGTCTTCAAGACCCTGATGGACTCGGTGGTTCTGGTGGCCCTGGTCGTGCTGCTGTTCCTGCAGAACTGGCGGTCGGCCCTGATCCCGCTGGTGGCGGTCCCGGTGGGGATCGTCGGGACCTTCGCGGTGATGCTGGGGATGGGGTTCAGCCTGAACAACCTGACGCTGTTCGGGCTGGTGCTGGCGATCGGGATCGTGGTGGACGACGCGATCGTCGTGGTCGAGGCGGTCGAGCACCACATCGAGCGGGGCCTGACGCCCCGAGCGGCGACGATCCAGGCGATGTCGGAGGTCTCCTCGCCGGTGGTGGCGGTGGGGCTGGTGCTGACGGCGGTGTTCATCCCCTGCGCGTTCATCTCGGGGATCACCGGCCAGTTCTTCCGCCAGTTCGCCCTGACGATCGCCTCGGCGACGATCCTCTCGACGATCAATTCGCTGACCCTGAGCCCGGCGCTGGCGGCGATGCTCCTCAAGCCCCGGGGGAAGGGGGAGTATCAGGCGCTCCCCCGCTTCGTGCTGGCCGGGATCGGGGCCTGGCTGGGCTACACCTCGCTGAGCCCCAGGCTGCTCCCCTATTTCGAGCGAGCGGGGGCCGAGGCGGTCCACCGCGCTTCGGTCCTGGACTCGGCGGGCGACCTGATGCTCCGCCTGGGCGCCAGCCCCGAGCAGGCCGCCGAAGCGGTCGCCGCGGTGATCGGCGGCCTGGCCCTCTGGACGTTCGCCGGTCCCTTGAACTTCGTCCTGGGGCGATTCTTCACGCTGTTCAATCGCGGCTTCCTCGCGACCGCGGGCCTGTACTCCCGCCTGGTCGGCGGGCTGCTGCGGGTCTTCATGCTGGTCTTCGCGGTCTACGCCGGGCTCCTGTTCCTGACGTATGACACGTTCATCAAGACGCCCCGGGGGTTCGTCCCGTCGCAAGACATGGGATATATGCTGACGAACATCCAGCTCCCGGACTCGTCCTCGCTGGAGCGGACCCGCGCGACCCTGCGCAAGATCGCGGCGATCGTCCGCGAGGAGCCGGGCGTGGCGTCGACGGTGGCGATCTCGGGGCAGTCGCTCCTGCTCAGTGCGTTCGGGTCGAATTTCGGCACGATGTTCGTCACGCTCGAGCCCTTCAGCAAGCGGCGGACCAACGACCTGTATTACGAAGTCATCATGAACAAGCTCCGGGGCAAGCTCGCGGCGGCCGTCCCGGAGGCCAACGTCTCCATGTTCGGGCCGCCGCCGATCCGAGGCGCCGGACGCGCCGGGGGCTGGATGCTCATGGTCGAGGACCGCGGCGACCTCGGCCCCGCGCGGCTCCAGCGCGAGATCGAGCGGCTGGTCGCGCTCGCGAACGTCAGCCCGACCAACCCCGGCATCGACGTGGACGGCGACCCGATCCCCCCGGAAGACGCCGCGAAGTCGGAGGCGGCCGAGAAGCCCAAGGCCGCCGGGGGAGGCTTCCGGGCCTGGATCGAGGGGCTGACGGGGGGAGGGTCGGCGGGACGGTCGCCGGCGGTCGACGGGCTCACGTCCGTCTTCCGCGCCAACGTCCCCCAGATCTTCCTCGACGTCGACCGCGACGCCTGCCTCGTGAAAGGGGTGCCCCTCCGCGACGTCTTCCAGACGCTCCAGGCGTACCTCGGCTCGCTCTACGTCAACGACTTCAACCTGTTCGGCCGGACCTGGCAGGTCGTGGTCCAGGCCCTCCCCCGATACCGGGACCAGAAGGAGGACATCAGCCGGCTCCAGGTCCGGAACGACCGGGGCACGATGGTCCCGATCGGGGCCGTGGCCCGGGTCGAGGAGATCAACGGGCCGCTCATCCTCACCCGATACAACATGTATCCGGCCGCCTCGATCAACGGCTCGGCCGTGCCGGGGGTCAGCTCAGGGACCGCGATACGGGCGATGGAGAGGCTCGCCCAGCGCGAGCTGCCCGATGCGATGAGCTTCGAGTGGACCGAGTTGGCCTTCCTGGAGCAGCAGGCGGGGAACACGGCGCTCTACGTCTTCGGCTTCTCGATCGCGATGGTCTTCCTCGTCCTGGCGGCCCAGTTCGAGAGCTGGTCGATGCCGCTGGCGGTGATCCTCTCGGTCCCGCTCTGCATGCTCAGCGCGGTCGTCGGGGTCCGCAACAGCGCGGCGCTGGGGGTCCACAACGCCGGGACGGACATCAACATCTTCACCCAGGTCGGGCTGGTGGTGCTGGTCGGGCTGGCGAGCAAGAACGCCATCCTGATCGTCCAGTTCGCCAAGCTGATCCACAACCAGGGCCGCTCGATCCGCGAGGCGACTCTGGAGGCCTGCCGGCTCCGGCTGCGGCCGATCATCATGACGTCGATGGCCTTCATCCTCGGCGTCGTCCCCCTGCTCTACGCCCACGGGGCGGGCTCGGAGATGCGGAAGTCGCTGGGGGTGGCCGTCTTCAGCGGCATGCTCGGCGTCACCCTCTTCGGCATCGTCCTGACCCCGGTCTTCTTCTACGTGATCGACTCCACGAGCGAATCCCGATTCTTCAGTTCGCCCTGGGTCCGATTCCTGGGCCGGACGACGCTCGACGTGCTGACGCTCCGCATCCTCTGGCGGCCCGCCTGGACGCTGACGATGCGAGGCGCGGCGGCCGTCCGTCCCCGCCGCAAGAAGCCCCACCACGAACCAACCGACGAGACGTGAGGTCGCCGTGTTCTCCAGATTCTTCATCGACCGACCGATCTTCGCCTCGGTGCTCTCGATCGTCATCACGCTCGCCGGCGGCGTCACGCTCTGGACGCTCCCGGTGGCGCAGTACCCCGACATCACGCCGCCGACCGTCGAGGTCTCGGCGTACTACCCCGGGGCCAACGCGCAGGTCGTCGCCGACACCGTCGCCGCGCCGATCGAGCAGCAGGTCAACGGCGTCGAGAACATGCTCTACATGTCGTCGCAATGCACCAACGACGGCAACTACACCCTGACCGTCACGTTCAAGCCGGGCGTCGACCTGAACATGGCCCAGGTCCTCGTCCAGAACCGCGAGGCGCTCGCCGAGCCGATCCTCCCGGAGCTGGTCAAGCGCCGCGGCGTCTCGGTGACGAAGAAGTCGCCCAGCATCCTGATGATCATCAACGTGTACTCGCCGGACGGGACGCGGGACAACCTCTACCTGAGCAACTACGCCACGATCCAGCTCCGCGACGAGCTGGCGCGGCTCGACGGCATCGGCGACATCACCTACCTCGGCCAGCGCAACTACAGCATGCGGGTCTGGCTCGACCCCCAGAAGATGTCGTTCCGCAACCTGAGCGCCTCCGACGTGGTGCAGGCGATCGAGCAGCAGAACATCCAGGTCGCCGCCGGGCAGCTGGGACAGCCCCCCGTCGACACCGGGCAGGCCTTCCAGTTCACCATCACCACCCTCGGCCGGCTCAGCGACAGCGAGCAGTTCGCCGACATGGTCCTCAAGGCCGACCCGCGGGGGGGCGTCGTCCGTCTCAGCGACGTCGCCGAGGTCGAACTGGGCGCGCAGGGCTATGACCAGGCCTGCACCCTGGACGGCCGTCCCACCGTCGCGCTCTCCGTCTACCAGCGGCCGGGCTCGAACGCGCTGGACGTCGCGCGGTCGGTCCGATCGAAGATGGAGGAGCTGAAGGACCGCTTCCCCGAGGGGGTCGACTACGCCATCGCCTACGACACCACGCCGTTCATCACCGAGTCGGTCGACGAGGTTTTCAAGACGCTTCGCGACGCGGTGATCCTCGTGGCGGTGGTCGTGCTGCTGTTCCTGCAGAACTGGCGGTCGGCCCTGATCCCGCTGATCGCGGTGCCGGTCGCCGTGGTGGGGACGTTCGCCGTGATGGCGGCCCTGGGGTTCAGCCTGAACAACCTGACGCTGTTCGGGCTGGTGCTGGCGATCGGGATCGTGGTGGACGACGCGATCGTCGTGGTCGAGGCGGTCGAGCACCACATCGAGCGAGGCCTGGCCCCAAGGGACGCCACGATCCTGGCGATGGAGCAGGTCTCCTCGCCGGTGGTGGCGGTGGGGCTGGTGCTGACGGCGGTGTTCATCCCCTGCGCGTTCATCTCGGGGATCACCGGCCAGTTCTTCCGCCAGTTCGCCCTGACGATCGCGACCTCGACCTTGATCTCGACGTTCAACTCCCTGACCCTGAGCCCGGCCCTTGCGGCGATGCTCCTCAAGCCCCGCCGCAAGGGTTCCTACGAGGCGCTGCCGCTCGCGGCGATCGCGGCGCTCGGGGCCTGGGCGGGGGCCGTCTGGCTGGGCCCGATCGCGGCCGGGATGACTCCCCAGCCGTCGGGCCTCCTGAATTCGACGTGGCTGACTCATGACCGCCTCGGCCTGCTGATCGGAGCGGCGGTCGGCGGCCTCGGCGGCTGGCTCCTCGGCCCGGTCGTGAACCGCCTGATGGGCGGAGTCTTCGCGATCTTCAACCACGGCTTCGACGCCGCCGCAGGCTCTTACACGCGCCTCGTCGGCGGCATGCTCCGGGTCAGCGCACTGGTCCTCCTGGTGTACGGCGGCCTGCTGTTCGTGACCTACTGGGGGTTCATGCGGACGCCGACCGGGTTCATCCCCTCGCAGGACAAGGGCTACCTGCTGGTCAACGTGCAGCTCCCGGACTCGTCCTCGCTGGAGCGGACCCAGGTCGTCATGCGGCAGGCCGAAGCCCTGGCCCTGAAGCTGCCGGGCGTCACCCACACCCTGGCGATCGCCGGGCAGTCGATCCTGATGAACGCCAACGCCCCCAACTTCGGCGCGATGTACGTCATGCTCGACGACTTCCACCATCGCGCCAAGGAGGGGCTCTCGGGCCCGGTGATCGCGGCGAGGCTCCAGGACGCCCTCCAGCAGCAGATCCATGAAGGGATGGTCAACGTCTTCGACGCCCCGCCGGTCGACGGCCTGGGGACCGCCGGCGGCTTCAAGATCGTGATCGAGGACCGCGGCGACCTGGGGTCCCGCGAGTTGGAGGAGACGGCCCGGCGGGTCGTCGCGGCGGGCGAGGCCTCGCCGCGCCTCCAGGGCCTCTTCACCAGCTTCCGGGCCGACACCCCCTGGGTGTTCCTGGACGTGGACCGCGAGAAGGCCAAGCTCATGGGAGTCTCGATCTCCGAGCTGTTCAACACCTTGCAGGTCTACCTCGGGTCGCTCTACGTCAACGACTTCAACCGCTTCGGCCGCACCTGGCAGGTGAACGTCCAGGGCCGGGCCGACTTCCGCCGCGAGCTGCGCGACCTCTCCGGCCTCCGCGTCCGCAACGAGCAAGGGGGGATGGTGCCGCTGGGGTCGCTCGTCCGCCCTCGCGACGTCAGCGGGCCGGTCATGAACCTCCGCTACAACCTCTACCCTTCCGCCGCGATCAACCTCTACCCGGCGCCCGGCGTCAGCTCCGGACAGGCGCTCGACGAGATGCAGCAGATCATGGCCGAGGAACTCCCCCAGGCGATGCGATCGGACTGGACCGAACTAGCGCTGCTCCAGCGCCAGACGGGCAACACCGCGATGTTCGCCTTCGTCCTGGCCGTCGTCCTGGTCTTCCTGGTGCTCGCCGCGCAGTACGAGAGCTGGTCGCTGCCGCTCGCCGTGATCCTGGTCGTGCCGATGTGCCTGCTCTGCTCGACCATCGGAGTCAACCTCTGGCGCATGGACGTGAACATCTTCACGCAGGTGGGCTTCATCGTGCTCGTCGGCCTGGCGTGCAAGAACGCCATCCTGATCGTCGAGTTCGCCAAGGCGCAACGTGAGGCCGGCTCGTCGGCCTACGAGGCGACCCTGGAAGCCTGCGAACTCCGGCTGCGGCCGATCATCATGACGTCGATGGCCTTCATCCTCGGCGTCGTCCCGCTGATCCTCGCCGCCGGCGCCGGTGCCGAGATGCGGCAGACCCTGGGCGTGGCCGTCTTCAGCGGCATGCTCGGCGTCACCCTCTTCGGCATCTTCCTGACGCCCGTCTTCTACTACGTCATCCAGCGCCTCGCCGACCGCCGCGACGACCGCCGCCCCCAGGGCCCGGACGAATCCCGGACCTCGTCGCGGCTCCACGTCGACCATCCCCAGTCCAACGGCGACGCCTCGACGCACGGCGATCGGGAACCCGACGCGGACCTCGTCGCCGCCCCTTGACCCGAATCGACCTGAACCGCAACGCCGACCGGCCCGCCCGCCCGCCCGCGGATGGTCGCCCGCCGCATTCCAAACTGAATGCGACCCGTGGCCGACGAAGCGTCCCGAAACCGACGCCCCGCCAAAGGGTTGTCGATCTTTTCAGACACGCGCCGGATCACTTGACAGCCGTGATCGCGATCATGGTATGATTCCCACGATCTGGCTTGCGAAATATAAGTTCCTCGATCAAAGAAATGTGCGGGACTTCCCCTCTCCCGGGTCCGGCGCGTCCCCGATGATCACCAGCCGCCCGCGATTCCTCGTCGCAAGGCCGGCGTCGTCGAGTCCCCGAGCCCGGCCCCGCCCGCGCGGCGTCGACGGCATCCCCTGACTCATCCGTCCGTCCCCCTCGCGTCCCCCCGTCAAACGAATGTGGAGCGCGAGACATCCGTGGGAGGTTGTACCAAATGCCGCCTCGATTCCCGCTCCGCCGATCGGCTACCGCACTGGCCGCCTCGCTTTTGATCGCCGGATGCCAGCCTTCCGAGACCGGCACCATCGGTGCCCCGGGTTCCAGAGGACCGCAAGCCGACCCCTCGGCCCCCGTCGTCAGGGGGGGCCAGGTCCAGGGTCCGGTCAAGGTTAGAGGCAAGTCGGTGAGCGCACGCGAGGCTCTCGGACTCGGTCGCTGACCTCGACGCGACCACTCCACCGGCCTCTTCGCCGGGCCCTCTCATCATCGATCGATCCCCGATCCAATTCCCATCTGAACGGTCCTCAGGAGTTTTCGCATGTCGTGCGCCACCCAATCGCCCAACCGCCCACCTCGGCGCGGCTTCACGCTGATCGAGCTGCTCGTCGTCATCGCCATCATCGCCGTCCTGATCGCCCTGCTGCTGCCGGCCGTCCAGTCGGCGCGCGAGGCCGCCCGCCGCGCCCAGTGCGTCAACAACCTGAAGCAGCTGGCGTTGGGCGCCGCCAATTACGAATCGAGCAACGGCTGCTATCCGCCGAGCAACCTGACGACCCGGCGGGTCCGCGACGGGGCTACCCGCGACAGCCTGAGCATCTGGTTCCGGCTCGCCCCGTACATCGAGCAGAAGGGGGTGTACGACGCCGCCAACATGCTCCTCTGCCAGTCCGACTACGAGAACCTGACGGTCATCGCCCAGGGGATCTCAAGCCTCTGGTGCCCGAGCGACCCGACCGTTTCTCAGGGCGTGGCGATGAACGCGGACAACTTCGGCGCCCCGGTCATTCCGGGCAACTGGCGGATGCAGTTCAGCAGCTACGCCTGCAACTCGGGGATGTGGTCGCTCTCGATCCGCACCAACAACACCAACTTCGCGGGCCGGGTCGCCGGCATGTCGGGCGTGATGTTCGGCCACTCCAACGTCACCGTGGCAGGCGTCACCGACGGCACCAGCAACACGCTGGCCTTCTCCGAGCACGGCCACTCGATGCTCGCCCAGGGGATTCGCGAGTATTATCACTGGTGGTCGTCCGGCTACTACACCGACAACACCTTCGACAGCTTCTGGCCCATCAACGCCCAGAAGACTCCCGTCAAAACCCTGTTCACCAACAGCAGCTTCGAGGAATACCTGCCCATCTTCCTCTCCAGCTTCCACTCGGGCGGCGTCAACGCGGCGTTCCTTGACGGCTCGGTCCGGTTCCTCAAGGAATCGATCGACACCTGGCAGCCCAACCCGACCACCGGCGATCCCCCGGGCGTCACCTGGGCCAACTCCACCTACAGCATCACCGGCCCCAACACCAAGGTCGGCGTCTTCCAGGCGCTGACCTCCCGCGCCGGCGGCGAGGTCGTCTCGGCCGACGCCTACTGATCGCCCGACGCGGCGCCAGGACCGGATCGCAATCCCGGATCAAACGAAGACGCTCGGCCGGCGGGATCTGTCCCCGCCGGCCGAGCGTTTCGGTTTTCTCGAAGTTGCGACGTCCCGCCCCGCGGTGCAGGGCCGAGATCACTTGATCGTGTCGAGCCATTCGAGGAACGCGTCCATGCCCGCGAGCGTCTTCGTTTTGGCGAGAGCAAGGGCGTCCTGGGCCTCCTGCTCCGGGAGGTTGGGCCCGGCTTCGAGGAACCGCTCGACGGTCGCCAGGTTCACGTCCTCGCGCTGATGCACGGGGATCGAACTAATGCCCATGTCGGCGAAGATCTCCTCCGACTTCTTCGTTCCCCCCTCGACGTGGAACTGGAGGATCTTGCGATTGCCGTACATCAGGGCCAGGAGCGTCGTGTGGAGCCTGGATGTGATGATCGCATCCCGCTGATGGAGGAACGGGATGTACAAGTCGTCGTCGCCGAACAGGCCGGTGTCGGGCTTGAGGTAGCTCCCCAGGCCGTCAAGGATCATCGCCCTCCCGAACGGCTCCTCGACCCGCACGAGGTCGAGCTGCCCTTCCTTCTTCTCCAGGCCCCGGATGATCTCCCACAGCCTGCCGACGTACTCGTCGGTGACGCCGGAGTTCGGGAGCCGGAGAGCCGCGGCGATCCCCTGCCGGTAGGTGAATTTCTGGGGATGCTCCAGGAACACGATGTCCGCCGAATCGACGACCCACTTGGCGCCGACCCCCCGGGCGTTTTCCGCCGATCGGCTGGTCCGGGCGATCACCAGGTCGGCCGTGGCGACCGACTGCCGCACATCGGGCGTCTTGAGGGCCCCCTGTTCGATCGAGTGGAACAGGATGGCCCGGCGCTTCACCCGAGGATAGAACCGGAAGACGTCGTGATGCGTGTAGATCTCGTTGATCCGGCCGCCGGGGGCCTCGCAGACGGCGTCGAACTTGTCGAGGTAGGAAATCGGCCGGTAGCCGCGACCGACGGTCTTGGCCATCTTGCGAAGCCAACGCCGGGGACGGCTCCGATCCTCAGTGAGCTGGACCTGCGGGAACCGCTTCAGGAGCTTGGTGCAGTAGTCCAGATCCATCATCGGATCGACGACGAAATCGAACTTCTCGAGGACGCCCAGCTTCTCCATGTGGCCGAAGAAGGCGAAGTGGTGGGGGAAATCCGTGTTGCCGTGGGCGTGCTGATAGGCGATCAAGGGCATGAAAGAGGACCTTCTAGCGAGGTGCATCGCCGACGACGCGACCGATCGACCCTGGGAGCTGCTCCCAGGATTGATCGCGCCCGTCGGCCTGGCGGGTCAGGATTCGTTTCGAGATGCGAGCGTGTACCGCGACAACCAGGCGAGGTCCTCGGCCGTTCCCGAGAGCCAGCGCTCGACCATGTCTCCCCACATCAGGGGGATCTGCAACCGCTGCCAGGTCGCCTCCGACTGCTCCGAGAGCGACCGATAGTGGGCGGGGTCCTCGGCCAGCTTCCGAAGCGCCCGTGCCAGCGCCGGAGCGTCTTTCTCGGGGAAGATCGAAACCGCCGGATCGTTCTCGAGGGGGGCCACCAGCATCGGGTGGTCGGAGATGACCAAGGGGCTTCGCGAGGTCAGGGCGTCGAAGATGGTCATCGGCAGCCCTTCGCCGTACTCGTGACGGCTCGGCACCACCACGACGTCGCTCCGTCGCATCAGCGCGGTCGCCTCGCGATGCGGAACCAGACCCGCGAGTTCGACCTCGTCGGCGACCCCGAGTTCCTTCGCCAGCCCCCGGAAGTGCTCGATCTCGCCCCCCCCCGCGATCGTCGCGCGGACGTGGAGCCCCTCCTTGTTCAAGAGGGCGACGGCCCGGATCAGGTCGCCCACCCCCTTGGCCTCGATCACCTTGCCTGCGTAGGCCACCGTGAGGAGGCCGGGGGTCGCCGGGCCGGACTTCGGGGCCTGGTCGCCGGGCCGCGACGCCTTCGGCCAATCCCACGGGAGGATCTTCTTGGGCGAGACCCCGATTCGGACCAGATCGCGACAGGAGTCGAGCTGGTGGTTGGCCACGAAGTCGACCCGAGAGTCATTCAAGACACGAGCCAGCCGCCAGGATCGAAAGCGTTCGCGCAGGGAGGAATTCTGGAAGCTGTCGGCCAGGAGCGGGAAGACGCGGACCCCCTCGCGAAGACACCAGTCGACGATCGGCCGGCTCGGGAAGCGGATGATCGCCGCCGCCGGAGCCAGCATCCGCAGGCTGGCGATGACCGCCTTCGCGCCCTCGGACTTCCAGGGGACCTCCGGCAAGCCGATGCAGCGGACGCCGCTGGGGAGGACCTCCTCGCCCGCCGGGGCGTCCACCGTCACCACCGTCGTCGGCCCGTAAGTCCGCGGAAGCCGCTCCACCACGTCCACGGAATAGCGCTGGGCGAAGTAGGTCTCGTCCCCCCCCTCGGAGAAGCGACGAACCGTCTCGGCGTAGTTGCCGTACTGGACCAGGACGACACCGTCGTTCTTGGAAGAAACGGCTTGACTGACAGGGCTGACATCGCGACGATTCATGCGTGTACTCGAGAGGGCCGGGTCGAAATCCAAAGGACGAGATTCGCGGCCCGCGTCCAACGGCTCCGATGTGGAGGGATCTCGGGTGAGGCTCATGGGGATCCCGAGGATACGAGACGACCGCGACGCTCTCGCTCTTAAGTTCAAGGCGGTCCCCGCGATCAGTCCGACCGAGATTAACAACCCGGGTCGAGACTCGCAACCACGGTGGAAAATCCACGACACCGCCCTGCCACGCCTCCGCCGAGAACCCGCCTCCCGACGAGCGGACCGATGAGCGGGCCGGCGTCGAACTCCTCGGATCGCCTCAATCTGGTGCTGGCGGAGCCGGAAATCGCCGCGAACACCGGGGCGATCGGGAGGACCTGCGTCGCGGTCGGGGCGACGCTCTGGCTCGTGCGCCCCCTGGGCTTCCACCTCGACGACCGCTACGTGCGCCGCGCGGGGCTCGACTACTGGGAACACCTGGACCTCCGCGTGGTCGACGCACTCGACGAGGTCGCCGAAGCCCTGGGCCGCGACCGCCTCTGGTGGTTCAGCACCAAGGGACCCCAGAACTACACCGAGGCGGCGTTCCGCCCCGGCGACGGTCTTGTCTTCGGCCCCGAAAGCCGGGGCCTGCCCCCCCGGATCCTGGCGGAAGCCGGAAACCGAGCCCTGCGGATCCCCATGCGGCCCGAGGCCCGAAGTTTGAATCTCGCCAACGCCGCCGCCGTGGGCCTGTATGAGGCGGTCCGCCAGATCGGGGCGGGGAATTCGGCGGCCGGAGACGGCCTCCCGTCTTGAAGGATCTGGCGCGAGTCCGCATAATGGTCGGATGCGCGGTCGCAAGGGCCGCATTTTGACGGGCGAAGTGCGACGAGCGACCGCTCGTGGCGACCCTCCCAAGGGTTCGCCGCGCAGGATGCGTCGAGGCAAGCCCAACGGTCTTCATGTTTTACGGGACCTCGCCAGCGCGGGTCCGGTCAAGGCGAGCGACGATGTCCGAAGCAATCAAATTACGGGTCGAGACGCGCGACCCCGCCAAGAACAAGGGGACGGGCACCAGGGCGTCCCGACGGATGCGGGCCGCCGGACGGGTCCCGGCCGTGATCTACGGGCACAAGCAGGCCGTGGTCACGATCAGCCTGTCGGCGATCGACGCCCGGTCGATGATCGCCGCCGCCTCCCACCTGGCCGAACTCGACCTCGGGGGCCAGACCGAGACGGTCCTGATCCGCGACGTCCAGTGGGACCACCTGGGGCGGGAGATCATCCACGTCGACTTCGCCCGGGTCAACAAGGAAGAGCTGATCGAGACCGAAGTCGAAATCGACTTCAAGGGCGACGCCGTGGGCGTGGGCGACGGGGGCCTCCTCCAGCCCGTCATCCGCTCCCTGCGGGTGAAGTGCCCCGCCGGCTCGATCCCGGACTCGATCAAGATCGACGTCTCGGGCCTCAAGCTTGGCGAGGGGATCCACATCCGCGACCTCCAGGTCCCGCAGGGCGTGGTGGTCGAGGCCGAGCCCGAACTCCTCGTGGTCCACGTGGTGGCGCCGTCCCAGGAGGTCGAGTCCACCGAGGGCGAGGCGGTGCAGCCCGAGGTGATCAAGCCCGAGCGCAAGGATAAGGACGCCGACTGAACGCGACGCGGGGCCTCGTCCGGCCGCCCCCTCCGGCTTCCCCTCGAAGCCGGAGCCGCGCGCCGCCGCCCGAGCCCTCGCGACGACGCCTGGAGCCGCCGATTTGGCGACCTTGAAACTCGTCGTGGGACTGGGAAACCCCGGTCCCAAATACCACGGCACCCGGCACAACGTCGGCTTCGACCTGATCGACCGCCTCGCCGCCGCCGGCGGCGCGGGGGCGAACGCCTTCTCGCGCAAGTTCGAAGGCCTGCTCGCCGAGGTCGAGATCGACTACCGCCGGGTCCTGCTGCTCAAGCCCGATACGTTCATGAACCTGAGCGGCCGATCCGTCGGCCAGGCGGTCCGGTTCCATAAGCTCGACCTGTCGGACCTCATGATCGTCTGCGACGACCTGAACCTGCCGGTCGGGAAGCTCCGGATCCGCAAGGGGGGCTCCGACGGCGGTCAGAAGGGCCTCCGCGACGTCGCCGCTCACCTCGGCACCCACGAGTTCCCCCGACTTCGGATCGGCATCGGCGAAGCCGCCGAGGGTCAGGCCGTCGACTACGTCCTGGGCCGCTTCCGAGGGGCGGAGCGGGCCCGGATCGACGACTCCCTGATCCTCGCCTCGCAAGCCGTGGCCGTCTGGGCGACCCAGGGGGTCCACGAGGCCATGAATCGCTTCAACGGATCAACGACCTAACACCGACTTTCACGAACGCGGAATCAACGGAGGACTCGTCACTTGCCCGTCCACACCTACGAAGGCATGTTCCTTCTCGACAGCACCAAGGCCGCGGCCGCCTGGGACGACACCGTCAAACAGGTCCACGACATCCTCACCAAGTACGACTCCGAGATCGTGGCCAGCCGCCAGTGGGACGAGCGTCGCCTCGCCTACCCGATCGACGGCCACAAGAAGGGGACGTACCTCCTGACCTACTTCCGCACCGACGGCTCGAAGCTGAAGGAGATCGTCTCCGACTGTCACCTCAGCGACGTGATCCTTCGGGAGCTGATCCTCAAGGTCCACCCCAAGCTCGAGGAGCACCTGGTCAACCAGGCGATGACCTCGAACCCGAACGTCGACGCCGAGAACGGCCACGACGACGACATGGACGACCGCCCTCGCCGCCGCCGCCGCGAGGACTGAGCACCGTCGACCGGATAGTCGCTCCGCCCCGCACCCCCGTCGCAACCGCATCCATCGACGCGCGAAACGACTTGCAATGTAGGGAACAACCGTTTACCCTGTCTTCCAGGGTCACTTCGCGCTTCGGGAATCGGACGGGAAAGGAGCGGGGCCATGCCGGACTTGAACCGCGTGCAGCTGATGGGTCGTCTGACGTTCGACCCCGAACTGCGACGCATCCCCAACGGGACCGCCGTGAGTGAGCTGCGGATGGCCATCAACCGCTCCTGGCAGGGACGCGACGGCGAGCGCCGCGAAGAGGTGCTCTACATCGACGTCACCGTCTGGGACCGCCAGGCCGAGACCTGCTGTCAGATCCTCCGCAAGGGGAGTCTGATCTTCGTCGAAGGCTCGCTCAAGATGGACCAGTGGGACGACAAGACCAGCGGCGAGAAACGCTCCAAGATCCGCGTCCAGGCCGACCGCGTGCAGTTCCTCGACAGCCGTCGTGAAGCCGGCGGCGGCGGGGGCGGCGGTTACGGCGGGGACGAGGAATTCAGCCCTCCCCCGGCCCGCGAATCGTCCCCGCCCCGACGCGGCCGGCCGGAATCGGCGCCGGCCCCGGACCGTGGGTTCGACAACGGGCCGTCCCGAGGGGGGGGCTACGCTCCGACCAACACCGGCGGCCGTTCGACCGTCGCCCCAGACCAGGGGGACGACGACATCCCGTTCTGACGACCCGCCGGACGGGACGCCGCGGCGGCCCGGACGCGCGGCGAAACCGAATCGGGATGGCGCACAAACGTCCCGCTTGGAGTTTCCGGCCCGATCGGTTTCAATCGACTGCTTGCGCGTCGCGGTTGATCGGGAGGCCCCCGCCTCCCGCCGCGCGACCCTTCGAGCGGCCCGCTCGAATTTCCCAGTGGTTCGTTCGTTTACGGCTCGGCGCGGCTCTGCGGATGAGAGGATGGGGGAGGACGGCCGACGCTCCTCAAGCCCAGCGCGTGCCTTCAGGATCGAAAGTGACATCGACAATGGCGAAGACTCAATCCAAGACCTCGAAGCCTAAGTCCTCGGGCAAGGCCAAAGGGGACGGTTCTAAGAAGGCCGCACCGGCGGGTCCGCCCCGGCGTCCCGGCGTGGAACGTCGCCAGAACCACCCGCTCCGCGCCAAGAACGGCCACATGAGCATCATCCTGACCCACGAGGTCCCCTTCCTGGGACGCCCCGGCGACCTCGTCAAGGTCCGCCCCGGCTTCGCCCGCAACTATCTGATTCCCCAGGGCTTCGCCACGTTCGCGACCCCGCACAACCTGCGGGTCGTCGAGAAGCACCGCGAGCGGCTCCGCGAGCTCGAGGAGGCGCGCCGCGCCGACCTCCTGAACCTCGCCGCGCAGATCGCCCAGCGCTCGCTGACGATCGAGGCCAACGCCAACGAGGAAGGCCACCTCTTCGGCTCGGTCAACGACGTTCAGATCGCCGAGACGCTCAAGAGCGAAGGCTTCCCGATCACGGCCGAGAACGTCCGGATCGAAGGCCCGCTCAAGGACCTGGGGCTCTACACGATCAAGCTCCACCTGGGCCAGGACATCTACACCGAGGTCAAGCTCTGGGTCGTCCCCACGCACACCGAGGAAGCCGCCTCCTGAACGGCTCCCTCCCGCTTCCCAGGGCGTCGCGACGCGATCTCCGCGTCCGACGCCCTTTTTCGTTTCACGACGGCTCCCGCGCCTGACGTCCCCGGCCGCCTCTCGCCACGCCGGCCCGACCGCCCGACCAGCGCCGGCAAAGCTTCGCGCCCCCTCGCGACCCGATCCCGCCGCCTCTGGGTTTCTGCTTTTCGACGATGTCGACGGCGAAGAACGCCGATACAATCGTTCAGGCGATATGTCTTCGAGCGACTCCCCATGCGCCGACCTCGGGGATCGCCGGTCGAGGTTTCCAAGGAGTGGATCAGGTCATGGCGTCCGCCCCAAGCTACAGCAACGGCGTCGGCAGGGATGGCAGCGGGTCCGGCGGCTCGTACGCGAAGGCCGATTCCGGGCCGCTGGCCGACCGCCTGCCGCCTCAGAACCTGGACGCCGAACGCAGCGTCCTCGGCGGCATCCTGCTCGACAACGACATCCTTCACGACATCGTCGCGTTCCTGACCCCGGACGACTTCTACCGCGACGCCCACCAGCTCGTGTATCGCGCCGTCCGCGAGATGTACGACGACGGCAAGGCCATAGACGTGGTTACGCTGGCCGACGAACTCGACCGCCGGGGCCAGCTCGCGCAGGTCGGCGGCGACGACGCCCTTTCCGAGATCGCCAACAGCGTCCCGCACGCGGCCAACGCCCGCTATCACGCCGAGATCGTCCGCCAGAAGTCGGTCAGCCGCCAGCTCATCCAGAGCGCCACCGAGATCATCCGCGACGGCTATTCCAACCTCTACACCTCGCAGCAGCTCCTGGAGACGGCCGAGAAGAAGGTCTTCGCCATCGCCGAGGATCAGATCAAGGGGCAGGTCCACGAGCTGCAAGGCGTCCTGTCCGAGGCGATGGACCGGATCACCAAGCGGACCGAGGAGACGCACGTCGTCACCGGCGTCAGCACCGGGTTCATCGACGTCGACGACATCACCACCGGCTTCCAGCCCGAGCAGCTCATCATCGTGGCGGCCCGCCCCGCGATGGGCAAGACGGCCTTCGCCCTCAACATCTGCGCCAGCGCGGCGATCCAGCACCAGGTCCCCACCCTGGTCGTCAGCCTCGAAATGGGACGGCTCGAACTCGGCGAGCGTCTCCTCAGCGCCCAGGCCCGGGTCGATTCGAACAAGCTGCGGACCGGGCGGGGGATGGATTACCGCGAGATGAGCAAGCTGGGCAAGGCGTACGGCGAGATCGCCTCCGCCCCCATCCACATCGACGACACGCCCTCGCGCAACATGCTCCAGATCATGGCCTCGGCCCGCCGCCTGAAGATGCGCCAGGGCCTCGGCCTGATCATGATCGACTACATCCAGCTCATCGACTCGGACGAATCACGGGACAGCCGCCAGGAGCAGATCGCCAAGATCAGCCGACGGCTCAAGATGCTCGCCCGAGAGTTGCACGTCCCGGTCATCGCCCTGTCGCAGCTCAACCGGGCCGTCGAGAACCGGGAAGACCGCCGCCCGCGCATGGCCGACCTTCGCGAGTCGGGCGCCATCGAACAGGACGCCGACCTGGTCCTGCTCCTGCATCGTCCCGACTACTACGATCCGAACGATCAGCCGAACATCGCCGAGGTCATCGTCGCCAAGAACCGAGCCGGGCGGACCGACACCGCCAAGCTCCACTTCGTCAAGAACCTCACCCTGTTCGAAAGCTCGTCGAACATGGAACAGCCGATCGACGTGGGCCGACCCTTCTGATCTCGTCGGCCCCGCCCGCTCATCGCTTCGGCCTCTCCGACGTCGAGCCCGGCGACACCCCCGGCATTTGCCCACGCTTCGGCGGGGGCCAGGTTTCGCCCGGGTCGAGCCAGGCCGGGCGCGGCGGCGGTTCCAGGAACAGGTAACGAGCGAGAGCCTGCCGGACCTGGTCCGGATCGACGGCCTTCCCCTTCTCAGGTAGATCGAGCAGATCGACCGCGTCGTAGGCGTCGGGAAGCTCCGGGGCGTCGACTCGGCCGATCGCGGCGCGGACCGCGTCGAGGCCGATCCCCATCGATAGCGCCGTCTTCTCCGCCAGGTCGAACCGGCGAAGGTGCCGACGCTGATGCTCGGCCTCGTCCATCATCACGGCGTTGGTCCGCATCCTCTGGAGTTCGGGGATGGGAAACCGCGCCTGTTCCGTCGCCGTCAGCGGGGGGGCGCTGTTGAACCAGAGGTCCTCCACGCGAGGCCGGTTCAGCGCGACCAGGACGGCCGCAAAGGCCAGCACGCCCATCGCCGAGGCCCGCGACAGCCCGACCGGGGGCCGCGACAGCCGCCGCGACGATTCGGCCGTCCTCGGCCCCGACCACCAGCCGGCCGCGAACAGCACGGCCCCCACCTGCGGCGCGACGTGATACCAGGGGACGATCATGTCCACATTGATCGTTCGCAAGTACCTGTAATCCAGATACCCGCGCACCGTCCACTCGACCAGATAGCTCCCGACCAAAAACGCCGCGCCAGCGATCTCCATCGGATTGCACGTACGGAACCCGCCGCGACGGAGCCGGCTCGCGGCCCAGAGGCCGACCAGCCCGATCGTGAGCAAGGCCCCCTGCCCCGCGGTCGTCTCGACCGCCAGCCCGAGATTCCCCAGCACGAGGCTCTCCGGGATCGCCTGCATGGTGTGAAACAGCCCCTCGACGGGCCGGGCGGCCTCGGCGGCCGTCCGGCCGTGGAAGCTGACCCGACTGTCCACCTTCCCCGCGCCCAGGCCCAGCGCCAGCCCGACCGCGAGGACCGTGGCCGCGATCGGCGCGGCCGCCGCCCGCCGCGACCGTCGGCCGTCGAGCCAGAGGTAGAGCGCAGCCGAAGGTCCCGCCAGATGGCCGATCGTCCAGAACCAGCCGGCGCACGCGGTCGACGCCATGCAGAGCGCCAGCGCCGGCCGCGATCGCGACCGCCGCCACTCCTGCGCGTACCAGAGCGCCGCGACGGCCGCGAACGAGGCCCAGAGCGGCTGACCGGCCGAGTACCACGTCGCCGGCGCGAGCATCAGGGAAGTCGTCCCGGTCGCGACGGCCGCCGCGGCTCCGACGACCTCGCTCCCCGTCTCGCGGGCCGCGAACCGGCCGACCAGCATCATCGTCGCCGCCAGGATGCCGTACGACGCCACCGCCAGCACGTCCGGCACCCGCTCCAGGCTCCCGGCGCAGGCGACCAGGAACCACGTCACGACCCGCCAGGCCGGCACGATGTGCGTGTTGTGCGGCATGAACAGATTCGTGATCGTCCGCCCCAGGTCGCGCGAGGCCGACACATAAGCGAAATCGTCGCTGTAGACCCGATAGACCGCCATCGGATCGCGCGCGATGTGCCCCGTGGCCAACGGCGCGACCGGGTCGAAGAACAGGACCCAGGGCGCGGCCAGGATCGCCCCAGCAACGCCCCCTCCCCCACCGACCGAGTGGCCGACGCATCCAGGAATCGACCCGCTGAAACCCGCCGGACGCTCTCGACATCGTGTTGAAGCTCCGTGACCGTTGAACCGGCTCCCATCTTACACGACGACCGCCTCGAACTCCGAGGCCCGCCTTCCCCACCTCCGCCCCGGGGTTTCGCCCGCGTTTCGTCTTGGCTTTCCGGGCGGCTCGGGTCAGAATCAGAGTCGCATCGAGCGAAATCCCGACCGTCCCCCTTTTGCGAGAGACCGAGGACCGTGGCCGACCCCATCACGTACGACGACTTCGCCAAGATCGAACTCCGGGTGGCCAGGGTGCTGGAGGCTCGACCCCATCCCAACGCCGACAAGCTGCTGCTCCTCCAGGTGGACGTGGGCGGCGAGCCGAAGCAGATCGTGGCGGGCGTCCGCCAGCATTACACGCCGGAACAACTCGTCGGCAAGAACATCGTGATCGTCGACAACCTCGCGCCGGCGATGCTCCGCGGCGAGACGTCCAACGGCATGCTCCTGGCTGCGACCTCGGGCGAGAAGGTCATCCTGCTGACCGTCGACGACGCCGAGTGCGTCCCCGGCGCCAGGATCAAGTAAGAGGCCATCCCGAAGCGGGTTCGCCCCCCTGTTCTGGGCGCCTCCCACGCTCGGAGTTCCGTGCAGGGTGCCACGGGTCGTACGCGACCCGTGTCCCGTAGCGCCCACGGTCCATCTCCTCGCAGGAATTTCCCGGACTGTCGCTAAGTTTGAAAGCCGAGGCGCGTCCGCTTGCGTAGAGACCTCGGCGATTTCCAGACGCCGCCGGAACTGGCCGCCGCGCTCGTCCGAAGGCTCGGGCCGATCGGCGACCGCTGGTCCCGCGTGCTCGAACCGACCTGCGGGCGAGGGGGCTTCCTCAAAGCCGTCCTCGCCTCGCCGACGCCCCCGCGCGAAGTGATCGGCGTCGAGTTGCAGGCCGAGTACTGCGATCAATCGCGCGCGGCCCTCGGCGATCAGGCGACGATCCTCCACGCCGACGTCTTCGACGTCGATTTCGCCCAGCTCCCGTGGACCGGCGACGGGCCGATCCTCGTCGTCGGCAATCCCCCGTGGGTCACGAACGCCGAGTTGGGGAAACTGGGGAGCGGGAACCTCCCCGCGAAGAACAACGCCGCGAAGCTCGGTGGCCTCGACGCACGCACCGGGGCGGCCAACTTCGATCTCGGCGAGGCCGTCTGGCTCAAGCTGATCACGGACCTGGCCGATCAGGCGCCGACCATCGCCCTGCTCTGCAAGACGGCCGTCGCGCGTGCCGTCCTCCGGCGACTCGATCGGTCCGGCCCACCGCTGGCCGCCGCCGAACTCGTCGAGATCGACGCGCGACGCTGGTTCGGCGCCTCGGTCGGGGCCTGCTTCCTGACGATCTCGCTGGGCCAGACTGATCAGCCCGGATCGGGACGCGTCCTCGTCTTCCCCGATCCCGGATCGAAGGCCCCGGTACGCTCGATGGGGACGGTCCGGGGCCTCTACGCGACCGACCTCGACGCCGCGCTCGCGCACGAGTTCGCGATCGGCGAGAGTCCGGTCGTCTGGCGGCAAGGGGTCAAGCACGACGCCGCGAGCGTCATGGAGTTGACCGCGGAGTCGCCCGGCGGCCTGCTCCGCAACGGCCTGGGCGAGATCGTGGAAGTCGAGCCCGACCACGTCTACCCGCTCCTCAAGGGGGCCGACCTGAAGCGGCCTGCGCGCGAGCGGCCCCAGCGCGGCTTGATCGTCACCCAGGCGAAGCTCGGCGACGACACGCGCGATCTCGCCGCCGCCGCACCGAGGCTCTGGGCTTACCTCGAACGCCACGCCGACCGCTTCGCAAGGCGGCGGTCGTCGATCTACGAGGGTCGGCCGCCGTTCGCCCTGTTCGGGGTCGGCCCTTACACGTTCGCCCCGTACAAGACGGCCGTCGCCGGGCTCCACCGGCCGACGCGATTCCGAGCCGTCGGCCCGGTCGACGGCCGACCGACCGTCCTGGACGACACCTGCTACATGCTCCCCTGCCGTTCGGCCGCCGAGGCCGCCGTGCTCGCCGCCCTCGGCGACGACCCGATCACGCGCGGGCTGCTCGCGGCCTTCACGCCCGAACACGCGAAGCGGCCGGTGACCAAGGCCCTGCTGGCGCGGATCGACCTGGGCGTCGTCCTCGGCCGAGCGGACCGCCCGGCGCTGGTGGCGCGCGCCCTCGCGGCGCTCCGAGACGACCTTGGGCTGAACGCCGACTCGCCCGAAGCCTCGGCCGATACGATCGAAACCGAGATCGAGCGCCTCGCCCCGTTGCTTTCCCCGGCCGACGCCCCGACACTGGACCGATCCCCGACGAACCGCGTCACCCGCCCCCCAGCAGCCGAGGACTCGTGATGGCCTTCGCCACGATCCAGTATTTCAGCCGCTCGCTCTCGAAGGCGTCGGCCTTCAACGTCATCTTCCCGGACGACCCGGCCATCCCCCGACCCTGGTCGACCTTCTACCTCCTCCACGGACTCTCCGACGACCACACCATCTGGGCCCGGCGCACCAGCCTCGAACGGTATGTCAGCGGGCTGCCCCTCGTCGTCGTCATGCCCGACGGCGGGCGAGGCTGGTACACGAACGCCGCCGAGGGCTACGCCTACGAGGACGACCTCACGAAGGACGTCCTCGGCCTCGTCGAACGCACCTTCCCCGTCAAGGCCGAGCGCGCAGGCCGCGCGATCGGCGGGCTCTCGATGGGAGGCTACGGCGCGGTCAAGCTCGGGCTGAAGCACCACGAGACGTTCGCCAGCGTGAACTCCCACTCCGGCGCCCTGGCCTTCCTGCGGACCGACCCGGCCGAGAACAAGAAGCTCAGCCCGGAGTTCGAACGGATCTTCGGCAAGGAGCCGAAGGGGGGGCCGGAAGACCCGTTCGCGATCCTCGAAGGGATCGACCACGGCCGCATCCCGGCCCTCCGGATCGATTGCGGGACCGAGGACTTCCTCATCCAGCACAACCGCGACTTCCACAAGTTTTTGGAAGACCGCCACGTCCCCCACGAGTACGAGGAATTCCCCGGCAACCACAACTGGGAATACTGGGATAAGCATATCCAGGAAGCGATCGCGTTCCACGCCCGGAACCTGAAGCTCAAGCCTTGACCTCGACGTCGACGCCCTCCTCGGCGAGCACGTCCTCGCCGGCGAGGAACCGGACGACGTCGGTCAGCCGGCCCGTCTTCGCGAACACCTCGCGCTGACGGGTCGCGCCGTCGGGCCGTTCGGCCATCGCCCTCGCGTGCTCCAACCAGTGCGAGCAACCGAGGTGCTCGGCCGTCGGCGCCAGGGTCTCGGTCATGCGCCGGACGGCATCGCGGGCGACCTCGTTGCCCCCCGTCTCCGGGTCGACAAGGACCGCATCGAGCCCGTGGCGAGCGGCGCGCCAGCGGTTCTGGCGGATCATCAGGCGGCCGAACTCGTTCAGCTCGGCCAGCTTGAACCCCTTGTCGCTCGCCATGTGGTGGATCAGGCACTGGATCAGGGCCGTGAGGCCCTGGACCGAGGCCAGGTCGGTCGGCATGTCGCAGATGCGGACCTCGACGGTCCCGAAGCGATCGCTGGGACGGACGTCCCACCAGAGCTCCTTGGTCGTCTTGATCGAGCCGACAGAGGCCAGGTGCTCGGCCAGGCGGACGAACGACTCCCAGTCGCGAAGGAACGGCGGCTGACCGCCGGTCGGGGCCACCCCCATCACGTCCAGGCGATACGAGCTCAGGCCGGTGTCGCGACCGCACCAGAACGGGCTGTTGGCCGATAGCGCGAGGAGCGTCGGCAGGTAGTGCGAGACCCGCGTGCAGGCCCGCGCCGCCGTGTCGCCGTCGGCGACCCCGACGTGGACGTGCAGGCCGAAGGTCAACTGGCGTCGGATCGTGTCCTGGTTGTCCTCGATCAACTGCGCGTAGCGATCGCTCACCGAGATATCCTGATCCAGCCAGTATGAGAAGGGATGCGCGCCCCCCCAGGCCACCTCCGCCCCGAACCCCACGGCGTGCTCCGACACCATCGCCAGCTTCGCCGCCAGGTCTCGGCCCACCTCGTCCACGTCCCGACAGATCCCCGTGTTCACCTCGACGCAGCACTGGTAAAGCTCAGGCTTGACCGACTTCGCGAACTCCTCCGGGATCGTCCCCAAAATGTCGTCGCCCACCGGCGACAGATCCTTCGTCTCCCGGTCGATGATCTGCATCTCCAGCTCGACGCCCAGCGTCGGCCAGTCGCTCCCCCGAAACGGTTGGACGGGCATCGCTGCGCCCCCTGCTGTCAGACTGTCGGAAAGGTTGTCACGGACCCCGATCCGTAGGCCGGCGGGTCTCTGGAAGGCTGTCATGCATTTCTCACGCCGGAAATCCGGGACGATCGAGGACAGCCCGAACGACTTCGTGTTGCCGCAGAGAAACAAAGCGACATCGCAGCCCGATTTCGACCGCCTCACCGTTGCAAATCGCTCCGGAGACTTAAATTATGTCGGGGGATCGAGAGCATGAACGACCCCCACCGACGACCGCCGTCCACCCGACTCCTCTTCCCGATCCTGGCCACCTGAACCCTGGTGTCCAAATTTTCATTGAGTCCATCTGGATAGTTCGACGGCGCATGGCAAAATGAAGGGCGAGCGAGAGGGTTTCACCCCGACCCTGGTAATCGGCGGGGGGCTTGGAGGCCCGGAACGTGCTACGCGAACTCTCGGTTCAGAACCTGGCGACGATCGAAGACGTCCAGATCGCGCTGGAGGACGGCTTCTGCGTCTGGAGCGGCGAGACCGGTGCGGGCAAGAGTCTCTTGCTGTCGGCCCTCGGCCTGGTGCTCGGCGGCAAGGCGTCGGCCGACCTGGTGCGGGCGGGGAAGCCCGAGGCCCGCGCCGGCGCCGTCTTCGAGATCGAGCACCCCACCTTGCGGGCCGATCTCGAGGAGATCCTCGGGGCGTCGCTGGAGGATGGAACGCTGATCGTCAACCGTCGCGTCTCCGCCCAGGGGAGGAGCGCCGCGCAGGTCAACGGCATGCCGGTGACGATCGCCACCTTGCAGAAGCTCGGCGAGCGGCTGATCGACGTCCACGGCCAGTTCGAGAACCGCGCGCTCGTCGATCCCGACCGCCAGCGGAGCCTCCTCGACGCCTTCGGCGGCCTGGAAGAGCTGCACCAGGCCTACGCCGAGGCCCGAGGCCGGCACGATCAGCTCCGACGCGCCCGCCAGGCGCTCATCGACGCCACCCAGGCCCGCCAGCGCGAGCGGAGCCTGCTGGAGTTCGAGCGAGGTGAACTCGCCACGCTCGCACCCAGGTCGGGCGAGCACGACGAGCTGGTCCAGGAATCCCACATCCTCGCCAACTCCGAGGCTCTCCGGACCGCCGCCGTCGACGGCCACCGGCTCCTCTACGAGGCCGACCGCTCGGCGCAGGAGGTCCTCTGCCGGGTCGCGCGGTCGCTCGAACCGCTCGCGAAGGACGTCCCCGAGCTGGCCGACGCCGCCACGACCCTCGAACGGCTCGCCGACGAGACCCGCGAGGTCGCCTACACCCTCCGCGACCTGGGGCAAGGCTGGGACGAAGACCCGGAGCGTCTTGAAGACGTCGAGGCTCGGCTCGCCCAATATCGCAAGCTGTCGAACCACTTCCACCGCGAGCCGGACGAACTGGCCGCTCTCAAGGCCGAGATCGAGGCCAAACTCGCCGCCATCGAGCGCGACGAGACCGACCTGAAGGAGTTCGACAAGCCCCTCGCCGAAGCCTGGGCGGCCCTCAAGCGGGCCGCCGCCGCGCTCTCCGAGGGGCGTCGCAAGACCGCCAAGGATTTCGGCAAGGCCATCCAGGCGCGGCTGAAGTGCCTCGGCATGGACCGGGCCCGGCTCTCCGTGGAGGTCGAGTTTCGCGACCTGGGGGACGACCCCACGGCCCCCCCGCCCCCCGAGTCCGGCGCGGACCGCGTCGAGATGATCTTCCTGGCGAACCCCGGCGAGGTCCCCCAGCCCCTCCGCAAGATCGCCTCCGGCGGCGAGCTGTCGCGCGTGACGCTCGCCGCCAAGGCCGTGCTGGCGGCCGTCGACCGCGTGCCGACCCTGGTCTTCGACGAGATCGACACCGGCGTCGGCGGTCGGCTGGGCTCGGCCCTGGGGAAGACGCTCGCCGACCTGGCGAAGCATCATCAGGTGGTCTGTGTCACCCACCTGCCGCAGATGGCCAGCTACGCGCACAAGCAGTGGGTCATCCGCAAGCAGGTCGAACGGGGCCGAACCCGGACCACCATCGCCCCCCTCGCCGAGACCGAGCGCGTCGCCGAACTCGCCGCCATGCTCCGAGGCGACTCCGCCGTCGAGAGCACCCGCCGCGAAGCCCGCGAAATGCTCCGCGAAGCGCGAGAAGCCGTCGGCGTCGCCTGACCGGGCCGATCGAAAAGCTGCCGAGCCCCTTTTCCGTGAGGGAAGGGACTCGGGCGGCGGACTCCATCCTCATTCGGATGGTCTCAAGCGTCGGCGGTGCGCATCCCCGGTCGGCCGACGCGGGAGAGGAACGGTCGGGGCGCCGCGGCGCGTGGCGAACGGTTGGCGAACGCCTCCGCTGCAAGGGCTCGCCGCGCCGGGGGGGCGTCGAACGGGCGTCGGTCGAGGTGGCGAGCGGCGCCGTCGCGACGGCCGGGGCGTTCGTCGCCGTCCAGGTCGACCAGCCCGAGGATTCGATCGAAGTCGACGACGAACCCGAGGCCGGCGTGCCGTAGACCTGGATGTCGTAGAGAGAGTAGTTGTTCGACCCCGCGCTCGTCCGGGTGGCGAAGATCCGCACGAACCGGCCGGAGCCGGACAGTTCTCCCTGGATGTCGGGGCCGGGCCGGGCGTTGCCGACGAGCGAGCGGATCGAGGTCCAGTTCCGGCCGTCGTCGCTGACCTGGATCTGGTAGTCGACCGCATAGGCCCGCTCCCACTCGAGCGCGACCGCGGCGAGGTCGTACCGCGCGCCCAGGTCGATCGCGATCCAGCCGTTCGCGTCGGGTTGGTTCCACTGGCCGCTCGACCATCGGGAGGCGAGGTTTCCGTCGATCGCCATCGAGGGGGCGTAGAAGTTGCCCTCGTTGCTCGACGAGGTCGCGACCTTGCCGGTGACGAGGTTGGTCATCGGCTGGCCGTAGACGTTGAAGTCATAAAGCGAATAGTTGTTGTTGATCGGGCCGGGCTGGGTGCACAGGACCCGGACGTAGCGGCCGACCCCGTCGAGATCGGCGAAGAAGGCCGGGCCGGCGGCGCCGGCGCCCTGGACGGACCGGAGCGTCGTCCAGTTCTTGCCGTCCACGCTCGACTGGATCTGGTAGCTGGCGGCGTAGGCGGTCTCCCAGACGAGCCGCACGTCGCGGATCGCCGAGACCGCGCCAAGGTCCACCGAGAGCCAGGCGGCCTGCGAACTCTGCATCCACTGGCCGCTCGACCAGCGCGTGGCGGCGTCGTCGTCGAACGCGCCCGACGGGCCGAACTGGGGGGACTCGGACGAGGTCGCCGTCGCGGGCTTTCCCCGGGCGAGGTCGTTGAGCCGGGCCCCGGACACCTGGAAATCGAACAGCGAGTAGTTGTTCGAGCCGGCGCTCGTCCTGGTGGAGTAGACGCGGACGAACCGCCCCTCGCCCGAGAGGCCGGAGAGGACGACCTGGCCGGGAGTCTGGTTGCCGGAGACGGTCTTGACGGTGGTCCAGGCCGAGCCGTCGTCGCTGACCTGAATCTGGTAGTCGACCGCGTAGGCCTGCTCCCAGTTCAATCGGACTTCGCTGATCTGGTAGTAGTCCTGGAGGTCGACCGCGTACCAGGCGTTCGAGGTGCTCTGCATCCACTGGCCGCTCGACCAGCGGCTCGCCGAGGAGAAGTCGACCCCGAGCGCCGGGTTGTACGACCACGACTCGATCGACGAGGCCGACGCGGGCTTGCCGGCGGCGAGGTTCGTGGCCGGGCGGATCTCGACGGCGTCGACCTTGGCGTCGCCCTTGACCCCCTTGAACGCGAGCGTGATCGTCCCGGAGCCGTCGGCCTGGACGATGAGGTCGCGGGCGACCGCCTTGTTCCCGCCGCCGGCCGCGGCGAAGACGTCGAGCGAGTAGATCCGGGTCGCGCCGTTGACGAGGACGTCGAACCGGCGCTGGTCGGGGCCGTCGTAGAGGGTCTCGGAGAAGTCCAGCCGGACGTGGTAGGACGCCCCGGCGGTCAGGCCGTTGATCCTGTACGAGAAGGCCGAGCCGTGGCGATCGGTCCGGAAGACGCTCGCGGCGGGCGGGGACTCGACGCCGCTCAGGTCGACCGTCGCGGTGGTGGTCGAGGTCGAGCCGCCCTGGAAGTAGGCGTCGGCCGAAGACCCCGAATCGATCACGATCGAGCCGTTGGGCGAGGCGAGGCCGTGGATAGCCCGCGAGACGGCCGCGGCGGGGTCCAGGACGCCCCCGGTCTTCGACCAGGCGCCGACGCCCTGGGACCTGGGGGCGGCGGTCGATTCCAGGACGTCGAGCACCTGCCGGGCCGTCGCCGTGGCGGGGAGCAGCTCGTGGACGACGCCCGCGACGCCCGAGGCGTAGGCCGCGGAGTAGGAGGTGAAGCCCTCGGGCCCCGCGTACGCGCCGAGGTCGACGTGGATCGGCCCCCAGCTCGAAGCCGGCGTCAGGTTCCCGTTCGAATCGACGGCCGCCGCGACCAGGACGTTGCCGGGCGTGGGCCGGGTGAACGAGTAGAGCGAGTCGTCGGCGTAGGGGGGGAAGACCGGGATCAGGTCGATGTTGCGGGTCGCGTTGCCCGGCGCCGTGACGACCACCGCCCCCTTGGTCTCGGCGTACTGGATGGCGTCGACGAGGGTCGCGCCGTGCCTGGGCGAGCCCGGATCGTAGAGGCTGGGGTTGTATGAAAAATTGACGCTCAGGTTGATGACCGAGGCGCCGTGGTCGGCGGCCCAGTAGATCCCCCGGATCACGGCGTTGGGGTCGATGTTCAGGTTCGAGGACGTGTCGCGGATGGGGAGGATCTTGACGTCGGGCGTCCGGCCCGAGGCCGCGGCGGCGGCGATGATCCCCTGGACGGTCATGTTGGTCACGACCGACCCGTGTCCGTGCGCCATGCTGGTGTCGAGGATCGCCCGGGCGCCGGCCTCGGCGTAGGTCTGCTTGTTGTAGGCGTCGTAAGCCGAGGCGAGGTCGAGATAGGGGGCGACGACGGGGTCGTTCAGGTCGATCCCCGAGTCGACGACGGCGATCAAGGTGGTCAGGAGCGTGCGATGCTCAAGTGCGAGGAGGTCGGGAAGGCGGACGGAGGCGCCTCGGCGTCGAGTCATGGTGGGGAAGCCTCGTGCTCGGGGTTGTTGTTTCCATTCGATGTGCCATGGACTCGCACGTCTCCTTGCACTGATTCCGTTCCTATGGGGAATATAGCAGCCGTTTCGGCGATCGGGGGTTTCATGCGCGATCGGCCCGAACGGCGGGATGCACAACCAAACCGGCTGGGAGAATCGGCCGATGCGGGGGACTCGACCGAGAGCCCCGACCGCGATCGTTCCGAAAAGACCGTGGGGTCTGGCTAGCGGATTGACACCGATTGGTTGCATTCCTAGAGTGAGGGTGCGTCCCTCCGATTCGCCGTCCCCTCGCCATCCGGCGCGTACGCCTCGAAGCCCGCGGCCTTCCTCCTTCGGCCAGGGGTCGCGTCCGGCGGGAAGGACGGAGAAGTCCTCCCGACCCGTCCCCAGATCTCCCTCACACCGTAACCCCGCGAGACGTTCCGCGATGAGAGGCATCGAGATCTACGACCGCATCCTCGACATGCCCGGCCCTGCGGCGATCACGCAGCTCTTCGCCGCCGGCGTGGTCCTGGTCGTCGTCGCGGCCTTGCTGCTGTCGCTCGGCCGGATGCGATGGTTCGCGCGCGGGCTCGGGATCCTCGGCGTCCTGAGCTTCATGCTGGCCATGTTCCTGATCCATGAGCAGAAGGTCGTGGAGACGAAGGGCGCCCACGTGACCCTCACGCACTGGCGATATTCCCCCGCCGTGCGGTTCCAGGTCCGCGTCGCCCTGATCGGCCTGCCGGCCGCCGCCGCCTTCCTCATGATGCAGGTCCTCTGGACCACCCAACGGCGGCGGCGTTCCACCATCCCCGGCCTGATCAAGGAGGGCCGGGTGCGGCTCGTCCGGGGCGACCTGGAAGGGGCCCAGGAATCCTTCGACGAGGTGCTCCAGATCGCCCCCTATCTGGGAGAGGCCTACTACCACCGCGCGACCGTCTACCGGGCCATGGGCCGCACCGACGAGGCCCTGGCCGACCTCGATCATGCGCTGCGGTGCGACCCGCAGCTCTCCGGCGCCTACCTGATGCGAGGCCGGTTGCTCACCGAGCTCGGCGACTTCCAGACGGCGGACAAGGACCTGGACGTCTACATGGGCATGCGGCCCAACGACGTGGAGGGCTACCTCCATCGCGGCCTCTGCCGGGCCTCCGAGGGACGCGACGTCGAGGCGATCGCGGACCTCCAGCGCGTCCTCAAACTCACCAATCACTCCGACTACGCCGATCCCGCCCGCGCCGCCCTCGATCAGCTCTACGCCAAGGTCCCCGACGCCGAGGAGACCGAGGCGCTTTCCCCGCCCGACGTCCCGGTCAAGTCCGTCCTGGACGCCCTGCCCAGGTATGAGGAACCGGCGGAGAGCGAGGCTCGAAACCGGGAAGAGGGCGGCCAGCCGGTCGATTCCACCGCGGCGCGTGACCGCACGCCTCCCCCCGCCTGATCGCTCGGCGCACGCCGTTCCACTCTCGGTGAGAGTCGACGGACGGGGCCCGCCCGCGAAAGATGCGGGCGGAACCTCGGCCTCGGTTCGGGACGGAAGGGCTCCCGTCAAGACGGCGGGATGATCCCCTTCTTGATGATGATGTTGCCGTACAGGGCACCTTCGCCGGTCGCGACCACGCCGAAGGTGGTCTTCGCACGCTCGTAGAAGGCGAACCGCTCGACCTGCTCCATCGCGATGTGCCGCCCCTCGGCGCTGTCGAGGATGCGCTGATAGTCGGCCCAGATCGGGGCCGGATCGCCGGGCTTGTCGAGACGCCGCATGACGGCGGCCGGTGCTTCGACGAAGCTGTCGAGCGGGAAGAGCTGGAGGATGGCCTCCAGGATGACCGGCACGCCGTGGCCGTCGGCCCGGACGAGCCTCTGGGCGCAGGTCACGGCCGGGAAGTTGGCGTCGGCGATCACCAACTCGTCGCCATGCCCCATCTGGGCGATCAGGTGCAGCAGCTCCGGGGAGAGGATCGGCGGGATACGCTTGAGCATGATCGACGTCCTGGCTGGAACGGAAAGGGGTCCGGTTCGGGCCGGATCGCACGTCGCGCGGACCCGGGCGCCCCCAGGATGATAATGCCGCCGCGAGGCCGACGCCACGAGGCCCCGCCCCTCTACTTGCCGATGCAGAAGCGCGCGAAGATCCGGTCGAGGACGTCGTCGGCGACGACCGCGCCGGTGACCTTGCCCAGATCGTCGAGCGCGGTGCGGAGTTCGAACGCGATCAACTCGTCGCCCGCTTCGGCTCGCATCACATCGGCGGCGTCGCGGATGGCGGCGGCCGCGCCGATCAGGCTGTCGCGGCATCGGGCCGAGGTGCCCGTCGCGGCGTGATCGCCCTCCCGGCCTCGGATCGCGGCGGCGAGGGCCCGACGTAGTGCGTCGATCCCCATCCCGGTCGAGGCGCTCGTGACGATCCAGGCCGCCTCCTCGCCCAAAGGCGGGCCCGCGCGATCGGCCTTCGTCCAGACCATCAGCGCGCGGTCGTCGTCGACCGGCAGGTCGACGGCCGGCGCATCGGCCGAGGCGCAGGCGAGGAGCACGTCGGCGCGTTCGGCCTCTGAGGCCCGGAGCCCCTGGGCCTCGGCGGCGATCGCGTCGACGGCCGCCTCGATCCCCGCCGTGTCGACGAGGTCGACGACCAGGCCGTCGCAGGCGCAGGGGCCCGACAGGTAGTCGCGGGTGGTCCCGGCGAGCGGAGAGACGATCGCGTGGTCGCCGCCGAGTAGTGCGTTGAACAGCCGGCTCTTGCCGGCGTTGGGGGGGCCGACGAGGACCACGCGGGGGTTCCCCTCGGCGCGGTCGCGGCGACCCAGGCGGTCGGTCAAGGCGTCGAGCGCCTCGGCTTCGCGGGCGAGCCGGTCCGCGAGCGCGACGCGGCCGATCGGGTCGACGTCGGCCTCGTCGACGAAATCGAGGTCGGCCTCCAGGTGCGCGAGGAGGTCCAGCAAGCGGTCGCGCAGGGCTTCGATCGGCCCGGCGACCCCACCCGCGAGCTGTTCCAGCGCGGCCTCGAGGCGGCGGTCGTCGCGAGCGTCGATGACGCCGAGCACGGCTTCCGCCCGCGTCAGGTCGAGGCGTCCCGAGAGGAACGCCCGGAGAGTGAACTCCCCCGGCTGCGCCGGCCTCGCTCCTTGCGCCAAACAGTGGGCCAGGAGGAGGCCCAGGAGCGGCGGCGAGCCCGGCGCGTGGATCTCTGCAAGTTCCTGTCCCGTGTAGGTCCTCGGCGCAGGCCAGAGGGCGACGTCGGCGGGGAGAAACGGGCGGAGGCCCGGCAGCCGGTATCGGCCCGAGACGACCACGGACCGGGTCGGAGTCGGGAACTCGCGGTCCGGCTCGAATCCGTCGAGGGCGATCCGCCAGGCGCCGGGGCCGGAGACCCGGACGATCCCGCGAAGGCCCGGCCCGGGGGCCGAGGCCGTCGCGGCGATCGGTTCTTCAGGATCGAAGGCCGATGACACGGTCGCCTCGCCCTCCGTCCGGGACGATCTCGGGGTCGATCATTTCCGACCCGGCCGGGCGCGGGGCTTGCCGCGATCGCGACGGTCGTCGGGGCGGTCGGGGTTGGAGGCGGGTCGATCCTTCCCCTTCGCGTCCTTGCCGTCCCGTTCGTCCACGATCTTACGGTAGGTCGGGTCTTTCCGGGCCTCGTCGAGCACCCGGTTCCAGAACTTGGCGAGGCCCCCTTCCGGCTTCGGAGGGGCGGCCGGCGCGGCGGGTCCCTTGCGGCCGTTGCCGTTGCGACCCGTCTCCTCTTCCTCGGCGACGGGCTTCTCGTGGATGATCTTGGGGAGCAGCAGACGCTCGCCGATCGACCACAGGCTGCTCGTGATGAAGTAGAGGCCCAGGCCGGAGGGGACCTTGTAGAACATCACGGCCATCACGACCATCATGTACTTCATGGTCTTCTGCTGCATCTCCGCCTCAGGAGTCGTCGGCGGCGGGGAGAACAGCTTGGTCTGGATCATCATCAGGCCGACGACCAGGATCGGCAGCAGGTTGAACCAGTGGCCGAGGAAGATCACGTCGAACGGGAACCGGAACAGCATGTCCGGCGCGGCGAGGTCGTTGATCCAGAGGAACGAGGACTGCCGCAGGCCGACCGACGTGTTCAGGGCCTGCCAGAGGCCCACGAAGATCGGGAGCTGCACCAGGGCCGGGAGACAGCCGCTGACCGGGTTGGCCCCGTGCTTCTTGTACAGGGCGAAGGTCTCGCGGGTGAGCCGCTCCTTGTCGTCCTTGTACTTCTCCTGGATCTCCTTCATGTGCGGCTGCAACGCCTGCATGCGCTGGGCCATCAGCGCCTGCTTGCGGCCGAGCGGGAAGAGGAGCATCTTGACGACCAGGGTCAGCAAGATGATCGCGATTCCGAAGTTGCCCCGGGTCCCGCCGAAGAACGCCGCCACCTGCTCGGTGAGGGCGTAGGTGAACGACAGGATGGGCGTGATGAAGTAGCGGGCGATGGTCGGGGCCAGGGGGATGATCCCCTTGCGGTAGACCGCCAGTTCCTCGGCCCCGTAGGGGATGAGGGCGGCCTCGGTCTTGGGGCCGGCGAACACCTTGAACGAGAAGCTCTGGGGCGTATTCGGCCCCACCTTGATCGGCTTGGAGCTGATCCGGACGCCGACGTCGGACTTCTGGATGTCCTGGGGATGGCGGTGGAGGACGACCGCCGTGGTGGCGCGGTCGATCCGGTCCTCGTTCGAGGTCGGCGCGGGCATGGGGGCGACGAGGATCGCGAAGTACTGGTTCTCGACGCCGGCGAACCGGAGGGGGTCGACGGTGGAGTCGAACGTCTTGTCGGTCGCCTTGGCGATCTCGTACGCCGTGTGGGCGGTCAGGGCCACGGTCCCGCCGCGGCCGGCGGTCCCGAAGAAGATCTCGCGGAAGGTGGCCGTGTACCACTCGCCCTCGATCGGGATGCCGTAGGGGCCGAGCAGGTTGTAGGCGAAGCTGCGATCCTGGTCGGGGCTCTCGAATTTGAGGTCGAACTCGAAGCCGTCGGCGTTCTGCCAGAGGCGGAAGGTCTTGGTCACGATCACGCCGTTGTCGGCCTTCGTGCGGAAGACGGCTTCCTGGCCTTCGACGGCCGGCGCGCCGTCCTTGGCCTCGCTCTTGAGCGGGCGGACGACGCGGCCCTGTTCGTCGCGGACGACTTCCCACACCTGGGCGTCGAGCAGGTCCTCGGTGGCGGCCTCGGGGTCCAGGCCGGCGAGCTGGACTCGCTCGTCGGGGCGCAGCGGGACGGCGCGGCCGACGGCGTCGCCGGGGCTGAGCGTCAGCGCCAGCGAGGGGGGCCAGGCCGAGGAGAACTGGGGCTTCGACCGATCGCGGCCGATGAGCTGAAGCGGCAGGTGGGGATTGACCCGGCCTTCGAAGTCGGCCTCATAACGCGACGAGACGGCGGAGTCGACCCCGGCGCCCTTCTGGTCGAGCTGGACCGCGAAACGATATCCGGTGGGCGACTTGTCCGCGATCGAGCCCAGCACCAGCTCGGAGGCCGGGACGAGCTCGATCTGGGATGGGGCGGCGTCGGCCTTGATGGTCGGCGGCTCGGTTGGGGCCTGGTCCGGCTTGGGGACCGTCGGCTCGCCCTTCTTCTCCGCATCCTCGCCCCTGGCGTCCTGGCCCTTGGCGGCGTCGGCCTTGACCGCGACGGCCTTCTTGGGAGGCGGGGGCACCAACCCGAGCTTCGTGAGGAGATAGGGCGAACCCATCACCCACGCGAACGTCACCATCACGAACAGGACGAGTCGTCTCTCATTACTCATGAACCAGATTTCCCGAAGCGGTTGGGCGGTGCGGGGCGGTGCGAGTCGAGGGCGCTGAAAACGACCCGCCGCGGGCTCGGAAGGCCGGCCCGGGCGAGATCAGGAAGGACGCCCCGGATTCTCACGTTCGATTGTCGCCGCGGAGCGCCGAGTTCGCAAGCCGGACTCCGCGTCGGGGCCGCCGCCCCCGGAGCGCGGCGAGAGGCGGCGGGCGTCGTCGGAGGGGGATGGAGTGGGGCGATCGACGCCGGGCGTCAGCGGCCCTGGCGGAGTCGGTCGCCCAGGAACGGCTCCAGTTCCGAGATCGCGTGGATCTTCCGGATCGTCGTCTCGAAGTCGTACGGCACGCGGCGATAGGTGATCTTGGGGGGCGTGCCGGCGTCGCCTTCGTCGAGGATGAGGTAGCAGGCCCGGGGGTCGCCGTCGCGGGGCTGGCCGACCGAACCGACGTTGATCAGGAGCTTCCCCTCGCCGAGCGTGTACTCGTGGTCGATCTCCTCGGGGGCGAAGAACTGGTTGCCCTCCGTGAAGATCCCCGGAACGTGGGTGTGGCCCTGGAAGCAGTACCGCTCGACGAGCTGGAAGAGCCGCTCCATCTTGCGGTGGTTGTAGATGTCTTCGGGGAAGATGTACTCGCTCAGCGGATTGCGGGGCGAGCCGTGGACGAACAGGAAGGGGGGGAGTTTGTGCTGGCGCGGCAGCTCGCCCAGAAACTCCCAGCGCCGCTCGTTGCCGCCGCGGTCGGTGGCGCCTTCCAGCTGGCTCCGGGTCCAGAAGATGGCCCGCTCGGCGCCGACGTTGAAGCCGTCGGGATCGAACATGGCCCCTTGATCGTGGTTCCCCAGGAGCGTGACCTGGCAGTTCTCGATGACGAGGTCGATGCACTCGCGGGGGTTGGGGCCGTAGCCGATCACATCCCCGAGGCAGTAGATCTCGTCGACCCCCTGACCTGCGATGTCGCCGAGCACGGTCTCGAGGGCCTCGAGGTTCCCGTGAATATCGCTGATTAACGCACGACGCACCGAAGGGGATCCTCCGACGAGAGGAGGGGGATCGGCCACCAGGAATTCCCGTGGTTCGGCCTGGAGCGTTGCGGGAGGTGTCGCGACAGCGAAGTTCCCACCGATCGGATCAAACGTTTCGCACGGCGTCTGGGACCATCCCCGCCGGGCCTGCTTTAAGGATAGCGCGAGGGAGCCCGGCCGGTCAAGTTCACCACCTCATGGGAGCTTCACAATCTCAAGGATCGGTCGCGAACGTCGCTCGGGGGATACATCGAGCCGCCCGGCGTCGAGCGACCGCACTCGATGCCCGCCCCGAGGAAACCCCGGACGGGCACGCTGCATGGTGTACTCCTCCCGGCCCGATCCGTGACGCGAGGCCCTCAAGATTGTTAAACACAAATTGATTTTTAATCCAGAAAATCCTGGTTCCCCCTCCGCCCACCTGATATAGAAAACCCTGTCTCAGTTCTTGATTGTGCCGATCCCACGAGCCGACGCCGGATCAGGCGATCTTCTATCAATGCGGTCATGGTCCCCGAGTCGGGTCGGAACGACCGGCCTCGACGGCCCCGACGCGGAGCATGGTCTCCGCGCTCGCCGGGCCCTTCGTGATTTTGTGGACGCGGCGGCCTCGGCGACGGCGATCGTCGAGGGGCGATCGATCCGCGCGCCGGCCGACGGCGCCATCTGAGGTCATGGGGAGGAGCAGACGTGCGAAAACCAGCCGACTTCGAGGAGCGGGGCGGGACGAGCGGGGGCCCGGCGCGGCGGCGATGGGCCGGGGCGACGGCGTGGCTCCTCGCGGCCACGCTCGGCGCGGGCGGGTGCGGCGAGGCCGGCGGCGGCGGCGAGGGGGTCGCGGTGAGCGGCCGGGTCTCCATCGACGGCGAGCCGGTCGAGGAGGGGACCGTCACGATGATCCCGACGGACGCCGACGCGGTGGTGGTCGCGGCCCCGATCAAGGGGGGGGCCTTCCAGACGTCCCGGGCGGACGGGCCCCGGCCCGGCAAGCATCGGGTGGAGATCCGGGCGTTCGCCGCCCTGACGGGGGCCGAGTCGGCCAAGGCCAAGGCCAAGGCGGCGGCCGGCGTCAACACGGTCCTGTTCGGCAAGGACGCCTCCGCCTTCGCGGGCGCGGCGGACCTCGGGACCCCTCGCGTCAACACGATCCCCGCCCGCTACAACACCGACAGCAAACTGACGGCCGACATCCCGGCCGCCCCCGCGCACGAAGTCGACTTCGATCTCGAGAAGTGATCGCGGGGGGCGTCCTCCCGTCGTTCGTTCCGGTCGCCGGCCACTGAACCCAAGGGTGCCACACATGACGAACCGTCGCGGCTTCACGCTCATCGAGCTCCTCGTCGTGATCGCGATCATCGCGGTCCTGATCGCGCTATTGCTCCCGGCCGTGCAGGCGGCCCGGGAGGCCGCGCGACGCGTCCAGTGCATCAACAACCTGAAGCAGATCGGGCTGGCGGTGCACAACTACGTCAGCGTGACGAACGCCTTCCCGCTGGGGGGGATCATGGCGCCGTCGGGCTGGCCCAACGCCCCCTCGATCCGGACGCCCTGGACGATCCAGATCCTGCCCTACCTGGAAGCCGTCGCGGTCGGCAACTCGTTCAACTACTCGCTGGGGATCGCAGGTCCGAACTGGGCGGGTTACGAGTCGAACACGACCGTGATCCAGACCCGGATCGCGGTCTTCAACTGCCCCTCGGACTCGCCCGGGTACTTCCTCCAGCCCTTCCGGATGAAGGGGAGCTACGGCGCGAACTGGGGGAATACGACGCTCTCGCAGGGCGTCAGGGCCGGCGTGAATCCGATGCCGGGGCCGTTCGCGTTCGACAAGGCCCGCTCGATCGCCGAGGCGACCGACGGCCTCAGCTCGACGCTCCTGGTCTCCGAGCTGGTCCAGAGCAGCTCGCCCGACGACTGCCGCTCCGAGTGGTGGAACGACTCCACGGTGGTCTTCATGACGTTCCTGCCGCCCAACTCCACCTCGCCGGACAACCTCGTCTCCTGGTGCGTGAGCAACCCCGCGCGGAACGAGCCGTGCGTGTTCGAGTGGGATTACAACACACTGTACCTCGGCTCGCGGAGCCGACACCCCGGCCTGGTCGACGCCCTTTTCGGCGACGGTTCGGCCCGGGCGATCAAGAATTCCATCAGCCTGCCGATCTGGCGGGCGCTCGGGACGACCCAGGGCGGGGAGGTCGTCTCCTCCGACGCCTACTGAGCCGGCGGCGACGCCCTCGGCCCGGGGGCGAGACGATCGGCGGGTGGCCGCGACGGCCGTTTTCGGCTAGAGTCGGCTGTCCGTCGGGTTTCGTTCCGCATCCCGGGCATTGCGAGTCGCGTCGTGTCGCATCCGTTGAACCTGCTCGCCGTCGAGACCTCGGGCGACCGCTCGACGGTCGGGCTCCGCACGGCGTCGGGCCTGGTCCACGAGGCCGAGACCGACGCGTCCCGCAAGCACGGCCGGGACCTGCTCCCCTGCATCCGCGAGCTGCTGGAGTCGGCCGGCGTGGGGGCGCTCGACCTGGGGGTGATCGGCGTGGGGCTCGGGCCGGGGTCGTACACGGGGCTCCGGATCGGGCTGACCGCGGCGCGGACGCTGGCCTTCGCGGCCGGGGCCCGGCTGGTGGGCTTCGACAGCCTGGAGGCCGTGGCCTGGAACGCCCCGGAAGACGCCCTTCGCGTCCACTGCGTCGGCGACGCCCAGCGGGGCGACGTCTACGCCGCCGGTTTCCGGCGGGATACGCCCGGCGGGGTGCTCGTCTCGGGGGAACCGAGCCGGATCGAGCCCCTGGACGCCTGGCTCTCGCGCATCGAGCCGGGGGACGTCGTCCTCGGGCCTGGGCTGCGGAATCCGGCGATCCGGGCGGCCCTGGCCTCGCTCCCGCTCCCGAGCGTCGATCCCGACGACCCGCGCCATCGTCCCGTCGGCCGACGAATCGTCGAGCTGACCAGACGGCTGGCCGAATCGAGCCCGATCGTCGACCCGTCCAGCCTGGCCCCCAACTATCTCCGCCGCAGCGCGGCCGAGGACCAGTGGGACGCACGCGTCCCGCGTCCGGACGTCCGCTGAGGCCCTCGATTGTGGCGGGGGGGCGGCTCGATTAGACTGGGGATCGTCCGTTTTGGTTCCGCCCGCCTGGAGGTCCCTGGCTTGTCTTCCCTCCGAACCCCCGCCCGCGCCGCGTTCACCCTGATCGAGCTTCTGGTCGTGATCGCGATCATCGCGGTCCTCATCGCGCTGCTCTTGCCGGCCGTGCAGGCGGCCCGCGAGGCGGCCCGACGCGCCCAGTGCACGAACAACCTGAAGCAGCTCTCGCTGGGGGCCTTGAATTACGAGTCGACCCACCAGACGCTCACGCCGGGCGGATTCACGAGGCGGGCGGCGCTGCCGGGCTCGATGTGGAATTTCAGCCCGTTCGTCCACATGCTGCCGTTCTTCGAGCAGGCGAACGTGTTCAACATGGTGAACTTCGCCCCCGGGGCCTTCACTGCGGAGAACGTGACGCTGGCGGGGATCAGCTTGTCGGCCCTGCAATGCCCGAGCGACGCGTCGAGCTACGACCTGACTCCCGTGAACGCCGGCCAGTACGCGAGCCTGCCGACCGGGGACTGGAAGCAGGCCAAGACCAGCTATTCCGGAATGGTGGGGGCGTGGAGCCTGATGCTCCACGTCGACAACCCGACCTTCGAGGCGCGGCGCCAGAACACCAACGGCTCGATCTACGCCCACAGCTCGACCCGGCTGGCGGAGATCACCGACGGCGCGAGCAACACGATCCTCTTCGCCGAGCACAACCACGGCCTGTTCGACTCCGCCGGCCGCGCCCAGTACCACGGCTGGAACTCGGGCTTCTGGACCGACTCGCTGATCGGCGGCTACTACCCAGTCAACGGGGCGCTCAAGGTCATGCGGCTGAGCGACACCACGGCGCGGGACTACATCGCCTTCAACATCGGCAGCCGGCACCCCGGCGGGGCCAACGTCGGCCTGGCCGACGGCAGCGTCCGGTTCCTCAAGGACTCCGTGGACTGCTGGCCGATCGACCCGGCGACCAAGACGGCGAACGGCCTGATCTTCAACGGCGACGGCCGGGGCGTGATGACCATGACCCCCGGGATGAAGGTCGGCATCCTCCAGGCCCTCTGCACCCGCAACTTCGGCGAGGTCGTCTCGGCCGATTCCTACTGATCCGACCCGACCCGCACCCGACCGGCGCCGCCATGCCACCAAGCCCTCCCGACCAGGCCCGGACGAAGTCGACCTACGGCCTCCAGTGGAACCGCTTCCGCATCATCCGGGAGGAGGAGGACCGCGCCACCTTCGCCAACCGGACGGGCCTGCGACCGGCCGACCTGGCCGGGACGCGCGTCCTGGACGGCGGCTGCGGGATGGGGCGATACCTCCGCGTAGCGGCGGCGGGCGGCCCGAGCCTGGTCGTCGGCCTGGACCTGAGCGAGGCCGTGCTCGCCGCCCGCGACCTGACCGAAGGCTCGCCGAACGTCGCCGTCGTCCAGGGCGACCTGCTGCGGCTGCCGCTGGCCGAGGGCTCGTTCGACCACATCTACTCGATCGGCGTCCTGGACCACACCCCCGATCCCCGCGCGGCGTTCCTCGGCCTGGCCCGGCTGCTCGGGCCCGGCGGGCGGATCGCGATCTGGATCTACCGCCGCGAGAGCCCGATCGTCGAGCGGATCATGAACGCGCACCGGGCGGTGTCGACGCGGCTGCCGCTGGGGCTCTTGCTGCCGCTCTGCCGGATCGCGGCCCCGATCGGGCGGCTGAAGCGTCGGCTGATGGCGAGCCCCCGGCGGATCGTCGAGCGGGCCGGGGTCGCGCTGCACGCGCTGACGATCGGCGTCTCGATGCACCCAGACGCCGAAGTTCGGGTCTGCGACACGCTCGACTGGTACGCCCCCAGGTACCTCTCGCGGCATACCGTCGAGGAGGTCGCGGGCTGGTTCGCCGAGGCCGGGCTGGTCGACGTGGTCGACCTGAGCGCCGGCCAGGTGTTCCACCACGAAGGCCAGGGCAACGGGGTGAACCTCGCGGGACGTCGCCCCCCCGCGCCGGCTTCGGTCGAGGGAGGCGGCGGCGAGGGGGCCGCTTGACCCCGGAGAGCGGGCGTTTCTAAGATAATGGTTCCCGTCGCGTGAACGCCCCGAGGGGGTCGGTCGTACTAATCTCATCCGTCTTCGCGGCGACGCCCCGTCCTGCGCCGGCCGTCTTCGATGCGGTCGTCTTAACCGGAGAATGAGCATCATGTTGCGGTGGGTCATCCTGGCGGTCGTGGTCGTCGTGCTGGCGGCGGGCTCGACGCTGCTCATGAATCTGTCGACGTCGCCCGGCACGTCCTGGAACCTGCCGGTCACCCCGGCGAAGGCGGGACCGATGCCGAAGGCCGTGGTCGAGGGGGAGCTGACCCACGAGTTCGGCGAGATGGGGCAGCAACAGACCGGCAAGAAGTCGTGGAAGCTGACCAACGAGGGTGACGCCGACCTCCAGATCTGGAAGGGGACGTCCACCTGCATGTGCACCGTCGCCAAGCTCCAGAAGGAGGGCGACAAGCTGACCCTCAAGCCGGGCGAGTCGACCGACATCGATATCGAGTGGAAGACCAACTTCGTCACCGGCGACTTCCACAAGGGCGCCAACATCGAGACGAACGACCCCGACCACCCCACCTTCCCCCTCTTCGTCCACGGCAAGATCAACCCGCCGGTGGTCGTGATCCCCGGCGACACGATCGACCTTGGCGCGATCAACAGCGACGAGCCCAAGACCGTGTTCGTTGCGGTCTACTCGCCGGATCGGCCCGAAACCAAGATCACCGAGATCAACACGTCCAAGCCCGACTACTTCAAGACCGACGTGGAGTCGATGTCGGCGTCCGAGCTGGAGAGCGGCGGCCTGAAGGCGGGCAACAAGATCAATCTCCACGTCCAGCCGGGCTTCCCGCTCGGGACGATGCGCGAGGAGATCGTGATCCACACCGATCATCCGTTGCGGCCCGAGATCAAGCTCACCGTCGTCGGCTCGGTGAGCGGGCCGATCAGCGTCGTGCCCGACCGCCTGCGGATGGTGACCGTCAAGAGCAAGGAAGGCGCCTCGGGCGAGGTCAGGCTCCTGGTCAGGGGGGGCAAGGAGGCGCATTTCGACGTCGCCCAGAAGCCCGAGAAGCTCGAGGTCTCCGTCGAGCCGATCGATCCGGTCGGCGCCAAGGGCCGCTACCTCATGAAGGTGAGCGTCCCGAAGGGGACCGCGCCGGGGCTCATCGACGGCGAAATCCTCCTGAAGTCCGACCTGCCCGGCGTGGCCGAGCTGAAGGTCCCCGTCAGCTTCCTCGTCGGTGCGAACTGAACGAACCGGGACGTCGCGAGGCGCCTCGTTATTGACCTTATCGGACCTCGGCCCGGCGAGTAGACTGCGCGTCGGCCCCGACCTCGCGACGACTCGCCAGGCCGTCGGCCGCATCGCGCCGGGCGCGATGGGGGATCCTGCAAGGAGGGAACGACGTTGCGCGGAACATCTCTGAGGTCGACGGCCGCGGTCGCCACGGCGGTCGCGCTCCTGGCGTACGTGGGATGCAGCCGCCCTGCCTCCGAGAAGCCGGGGGAGGCGTCGACCACCTCCGTCGCCCCCGCCGCCGGCAAAGGCGACGCGGGGGCCCCCGGGCCCGACGCGTCGGCCAAGCCCTCCGGCAAGTCCTCCAAGCTGTTCGCCCAGTGGACCAACCCCAAGGCCATCCTCGTCGTCTCCGGCGAGATGGACGGCTACCTCGAGCCCTGCGGCTGCTCCCAGGGCCAGATGGGCGGGCTCATCCGCCGCTATGACCTGATCCAGCGTATGGAGGCCCAGGGGCTCCCCCACGCCCTGATCGATCTGGGCAGCCTCATGAAGGATCCGGCCGGAGCCCGGGGCGGCTTCGAGCAGGCCAAGATCAAGTTCGGGATCGCCTTGAAGGCCCTCGGCGCGTTCAAGTACGACGCCCTGGCCCTGAGCGCCGACGATCTCAAGGTCGGCGTCGGCGAGGCGTTCGCCCAGTTCCTCAACGGCCTCAGCGAGCCCACGAAGCTGGTCGCGGCCAACGTCGTCCCCGGCGCGGGCTTCGAGACGATGATCGTGCCGCACGTCTTCGCCCAGGCGGGTCCGGTGAAGCTCGGGATCACCGCCGTCGTGGACCCCGAGGCCATCGCCAAGCTGGTCGACCCCGACAAGGCCGACCTGCTGCCCACCGTGAAGCGGCCCGACGAGGTGCTCGCCACGGTCCTCGGCGAACTGGAGGCCGCGAGCGACTACCAGGTCCTCATGGTCCAGGCCCCCCCGGCGGAAGCCCGACGGCTGGCGACGGCCTATCCCGGCTTCGACATCGTGGTCGCCACCTCGGAGGTCGCCGACCCCGAGCAGGACGCGCAGATGCTCAACAACGGCAAGACGATGCTCGTCAACGTCGGCCGCCGGGGCAAGTACGTCGGCGCGGTCGGCTTCTTCGACGGCTCCGCTCCCAAGTATCTCCGCCAGGCCCTCACCGAACGATTCGACGGCCCCGGGACCGAGGTCAAGAAGATCATCGAGGACGAGTATCGCGGCCTCCTGAAAGCCGTGGGGACCGTCGAGAACTTCCCCCTGCACGACTACGTCGGCGGGGCCCCCGGCGCGAAGTTCGTCGGGGCCGAGTCCTGCAAGACCTGCCATCCCAACACGTTCCTCAAGTGGTCCACCACCAAGCACTCGCAGGCGTACGCCTCGCTGGAGCACGACCCCAAGCCCAACGTGATCTACGACGCCGAGTGCATCAGCTGCCACACCACGGGCTTCGAGTACAACTCGGGCTGGAAGTCGGCGGAGGCCACCCCGAACCTCAAGGGGAACCAGTGCGAGAACTGCCACGGCCCGGCGTCGAAGCACATCGCCGCCCCCGACGACCTGGCGTTCCGCAACGCGCTCAAGGTGACCGCCGAGCAGGCCGACCGCAACCGCCTCTGCGTCCGCTGCCACGACGAGGACAACTCCCCCAAATTCGACTTCGCGACCTACTGGCCGCAGGTCATCCACAAGGGGCTCGACACCTACACCGACCCGAAGGTCCACCAGGGCGTCGCCGCCCAGGCCGACTGAACGCCGACAGGGAAGGCCCGAACATGACCCCGATCGCCGACGCCCCCGCGACCCCGACCACGACGCCCCCTCGCCTGGAGCGGATGCGGTCGACGTATCGCGAGGACCACCAGAATCCCATCAACCATTTCCTCCACGTCGGCGTCGGCTGGCCGATCATGGCCGTTGCGGTGATCCTCGCGCCGTTCCGGCCGTGGTGGGCGCTGGGCCTGTTCTGCCTGTCGTACGCGATCATGTGGACGGGCCATTTCGTCTTCGAACGCAACCTCCCCACCATCTTCCGCCACCCGACCACCCCGTTCGTCATGGCCTGGACCGTGACCGGCCAGCTCCTCGCCGGCCTCGGCCGACTCGTCGGAATCAAGCCCCGCCGGGCCTGAGTCTAACGGCGGCGAGTCGTCGGCGGATTGGCTTCGCTCGCGAGGGCCCGCAACCGAAGCCAATCGACGCAAACTGTTTCTCAACAGATCTTTAGCCGCGATTCTCTCGGCCTGAAATTGGCTTCGTTCGGCGATTTTCATCGAGGCTTCGTTCCTCGCGACGCCCTTCTCGCCGTCCACCTCGCGGATCGTCGGCGCAGCATCCCTTACCTTGAGGATGCACCGACATCGGAGATTGCGCCCAACTCGCCGCGAATGGGCAAGTGAGCCAACGAGCCGTCGACGTGACCCCTTCCCCCCTCGAGGGCGAAGGTGCCGCGCAGCGGCGGAAGAGGGGGCGACGAGCGCGGAAACCGTCGCCGGTTCGGTCACTCGTCGTCCATCGGGTCGTCCAGGATCGAATCCAGGATTCGACCGGGGCAGTCGTGGCTGAATCTCATGTGGACGAACTGCCATTCGTCGTCGGGCTGGTCGCGGACGCCGACCACCCAGCCCTCGATGACCACGCCTCGCGAGCGGGAGAGGACGAGGCGGAGGATGGCGTCCGTCGGGGGGGCCTCGCGGACCAGCAGCCCGGCCCCGCCGCGACTCAGGTTCACCACCCGAGCTTCCACGGCGGACTCGGCCAGGGCGGAAGACCACCGCAGCGTGGCCTCCGGAGATCGGACCGATCCCCGGGGGCAGGACCGGCGATCCAGGACGGGTGTATTGAGCTGGGGGGCGTCTCCCCGATGATGATGGCGGACGAATTTCATGGTCGGCGGCTCGTCGGGTTGCGGGTCGGGACCCGGGACCTCATCGTCAGCAGCCGAGCACGTCCTCGGCTTCCTAGAAAAGCCTAGGCCAGGCTTTTCAAGCCGTCACCCGGATCGCCCAGATTCCTGGAACGTCGGAGCTTCCGGGGCTTACGAGCCCGCCGGGGCGGGTTCGACCCAGTTGGGGAGGGCTCGGCCTTGCTCGAAGTTGGTCAGGCTTTCGACCACGGTCCGGGAGATGTTGCCGATGGCCTCGCGGGTGAAGAAGGCTTGGTGCCCGGTGATGAGCACGTTGGGAAACGTGAGCAGGCGGGCGAGGACGTCGTCCTTGATGACGCGGCTGGAGAAATCCTCGAAGAAGTAGCCTTCCTCCTCCTCGTAGACGTCCAGGCCGAGGTAGCCGAGTCGGCCCGATTTGAGGGCGTCGACCACCGCTCCGGTGTCGATCACGTCCCCTCGGCTGGTGTTGATGAGCATCGCTCCCGGTTTCATCGCGGCGAGAGTCCGGGCGTTGACGAGATGATGGGTCTCGGGCGTCAGCGGGCAGTGGAGGGTGACGACGTCGGACGCCGCCAGCAGTTCGTCCAGGCCGACGTACCTCGCGCCGATCGCCGTGCAGGCCGGGTTGACGTACGTGTCGTGGGCGAGGATCTCGCAGCCGAACCCCTTGAGGATGGAGGCGGTCAGCGAGCCGATCTTGCCCGTGCCGACCACGCCGACCGTCTTGCCGAACAGGTCGAACCCCATCAGCCCGTCGAGCGCGAAGTTCCCCTCGCGGACCCGGTTGTAGGCCCGGTGGATGTTCCGGTTGAGGGTCAGGATGAGCCCGACGGCATACTCGGCGACCGCGTGCGGCGAGTAGGCGGGGACGCGCGTCACGGTGACGCCCAGGTCGCGGGCCGCGTTCAGGTCCACCTGATTGACCCCCGCGCAGCGGCAGGCGAGCAGGCCCGTCCCGCCGTCCTTGAGGGCCCGGAGGGCGGCGGCGTCGGCCTCGTCGTTGACGAAGATGCAAACGGCGGGGAAGCCGCGGGCGAGCCCGGCCGTGTCGTGCGCCAGCCTCGCCTCGAAGTACCGGAGCTGATGCCCGGTCCCCTCGGCGGCGGCGTCCAGGAATTTCCGGTCGTACGACTTGGCGCTGAAGACGGCGACTTGCATGGCGGCGGCTCCGGTCGGTCGGATCGAGAGGGGGGTGGAGCACCGAAAGGGACCGACGCGGCTCAGGGCTCGCGGGCGGGGGCGGCGGCCACGAGCGCGAGCAGGACCTCGATGTCGACCGGCTTGACCAGATGCCTGGCGCAGCCCGCGTCCCGCGACCGCTCCCGGGCGACCTCGTCGGCGAGGCCCGACAGGGCGATCAACAGCGGGGGCGGGGACTCGCGGCGGAGGGCCTCGGCGAGCTGGCAGCCGTCCATGTCCGGCATCCCGATGTCGAGCAGGACGACGTCGGGCCGGAAGCGGCGGTCGGCCTGGAGGGCGTCCAGGCCGTTGTAAGCCGCTTCCGCCTGATGTCCCTCGAAATTGAGGACCATCACGGCGAGGTCGGCCGCGTCGCGGTTGTCGTCCACGATGAGCACGCGGGTCGGTCGCACGCGGGGCCCTCCCGGTCGGTCGTTTCAGTCGCGCGAGGCCGCTCCGGCGGGGACCGCGAGCCGCTCGCGAAGGTCGTCGAACGTCGATGGCGCGTCGCGGTCGAAGACGAACTGGGCCGGGAGGCCGACGATCCGGCTCGCCCCCAGCTCGAACAGGGCGCGCTGGCAGGCCGTCAGCTTCTTGGCCGCGACCAGGGCCGTGACCCGCCAGCCGGGGAGGCCGCGATCGTCCCAGACCTCGCCACGGGCCAGGTGCTGGGCCCCCTGCCCTCGCAGGTACTCGGTCACGGCCGCCGCCGTCTCCGGACCCGGCCCCGGCGCGGCGGGCGAGCCGACGACCTCCAGGTGGAGCAGCCCTTCGGAACGCCGCACGCCGTCCATCGCGTCCAGCAGCAGAGCCAGCGGCCCGGTCTTGCCTTCGGCGACCAGCGCCGCCAGGCTCGGCGCGTGGCCGATCAGGCAGGAGGCCGAGTCGAGCACGATCCCCCCGGCCAGCTCGCGGAGCCGGTTGTCCTTGAGCGTCACGCCGGAACTGGTCAGGTCGACGATGATGTCGGCGATGCCCAGGCTCGGGTGAAGCTCGAGCGCGCCCTCGGAATCGATCAACTGATAATAATAAATGCCCCACTTGCGGAAGTACTGCCGCACCAGGGCCGGGTACTTCGTCGAGACCCGGAACGTCTTGCCGGCCGCCTTGAACTCGGCCGTCAGGTCGACGAGGTCCATGATATGGCCGACGTCCACCCAGCTCTCCGGGACGGCGACGACCAGCCGGCAGCCGCCGTAACCCAGGTCGGGCACGACGACCGCCGCCTCCTGCGCCTCGAAGGCCTGCTCGGCGTAGACGTCCATGCCTGTGACGCCCAGGTGGCAACGCCCCTCCTGGACCTGGAGCACGATGTCGGTCGGCCGCATGAAGACGACGTGGAATCGGGGCTGGCCCGAGATCGTCGCCTCGTACTGGCGGTCGCTGGCGCGACGGACCTTGTAGCCGGCCGTCTTGAGGATCTCGATGATCCCCTCGTAGAGGTGCCCCTTCGAGGGGATCGCCAGGCGGATGGGGTCGATCGGACTCGCGTTCATCGGACTTCCCTCCGGGCCGCGGCGAGCCGACCCCGGATCTGTTCAAGCCATTCGCCCCCCTCGATCGGACGGAGGCCGTGCGCGTTGGGGTCCAGGTCCCAGGCCTCGACGTCCGGGCCGGCGGCGACGATCCGACCCAGGCCGAGGCCGCGGGCGTAGCCCTCGGCGGCGGCGGGCCCCGGATCGGCGAGGACCACGGGCGCGTCGAGCCGCTCGCGGAGGAACGCGGCCGTGATCGCGGCCTCGCGGCCGAGGCCCCGGCCGCCGCCGGTCACCAGCACGCCCCGGACCTCCGGCGGAATCGCCCCACCGCCGCCCTCCCCCGCCCCCTTGAGGGCCTGGTCGAGCCGCTCCAGTCCGAACGCAAACCCCGCGCCTCGGTCGTCGCGGTCGCGACCGCCGAGCACGCGGGCCAGGCCGTCGTACCGGCCGCCCCCGCAGACCTCGACGGGGCCGTCGGGGGTGTCGACGGAGAGTTCGAAGATCATCTGGGTGTAGAAGCCGATCCCCCGGCCGAAGCCCAGGTCGAGTTCCACCCGGCCGAGGTCGACGCCGTGGTCTTCCAGCATGGCGGCCAGCTCGCGGATCGCGGCCGTGGATTCGGGGGCCAGCCCCGCGAACCGGCGGTCGAGCCGGTCGAGGACCTCGGCGGCGGGGCCGCGCAGGTCGGCCAGGTCGCGGACCAGGTCGCGGACCTTGCCCAGGGCGTCGTGGAGCGAGTGCTCCAGGGCCCACTTCCGGCGCAGGCGGCCGACGATCTCGCCGGCCGAGCGGCGGCCGGCGACGTCCGGGACGAGGTGGCGGAACAGGCGGTCGACGGCCGGCTCGGGGGCCGCCGCCGGGGTGGCGAACGCCGCGGCGGCCTCCTCGGCCGTCCCGCTCGATCCCAGCCAGGTCGTCAGCCGGTCGAGGGCCGCCTCCAGGGCATGGACCCCCTTCCCCTCGCTGGCGGCCTCGCTCAGCGACTCGACCAGCGCGGCCGTCGCCGCCGCCGGCAGTCCCGCCCGTCCCAGAAGTTCCAGGATCAGGCCGACATGGCCGACCCGGATCTTCGGGGAGGCGACCCCCAGGGCCTGCAACGACCAGTCGGCGAGCCAGATCAGCTCGGCGTCGGCCGCCGGGCCCCCCGCGCCGATCAGCTCGACGCCGGTCTGCACGAACTCGCGGTCGAGCCCCCGCCCCGTGGACCGGAAGCGGAAGACCGGGCCGGAGACGCTCGCCCGCCAGGGGAGCGCCGGCGGCTCCTCGGCCTCGACGTAGGCCCGCACCAGACCGGCGGTCAGCTCGGGACGCAGGCAGATGCCCGCCGTCCCGGCGCCCGAGACCTCGAACAGCTTGCCGACGATCCCCGCGCCGCTCTTGCGCTCGTGCAGGTCCGAGAGTTCCAAAATCGGCGTCCGCGCCGGGCGGTAGCCGGCGCGGGCGAAACGGTCCAGCAGCGTCCGCTCGTAACCGAGCAGACGTGCGTAGTCGGCCTGGAGCCGGTCTCGCGTGCCCCGGACCTGGCCGACGTGGCGTTCGGTCGCGACCGACCCGGCCGTCGCGGCTTCGTTTACGTTCGAAGGGAGCCCGCTCATGAGGGGAGCCTCCCGTTGTCGAGGACTTCCAGGGCCCCTCGCACCGAGTCTTCGAGGACCGACCACGCCAGCCCCTTGTCCTCGTGCCGCGTCTCCAGCGAGCGGAGGTTGAAGACCTCCGCGGCGACCTCGTCGGGACCGACGATCACGGCCAGCTTGTAGCCGTGCTTGGAACCGTAGCCCATCTGCTTGCCCACCTGGATCGGCTCCGGGTAGATCTCGCAGCCGACCCCGGCCTTCCGGAGCCTCGCGGCCAGCCGGACCGCCACCGCCGGGTCGGTCCCCGGGAAGTTGGCGATCAGGACCGGCGCGGTCGACGTGGCCGCCTTCAGCGCCCCGGCCTCCTCGAGCAGGGCCAGCAGCCGGTCGAGGCCGATCGAGGCCCCGACGCCGGGGAGTCGGCGGTTCGTGTAGAGGCTCGCCAGGTCGTCGTACCGGCCGCCCGAGGCGATGCTGCCGAACTTCTCCCAGCCGTCCACGGTCGTCTCGAAGACGACGCCGGTGTAGTAGTCGAGCCCTCGGGCCAGGCCGAGGTCGATCGCCAGCCGGTCTTTGGGCACGCCGCCGGCTTCCAGGAGGTGGACGATCGTGCGAAGGCCGGCGATCCCTTCCGCGGCCCTGGCGTTCGAGCCCAGCGCCGACTCGGCGGCGTCGAGCACCCCGGCGTCGCCGCGACCGGCCTCGGCGTAGTCCAGGATCCGCGCGGCCTGGTCGGCGTCGAGCCCCGCGCCCGCCGCCTCGGCGGGGCGTTGCAGCTCCGTCGCGACGCCGTCGCGGCCGATCTTGGCGAGCTTGTCGAGCGAGCGCAGGACCAGCCCCGACCGATCGGAGAGGTCCAGCGTCTCCAGGAGGCCGTCGAGGATCTTGCGGTTGTTGAGCGTGATCGTGAACGGCGGGACGTCGGCGGCGGCGAGGGCGGCGTGGATCATCTGCGCGGTCTCGGCGTCGGCGAGCCGGCTGTCGGTGCCGATCGTGTCGAAGTCGCACTGGACGAACTCGCGGAACCGGCCCTTGGCCGGGCGCTCGCCCCGGAACACCGACCCGATGGCGTACCGCTTGAACGGTACGCCGACCTCGTCCATGTGCCGGGCGACGAACCGGGCCAGCGGCACGGTCAGGTCGAACCGCAGGGCCAGCTCGCCGGGCGTGCCCCCCTTGTTCGTGACCTCGAAGATCTGCCGCAGCACCTCGTCGGAGCCGGCCCCCTTGCCGGTGAGGACCTCCATCCGCTCGATGTGCGGGGTCTCGATCGGCACGAAGCCGAAGGACGCGAAGGTCTCTCGAAACGTCTGCAAGATCCGCTCGCGGGGGATCATGACGGCGGGGAGCAGGTCTCGCAGCCCGCTGGCCACCCGGGGGTCGATCATCGGCTTCTGCCCTATCGCGGCCCCGCCCCGGTTCACCGACCGGAGGCGGACCGCCCTCAACAAGTTGCGACGAAGATTCCGCGCGTTCGCGCGGAACCAGACTAGCAGAACGACGCCCATCCCGGCAATCGCGACGGGCCGCCGCGACCCGAAGCCCGCGTCAGGGCGCGATCTCCGGCCAGGGCTTCGCCGCGCCAAGTCGTTCGGCCAGCGTGCGGGGCCACTCCCAGTAGGCGGCGGGGGAGCCGACGATCCGCACGTCTTTCGGGAAGAGCAAGGCGACGGCCTGGGGCATGTCGAGGATGCGGCCCAGGTTGAGGAAGGCCGGGCCGTCGCGGACGGTCGCCGGCGGGTCGATCAGGACGAGCTTCGAGACGTCGTCCCGGAACGCCGCCGCCCAGAGGGCGAGGGCCGCGGCCTCGCCCCGCCCGACGAGGGTCAGGGGCTTGCCGTCCGATGGGGTCATGCAGCGGACGGCCCGGCGGACGTCGAGCACGCGGACGCCGTCCACGGTCTGGCCGAGCAGTCCGAAGCGGCGGCGGACCGACACGTCCTTCGACTTCGGCCAGGCGGTCCGGCCGACGCCCGTCGGCGCGACGAGGGCGAGACGAGGGCTACCCTCGGGCCGCGCCTTGAGCGCCGCGAACTCGGTCGCCGCGAACCCGGGAAGTGTGGAGGGGTCGCCGTCCTTGTCCTCGAAGGCGTCGATGAGCGGTCCGTAGTTCTCCCAATCCTCGGGCGTCAGCACGACCAGCTCGACCCCGCCCGTGGGCGTGGCGCGGCCAGGCTCGTGGAACATCCAGATGCGCAGCTTCCGTTCCGGCTGCGCCTCGATCCAGTAGTCGTACGCCGTGACCGCCAATCCGTGCTTCGCGATCTCGGTCGTTTCGCCCCCGGAGCGCGATTGATAGGGACGATCGACGACGACGGGCGCGTCTGCGTTCGGCGCGTCGCCGGCGAAGCATCGTGCCTCCAGGGCCTGCCGCCAGGTCGCCTTGAGGGCCTCCCACTCGGCCTGGTCCTTCGGGACCGGGGGCGCGGCGGCGAGGGGGATGAACGACTCGTGCACCGTGTCGTTGACGTTGGCCGGGAGGGGCTTCCTGGGCTCCAGGACCTTGAGAAGCTCGATCGGCACGGCGCGGTCGGGTTCCTGGATCGCGGCGAGGGACTGCGCCGAATCGCCCTTGAACCAGCGTTCGAACCAGGCGAAGGCGGGGTGTCGGATCTCGGGAGTGTCGACGTGGCCCCCCTTGCCGACGACGAGGTCGAGCTTCTCGCGGGCGCCGTACCAGCCGTAGACGGTCTCCAACTGCTGGAAGATCCGCCGCACGCCGGCCTCGGGGAAGATCGGATCGACGTCGGTGTTCGCGACCAGAAGCGCCCTGGGGGCGACGAGCGCCGCGAGCATCGTGTGGTCCCACTGGTCGGTGTTCACGAAGTACATGCAGTCGCAATGGCCGTCGACGACCCCCGCCGGGTGGGCGACCTTGGGATTGCCGGCGATCAGGTGGTCGTGCAGGTCGGTGATCCCGGCGACGGGGACGACGACCTTGAGGCGGTCGTCCACCGCGCCCAGGTACCACGAGATCGCCCCGCCCCCGGACCGGCCGGTGACGCCCAGGCGTTCGGGATCGACCTCGGGGCGGGAGGTCAGGTAGTCGAGCGCCCGGATGCCGTTCCAGACCTCGACGCCTGCCGGGGTGTAGCCGCGCGACTGCCACCACCACATCCCCTCGCGATACGTGCCGTGGTGGAGGCCGGGGACCTCGCCGAGCTGGAGGGTGTCCAGCACCAGGCAGACGTAGCCGTTGGCGGCGAACCAGGCGGCGTGGTGCTGGTAATGGGCCTTGTTGCCGTAGATCACGCCGTCTTTCTCGACGTTGGCGTGGCCGCAGACGTAGAGCACCGCCGGCAGCGGCTTCTCGACGACCTTGGGCCGGTACAGGTTCCCCGTGACGTACAGGCCGGGCGACGACTGGAAGACGAGCCGCTCGACGACGAAGTCCGGACGCTCGACGACGCCCCGGACCTCGGGCTTGACGTCGGTGCGCGGGGGGAGCGGGTCGAGGCCCAGCATGTCGCGGAGCCGGCGCTGGAACTCGGGGCGTCGCGCCTTCCACTCGTCGGCCGTCTGGACGCCGAGCAGCGGCCGCGCGGCGAGGCGGCCCGCCTCGGCGTCGAGGTAGGCCTTCAGCGGCGGCGGGATCGGATCGTCGGCCAGGGCGGAAGTCGCCCACGTCGCCAGGATCGCGGCGAGGAGCGTCGTCGTTCGGAGGCGGGTCGTCATGGCGGCGGGCTCCGGGGGGGTCAGGGTCTACGCTTCCAGACGTCGAAGGCGGCGTCGGACTCGCCGGCGACCGCCAGGTCGGCGATCGCGCGGCCGACGAGGATCGAGAACTTGAAGCCGTGCCCGCTGCAAGGGCTGGCGACGATCACGTCGCGGCGGGCCGGGTGGAAGTCGACGAGGAATCGCTCGTCGGGCGCCACGGTGTAGAGGCACGTTTCGGTGGCGACGATCTCGGCCCCGGCCAGCGAGGGGAGGTGCTCCGCCAGGAAGCCTCGGATCAGGGCGATGTAAGGGTCGGTGATCGTCGAGTCCGGCGCGTCCGGATCGGCGTCGGGGCCGTCGTGCCGCGCCACCTTGACGCCCGTCCCCAGGAACTCGGGCATGCCGTAGAACGCCTCGTCCGACGTCCTCCCCATGTGGATGAAGGTCGGGAACCGACCGACCTGGAATGGGGATGGGTCCCGGGGGCGGAAGTAGAGGACCTGCTGGCGGGTGGGGCGGAGCGTCGGGGCGAGTTCCGGGACGAGCCGGCCGATCCACGAGCCGGCCGCCAGGATCAGCCGCTCCGCCTCGATCGTCAGCCCGTCGGCGACGACCACCGGCCGTTCGCCTTCCAGGTCGATCCGGCGGATCGGCGTCTCGGCCAGGATCCGCGTGGACGGGCTGCGTCGGGCCAGCTCGATCATCGCCTCCTGGGCCCTGGCGGCGGCGAGGACGCCGGCGTCGGGCTCGAAGACGACCTCATAATCCGCCGGGAGCGTAAAGGTAGGCTGGGCGGCGTTCCAGGCGTCGCCGGTCATCGTGCGATGCGGGACGTCGAGTTCGGCGAGATTGGCGGCGACCCGGTCGACGTAGCCGACCCCCGGCGGGCCGAACGAGGCGCCCCCGGTGCTGACGTAGAACGCGCGGGCGGCGTCCGCTTCCAGTTCGCGCCAGGCGCGGAAGGCGGCGGGCATGAGCCGGGCGGAATCGGGATCGGCGTAGGAGTGGCGGGTGATCCGGGCCGCGCCGTGGGAGCTGCCGCGTGCGTGCCCGAGGCCGAACTGCTCCACCAGGACGACCGGCTCCCCCCGACGCGACAGGTGGTAGGCGGCGGCCGATCCGACCGCCCCCGCGCCGACGATCACGTTCCTGGCGACGAGAGACTCCATGCGGCGGGGCTCGCGGGGGATACTGGCGAGGGATGCGACGCCTCGTCAGCCTAACTCACGCGGGGGGGCGTTCAAAGCCCCAGGCGGCGGGCGAGGAACGCGACGAAGTCGCGCGGCACGCCGTCCTCGGGGTCGGGACGATCGCGGTAGTCGTCGTCGTGGACCAGAACGCACTCGATCCCCATCGGGTCGAGCCGCTCCTTGAGCGCGACGCCGAATTCGGGATGGTGGATCCCACGGCCCGGCGGGTCGTCCTCGGAGAGCGGCGCCCTGGGCTCGGAGTAGGCCAGGAACGCCGGCGGCGCCCCCGGCCCGACGTGGGTCAAAGGCGAGGCGTCTCGATAGAGCGCATCGAGGGCCGGGTCGTTCAGATCCGCCCCCGGCGCGAGCCCGAAGAACGGCCGGATCGCGACGTGATCGGCGGCCCTCCCGCCGATCCGCTGCTTGATGAACCGGGGGTCGTACGAGGTCTGCGCGCCGATGACGGCCGTGCAGGCGAGGCGGGACGACCGCCGAGCGACCGGATCCGGGTCCGAGGGGTCCGCCAGGTCGGGATGGAAGGCCAGCCAGAGGACGATCCCCGCCCCCGCCGAGTTCCCCGAGCCGGCGATGCGGTCGCCGTCGATCCCCAGCTCGACCGCATGCTCACGCAGGTACTGGACGGCGCGGCCGCCGTCGCGCATCGGCGCGGGGTACGGGGCCTGGCGCGAGAACCGGTAGTTGGCCGAGGCCACTGCGATCCCACGCTCCCGGCAGCGCCGGATCAGCCACGCCGGCACGCTCGACTTGTCGCCCCCCAGGAATCCGCCGCCGTGGAAGAAGATCACGACCGGGGCCGGGCGGGGAGGTCCCACGAGCGGGCCGGTTGGGAGCCAGAGGTCCAGCACGTTCCGCTCGAACGGGCCGTACCGCAGCCCCGCCCGATCGGGCCGATGCGAGATCGACGAGAGTGCGGCCATCCGGTCGCGCAGCCGCTCGAAGCCGTCGAGGGCCAGCGGCGCGACGAGTAGGGTCAGGGCCGACAGGGCCACGACGGGAGGGCGGTGAGACCAGCTCATGGGGACGCCTCGGGGTGGATCGCCCGCCGACGCAGGCCGGCGTTGCGAATCGACATAAAGAGCACGAGCCGTTCCAAGCTCCTTGGGAATTCCTCAAGTTTTCTCTCCGGCCCGCCGATGAGTCCGATTGCAGCGGCCACAAGGGGTCCGCGACCCGCTGGAGCGGCGGCCAACTCGCCTTGACCCCCCGACGGGGCCTGCTAAAAGAGCGGCGTTCGCCCACGACTCCGCATCGACTCGCCCGGTCGGATTGTCATTTCGGCCCGACCCGGCGGCGTTTTGTCGAATTTACCAGGGACGGCCGCTCCGCCGCGACGGGATGCGCGGCGTGATCCAGCAGCCAGGGACGGGAGCTCCACGCTCGTGAGCAAATCAAGGAAGAGGCGGCGGTCGCCGGCCGAGCGGTCGGCGCTGCTCCGCCGGATTCTGTATTTCGTCGTGATGGCCGCCACCGGGGGGAGCGCCGGCATCGGCGGCTGGCTCTGCAAGGACTACCCCCAGCTCCAGCCCATCATCGCGATGTTCCTGGGCCAGCCCGACGAGCCCGGCCGGGCGTCCGAGTTCAGGGACCCGGTCGGGGCGGCCGGGGAGACCGTCAAGGGCATGTTCGCGGAGTCGTCGAGCCGGCCGGGCGTCTACCAGGTGAGGATCGACTCCGTCCAGCTCGACCCCAAGGCGTTCACCCCGGGCCGCACGGTCGACATCCAGGCCCAGGTCCGGCGGATCGACGTCGACGGGGCCGAATCGGTCGTCTGGGAGAGCCGGACGTTCGGCGAGAACCTCGCGGTCGTCGGCCGCGACGAACTGTCGGCCCACTGGTCGAACCGGCCGTTCGAGATCGAGTGGCGGAAGGGGGACCGGTTCCTCGTCGAAGTTTGGGACCGCAAGGCGGGCCTCTTCTCGACCCGGTCCTTCCGAATGGCCCGGCGCGAAGTGGACTCCTTCCCGCTCGGCTCGGGGGAATTCGCCCTGGAGCCCGAGGGCCGCGTCCGCCCCGGCGCCGACTCCCCGCGGAACCGCATCGTCCTGGCCTCGCGCCGCACCGGGGATTCCGCCCGGCGGCCGGACCGGCCGCTCCGGAACGATGCGCCCGCCCCCGCCTCCGCCCCTGCCCGGAGGGGTCCCGACCTCCCCGCCCAGGTCGCCGAAGGCCCGATCATCATCCGCTGATCCCCCGACGGAGGCCCCGCCGTGACCGTCCAGCTCTCGGTCGATCGCTTTGAAGGTCGCGACAAGTCGATCGCCGTCCTCGTCTCCGAGGACGGCGCGTCGTGCGACGCCCCCCGCGCCTGGCTCCCGGAAGGCGTCGCCCCCGGCGACGTCCTGACCGTGACCTTCGAGCGCGACGACGAGGCGACCCGGAAGCTCGCCGCCGAGACGAAGAAGGTGCAGGGGAACTCGAGGCGACCGACCCCGGAGGGGACATCTCGCTGTGAAGTTCCTCGTTCGCCGCCGATTCCTGGCCCTCCTGACGCTGACGGTCGCGATCGTCGGCCTGGCCGCGCCAGCTTACGCGCAATGGCCCTCCCGGTCCCGGTCCGCCCAGATCCTGGCCGTCGACGTCCTGGACGTCGGCCAGGGAGACGCGATCCTGGTCCGCTCGCCCGAGGGGAAGACCGCGCTCATCGACGCCGGCCCGACCCGAGACGGCGCGGCGCAGCTCCTCAGGGACAAGGGGATCGAGGCGATCGACATCGTCGTGGTAACCCACCACCACCTGGACCACCACGGCGGGATGGAGACGGTCGTCCGCGAGTTCCGCCCCAGGTACTTCGTCGCCACCAATTCCTCGCACACCTCCAAGAGCTACCTCAAGCTCCTCCAGACGGTGAAATCCGAGGGCGTCACCGCCGTCGTCCCCACCTCCAAGCCCCGTCGCATCGAGCTGGGCTCGGTCAGCCTCACGATCCTCCCCCAGCCCCCGGAGGACCCCAAGGAGGAGAACGACAACTCGATCGGGATCCGCCTCCAGTACGGCGGCTTCTCCATGCTCATGACCGGCGACAGCGAGCCCCCCTCGCGACGGTGGTGGACGGCCAACTGCCCGGAACTCCTCCGCGATTGCTCGGTCCTCAAGCTGGCCCATCACGGCAGCCACAACGGCACCGACGCCTCGTGGCTCGACCTCGTCCGTCCCGAGATGGCCGTCGTCAGCGTGGCCAAGATCAACAGCTACGGCCATCCCCACTCCGAGACCCTCGAACTGCTCCGCGCGACCCAGATCCCCCTCGTCCGCACCGACCAGTGGGGGACGATCACCCTGGTCAGCGACGGCGAGACCTGGAACCTCGTCTCCTCCTCCCTGGCCCGCCGTCGCTCTCCTCGCGACGACTCCCGCATTGCAAACGGGGCCTCCGAACGCGTCGGCGCGCGATCCTCCCGCCGACGGTGATCCCCCGCCACATCGCCGACGCTCCAACGCCTCGCGACTCCCACCCGCGAGCCGAGGGTCGTCACGCAGGCATGCCGACGCCATAATCCTGGCGAAGAACGCGTGCGATCGCTAAAATCGGCGCGACCAGTCCGGAAACGACACCCGAGACGAGACATCACGACCATGCATCGCCGCACCGCCGCCCGGCGCGTCTCGCGCAAGGCCCAGCCGCTCGTCGAGCGGCTCGACGCTCGCGTGGTCCTCAGCAGCGCGGTCGGCCTCCCGACGGTCCAGCCGAGCTACCCGACCGACCCCCAGTTCGGCCTGCAATGGGGCCTGAACAACCGGTCCGACGTCGACGTCGACGCCCCCGAGGCGTGGCGGACGACCGCCGGCTCCTCCTCGACGATCGTCGCGGTGCTCGATTCGGGGATCGACCTGAACAACCCCGAGTTCAGGGGGAGGCTCTGGATCAACCCCACGGCGTCGCGCCGGGGTCGCGCCGTCCACGGTTGGAATTTCGTGGCCGGTTCCGGCGACGTCCAGGACGATTACGGCCACGGCACCCACGTCGCCGGGGTGCTCGGGGCCGCCGCGAACGACGGCCGGGGGATCGTCGGCGTCGATCGGAACGCCCGGATCATGGTCTTGAAGGTCCTGGACTCCCGAGGGGGCGGGACCCCGGAAGTCGCCGCGGCCGCCCTGATCTTCGCCGTCGACAATGGGGCGAAGGTCGTCAACGCGAGCTGGGCCACCGACACCTACAGCCAGACGCTTTACGACGCCGTCGCCTACGCCGACGCCAGGGGGGTGGTGGTCGTGACCGCCGCCGGCAACGAGGCGTCGGACGACGACCTCCGCCCGGTCTATCCCGCCGCCTTCGATCTCCCCAACATCCTGGTCGTGACCGCCGTCGATTCCTCCGGGAACCTGGCCGATTTCGCGAACTACGGCGCGACCACGGTCGACGTCGCCGCGCCCGGCGTCGGGATCTACAGCACGTTCGCATCGCGGTCCCGCTACGCGACGCTCTCCGGCACGTCGATGGCCGTCCCGTTCGCCACGGGCGTCGTCTCGCTCGTCGCGGGCCTCCATCCCGACTGGTCGGCCGAACGCCTCGTCGAGCATGTGAAGGCGACCGCCCGCCCCCTGGCGAGCCTGACCGGACGGACGACGACGGGAGGGCTCGTGAGCGCGGCGGGGGCCGTCGGCGTCGCGGGCTCGGGGCCGAACGGGGACGTGTACGTCGCCGGCTCCCAGGCGAGTCCCCGGCGGATCGCCGCCCGCGGCCTCCGTCCGGCCGTCGCCCGGGGCCTTCGCGGCGCGGCCGTCGCGCCCGTCTGGCGAGCGACCCCGGCCTCCCACCTCGTCGGCATGCGGGCGGCGGGGGCGTCGTGAGCCGATCCGGCGATCGGCCTTCCCCGGGCGGGGGCGTGCGAGTACGATGCCGGGCCCGTCCGGAAAGGGCGACGCGCATCGAGGACGCTCAAGGAGGAGCCGGCGATGTCACTCTCGATCCAGCCTTCGGCCCCGCTCCCCGGCGGGCCTGAAGATCGCCGCTTCGGAGCCCTGCGCGACCCGCGAACCTTCGTCCGGGTGTTCGTCGGGGTCTTCTTCCGCGACCTCGAATCGTTCTTCCCCGGCTGCCGGGTCGAGCCCCTGGACGCCGACGCCCCGGCGCGACCGGGATTCCCCCGGACGCGGAGCCGTCCCGGAGGCGGGATGGACTTCCGCATGATGGTCGAGGGGCCTCGGGAGGGCCGGGAGCGGGGGGTGGCCGTCTCGCTCTTCGGATCGTGGTATCGGATCGTCGCCGATGGGCCGATCGGGCTGGGCGAGGAGGACTTGCGGCTGATCCGGGCGATGGGCTCGGTGCTCGACCTCAACTACCAGATCCTGTTCCGCCGATCGCGGATGTCGATCCTCCAGCTCTTGCGAGGGATGCCCGAGGACCATTACGTCGCCGCCTGCCTGGAGCCCTCGGCCTACGCGCCGGCGGCCTCGGCGCCGAGCCGGGTCGCCGAGGCGATCCTGACGCTCCGCACGATGGCCCTGTCCACCTATGAGAACCGCCGCGTGACGACCGGGGCCCTGATCCTCGGGCCGTCGCCAGTCGCGGACGAGTCGGCCGCGCCGCCGGGGGCCCTCGCGTTCGGCGTCGAGCTGACCAGCCTGAAGAGCCTGCACCGGCTCTGCGACGGCCGCCGCACCCTCTTCCTGGTCGACCGCGACGGCCGGATGGCCGACGTCGTCGACGTCCGGCGATGGGTCGACCGCGACGGCGCCACCGCCGGCGCCGAGCCGGACGACGGCGGCTTGGAGGTCCCCTGCGCGCGGCTCTACCAGGCGCACGCCCGGGCCACGCGGGCGGGAGGACACGTCTGCCTGGTGCTGAGCCCGCATCAGGAGATCAAGGTGTTCGCCGGCGGGATGCAGACCTTCGTCTTCGCCCACGGTCGCTGGCGGGTGCTCGACCCGGCGTCGAAGTTCGCCCTCTGGCGGGAGTCGCTCGCCGACCCCCGACTCGCGCGCGTCCTCTTCCAGACGGCCCTCGAGCTGGCCGAGGAGCGCAAGGGGGGACTCCTCGTCGTCGTCCCCGTCCCCGCTGAGGTGATCGGCCGGTTGATCGCCCCCGAGGACGTCCTCGACTACCGGCGCGACGACCAGGACGACGCCGAGCCGACGTCGATCGAGCCCGGCGGGCCGACGCTCCACGTCGTCGACGACGAACGCGCGGTCGGCGAGATCCCGGCCTCGTTCGCGATCCCGGGCTTTCGCGGCCCCGGCGCCGGGCGGGGCGATTCCCCGTCCAAGCGCTCGATCCACTATCTGGCCGAGGGCCGGTCGCTGCTGACGCTGGACTCCTCGGTCGTCGAGGCCCTGGCCTCGCTCGACGGCGCCCTCGCGGTCGACGGCGAGGGGCGGCTGCTGTCCTTCGGCGCGATCCTCCGGCACGACCTCTCGCCCCCCGGCGACGGCCACCGGACCCCCTCGCGCGACACCGCCGAGGGCGCCCGGACGACCGCCGCGATCGTCGCCAGCCGATTCGGCCCGGTTCTCAAGATCAGCGAGGACGGCATCGTCTCCTGCTTCCTCGACGGCAATCGGGTCTGGGATTTGTGACTTGCCGCCGACCGCCCCGGAGCCGAAGATGAGGCGACGGATGCGGGACCAGGAGCGAAGGAGCCACGTGGAGTCGACATGAGGGACGAGACGGATTACACCCGGGAACTGGAGTTGGTGAAGGATCTGGCCCGCGAGGCCGCCGAACTGGCCCTGAAACGGTCGCGAAGCGTGACCCCGGTCGAGAAGGCGAACAACAGCTACGTCACCGACCTGGACAACGACCTGGAGAAGTTCATCCGCGCCCGCCTCGGCGCCGCGTTCCCGGACGATCTCCTCACCGGCGAGGAATACGCCCCGGAGGGGGGCGAAGGCCCCCGACGCTGGTCCATCGACCCCATCGACGGGACCGGCAACCTCGTCCACGGCCTCCCCTTGTGGGCCGTCAGCATCGGCCTGATCGAGGCCGACGTCCCGGTGCTGGGCGTGATCGCCGTCCCGCCGCTGGGCGAGCTCTACTGGGCGGTGAAGGGCCAGGGCGCCTTCCGCGACGGCGAGCGCCTGCGCGTCAAGGACGCCGACGCCTTCCACCTCCAGGACAACGTCTGCCTGGGGACCAACGCCATGCGCAAGGTCGACCCGCGCTCCATGCCGGGCCGGCTCCGCGACCTGGGGAGCGCCTGCTGCGAGCAGGTCTTCGTCGCCTCCGGCCGGCTCAAGGCCTCCGTCTTCCTGGGCGAGCAGGCGCACGACGTGGCCGCCGGCGTGGTCATCGCCGGCGAGGCCGGCTGCGTCTTCGGGACGCTCGAAGAGGGCCGGCTGGAGGCCACCGACGTGGTCATGCGGACGCCGATCGCCGTCCCCACGTTCGTCGCCCCGCCGCGGCTCCTGGACGCCATGCTCAAATCGGCGCGGCCCTACCCCGCGCCCAAACTCTCCTGACCGGACGGGACCGTCGACGATGGGATGCTGGGGAATCAAGAGCTACGAGAACGACGACGCCCACGAGGCGCTCGACCGGGCCTTCGAGCGCGTCCACGGCGACGCCTACGACGAGCTGATGGACGATCGCAGCCCGCTGAGCCTCGAGGACGTCCAGAAGAAGCTGGCGAACGAGCAGACCCTCGCCGCCGCGCTCGACCTGTTCGAGGACGAGGCCGGATCGAACCGCGACCTCTGGGACGACCTCGACCGGCTCGGCTACGCCGGGATCGTGGTGCGTCACGTGGAACTGGGGGTCCCCGCGGCGGCCGGCGTCGTCGCCTCGGCGATCGCCTTTTTGGAGGCCGAGGAGGTCGAATGGGAAGGCGAGGCCACGCACCGCAAACTCCGTCGCGACAAGGAGCTGACGATGCTCCGCGCCGCCCCCGGGACCTGACCGCCCACGCTTTCTCCGACGGGCCGCGATCCGTGCGTTATATTACCTGCAACAGCCGGCTTCCCCTCGGGGCGGCCGGTCGTCGGTTTTCTCGGCCCTCGGCCGGGGACAGGCTGGACGTGATCTTTAGGACCTTGTCGCGTTGCGGCGGCAGCGATTGCATCTCCGAGCTTCACCTTACCGCGGCCGGCAAGAAACAGCCGGGGAATCCACACTCGATCGTCAGTCCGGTTTATCAGGAGCCTGCGACCGGGCCTCTCGACCTGAATCTCCCCGAGCGGTCACGCTGGGGGACGTACGGGGAGGGGGGCCCGGGCCGACGCCTTCCGCTTTCGAGTCGTCCCCCCCACGTCGCGGCCTGCCTCCCGAACCGTGCGGATCGACCACTCCCGTGACCACTCCCACCCCCCGCCAGCCGTCCGACCCGGCCGCCGCCGGCCCCATCCCCGATCCCGGCCCCGCATGGGTTTCGCCGCGGCGCGACCTCGCCGTCGTCGCGATGATGCTCGCGCCGGCCCTCGCCGCCATCTGGTCGATCCCCTGGTTCCTCACCCAGGACGGCCCGGCGCACCTGTACAACGCCGCGATCATCATCGACTCGCTTCGCGGCTGCCCCGTGTTCGGCGATTATTACGTGGTCCGCTGGGAGCCCCTTCCGAACTGGGGCGGTCATCTCACGCTGACGGCCCTGCTCGCAACCTTCCCCCCCCGGACGGCCGATCGGCTGATGACGACCCTGACGCTCCTGGCGGTCGCGTTCGCGGCCGTCTGGCTTCGCGGCAAGGTCGCCGGGGGACGCCCGTCCGTCTCGGCGCGGGCGCTCGCCGCCCTCTCGGCCATGAGCTTCTCATGGCTCATGGGGTTCGCCAGCTTCCAGCTCGGCGCCTGCCTGTTCGCGGTCACCCTGGGCGTGTGGTGGCCGGGCCGCGACGCGCTGCGGCCGGGGCGCATGGCCGCGCTCGCGGCGCTGCTGACGGTGGGCTACTTCTGCCATCTCGTCAGCCTGGGCCTGACCGTCTTCGCGCTGGGCTTCCTGGCGATCGCCGCGCCCGCCGACTGCGGTGAACGTTCCTGGCGAGACCGAATCGTCCGTCTGGGCCTCTGCCTGTCCCCGCTCGTGGTCCTCGGCTTCGTCTACCTCGGGCTCTCGCGCCGGGGGGGGGCGATGGTCCCCCGGATGCCGAGGCCCGACGAGTTCCTCTCGATCGCCGGCTGGATGGGAAGGCTCGGGTGGGTGGACCCGGTGTCGCTGAAGATCAAGACGATGCTGCCGTTCACCGATCGATCGGCCGGGGCTTACCTCGCGTTCGCCCCGATCGTCTGGCTGGCCGCGGGGGGCCTGGTCCTGGGCCTGTCGGCCCTCCGGGCGTCTCAGGATGAGGATCGACCGGCGGGTGCGGGTGCGGGCGTGGGCGTACGACGGGCCTGGCTCGGCCTCTCGGCGCTCCTGATCCTCGCGGGGATCTTCGGGCCCGATTCGATGGGGCCGGGCCACGGGGACTACCTCCCGCAACGGGTGGCCCTGCTCGGCCTGATCGCCGCGATCCCCGCCATCGGCCCGCCGTCCAGGTCGGTGGTCGGCGGCCTCGGCTCGGCCGCGCTGGTCGTCGCCCTCGCGCTCCAATCCCTGAGCGTCTGGGACTACGGCCTGGCGACCGACCGGACGGCCGGTCGCATCGCGAGGGCCGCGCCGATGATCGGGGAGGGCCGCCGGGTCGGCACGCTGCTGGGGGACGTGCGGACCCCGTTCCGGGTCAACGCGATGCTCCACGCCGACTGCTGGCTGGGGGTGGACGGTGGGAACATCGTCTGGAGCAACTACGAGACCCGCCACTACTACTTCCCGGTCCACTTCCGCGACGATCTCCACCGCCCCGACCCGTACGACCTCCAGGAGATCGCCCTGCTGGGCACGGCCCCCGCGGCGGCCGAGCGCCGCCGGCTCTGGTGGGAGCGGCTGATGGACGAGTACCACCAGGCGATCGATGTGCTGCTGGTCTGGCGGGAAGATCCGGCCCTCGACGCCGTTTCGGCGAGGTGGTTCGAGCCGGACTCCCGCGACGGCGAGGTGCGGGTCTTCAAGCCTCGCGAAGCCCGCTGAGGGGGGGCCTCGCGGGACCGTGAGCCGGGTCGGTCACTCGGCGTCCTTGGCCTTCGTCAGCTCGAACAGGAAAGCCTCCCCTTCGACGGGGTCGAGGGAGGTCGGGCGGGCCTCGCCGGGAGGGCTCAGGTTGACGTAGAGCTTCTCTCCGTCGAGCTTGTAGACGCCCTTGGCGACCTTCCCCTTCACGTCGCCCGGCCCCTCAGTGATGTCGACGGTGAAGGTCGGGTGGGGCTTCGCCGCGTCGTCGACCGAAACCTTGCCGAGATACTGGGCCCCGTGGACCATCGCCTTGAAGGCGTCCCCCTTGATGGTCCACTTGGCCGGAACCTCGCTGTCGTCGCGGGTCGACCAGACGCCCTGGACCGACTTCAGCGCAGGCGAGGCGGTCGCATCGTCGCCTCGGGAATTCGCGGCGCCGATCGCCGGCCCGACGAGGAACGCCAGGGCCGAAAAGGTCGCCAGGGCGGCGAGGCGGAAGAGTCTCGAAGTCGAGAACATGGTCGCGGGGTCCTCCGGGAATGAGGGGGGAAAGGAGCGGCGAGATTCGCCGAAGGCGATTGGATCACGCGGTTGGACCGAAGGCAAGCCGGGGCCCGGCCGCGCGGTCGGATCTCGCCAGGCGGGCCGTCGAGAGGGTATCGTGGTAGGGGTCGGGGCCGGATCCGTCCTCCACGCGACCCTTCAACACGGCGGCTCGCCATGCGTCGATCTGAGAACGGCCCCCGGCTCATCGGGGTGATCGCGACGCTCCTGGCGGCGGGACTGCTCGGCTCGCCGGGACGTGCGGACGCCCAGTCCTCGCGACGCCCCGACCTGGACGAATCGACCACCGGATCGCCTCACGCCGCACGCCCCTCCCGTCCCGCCGGGGACGCCGTCGAGCCGGGGGACGACCGGACCTTCCGGCCGACCGTGGTGATCCGCATGGCGGGCTCGCAGGGGAGCGGCACGTTGATCGCCTCGACCGCCGACGTGACCCTCGTTTTGACGGCCGCCCACGTGGTGCGCGGCGAGGGGCCGATCGCGATCGAGCTGCACCGTTACAACCTCGGCCTGGAACGAAAGGCCGGCGGCGCCTGGCCCCTGATCGTCCCGGCCGAAGTCGTCGCGTCCGACCCGTCGGCCGACGTCGCGGTCCTTCGCCTTCGCCGGTCGCCCCCCCTCCCCTACGTCGCTCGGCTCTACGAGGACGAGGCCGAAGCCCTCGCGGCCGGCACGCTCGTCACCTCGCTCGGCGTCGATCTGGGGAGCCGGCTGACGAGCTGGAAGACGAAGGTGGTCGAGACCGCGCGGTTCCAACTGGAGAACGGCGACGTGGAGCGGCCGTTCTTGATCACGCTCAAGATCCCCGAGCACGGCCGGTCGGGCGGCGGTCTGTTCACCCGAGAGGGCCGGCTCGCGGGCGTCTGCGTCGGCCACGCCGAGATGATCGAGGGCCGTCGCATGGGGGTCTTCGCGTCGATCGAAAGCGTCCGGGGGCTGCTCCGCCGGCACGACCTGGCGGCCGTGGTCTCCCGGTCGTCGGCCCGCAGCTCCGGCGCGAGGCGGGGCCTATCCCCGACCTCTCGGCCCGCGTCCTCGGCGGCCGACTGATCGGGTCAGCGCCCCGACCCGGCTCGCCTGGGATCGAGCCGGCCCAGGAACCAGAGCATGATCAGGGTCAGCACGCCCGCGGCCCCCGCGAGCCTCGCATTCTGATCGAGGAATGCGATTAGCAACAGGAACAGCGAGACGGCCAGGCCCGCGACGGCCGCCCTCCTCACGTTGCGCGCGGCCGGAGACAGTCGGCGGCGGGGATCGACCGGCCGGGCGGGCCAGGCGGGCCGGGCCGGGTCGCGAAGGTCGCCCGAGGCGATCCAGGCCGCGGCCTGGACGCCCGCCCCCATCGCGAGGCCGCCCGCATCGCCGGGCGTCGGCGGGGCGAAGCCGGGCGAAGGCGGCAGGCCTGGCTTGCCGCAGGCCGGGCAGAGCAGCCAGCCCCGCCAGCGGCCGAGAATCGCTTCCAGCTCGACCCGGCAGTGCGGGCATTCATAGCGGACGTCGATCTTGCTCGGGACGCTCATGGACGATCCTCCTCCCGGCAACGATACGCGACGCCCCCAGGCGGGGGAAGTGAGCCGAAGCGGGTTCGCCCCGGCGCTCCCTTTCGATCGCGTCGGCCGCTCGCTTACCATGGGTCCTCCTCTCAACCACCAGGAGAACCCCATGCGAACCTCTTCCGTCGCCTCGGCCCTCATCCTGGCCGCCTTCGCCTCCGGGGCTTCCGGGGCGGACTTCCCTCGCTTCGAGATCCAGGAGATCGACCCCCATGTCGGCGAGGTCTGCTACGCCGTGACCGTCGCCGACATCGACGGCGACGGCAAGCCCGACGTCGTGGCCGCATCGGAAGACGCCGTGGTCTGGTATCAGAATCCCTCCTGGACGAAGCACGAGGTGATCCGAGGCCGGACGAAGCGCGACAACGTCTGCATCCAGGCCCACGACGTCGACGGCGACGGCCGCATCGACCTGACCCTGGGCGCGGGTTGGAAACCCTCCGACACCGCCCACGCCGGAACGCTCCAGTGGCTCGGCCGCGACGACGCGGGGGACTGGCAGGTCCACCCGATCGAGTGCGACGAGCCCACGATTCACCGCATCCGCTGGGGCGACGTGCAGGGGACCGGCAAGGAGCAACTCGTCGTCGTCCCGCTCCAGGGTCGCGGCGCCAAGGGGCCCAACTTCGGCGCGGGGGCCGGCGTGAACGTGGTCGTCTACGACGTGCCCGGCGATCCGACCTTCCCCCACTGGCGTTCCGAGATCGCCGACCATTCGCTCCACACCACTCACAACGCCCAGATCGTCGACGTCCTCGGCGCGGGCCGCAACCAGATCGTCGTCGCCGCCTGGGAGGGGGTGTTCGCCCTGGACCGCCGGGGCAAGAACGAATGGACTCGCATCAAGCTCGGCGCGGGTGACGAGGCCGGTGCCCCGTTCAAGGGGGCTAGCGAGGTCAAGGTGGGCCGCCTCGCCGACGGCTCCCGGTACATCGCCACGATCGAGCCCTGGCACGGGAATCAGGTCGTCGTCTATACGCCGCCCCGCTCGGGCGAGCCCCTTTGGCGCCGGCAGGTCATCGCGACCCCGATCGCCTGGGGCCACGCCGTCTGGTGCGCGGACCTCGACGGCGACCTCGACGACGAGATCGTCATCGGCCAGCGCGACCCGAACGCCGAAGGCGCGGAGGCGCCCCGAGGGCCCGGCGTGTTCGTCTTCGCCCCGAAGCCGGGGGACGACGGCCCGGTCTTCGAGCGACACGCCGTCGACGACGGCGGCATGGCCTGCGAGGACGCCCTCGCCGCCGACCTCGACGGCGACGGCCGCATCGACCTGATCGCTGGCGGACGCGCGACGCACAACGTCCGCATCTACTGGAACCGACCGCGATGAGGATTGCGTGAAGCCCTTCCGGGACCGTTGGCAACCCCGGCCCGATCTGGGAGACTCGACGGTCCCGAAGGAATTCCCCGACCCGTTTCGCGAGGTGAGCCCTGATGGCCTGGACGTCGAGCCTGCTGATGTTGTTGACGATCGGAACCCTGGGCCCGGAGGCGTCGAACGTGGAGTTCGTCTCGCACCGCGGCGAATCGGCCGACGCACCTGAGAACACCCTGGCCGCCTTCAATCTCGCCTGGGATCGCAAGGTCGAGGCCGTCGAGTTGGACGTCCACCTCTCGCGCGACGGCGTCCTCGTCGTCACCCACGACGCCGACGCGAAGCGCACCACCGGGGTCGAGAAGAAGATCAAGGAGACCGACTGGGCCGACCTCAAGGACCTCGACGCCGGTCGCTGGAAGGACGCGAAGTGGGCCGGCGAGACGATGCCGACCCTCGAAGAATCGCTGGCGACGATCCCCGACGGCGCCCGCATCTTCATCGAGCTGAAGACCGGCCCCGAGATCGTCGCGCCGCTCGTCGAGGCCGTCCACAAGTCCGGCAAGAAGCCCGAGCAGATGGCGATCATCAGCTTCCACGCCGAGACCGTCGCCGAGTCCAAGAAGCGGCTCCCCGAGCTGAAGGCGTACTTCCTCTCCGGCTTCAAGACCGACCGCGAGACCAAGGCCGTCACCCCGACCGTCGACGAGTTGATCGCCAAGGCCAAGGAGCTGAACGCCGACGGCCTGGACCTCGCCTATACCGGCCCCATCGACCGCGCCTTCGTCGACCGCGTCAAGTCGGCGGGCCTGGCCTTCTACGTCTGGACCGTCGACGACCCCGACGTCGCCCGCCGCCTCATCGCCGCCGGCGTCGACGGCATCACCACCAACAAGGCCGAGTGGCTCAAGCGACAACTCGCCGCCGAGTGAGCCCCAGCCCATCAAGCCCTTCCCCCCTCGCGGGGGAAGGTGGCCGAAGGGCCGGATGAGGGCGGGACGAGCACCGAGACCGTCGGCGTCATGGTCGGCCGGACTGCAAATCCCGACGGCCGACTCGCTCGTCTTCCTCCTCATCTGACCGCGAAGTGGTCTGTCTTCCCCCGCGAGGGGGGGAAGACCGTTCGTTGATGCGAACGCGGCGGGCTTCGAGGCCCACGCCGGACTGGGCATGCGACGGCTGTCGCCCCCTCATCCGGCCCTGCGGACCACCTCCTCCCACCAGTGGTGAGGAGTGAAGGCGACGGCCTCGGTCCGAGATCGCTCTTCTCGCATTCTGGAAAAATCGGGACCGATCGCGCCGCGTCCGTGCATTATCCTCGGAATCTGGGATTCGGGGAGGGCTGCGGAATGACGAGGGCGCGGGACGGGGTGGGCCGACGGCTCCAGAGCTTGCTGGAGGCGGGGACGGTCGGCGACCTGTCGGACGGTCGGTTGCTGGAACGCTTTCTGACTCGGGACCGCGAGCTGGCCGAGGCCGCCTTCGCGAGCCTGATGGAGCGCCACGGGCCGATGGTCTGGCGCGTCTGCCGGTCGATCCTGGCCGACCCGAACGACGCGGACGACGCGTACCAGGCGACCTTCCTGGTCATGGTGCGACGGTCGCGATCGCTCCGGGTCCGCGATTCGCTCGGGCCCTGGCTGCATCAGGTCGCTCGACGGACGGCCCTGCGCGCCCGCAAGCGGGCGTCCCAGCGTCGACTCCGCGAGCGCGCGGCCGTCGGCGATCGCTCCCCGCTCGTCGAGGAGAAGCCCTCGGACGACCTGGCGGTGATCCACGAGGAGATCGACCGGCTCCCCGGGCGTTATCGCGCGGCCGTCGTCGTCTGCCTGCTCGAAGGCCTGCCCGACGAACAGGCCGCGATCCGCCTCGGCTGCCCGCCGGGGACCGTCCACAGCCGCCTGGCGCGGGGTCGGGAACGCCTCCGACGCAGCCTCGCGCGGCGAGGGGTCGCGCCAGGCCTGATCCTCGCCGGGCCCCGGATCGCCACGGAGGCGGCCTCGTCGGTCGTCCCCCCTCATCTGGTCGAGGCGACGCTCCTCGCCGCCTCGCGAATCGCCGCCGGCGGGCTCCGCTCCGCCCCCCCGCCGGCCTTCGTCGCCGCCCTCCTGGAAGGAGTCTCCCGCATGTTCTGGCTCGCCCATGCGAGAATCGGCCTCGCCGCGCTCATGCTCGGCGGCGCGGTCGTCGCGACCACACTCGGACCGCAAGAGGGGGGACGGCCCGCCCCCGAAGAGGCGATCAGGCCGGAGCCCCCGGTCTCCGCGGCCCCCCGGTCGCGGTCCCCCCGGCCCAGGAATCGTCCGCGAGGTCCCATCCCGCCTGGAGCACCGTGAAAGTTCGCGTGACGAGCGACGGCGCGGGCGGCCCTGGAATGAACCTCGGCACGATCATCTCCAGCGCCAGCGAGGAGACGCTGATCCTCACCTGCCCCCACAACCTCGGTCCCGACGGGGAACCGCGCAAGATCACCGTGATTTATCCCGATCCCACCGGCGCAGACCTGTCGCAGGACCGGCCCTCTCGCGACCTGGATGTCGCGGTCAGTGGCGAGCTGGTCGCCCGCGACGACGATCGCGACCTGGCCGTGCTCCGCATCAAGCCCGGTCGTCCTCTCCCCGGCGTCCGGCTCGCCCCGCCGGGACGACGGCTGCAGGAAGGTCAGGAACTGCTCCGGACCGAACGCACCGAGGATGAGACGACCACGCTGAGATACACGACGGTCATTCAGTCGAACGCCACCCTCCTCAACTCGGGAAAGAAAGACTACCTCGCCACCTGCTGCCTGGGCCTGCCGATGCCGGGCGACTCGGGCTCCCCGCTCCTCCTCCGGTCGGACGATCCCGGCCGACCTTCCTGGGAACTCGTCGGGGTCTTCAATGCTTCGGTGCCGCAGGAGAGCAAGGGCTACTACGCGTCCCCGGAAGCGATCCACGCCTTCCTCGACGCGAACGGCCTGACCGCGCTGATTCCGGGCGCCGCACCCGGCCCCGATCACGTGCCGGCCGTCGCGGCCCCAATCGTCGCGGCCCCCGCCGTCGAGAGCCCGCCGACGCCCGCCCCCGCTCCGCCCGAGAAGTCAGCCTCGGCCCCCGCCCCACTGCCGAACGAGCCGGCCTCACCCCTCGTTCACATCGGCGTCGAGGGAACGCCGGCCGCCGAGGGGTTCGGCGTCATCGTCCGGAGCACGGCCGACGAGTCGATCGTCCTGACCGCGGGGAGCCTCTTCGACACCGAGGAAGGAGCGCCGCGCGTGGAGCCGAAGGCATTCTCCCGCAAGGTCTCCGTAACCCTCGCGGCGAGTCCGAACGCGGTTTACACCGTGCCCGCTCCGGCGGAGTTCACGCTCCCCGGCGAGGTCGTCGACTACGATCTCGCGCGGAACGTCGGCCTCATCCGCATCCGTCCCGGTCGACTCCTGCCCGCCGCCACGGTCGTCCCCCGGGGGTGGCCGGTCATCAAAGGCCGGAGCCTCACCGTCTACAAGCTGGGCGACGACGGCCACATCGCGGCGAAGGACGTGCGGATCGTCGACCCCGACGTGCGCGGGGAGGTCGACGGCGTGATCTACGCGGCGATCGAGTGCGAGCGAAGTCCGAAACGGGACGAACTGGGTATGCCCCTCGAACTCGGCCTCGTGGTGGAAGGCGAGCCGCGATTCATGATCATCGGAGTCTGCAACTACTCCGAATCGTCGGGTCCGGGGAAGGGCACCGGCCTTTACGCCTCTCCCGAGATGATTCATCACATCCTGGAAACCAACGGCTACGCCACCACCGGACCCGAGCCCAAAACCCCGGAACCGCTCGCTCCCGCCAGGCCGTTCCGGCGGCTTCCGAAGCCCGATGCGGCCCCCACCACGCCCAGGCCTGACACGGCCGTGGGAGAGGCCCCGCGTCTGGATCGGGTCGAGCGCCGGGTCGACGACATGGGCCGCAAACTCGATCGGATCCTGGAGGCGCTGGAGAAGCCGCGAACGCCCCCACGTTGAGGGGACTCGCGACGGATTCTCGAGGGCGCGGCGTCCCCGATCGGCGTTCGTCGCGCATGGTCTCCCTGGGGGATTCCGCGCGCGGAGGCACCCCGAAGCCGCCCAGGGGAGCGCGGCGAGAGGCTGTCGGACGAGTCGAAAATGGCCGAACGAACCCAATTTCCGAAGCCGAAATCTCGACTCAAGCCTAAACCTTCAAAGGCTTTGAAGCCGATGGGTCCGTTCGCGGGGCGGGGCGAACGAACCCGATCGTCGGTCGGTCGGGGCCGACGATCGGGAGTCGGGGGCTTCGGCGGCGGCTCAGTGCTTGTGGTGGAAGCCGCGACGGCGCTGGGCGCTGTAGCGCTGGAGGGAGTCCTCGATGATGGGGCGGGCGGTGTCGGCGGACTGCATCTCGTCGACCTCGACGGACTTGCCTTCGAGGTACTTGTAGTCCTGGAAGAACCGTCGGAGCATCATCAGGCGGTGGGGGGGGAGTTCGGCGGCCTCGTGGAAGCTGTTGAACTCCGGGTCGCCGACGGCGACGGCCAGGATCTTGTGGTCCTTCTTGCCGCCGTCGACCATCGTCATCAGGCCGATCGCGCGGGCCGTGACCAGGGTCATCGGCGCGACGGCCTCCTGGCAGAGCACCAGGACGTCGAGCGGGTCGTCGTCCTCGGCGTAGGTCTGGGGGATGAACCCGTAGTTGGCCGGGTAGTAGACCGCCGAATACAGGACGCGGTCGAGCCGGAGCATGCCGGTCTGCTTATCCAGCTCGTACTTGACGCTCGATCCCATCGGGATCTCGATCAGGGCGTTGAACTCCAGGGGGAGGTGTTCGCCGGGGGTGACGTCGTGCCAGGGATGCATCATGGGACGGATCCAGATCCGGTTGGGAGGAAGGACGCGGCGCCCCGAAAGGGGGCGCGGGCGTCTCGCGACCGAGTTGATGTCGAGGCCGGAGCGGCGTCCGACGCCGCCGGCGCCGGCTCGTCAATGACGTTGTTCGTCGAGGGCCTCGGCCTGGTGTCGGGGGGCGAAGGCGTCGTCCTCGGGGAGATAGCCGAGGACCTCGGCGGCGACGGTGAGGTCCCAGAGCCCCCCACCGTTGCGGGAGACGCCGTTGACGACCAGAACCAGGCGGTCCTCGATCTCGGCCTCGACGGCGGCGTCGAAGAGGCGGACGAGGTCGCCGTTGGAGAGCCAGGCCTTCTTCTCCCAGTCGTCCGGGAGGGTCTCGGGGCGGTTCGGGCCGGGCTGCACCGCGCCGAGCCGCAGCGAGATGAACGTGAGGTCGAACGCGTGCGCCAGGCTCTCGCCGAACCGCTCGCCGGCGTACTTCAGGATCCCGTAGGCGCCCGAGGGGCTCGGCGGCGTCTCGGCCGAGATCAGCTCCGGCAGGTTCTCGCGGAGGCCCGACATGACCTGCACCGAGCTGGCGAAGACGACCCGCTCCACCCCGGCCAGGGCCGCGGCGTTGAGCACGTTCGCCAGGGCGTCCAGGTTGGGCTTCACGAGGTCGGCCAGGGGGGCCGACTCGTCCGGGCTGCCGGCCAGGTGGACGACGGTGTCGACGCCGTGGAAGTGGGTGATCCACTCCTCGTCGAAGACGCTCAGGTCGACGTTGAAGACCTCGGGATCGTCCTCGCCGGGGTTGCCGTCGACGAGGATCAGGTCGTAGACGTCCTCCCAGGCCGTGCGGAGCTTGCGGCCGATGTTGCCGCAGGCGCCGGTGATCAGCACGGTCCGGGGCTCGTCGTCGACGTCGAAATCGTCGAGATCCTCGTCCGGGTCGAACCCTTCCTCGTCCTCCACGAAGGGCTCGTCCTGGCCGAGGATCGGCAGGCCGCCCAGGGGAGGCGGCATGAAGCGCGAGCCCTCGGCCTGGACTTCGGGTTCGTCTCCACCCGTCGGTTCTTGGGTCGGGTCGGGCTGCATGTTCCGGATCCTCTCTCGGCTCGGAGAATGGGCTCGCGCGTACCGCGGCGCGTCGCCGCTCCGGGACGAAAACCCCAATCTACCACAATCCCCCCGCGCCCGCACCCGGCGCGCGGGGAATCGAAAGGGATCGCGGCCGGTCGAGCCGGGCGCGGCAGCGTGGCGGGCGACGGGCGTGGTCAGTGGGCGGGCACGGCATACACGCCCATCGTGGGATCGCGTTTGCGATCGGGGTCCGGGTAGCTCCGCTCCAGCGTCAGCCGGCCGTCCTTGAACGAGTACTCCTCGATCAACTTGTCGCGTACAAGCATCAACTCGTAGAATTCGTTCCGGGCGGCGGGCTTGACGTGGACGAGAGCCCACCAGCCGCCGGGGATCGGCCGGATTTGACGGATCCACAGCCCCCAACCGCAACGGACCAGAGGGATCGATGGTTCATACTCGGTGGGGAACGTCCCCAGCTTCGGGATCGGGACCGTCACCAGGTTTTTGGGGAATGTGGCGGCGCGATCCGGGTTCTCCGGACGCTCGGCCTTGATCGTCCGCTGGGCCTCCTCGGCCAACTCCTTCACTTCGGGAGTAATCGCCTTGAGGTCGTCGACATGGAAGCCCAGGAGGACGTCGACATGGAACTGATCCTCGTCGTAGGGCTCGATCGTGAACCCATTATCATAGAACGGGCTTCCTTTCGGTCCTCGCCGAATGAACTTCACCCCCGGCTCTTGATAGAGCCGCACGCGTTCCTCGCGGGTGAGGTATGATCGGTCCATCGGCAAGATGTACTCGTTCGGGTTGAGTGGACCCACGGGGACGAGAGGCCCGGTCGCTTCATCCCGCGGACGCGGCGGCTCCTCCGCGTCCGACGGACGACGCGACGGATCCTCGCGCGGGACCTTGCCCTTGGGAGCCGCGCCGTCCTTGTCCCATCCCCACCCGGCGAAACCGATCGAGGCGGAGGCGACCGCGACGACGGTGGCCGACTTCAACGTCCAAGGCATCGCACGTCCTCCTTCAATCTCTCTGAAGTTCCCAATGGAACGCCGAGGTCTTGACCATCTTCCAGGAAAGCGTGTCGAGAGGGACATCGAAATCCACCGGAGTCGCGTTCCCTCCAACCAAAGCCGTGAGCTTCCATTTATATCTTAGCTCTTGTCCGTAGGTGACGAACGTACCGCCGATGGGGATCGTGTTCCAGTCCACCCCCACCCCGCCGAGATGGGTGTAGCCGGCGGCGACCTGATCGAACAGGACACCGTTCGACAAGCGGAACGACGTGGTCGGGTCATTTGGGGGAAACCAATCAGGATTGAACTCCTGGATTCCACCGTTGGCATCGATGAAGAATGGAATCCGTTCCTGGATCATCCCGGTGGCGTAGACTCCGATCTTCCCGGTCGAGGAGGTCACGTCGCTCATCACCTCAGTCGACGAACCGAGAAAAATCGGCGTATCGAAACCAGCGAAGGGGGTCGCCGTGGTCGGGGGTAAGACGGTGGCCGTTGCCGTTTTGGTCGTCGGCGGCGGGGGCGGAGCCGAGGGATTGGTTGAGGTGTAGGTCGTGACGGCTTTGATCTCGTATATGCCGGGGACAGGGAGGTAGACCGTCGCGGATGTGTTCGTCTTCATGGGAGGGGTCGAACTGAGCGACGTGTATCCCCCGTAGCTAATGGTATAGGTCCATGTCGTGCTGGCGATCATGAACCCGCCGAAGTTGTCGACTGACAGGGTGGCTGACAGCCCTTGGCCGAGCGTGGGGGTCGCGGACGACAGGGTGATCCCAGACACCCACTGCATCGGCTGGACGCCGAAGTCCCGCTCGACCGGGGGGATCGGCCCCATGAAGTCGGCTGGGTACTCGATCAGGGAGGCCGCCGTAGAAAGCTGGATTCGCGATTCCAGGCGTTCGCATCCGAAACCGACAGCGCGTCGCCTACGTCGATCCATGGACATGGTGTTGCTCCGGGGAGAGGGCGGAACGACAATTCCGACTGGGGGTGCGTCACTCGGAACTCAACTTGTTCAATTCGTCTCGTCCTGGATAGTAAGCATGTCATCGCCCATGATACCAGGCTGCGACCCCTGAATTATTTTTTAACATGGCTTCCTCCCGTGCGGCCTTCGCACTGCCTGCCAGTTGATCACATTCCGCATCAAAGCGACTCGCCCCCGATGTTCATGGTATGATGGCCCCTACCCCGGCGAACGCGCCGGTCGCAGGCGGAAGGGGGGGGCCGGCGTGGAGAGATTCCGCGCGGTCGGGGCCCAATAACGGCGGGCGACGAACGAAAGCCTGTCGAGGAGGTATCCTGATCATGTCATACGGCGGAACGAGCGATCCTACGGGTGTACAGGTGACGTTCTTGGACCAGACCGGGGCCAAGTCGGTCAAGGCGGTGATCGCGTTCACCGTGCCCGTCAGCCGGATCATCCCGAACATCATCACCAAGATGAACCTGCCGGCCACGAGCCCCGACGGCCAGCCGATGAGCTACGCCCTCGACCACAAGGAAGGGGGGCGGCGACTGCTGGAGAACTGGAACCTCGTCGACGCCGGGATCCGAGACGGCGACCATCTCATCGTCTATCCCGAGGTCGTCGCCGGCTGAGCCGGGCCGGGGCGAGGCGAGGGGGCGGAAGTCTCGACGGGACGGGTGGGAAGGAAGCGGGACGAGACGGATCCACGACCATGCATGACTCGCCAAGACTCCGGCGGCTCCGCAACGACCTGGCGGCCCTCGAGCGCCTCCGCGCCGAGAGCACCGTGTTCGACTTCCGAACCCAGGGGGAACCGCCGCACCACTACCGGATCAACTTCCGGGGCAAGGGCCTCCAGCGCGAGCACGGCAAGGTGAAGGTGGTGGCGGCGCACCAGATCGAGATCAAGCTCGGCTCGTCCTACCCCCGGTCGATGCCCGAAATCCGCTGGCTGACCCCCGTCTACCATCCCAACATCTCCGAAATCGGCATGGTCTGCCTGGGGGGCTACGGGACGCACTGGGTCCCCAGCGTCCAGCTCGACGAGCTCTGCACGATGCTCTGGGACATGGCCCGCTACCACAACTACGACGTCCGGAGCCCCTACAACCGGGACGCCGCCCTCTGGGCCGGCAACCAGACCTCGGTCCCTTTCCCCACCGATCCGCGCCCGCTCCGCGACATCCGCGAGGCCCGGGGCCGGATCGAGATGGTCGCGGCCGAGATCGCGGCGACGACCGCGCCGAGGACCGACGCCGGATCGAGCCCGAGGGGCTTCCTGAGCGGGGCGGGCGGAGCGGCGACCGATCGCGTGCGCCGGTTCCTGGACTGGCGGAATCGGCCGATCGAGGACGCCCCTCGCCCCTCGCCGACATTGGCCGCCGCCGCCGAGGAAGGCGTCGTGATCCTGGATGCGAACGTCGACGCCCCTCGCGCCGTCGAGCCGCCGCCCGCCCCTCGCCACGAGGGCGACATCCTCTTCATCGAATGAGAATGAGAGCGCGCCGCGCCGGCCCGGCCGGGACGAGGCGGGAGACCCCATGACCACGCAGCCGCCCCCCACGACCGACGAGCCCCCCCTGCGCATCGACGACGAGGATCGCTACGGCCGGCTCCGCCTCATCTCCTGGTGGAAGCAGGAGCGGCTGGCCGCGGCGAAGGTCCTCGTGGTCGGCGCGGGGGCGCTGGGGAACGAGGTGCTGAAGAACCTCGCGCTCGTCGGCCTGGGGACCACCTACGTCATCGACCTCGACGTCGTCGAGCCCTCGAACCTCTCGCGGTCGGTCCTCTTCCGGGCCGAGGACGGCGGCCGATCCAAGGCGGCCGTCGCCGCCCGACGCGCGACCGAGCTGAACCCCGACGTCGCCTTCATCCCGATCCACGGCGACGTAATCACCGACGTCGGCCTGGGCCTCTTCGCCCACGTCGACCTGGTCATCGGCTGCCTGGACAACCGCGAGGCCCGGCTCTGGGTCAACCGCCAGTGCTGGAAGATGGGCGTCCCCTGGATCGACGCCGGCATCCAGGAGATCCAGGGGGTCGTCAAGGTCTTCACCCCGCCGACCTCGGCCTGCTACGAATGCACGATGACCGAGCGCGACTACCAGCTTTTGAACCTGCGGTACAGCTGCCCGCTCCTGAAGCGCGACGAGATCCTGGCCGGCAAGGTCCCCACCGCCCCGACGATCGCCTCGATGATGGCGGCGCTGCAGGTCCAGGAGGCGCTCAAGCTGGTGCACGGCATGGACGTCTCGGGGGGCTCCGCGATGGTCTTCAACGGGGTCGCCAACCAGTTCTACACGACGAAACTGCCGTTCCGCGAGGACTGCCTGAGCCACGAGACCTACCCCAGCCCGATCGCGATCGAGCTGGGCCGATCGGCGACCCTCCGGGAGTTGTTCGACGCGGCGGCCCGCGAGGGCCTGGCGGGGCCGATGTCGCTCGGGCTCGACCGCGAGCTGGTCGAGGCCGTGGAATGCCCGCGCTGCGGCGGTCGTCGGGAGATCATGCGGCCGAGGACTCGGGTCCGCCAGTCCGAGGCCGTCTGCCCGGAATGCCGCGAGGACGCGCGGCCGGTCGTCCTCAGCGCGATCGCCGAGGGCTCGCCCCTGGCGTCGCGAACGCTCGCCGAACTCGGCATCCCCCCCTTCGACGTGGTCCGGGTCGACGGCGACGGCGAGTCGCGGTTCTTCCTGCTGGACGGCGACCGCGACCGCCTCGCGACCGGCGGGGGGGGCGACTCTTGAGCGGCGACGACATGGTCTTCGGCGAGATCCGGTTCCGCGAGCCGGCGAAGAAGAAGCGGCCCGACCGGGACGCCCGGTTCGCCTGCGTCGCCTGCCAGTGCCCCTCCCCCGACGACCTGCCGATCTTCCTGGACCTCGGCCCGGCCGATCTGATCGAGCGGCACGCGCTCTCCGACACCTCGGTCGAACTGGGGGGCGTCCTGCTGGGGAAGGAATGCGTCGACCCGGCGACCGGCCGCCCCTTCGTCTGGATCACCCAGGCGCTCCCGGCCAAGCACTACGCCAACACCCAGGCCAGCTTCACCTACACCCACGACTCCTGGGAGGAGATCACGCGCGAGCGGGACCGCCTCCACCCCGACCTGGACGTCGTCGGCTGGTATCACACGCATCCGAATTTCGGGATCTTCCTGTCGCATCACGACCTGTTCATCCACCAGAACTTCTTCTCCCAGCCGTTGCAGACGGCCTACGTCGTCGACCCGATCCAGGGGACGCGCGGGTTCTTCCAGTGGTCGGACGGCAAGATGGTCCAGGTCGGCGGCTTCCACCTCTGCGCAGAGCGTTCCGGCCGGGTGGCGCTCTCCCGGTTGGTCGACCAGCTGGAGAACCTTCCGGGATCGCCCGACGGCGGCGTCGGCGCGTCCCTTTCCCCTCGCCTCGAGGCGGAGCTGATCAAGATGCTGAACCGACCCGCCCCGCCCCTCGAAGGCCCCGGCGACCGCCTGGCGCTGGCCGCGCTCCTGGGGTTCCTCGGGACCTTGCTGCTCGTCCTGACGGCCGCGGCCGGCTACTGGCTGGTCCGGGTCGACGCCCGGCTCGCGGAGCAGGCCGAGGCGATCGCCTCACTGGGCCGGGAGGTCGACGAGTCGGCGGCCGGGCGCAAGGTCGCGGTCGACATGCTGCTGGAGAAGGTCGGCGGCGAGACGCCCGAGCTGTTCGTCGAGCGTTACGAGAAGCTCGCCCGGACCCGCGACGAGGCCCGCCGGCAGCTCGCCGCCCAGGCGTCGGTCAACGAGGCCCTCGGGGTGCGCGTGAAGGACCTGGCGACCCTCTCCGGCTCGCTCCAGTCCGAGCTGGAAGCCGCGAGGAAGTCGCTGACGACTTACGAGGCCGACGCCAAGGAGGCGCCCAGGCTCCGCGAGCGGGTGGCCGTGCTGGAGCAGGCCGCCGACGAGCACCTCCGAGAGATCCGGGAGCAGCGGGCGATCCTCGCCACCGCGGACGGCAAGAAGGCGGCCGAGACGCACGACGTGCTGGCCCGCTACCGGCTGCTGTCCTACGCCGGGGCCCTGTCGAGCCTGCTCCTGGCCCTCACGGCCGTCTTCTTCTACTACCGGGGGCTGTCGGAGCCGTCGCCGCTCTCCCACGAGGCGGATTCGCGCCGGAACTCCTGAGAGAGCCCGGCCGATCCGGGCGCCGTCCTCGGCCTTACGAGGCGAGGGCGGCCTCGGCGTCGCGGACGAGGGCGTCGAGCGTCGGGTCGGGCGCGCCGCCCCGCTCGTCGCGCCATCGGGAGGCCTCGACGAGCCATCGGGCGGCCTCGTCCCGCCTCCCCATCCGCGCCTCGCCCAGCGCCAGCACGGCCATGTCGTAGCCGTTCCAGGAGGCGTCGAGCTCCATCGAGCGTCGCGCCGCGGCGAGGGCCCCGGCCTCGTCGCCGGCGCGGCAGAGGGCCAACGCCAGCGTATTCCAGTAGGTCGGCTCCTCGGGGGCGATCGCGACGGCCTCGCGGGCGAGTTCGGCCGCCGCGGCCCGATCGTTGGGACCGGGGTCCGGTCGAGTGGCCAGCAACCAGCCCAGGTCGTTCAGGCAATCGAGCCGCATCCGCGCCGCGACGCCGTCGGAAGGGTCGACGTCGAGCCGGCCGACGAGGAGTTCGAGAGCGTGGCGACGGGCCGCCGCCGCCTCGTCGCACGCCCCCGCGATCCGAGAAGTCCTCGCCATCGCGATGTAGCGCTCGGCCAGGCGGACCTCGACCGAGGCCTCGGCGGGCTCGCCCGGACGGTCGTCCTCGGAGGACGCGATGTGCTCTCGATCGTCGACGAGGGCTCGCGCCCCCGCCGCCAGCCGCGACGCCAGGCCCCCGGCCGCAACGGCGTACACCGCATTCGGGAACGCGTTCAGCAGGCAGTCGATCGAGTAGAGCCCGAGGAAGCAGGAGACCACCGCCATCTCCCCCACGTCGGGCTCGGTCCAACGTCGGGCCGGATATCGCTTCACGAACAGGATCGCCGGCCCCAGCAAAAGGCTCACAAACGAAAACAGCCCCACACACCCGGAAGAGCCCAGCAAGATGACCCAGAGGCCGTCGGTGATCGTGAGGTCCTTGCCGGACTCGGTGTAGACCCGCGACCGACCCCATCCGCCCCATCCGAAGACGGGCTGCTGGACCGCCCTGGCGATGAGCAGGTCCTCGTTCTGGAATCGGAACTCCAGCGACTGCGCACGCTTGGGGTCGAAATTCTTGGCCAGGAACGTGATCAACCCCTGGTAGTCCCAGCTGTCCGAGACCCGGACCCCGATATAGAGGAAGGTCGTCGCGATCAGCAAGATCATCGGCAAGCGTCTGCCGAGCCTGCTGGAGAGCCAGAGCACCAGGACGCCCACCCCCAGCAACAAGATCGCGCCGCTGGCCCGGCAGAGGATCGTCGTGACGACCAGGGCGGGGAGCACCACGGCCCCGAACGGGAGGCCGAACAGGCGCCTCAGCGAGCCGCACCTCCAGAGCCAGATGCCGGTGAGGCTGGCGAAACTCATCCACAGCCCGAGTTCCAGCCCTTTATAGAGGAAAACCCGCGGTCGGTAGCCTCCCAGGCGGACGTCGTCCCAGAAGGTCAGACTGTAGACCTTCGAGGCCAGGATGGGGCCGATCACCATCTCGAGACAGCACAGAGGGATGTAGATGACGGCCCCCACCACCATCGCCACCAGGAGCGCGCGAAAGTCGGCGGCGGAATCCAGGTGCAGGCGACCCAGGAGATAGGGGATGCCCCAGGTGACCACCGTGCCGAACGCCGACGACAGTCCGTCATACGGCCCCAGACCGTTCGCGACCGATGCCAGGAACCCCGCGCTGCAATAAAGAAGAGCGCCCAGGTCCACGATCGACCATCGCAGCCGCTGGAACCGCTCCGGCGTGAAGATCAGGCTGGCGAGCAGGCCGCCGTAGCTCACCGCCCCGGTCTTGGTGTAATCCGGCAGGCCGCCCAGCTTGATCCCGGAGGCCGGGAGAAAGAGCCAGGCGCCCAGGAGCATCGTCACCACGGCCACCCGACGGGGGAGGATGGTGAACAGGATCAGGGAGACCGGGATCCAGCCGATGAGGGCGATGGGCACCAGGATAGCCACGGGCGATCGATCCTACTTCCAGCGTGGAGGGCATTCGCCGCATGAATCGTCCCGACGGACTCCCGCGTCCGCGGCGCTCCCGCTCCAGGCGGAGGGGGACGACGTCGACGCCCGTCACTCAAGACTAGTTCGTGCCCGCCGCGTGGGAAAGCCCATTCGGCGGCCGAGATCGGACGACGGCTCTCCCAGGCCCGGGCCGTGACATGAGCGGCTGCGTTGCTTGGAAGAGGTACAAGTCTAGTTTAACGAGCGGGCGGCCGGGCGTGACTCCCAGGTCGGTCCGTTTCGTCGTCGCCGCCGGCGGCGCGAGATGGGATCCGCCTCCGTGCCGAGGCGTCCACCAGGTCTGACGACCGATCCCGCCGCCTCCATCTCCTCCTCCGCAACCGGGACGACCCGTCCGAACGCGCGCGGCGACCCGACCGGCCGACGCCGGCCCCGGCATTCCGGCACACGGTTCGCGAGCTTAAACCTTCATGCCGACGACGAGCCTCCCGCGCAACCGCTGCAATCGCCAAACTCGCCCCCTTCATAACAAGGCGGACTCCTTGGTCCGCATTGTAAAGTTGTTATGATGTTGTCGTTCGGCGGCCCTGCGCATGAAGCCGTGGTGGTTCACCGGGGCCCTGTCGAGCATCTTTCGAGGATACCTACGATGCGCTCCCGTGGCTTTTGGTCGCTCCTCCTGGCGGCGACTCTCTGGGCGATGGGCACCGGGCGCGACGCTTTGGCGTACGACGTCTGGGTCGAGACGGTGGATTGGGTGCCGACGTCGAGCGTGACGAGCGTTCCGTCCTACCTCGCCGCGTCCTACGTCGTGCCGACCTCCTACGTCGCGCCGACCGTCTATGCGACGGCCTACGCCACCGACAGCGTCGTGCTCGCGCCGACGAGCTACGTCGTCCCCAGCAGCTACGTCGTCCCCACGTACTACGAGACGCGATTCCGCCGCAGCCTCTTCGGCCGTCGCCTGATCCCGACCGGCCGGACCTACTATGCGACGAGCTACGCGGCCAACTACTTCCCGACCACCCTGTACTACCCGACCTCCTACGTCGTGCCGACCACGTTCTCCAGCGCGCCGATGGTCGTGGATCGCGGCGTCGTCGCGACCGCGTACATGCCGTCGACCGCCTGCTGCGGCGACGCCGTGGTCGAGCCGACGTCGATTCGCGTGATCGCCCCGGAACCGGCGGCCTCTCGCCCGGCGACCGAGCCGGCCCGCCGAGCCCCGAGCGCGCGGTTGGACGAGGATCTGGACGAGGCCCCGGCGCTGCCGTCGAACGTCGACCCGGTCGCCCGGCCCCGCACGACCCCGAGGACGGCCCCCGTCGAGTCGAAGCCCGCACCCGCCGCGGCCGAAACGGCGACCCCCCCGGCCCCGCAGTCGGTCGAGCGGCAGCAGTCGACGGCCCGCCCGGACGGCGAATCGAACGCCCCGGCCCCGATCCCGGCCCCGGCCCCCGCCGGTCCCGCCCCCAAGGGCGCCGCGGACGAGACGCCCCCGCCGTCGACCCCGGCCGACGACGGCCTGCTCCCCGCGCCCCAGGACAACCTGGGGTTCAACCGCCGCGAATCGCTCCGTCCGGTCTATGACCCGGCCCGCGCCGTCGATCCGGCCACCCGCAACGTCCTCTTCGGTCGGGTCCGCGAACGCGTCAGCAGCGAGCCCGAGGAGGGCGTCCGCGTCCTGCTCTCCAATCGCACCGGCGCGTTCGACGAACGGACCGCCATGACCGACGCCTTCGGCCGATTCGCCGTCCGCGTCCCCGACGGCGACTGGACCGTCAAGGTCTCGATGCCCAGCGGGCGCGTCTATGCCGTCAGCGAGATCACCGTCAGCAACGGCCTGATCATCGACGACCAGGGCCGGGACGTCCCCAGCCTGACCATCACCCGCTGAACCAACGGCGGGAGCGACGGCGGGTCGAGGTCCATCCTCGTCCCGCCGCCGCGATCCACGCCCACGACCGACGCCCGGGCCATCCAGGGCCCGGGCGTCGCCCCGGCTCCGAGGGAGGAGAGGAATCCGATGAGCGACGAACTCCAGTCTGAAGAGGTCCGCCTCTGCGAGGTCGCCAACGAGGTGGAGGCGACCCTGGTCGTCAACCTTCTCAAGGACGAGGGCATCCCGGCCCGAAGCGACGCCACGACGGCCGGCGGCGTCTTCGGAGGCCTGCCCTTCGAATCCGGCCACGGCGTCTACGTCACGGGGAACAACGCCCGGAGGGCCGTCGCAGTCCTCTCCAACTACCCCCACTTCAAAGACCTGAAGCACGTCCACGAACCGATCAGTGATTGATCGCCCCCCGTCGCTCGACCGTCCCCTGCGAGTCGGCCTGGTCGTCAGCTACTTCCACCCCTTCGCCAGCGGCGCCGAGCGACAGGCCCTGGCGCAGGGGGTCGAACTGGTGCGCCGGGGGTTCTCGGTCCGCGTCCTCACGCGGTCCGTCCCCGGCTATCCGATCGACGACGAGGAATACCGCGGCGTCCAGATCCACCGCTGGATCAAGACGTCCGACCGAGGCCCCCTCTTCGCCGTGTCGTTCGTCGCCGGGCTTGTCCGGGCACTCCGGCGGCTTCGCGGCGAACTCGACGTGGTCCACACCCACCAGGCCCTTTGGGAAGCGGTGTCGACCGGATTGGCGCGGCCCTCGCTGCGCGGCGTCCCGACGCTCGTCCAGCCCGCCAGTTCGGGCTACTACGGCGAGGCCCAGGAGTTGATGCGAACGCGCGGGGCCCCGCTCCTCCGCCGCGCGATCCTCCGCAACTCCCACTTCGCCGCGATCTCCGACGACATCGCCCGCGAGTGGCTCGCGCTCGGCGTCGCGCCCGACCGACTGACGCGAACCGCCAGCGGAGTCGACACCGAGGTCTTCCGCCCCGGCCCGAGCGCCGTCGAAGCCGAACTGCTCCCCCGCCCTCGCGCCGTCTTCACCGGACGGCTCCACCCGCAGAAGAATCTGCCGCTGCTCCTGAACGCCTGGGTCGAGGTCGCCCGCCGGAGCCCGGCCAACCTGATCCTCGTCGGCCCCGGGAGCGACCGCCAGGCCCTGACCGAGCTGGCCGAATCCCTGGGCGTGGCCGACCGCGTCCAGTTCGTCGGGCCCGTACCGAGCCCGGCCGAGCACCTCCGCGCCGCCGACCTTTTCGTCCTCCCCAGCGTGGCCGAGGGGATGAGCAACTCGCTCCTCGAAGCGATGGCCTCCGCCCTCCCCTGCGTCGTCTCCGGCGTCGGCGGCAACACCGATCTCGTCACCCCCGGCGCGACCGGCGTCCTCGTCCCCCAACCAACCCCCGAAGCCTGGTCCGCCGCCTTGCTTGGCCTCTTGCAGAATCCCCAAGACGCGCATCGACTGGGCCGCAACGCCCTCGCCCGCGTCGAGGCCGAGTTCTCGCTGCGGGCGGTGGTCGACCGATACGTCGACCTTTATCGGAATCTGATCGCAAGGAGTCCTCGGTGACGAGGGGCTCAATGGTTCATGGGAATCCGGAAGCGGAGTACTCGGTCGCGTTCGAGACGTCGATCGACGCCCATTTTCCGGTCTTGCCGCTGAAGACGTGGAGCCGGCCCCGGCTCTGATAGGTGATCGTCTCCGGATTCGCCCAGAGTAGGTCGGGACCGTCCTCGGGTAGTTCGAGGACGTCCCACTTGTTGGCCACAAAGCTGAAGGCGTAGATGCGTCGGCCGATCTTGTATCCCACGGCGGCCGCGCCAATCTGCGGCATGGCCGACCTGGTCGGCTCGACGAGATCGTAGGGATGCCATTCTCCGTCGGTGGCGCTGAACACCGCGATCCGATCCACGGCCTCTCCTTCCAGGGCGAGGGCCGCCACCGACACCCCAAGATATGGCGTCACTTTGATCTTGGCTCCTCCTTCCGGGGCCAGCCGGATCGACCGGGCCTCGCCGCCGGTTTCCGAACTGTACCCCGTCACGACGTGTCCGTCCTTGGAGGATACGAGGATCATCTTGGGCGAAGCGAGATAGGAACGCTTGCCGCTCCCCGCGGCGCTGGACGACAACGGCCTCCGATCCAGAAAGGGAGCGACGGTCGCGGCGGGATGAGCCGGATCAGAATCGCTCGTCTCGCCGTGCCGGGTCGGTGCTCCGGCCTCGCCCGGCGCGGGCGTCGGAGCAGCGGGATTCTTCTCCGAAGGCCGCATCAGATCTCTCAACTTTTCCCTCACCACCTCGCGGTCCTTGATCATCATGTCGTACTCGGCCTCGGCGGATTGCCGCTTGATCCCCGCCACGTGCAGCTTCTTTTCCAACTGCTCCAGGTAGTTTCGAAGCGAGTCCGCAAGCGGGAGGGTCGATGCTTCGGGCTGGGGGACCTGGCTCTTGATGGGCTCATCGTAAACGACGACCCCACCAGAGGTTTGCAGGCGGCTTCGCAAGCGGACCACACTCGTCCGCAGATTGTCGATCCGCGTGGCGAGGGCCTCGCGCTGGGCGAGAGCTTCGTCCAGCTCTTTCTGCATCCCCTCCAGACGTTCAACCGTCGTTTCCGGCCCGTCCAGGGTCGCCGGAGCGGCGACGACCTCCGGCGCGACTGGATCTGGACGTTCCTCCACCCCTTGCTGGAGCGCGTGGCCGCTGACGCCTCCCAGGGTGAGCATCATTCCCAGCGCGACGGCGGCGAGCTTGGCTTTCGAGATGAGCATGGCGTTGAGGGCTCCATTGGCGAGGACCGCAGCACTGGCGGAAGCCAGGGGAATGGTCGGGGTGGAGGCGAATGCGACGGCTGAACGAAGAGTCGATTCAAAGAGGGCCGTCGGGAGCTGGTGCGCGATGACGACCAATCCCATGCGCGCGTCGTCGACCGAGACGCCCCGGCGGGCGAGTCGGTCGCGAAGCCGCTCCCGGCCGCGCGAGAGCCGGCTGCGGATCGTGCCGACGGGCTGCCGCAGCGCGGCGGCAGCCTGGTCGTGAGTCAGACCCTGGAGATGACAGAGGACGAGCGGATCGCGGAGCCGTCCCGGCAGGCGACCCAGTTCCTCATCCAGGATTGACCGCAATTCGAGGCGCTCGGCGTCGCAGCCCGGCGGGACGTCGGTCGCGGGATCGACGTCCAGGCCGATCCCCTCGCGGACGAGGCGGCGGGCCGAGATCGCCCGCGCCCGGACGGCGACCCGATGGGCGACGCCGTGGAGCCAGGGCCCGATCCGCTCGCGACTCCGGATCGTCCCCGCGCGACGGGCCAGGATCAGGAAGGTCGCCTGGAAGGCGTCCTCGACATCGCGACCGTCGCGGAGGATCCGTCGGCAAACGCCCAGGACCAGCGGGCCGTGACGGTCGACCAGCGCCGCGAAGGCCCCTTCGTCGCGCTCGGCGAGGAACCGCTCAAGGAGGAGATCGTCAGCCTCTCCCGTCGCGGTCCCCCACCGCAGAACGCGATCGATCAGTCTCACCTCCAGCGAATTGCGGCCCACCGGCGGTCCCTCCCGAATCGATTTCCGTCCCTTCCCTACTTCCCTGTGCGGCGTACCGCCCGAGCAATCCCGATTTTCCTAGAATCGGGTGCGATCGCATCACCGGCCGTGGAGGAGAGCCGCCCTCGGCTACAATGCGGACCACCTCCGAAACCTCTCAGTCGCCGGCAAACCCCGCAACCCGCACAGGCCGCACACGCGAAACGACGACGCGAGATTCCTGGCGTTCGTCTCAAGATTCATCACATACAATATCGGTAGTGAGACGTGCGGCGGCTCACCGAGCGGCTCCGCTACCTCCTATTGATTCGACACCCTGGCCTGGCCGCAAGGCGAATTGAGAATCGACGGAATCATGATCGGGCGTCTAAAGGCTCCCATCATCCTGGCCCACGGATTGTTCGGGTTTTCGCGGATCGGCTTCGGTCCGCTGACCTTGACCTCCTACTTCCGTGGCATCCCGCAGGTGCTTCGCGAGGCGGGGAACCGGGTCCTGACGACCCGCGTCCACCCGATCGCGTCGATCGACTTCCGGGCCCAGCGGCTCGGATTCCGCATCGACACCTATTTCCCCGATGAGCCGGTCCACATCATCGGCCACAGCATGGGAGGGCTCGACGCGCGCCGGCTGCTCGCCGAACCCGGCTGGCGCGACCGGATTTTGAGCCTGACGACCATCGCCACGCCCCACATGGGGTCGATCATCGCCGACTTCGCCAAGCTGAGGGTGGGCCGGATCTACCGCCTCTTGAACGCGATGGGAATCGACTACCGGGGCTTCCTCGACGTGACCCGGCAGGCGTCGCGGCGGTTCAAACGCAAGTATGGGCCGATCGCCGACCTGCCCTGCTTCAGCATCGCCGGCGAGCCCGACCCGGCCGACGTCGCGTGGCCTTTGCGTCGGCTCCACGAGGCGCTCTCGGAGATGGAGGGTGCGAACGACGGCCTGGTTCCGGCCGAGTCGGCCCGGGCGTTCGGCGAGGCGTTGGAGCCCTGGCCGCTGGACCACCTGCGGCAGATGAACTGGCTGACCCACGCCAAGGACGAGGCGGAGACCCGATACGTCCCCGCGTATTACGGCCGCATCATCGACAACCTGATCAGCCTGGGGTTCGGCGTCGACGACGGCGAAGTCCCCGCGCCGGTCGCCCCGGGGCTCCCCGTCGGCCGCTGACGCCCCGACGTCCTCCGTTCATGCGAACCCCCGGCCTGGATCAAGATCCAGGGCCGGGGGCTCGCGAGTTCGTCGATGGCCTGTCAGCTCAACGCATGCCGCGACGGAAGGCCAACGTCGAGGCGCCGCTCGGGAATCCGGTCGTCCGTCCGTTCTTGCGAACCGTCGAAGATGCGAAGGCGTCGACGGGCTCCAGCACCTCGACGAACGTGGCGGTCGTCGCGTCCGAGGCTCCCGACGTCGAGGAGAACGTCGACGGCGCGGCGAAGGACGAGGCGACTCCCGAGGAGCCGGCGGCGTTGACCTGGAGCTGATAGACGCCCGTCGAGGACGCGAACAGTTCGGGATTGCCCAGGAACGCGAACTGGAGGTAGTGCGTCCCCGGCGACAGTTTCGTGGTGAAGGTCGCCGTCGCCGTCCCGTTGCCCGAGGGCTTGACCTGCGGGTAGGCGATCGGCTGGCCGCCGTCCATGATCATCACGCCGCCCGTCGAGTTTTCCAGGTTGCCCGAATAGGTCATCACGGCCGACAGCGTCACCGACTGGCCGGCCTGCACCGGCTGCGAGGGGACCACGCCGACCAGGCTGGTCGTCCCCCGCGTCACCACCTGGCTCAGCGTCGCCTGGGCCGCTCCGAAGACGGGGTCGGTCGAGCCGTCGTAGGTCGCGGTGGCGGTGTAGGTGCCGGTCACGGTGAGCGGCGGCACGGCGAACTCGGCCTTGCCGTTGAGCAGGGTCGCGATCAGGCTATGGGCCCCGATGTCCAGGAAGACCTTGCCGGTCGGGACCCCAGCGCCGGCGACGGCCGCCGACGCCTCGACGGTCATGATCAGCGGATCGCCGAGCCGTCGCGGGTTGACGCTCGACGAGATCTTCAACGTCGTGGTCGCATCCACCACCGTCAGCGTCGAGGGGGCGCTCGTCTCGCTTATCCCGCGAAGGTTCGTGAAGACCACGCGGTACCGCTTGCCCGAATCGGCCAGGCTCGGGATGAGGGTGTACCAGGTCTGATTGGCGCCGACGATGTTCGACCAGGTCGTCCCGTCGGCGCTCACCTGCCACTGGGAGAAGCTGGTCGCCGCGGAGGTCGGGGCGGAGGTGAACGTCACGGGGCTCCCGGCCGTCGCCGTCTTGTTCCCCGGATTGATGAGGAATAGTCCCGGACCCGTCGGGGCGTCCGAGGTCGCGGGCCCGGCCTGGGAGACGATCGGCGCCGCGGGGGCCGTCGCCGCCTGACTCGTCGCCCCGGCGGAGTTGACCTGGAGCTGATAGACGCCCGTCGAGGACGCGAACAGCTCGGGATTGCCCAGGAACGCGAACTGGAGGTAGTGCGTCCCCAACGCCAGCGTGGTCGTGGTGAAGGTCGCCGTCGCCGTCCCGTTGCCCGAGGGCTTGACCTGCGGGTAGGCGATCGGCTGGCCGCCGTCCATGATCACCACGCCGCCCGTCGAGTTCGTCAGGTTGCCCGAATAGGTCATCACGGCCGACAGCGTCACCGACTGGCCGACCTTCACCGGCTGCGAGGGGACCACGCCGACCAGGCTGGTCGTCCCCCGCGTCACCACCTGGCTCAGCGTCGCCTGGGCCGCTCCGAAGACGGGGTCGGTCGAGCCGTCGTAGGTCGCGGTGGCGGTGTAGGTGCCGGTCGCGGTGAGCGGCTCCACGTCGAACACGGCCTTGCCGTTGACCATGTTCCCGCTCAGGTTGTACGCCCCGATGCTGAGGGAGACCTTGCCGGTGGGCGTCCCCGCGCCGGCGACGGCCGCCGCCGCCTCGATCGTGATCGACAGCGGATCGCCGAGCCGTCGCGGATTCAGGCTCGAGGAGATCGTCAGCGTCGTGCTCGCCTTGACGACGGTCAGCGTGGCCGCGGCGGTGTTCGCGGTGGCGTTCGTGGAGTCCTTGAAGACGGCGCGGTATCGCTTGCCGGAATCGGCCAGGGTCGGGGTGACGGTGTACCAGGTCCGGGAGGCCCCGGCGATGTTCGTCCACGTCGTCCCGTCGGTGCTCACCTGCCACTGGACGGTCCGGCCGGGCAGGCCGGTCGAGGAGGCGGTGAACGTGGTCGCCGCGCCGATCGTCGCCGTTCGGCTCGACGGGTTGGAAGCCACGGTCAGGGTGGGCTGCTGGTGGAAGAAGTAGGAGGCGCCCTGGAAGAAGAAGGTGTTGACCGTCGACTTGGGAGAGCCCGCGAGGGTCGTCGAGCCGTCGGCGCTGAGCGCGACGGCCAGTCCGAACTGGTCGCCGGTGGCGCCGTCGGAGGAGGTCAGCCTGGCCGTCTGCGTGTAGCTCCCCCCCGCCCGGGCCAGCATGTACACGGCGCCCCGGTAGACGTTCGCGCCGGCCGCGGAGACGGCGGCGGTCTGGCCGTCGGCGCTGAGGGCGACCTGCGCCCCGAACTGGTCCGACGCGGCCCCGTCGGCCGCCGTCATCTTCGAGGATTGCGCCCAGGCCGCCGCGAATCGGAAGTAGACGTAGGCCGCCCCCTGATCGGCGTCGGCCCCGATGTTGGCGTAGGGGGAGCCGACGATCGCGATCGAGCCGTCGTAGTTGGTCGTCACAGAGGCGCCGAAGCCGTCGTTGGCCGCACCGTCGGAGGCGGTGAGCTTCGACACGCCGGCGCCCTGCACATACGCGTAGACCGCACCTTGCTGGCTTTTGCCGCCGATCGCGGTTCCGGGCGCCCCGACCATCACCGTGGAGGCATCGCCGCTTACAGCGATCGAGGAGCCGAAGAGCGCCCCCGCCGCGCCGTCGCCGGCGGTCAGCTTGGCTCCCTGCGACCAGGTCGAGCCCGACTTGCCGAAGACGTAGACGGCACCCTGGTTGGCGTTGCCGCCGACCGCCACGCCGACCGCCCCGGCGGCGATCACCGAGCCGTTGGCGCTGATGCCCGCCGAGTAGCCGAGGCCGTCCCCCGAGCCGCCGTCGGAGGCGGTCACCTTCTGCACCTCGGTCCAGGCTCCGCCGCTCTTCGTGAACACGTAGAGGGCGCCCTGCCCGGCGTCGGCGCTCTTGGCCCCGGCGACGATGGTGGTCCCGTCGGCGCTGATCGCCGTGGAGAACCCGAATTCGTCTCCCTGGGTCGAGTCGGAGGGGAGCAACCGGGCCGCCTGGACCCAGGACGCCCCGCTCCGGCTGAAGACGTAGGCCGATCCGTGGATCGACGAGTTCGCCACGCTGCGGGCGCCGATCACCGCCACGCCGCCGTCGGCGGTCAGCGAGACGGCGGAGCCGAAGAACTGCCTGCCGCCGGAAACCGAGCCGACCACCCTGGCCTGCTGGACGTACGGGTCGACGATCAGCGGGTACTGGGCTCCGGCGTCGTCCACCTGGATCGAGAGGACCTGCCCCTGGTCGGTGGTCGTCACCGACATGGAGGCGGGAAAAGCCGCGCCGGTCGCGTCATACGCGATCAGGCCGCCGTAGACCAACGAGGACGAGCCGTCGAGCCGCGACAGGGTCGCGCTCGCCCCCCCCGCATCGGCGGACGCGATCAGGCTGCCGCCGAGGGCCAGGTCGATCGTCAACGGCCCGGCGCCGACGTCGCCCGTGGGGCGTTGGGCCAGCGTGAAGCCCTGCTGGAGGCCGAGCGGGCCGTTGACGAACCACTGGGAGACCGCGCCGTAGTCGTACTCGACGCGGTTCGCCGTCGCCGTGGCCGTCGCCTGGCCCAGCGGCGTCGTCGCCGCGCCGTAGCCGATCCCGGCCACGCTCAACGACCAGGCGTCGCCGCCGGCCGACACCCGCAGGCCGCCGGCGTCGATATAAGCCGAGTAGGCGTTCGTCGCGTTCCCCAGGTTGAAGCCGTCGCCCGAGGTCGTCAACGCATAAGACGCGTCCGCGGCCCCCAGCGCCTCCGACGCCGCGTACTGCAGCCCCAGCGGCAATTCGGAATCGCCCGTGCTCGTCGTCGAGACCGCCGTGGTCGGAGTCGTCCCCGGCGCGAGGGGCCCCATGAAACCGACCGCCGACCAGGCGCCCGTCGCCGGGGCCAGTCGGTCCTCCAGGAGCTCCCGTTCCGGCCGCCAGGCGCGACGACGCCTCGCCTCGGCGGCTCGCGCCACTGCCCGAGAAACGGCCGGCCGCGGCTGCGGAGCTCTGCTGCGATCAAAGATCATGAGGGCGATTCCCATGGATGTTGAAACCAGGTGCCGCTCGCGGCGGCGTCCCGGGCGGCGGACGCCGAAACCCGTGGACTTCGAAGTCACCGGAAGGACCCACGACCAGGGCCGACGAGCGCGGAGTCATCGCAATCTAGCACCCCGTGAAGGTTCGTTTCCACCCAAATCGTTCGGGGGACCACGCGCGTCGCTCCCAGACTCGCTGAAAATGCACGAATCACAACTCCACCTATGGATTCGTCGGTAATAAACGTCCAAAAAAACGCCTAAGATAACCCTGCCTTATGTTGCCCGCACGCAACAGACGCGGCCGTACCGCCTCGGGCGACTCTCGCCCTCGGAGGCACCGCGGGGTTGCGAGCGTGGGCGGGACGATCCATATTGAGGACACTGCCCCCCGAGGGGGGGCGACGGCACTTCAGGAGGGTTCCACGATGGCACCGCCTCCGGGCATGAATCGGCGCGATTGGATGAAGACCACGACGGCGGCCGGCCTGGCCTCCACCGTCATCCCCGTCCGGGCGGCGACCCCCGCCGACCCCGACCGCATCCGTGTCGAGAACCAGAAGCCCGGCACGCGGGACTGGATGAACACCAACGTCCGGGTCGATCCCAAGACGAATTTCCGTTCTCCCGGGATCGAGGGCTACGTCTCGCACACCAGCATCCGCCCCGGCGAGACGATCACCTTCCACGTCAGCACCAATCCGGCCTCGCGGTTCACGATCGAGCTGTACCGGATGGGCTTCTATCAGGGCCACGGGGCGCGGCTGGTCGAGAAGCTGGGAACGTTCCCCGGTCAGGTCCAGCCCGATCCCGAGATCGGCCCGATGCGGCTCCGCGAGTGCCTCTGGGAGCCTTGCGCCTCCTTCAAGATCCCCGACGATTGGGTCAGCGGCGTCTACCTGGGCAAGCTCAGGGCCGAGCGCGAGGGGTTGGAGAGCTACGTCGTCTTCGTGGTCCGCGACGACCGCCAGGCCGACTATCTGTTCCAGGTCTCCGACAACACCTGGAACGCCTACAACCGATGGCCGTCGCAGTTCGCGCTCTACGACGACGGCAAGAAGAACTGGTACTGGGGCCCGGACGTCCAGACCAGCTTCGATCGCCCCTACGGCAAGTACTGCCAGATCTTCGACGCGCCGCTCTCCGTCGGCTCGGGCGAGTGGCTCCTCTGGGAGTTCCCGCTGGCCTTCTGGATGGAGCAGCACGGCTACGACCTGACCTACATCTCCAACATCGACACCCACCTCGATCCCGAAGGCCTGCGTCGCGCGAAGGGCTGGATCTCGATCGGCCACGACGAGTACTGGTCGCTGGAGATGTTCGAGAACATGAAGAAGGCCCGCGACGACGGGCTCAACCTGGCCTTCCTGTCCGGCAACAGCATCTGCGGCGTCGTCGACATCCACCCGTCGAGCGACGGCCGACCCGGCCGGATCATCGAGCGCGTCGGCCGGTTCGGCTCGCCTCGCAAGGAGGAGATCGAGCAGGGCTTCCCCGAGGAGGCGCTCTTCAAGAAGAACGGGCCGAACGAGGCCACGCTGATCGGCGCGCAGAGCACCTTCCCCGTCACCGGCGGCGGCGACTGGATCTGCACCAAGCCCGACCACTGGCTCTTCCAGGGGACGGACATGAAGCAGGGGGACGCGATCGGCGGCCTCGTCGGCTGGGAATGGCACGGCGAGCCCTGGGACATCCCCGGCCTGGAGATCGTCGCCAGCGGGCCGACCAAGAGCCCCCGAGGCGAAGGGGTTTACACGGCCACCATCTACCCCGGCCCCAAGAACAACTTCGTCTTCAACGCCTCCACCATCTGGTGGGCGACCGGCCTGTCGAGCCCCCCCGGGTTCATCATGCCCGACGTCTACACCCGGCCCAAGGGGGTCGACCCGCGCGTCCAGCGGATCACGACCAACCTGCTCGAACGCCTGCGCGGCACTCCCTGAGCCTCGCCGAACGTCGCCGGGGGGTGGGGTCGACCGGCTCCCTCCCCCGGTGGATCGTCCCTCCACCTCACTTCCTCACCCTGACCGGCGGCTCCCTGATGCTCCGCAATTCGTCCCGCCCGATCGCGTTCCTCGCCGCGTTCCTGCTCTCGTGCGCCCTCGCCTCCGGTGAGGACTGGACCAGGCCCCGGCCCCTCCGCGCCGGCGACGTCATCCGATTCGTCGCCCCGGCCGGTGTGGTCTCCGGCGACGAGGTCCGGCGCTGTCGCGAACTCTTCGAGGCCAAGGGCTACAAGGTGGTCGTCCCCGAAAACATCGAGCGCCGGCACCTCTATCTGAACGGGACCGACGAGGAGCGGGCGGCCGAGTTGAACGAGGCCTTACGCGACCCCGAGGCCCGCGCCGTCTTCGCCTGCCGGGGGGGCTACGGCCTGACCCGCATCCTGGACCGGCTCGACTATGACGCGCTGGCCGAGCACCCGAAGATCGTCCTCGGCTTCTCCGACCTGACGGGGCTCCACCTGGCGATCGGCGCGAAGTGCCGACTCGTGAGCTTCCACGGCCCGATGCCCCTGGCCTCGCTCAATCGGGAGGACGGCGACCGCAAGTACGCCTCCGACCTCCTCTGGCGGCTGCTCCGCACCGGGACGTACGCCGACTCCCCGTCGCCCGAGGCCGCGCTCACGATCCCGGCCCCCTCGCCGGCCCAGCGGCCCAAGGCGCTGGTTCCCGGCAAGGCGACCGGCAGGCTGACGGGCGGCAACCTCTCGCTGGTCGCGGCGACGGTCGGCACCCCTTACCAGATCGAGACGAAGGGCCGCATCCTGTTCCTCGAAGACACGCACGAGGCCGCCTATCGGGTCGACCGGATGCTCAGCCAACTTCGCCTCGCCGGCCTCCTCGACGGCCTCTCCGGCGTGGTCCTGGGGAGCTTCGACGGGGCCGACGAGAAGGAGCTGGCGGCCGTCTTCCGCGACTACTTCGCCGACAGGGGATTCCCGGTCCTCGCCGGCTTCCCGGTCGGCCACATCCCCCACAACGCCGCGCTCCCCTACGGCGTCCCCGCCGAGATCGACGCCGACGCCGCGACGCTCCGGCTGCTGGAGTCGCCGCTGGCGGCCGAGTGAACCGAGACGCCCGGCGGGCGAGCGACCCGGCTCCTCAAACAAAGCACTCAGCGACCGCTTCGCATGGCGGGGGGCCGACGCAGGGCGAGCCTCGCCAACCGCTCGGCCCTCGCGGTAAGGAGCGCGGCCCGCCGCATCTCGGCCGCGGCCAGGGCCTGTTCTCGCCGAGAAAGTGGGGTGGTGGTCTGGCTGATAGGCCCTTCCGAGGCCGGGACGGGCCTGGCGACCACGAGTTGGCCGAGGTGGTTCGATTGGCCCGGCGCAAAGCCGAGATCCCAGGCCCCGACGTAGACGGCGGTGATGAGATAGCCGCCGGGCTCGTCGAAGCGAGCCTTGAGCACCGCTCGGCCGTCGGAGTCGATCGGTCGTTCCGCGATCGGGTCGAGGCCGAGATAGAATCGGACCAGCCCGGAAGTCGGCCCGGGCCTGCCGGGTAGGGCGTTGCCCACCTGGGCGACGAAATCCAGCATCTGACCCGCCTGGCTCGGGTTCACGGACGACGCCACGGTGACGGTCGACAGCGGATACGAATGCGAAGACGGGCCGACCTTCTGCACGACCTGGTTGGAGACGCTCCCCTGGAGCCTGTCCGTCTCCACGAAGACGGCCGTCAGGGTGTAGGTCCACGGCGCGAAGTATTGGGTCAGCACGCTCACGCGGCCGTCCGGCCCGAGCTCGTACCTGCCGGTGAGTCGGCTCCCGACGTACAACTCGATAAACCCATACGCTCGCCTGAAATCCGAGGAGGCGTAGTGGACGGTCGCGGTGACCTTGGCCGTGGAGCCTACGGACAAGGATTGAACGTCGGTCGTCAGCGTCACGGTCGTCGGGGCCTTGTAGACGCCGATCGCCGCGGTGGTCGCGGGGCTCGAGTAGATCCCGTCCGGGTCCGTGTATGTGAACGTCACGAAATTCCCGCCGGGAGGCGCTCCCCGAACGGGGATGGTCGCACGTCCCATCGCGTCGAGGACGTAGGCGCGCCTGTCCGAGTATGTGGGAGACTTGACGGTCACGAAGCCGGAGGCCGGGCGGAGGTCGTCCGTCAGGACGGTCACCGTGTAAGAGACCGCCTCCCCGTAATCGGCGTACTGCGTATCCGGAGGATCGAGGTGCATCGAGGCCGGCGCGGGATCGACCGTGAGGATGAGGGTCTCGGATACCGCCTCCTCGTTCCATGCATCGCCCAGGTATTGGAATGTGATCGCATACTCCCCCGACCGGGGGAACGTGGCGGCATAGGTCACGGTCGACGGACCGGCCTCGCTGGAGCCGGGCCTCACGACACGCGCGGCACCGATGTCGTCGCCGATTCCGCGGATCAAGACGTAGCCGATCGGCCTGATCGATCCGCCCGGCTGGGCGAGGGGAATGATCGCGGACAGGTCCACCGGCCGGCCCGCCTCGATTCGCGTCGCCGGCGGCTGGAGCTCGACCGTGACGAACGCCTTGTGAATCGTCTGCCTCGTCTGGACGGAGCCCGAGCCGAATACGGGGTCGTCGGCCCCGTCGTAGATCGCCTCGATCCCGTAGTCGCCCGGCCCGAAGGTGTTGGCCGGGAACGTGAAGGTCGCGACGCCGTTGTAGACCCGGGCCGACGGCCTCATCGGGTCCATGCGGAGCTCGACGACGCCTCCGTCGGGCACTCTCGGGGTCGAGCCGTCCGAGTGGAGGCGCACCGCGAAGGTGACCGACTCATAGTAGGAGACGTAATTGTCCGAGACCTCGATCGTGATCAGCGGCGTGGCCTCGGCGACGGTCAGCGTCGCGGCTCGGCTGACGACCGTCTCGCCGCCGCCGTCGGTGAAGACGGCGCGGTACTGCTTCCCCGAATCGGCCAGGGTCGGCACGAAGGAGAGGTAGGGGCTCCGGGCCTGGGGGACGTCGGTCCAGGTCGAGCCGCCGTCGGCGCTCACCTGCCATCGCGCCGTGATCCCCTCGGCCCCGCCCGCGGCGGCGGTGAACGTGACCGTCGTCAGAGGGCGACCCAGCTGGTCGACGGGGTCCGTCACCACTTCGAGCCCCTGGGGCTCATGATAGACGACGACGGTGCCCTGCTCCTTGTTGGCCCCGACCGTCGCCCCGGGGGCGGCGACGGCAATCGTCGCGCCCCGGACGGCGATCTGGGTGCCGAAGTACGCCTGGTCCGCGTGGTCGGGGAGGGCCAACTTCGCGACCTGAGTCCAGGTCGAGCCGGAGCTCTTGAAGACGTAGGCCGCCCCCGAGTCGGCTCCGCCCGGCCCTTCTCGGCGAGGCGCGCCGATTACAGCCGTCAGGCCGTCCTGGCTCAAGGCGGTCCATTCGCCGTACGAGCCCTGCAAGGACGGCTCGGGATCGACCAGCTCGGCCGTCTGGATCCAGGCGGATCCGGATTTGGTGAAGATCAGCCCTTGATAGACGAGCCCCCCGGGGCCGTCCGAGGCCAGGCCCCTGGTGAGGAGCACCGAGCCGTCGCCGTTGAGGGCGACCTTCGCCCCGAGGGACGACCCCTGCGGGGCGCGCAACGTGGTCGCCAGCGCCCAGCCCGATCCCGATCGTTCGTAGACGTACACGCCCCCGAAGCCGAAGTCCTGCGAGGAGCTGCGCGAGAATCCGACGGCCAGAGTCTGGCCGTCGCCGCTCAGGGCGGTCGGCTCGCCGGAGATGTCCCCCGGCGCGCCGTCGGGCGCGACGACCGGTGGCTCCATCGCGTAGACGCCGTCCGTCCGCGAGAAGACGTAAGCGGCCCCGACTGCTTCCTCATCGAACCCAGCCCCGCCTGCGATGACGCCCCCATCGTCGCTGATGGAAATCCAGCCGCCGAACCCGTTGCCCGTCTCCATCGTCACCGTCTGCGTCAGGTTCCAGTCGGATCCCGATCGCGAATAGACATGCAGCGACGCCCCTCCGGTCCTCCATTCGCCTACCAGGGATGTAACGGCCAGGGTGGTCCCGTCGCCGCTGATCGCGACGCCCAGGCCGAATCGGTCGGCGGTGACGCCCGTGGGGGGCGCGAGCCTGGCGGTCTCGGTCCAGACTCGCTCGTTCTGCGCGTAGACGTAGACCGCCCCCGGCGTCGAGTCATCTCCGGGCGCTCCAATCGCCAGGGTCTCGCCGTCCGAGGTCAGCGACGTCCCCCACCCGAACTGGAGATCGTCGCCCGAAACCGGGGAGGTCAGCTGGGCCTGCTGAAAATAAGTATCGGTCGTCGATGAGGACGAGACCTGGACCGGCGGGATCGGAGCCCCGTCCAAAGCCGCCCAGCCCCCGAGGCCGGCGCCACTCGGCCCTCCAGCAACTCGGGCCGGGGCCGCAGCGAACGGCGACGGCGGGCGCCCGTGCGGGCGGGTCTCGACGCGGGGGCGGCCGACGGGGTCCCGCTCGCTCGGTCTGCGACGACGATCATGGGCGGCTCCCGGCTGCGAGGACGGGCGGCGGCTCGGCGTCCCTTTCGGTTTGGGACCCACTTCGCGGCCGCCACGCCCCTATTATGCAATCACGATCCCCGCCGTCCACCTGTCGGCATGGACGTTTCCGAATTTCATCGGACCGATCGTGCGGGCCGCGTCGGGATCGTGATTCAGGACTCGGCCGGATCCCCCGTGGGGGGGGCGAACCTTTCGAGCCCGCTTCTGAGCCTCGCCGAAGGCCGCCGGGGGACGGGGCCGACCGTTCCCGGGCCCCCCCCCGACCGCCGTTTCTCATGCTCCGCGATCCGTCCGTCCCGATCGCGCTCGCCCCGGGTCAGGGTCGGGCCGATCGCAGGGCGGGAGGCCGACGCAGGGCGAGCCTCGCCAGCCGCTCGGCCCTCGCGGTCGCGAACGCCGTCCGCCGCATCTCGGCCGCGGCCAGCGACTGGTCCCGCCGGGGGGACGGCGGGGCGGCCTGGCCGGAAGGCCCTCCCGAGGCCGGGATGGGATCGGCCAGCACCAACTGACGGAGGTGGTTCGACTGGCCCGTCGGGAAGCCCCCTCCCCCGAGGAAGACGGCGGTGATCAGGTATTCGCCGGGCGCGTCGAAGCGGGCCGCGAGCGTCGCCCGGCCGTCGGCGTCGATCGGTCTCTCCGCGATCGGCTTGAGGCCGAGATAGAATCGGACCAGCCCGGAGGTTGGCCGGGGCGAGCCCGACCCGCCGACGACGCCGCCAACCTGGGCGACGAACTCCAGCGCCTGGCCGGCCCGGATCGGGCTCGCCGTGGACCATACTGCGACGGCGGTCGCCGCCTCCGTGGGCGGGGCCGGGCGGGGGGTGACCTGCTGCACGACCTGGTTGGAGACGCTCCCCTGGAGGTTGCCCGACTCCACGAAGACGGCCGTCAGGGTGTAGCTCCACGCCGCGAGGTAGTAGGTCGGCACGCTCACGCGGCCGCCCGGCCCGAGCGCGTACCTGCCGGTGAGGCGACTCCCGACGTACAACTCGACGAACCCGGACGCCGGCGCGAAATCCGAGGAGGCGTAGCGGACGGTCGCGGTGACCAGGGCCATGTCGCCCTCGGCCACGGACGGGCGGGCGGTCTCCAGCGTCACGGTCGTCGGGGCCTTGTAGACGCCGATCGCCGCGGTGATCTCGCGGCTTGCGTGGAGGCCGTCCGGGTCCGTGTAGGTGAACGTCACGGAACGACCGCCGGCGGGCAGCCCCTGGATCGGGATCCTCGCCCGGCCCTGCGCGTCGAGGGCGAATTCGCCCGGGCCGGTGTAGAACGGGGACCGGACGGAGACGAAGCCGGGGGCCGGGCGGAGGTCGTCCGTCGTGACGGTCACCGTGTAGAAGACCGCCTCCCCGTAGTCGGCGTACTGCGTACCCGAGGGATCGAGCTGGATCGAGGTCGGCGCGGGATCGACCGTGATGAAGAAGTTGCCGGAGGCCAGCGGCTCATTCCAATCGTCGCCCGCATAGTAAACGACGACCGCATAGTCGCCCGGCCGGGTGAACGTGGCCGTGTAGGTCACGGTCGACGGCAGCACGGGGGGATGGGGGGGCCGTTCGAGGAATGCGGCGCCGAGGCCGTCGCCGAGGCCGTAGAACAGGGCGTAGCCCGTCGGCCCGGTCCCGTCGAGCAGGTCCGGCTCGACCTGGGAAATGATCGCGGACAGGTCGACTGGCCGACCCACGACCGGTCGCGTCGCGAGCGGTTGGGTCTCGACCTTCACGAAGGCCTTCTGGATGACCTGCGTCGTGTAGCCGAAGCCCGAGCCGAAGACCGGATCGGCGGCCCCATCGTAGGTCGCCGTGATGGTGTAGATCCCCGGCCGGAAGACGTTGGCCGGGATCGTCAAGGTCGCGACGCCGTTGTAGACCCGCACCGTCTGCTTGAACAGTTGCATGCCCACCTCGACGGCGCCGCCGTCGGGCACCCTCGGGGTCGAGCCGTCCGAGTGGAGGCGCACGGTGATCGTCATCGGTTCGTAGAAGAAGACGTGATCGTCCGAGACCTCGATCGTGATGAGCGGCGTGGCCTCGGCGACGGTCAGCGTCGCGGCCCGGCTGACGACCGTCGCGCCGCCGCCGTCGGTGAAGACGGCGCGGTACTGCTTCCCCGAATCGGCCAGGGTCGGCACGACGGCGAGAGAGAGGCCCCGGGCCTGGGGGACGTCGGTCCAGGTCGCGCCGCCGTCGGCGCTGACCTGCCATTGCGCCGTGATCCCCTCGGCCCCGCCCGCGGCGGCGGTGAACGTGACCGTCGACAGGGGGCGGCCCAGCTGGTCGACGGGGTCCGTCACCACCTCGAATCCCTGGGGCTCGCGGAAGACGAACGCCGCGCCCCCGCCGGCGGGGTTGTCCTTCGTGGGGTCGCCGACGACCACCGAGCCGCCGCCGATCGCCACCGAGGCCCCGAACCGGCTCCCGACGAACGCCTCGGGATCGGCCAGTTCGTCGATGCGCCCCCAGTTCGAGCCGGTCCGGGCGTAGACGAAGGCCGAGCCGGGGATGAAGCCCCGCCCGTCCACCCCGATGACGGCCCGGGTGCCGTCGGCGTCGATCGCCAGCGCCAGGGGGAGCCCGCCGGCATCTTCCTCGACCCCGACGAACGCGCCCTCGGCCACCCACCCGGACTCGTCGCGTGCGTAAGCGAACGCCCTGGAGTAGACCCGCTGCACATCCTCATCAATTTGGACGCCCCCCACGAGGAGGTGGTCGCCGTCCGCGCTCAAGGCGGTCTTCGGCCCGTCCCAGTATCGTTCGGAAGTCCCGATCCGGCTGGCGAGCCCCCAGCCGGCGTCGCCGTCCTCGAAGAGGAGGACCGAGCCGGACGCGTCCGGGGGGTTTCGGACGCCGACGGCCAGCGTCCTGCCGTCCCCGGAGAGCGAGACCGAGGTCCCCATCCCGTCGCCCCGGCTTTCCTCCGGGAATCTCAATTCGGCCGTCGACGACCAGGTTCCGCCCGATTCCTCGAAGGTTCGCACGAGTCCCCGGGCGTTCGGGTCTTCGGACCCGCCCGAGGGCAATCCGACCGCGATCACGCGGCCGTCGCCGCTCATCGCCAGGGCGCGATGGAAACCGGAGTCGGGGATCGTGATGGTCTGGGTCGAGGTCCACTCCCCGCCCGAGCGGTCGTAGACGCTCATCACGAGGGGGCCGCGCACGCTCTCGGTGGAGATCGCGAACACCAGGCGGTCGCCGTCCGCACTCATCGCCACCGTGTCTGTGTGCCAGGGGCCCCCCTCGAGCTCGGGAGGAGCGAGGACGGCCTCGCCGGCCCAAACTCCGTCCTGTTTCGTGAAGACCGTGACGCTCCCCGGCCCGGGGTCGCCCACGCGGGAGTCCGAGGTCGCGGCGATCGTGAGGCCGTCCTGGGAGATGGCGACCGATCCGGCGAGTGCGGCGTTCTGCGGCGGCGGAGTCGCCGCCAGTTCCGCCTGGAAGTAGAACGGGCCCGTCGTGGCGAGCACCAACCGGTCTTCCAGCAGTTCGGGCCGGGGCCGCAGCGAACGACGACGGCGGGGGCCGATGCGGGAGGACCTCGACGAGGAGGCGGCTGACGGAGTTCCGCTCGCTAGGTCGGCGACGACGATCATGGGTGGCTCTCGGCTGCGAGGACGGGCGGCGGATCGGCGTCCCTTCCGGGTTGGGACCCCCGCCACAGCCGCCACGCACCTATTATGCAATCACGATCGCCGCCGTCCACCGGTCCGACATGAACGTTTCCGAATTTCATCGGACCGGTCGTGCGTGCCGTGACCCGATCAAGATTCGACCGGATCGGCCGTGGGCGGGACGAACTTATCGAGGAGCACGGCGACAGTCATGTCGCCCAGGACGTTGGAGGTGGTGCGGCAGCGGTCGAGGAACCAATCGATCGTCAGGAGGATGGGGATCTTGTCGGCGGGGAGTCGCACGGCGGCGAAGATCAAGGGCATGGTCACGAAGCTCCCGGACGGGATGCCCCCCGCGCCGACGCTGGCGACCAGGGTCGTCAGCACGACGAGGATCTGGTCGGTCAGGCTCAGCGAGAAGCCCAGCGCCTGGGCCATGAAGAGGGCGGCGGTCGCCTGGTACAGGGCCGTCCCGTCGTTGTTGAAGTTCGTGCCGATGCAGGCGCAGAGCTGGCTCGACTGCCGCGAGACGCCCATCCGGTTCAGCGACCTGAGCGTGATCGGGATCGTGGCCGCCGTGCTCGCCGTGCTGAACGTGTTGGCCATCACGTCGGCCGCCCCGCTCAGAAATCGGATAGGGGACACCCGGGTGAAGACCGCCATCTGGAGCAGATACCAGACGACCTGGCAGCCAAGGCCAAGGACCACCACCACGACCAGCCAGATCAACGACAGGAAGATCCGCATCCCGTCCTGCTGACCTACGCGAGACGCCACCACGCCCAGCACCGCCAGGGGGACCAGGGCCACCACCCAGAGCAGGACCTTCATGAGCAGCTCGAAGCCGATCGAGAGCAGGTCGACCACCGTCTGGAACGACTCCTTGCCGGCCAGTCGATGGGCGTTGCGGATCTTGACCAGGCCGATCCCCAGGGCGAGCGTCAGGACGACGAGCTGCGCGATGTTGTTGGTGGCGAAGGCCTCGCCGATGCTCCGGGGGATCAGCTCGACGACCAGCTCGCTCGCGGACTTCTGGGCGATCGGCGCCGCCGCCCCTCCCGCATCGCCGAGCGACGCCCCCAGGCCCGGCCGGATCAGGTTCGAGAGGACCAGGCCGATCAGCATGGCGATCAGCGTGTTGATCAGGTAGAGGAGCATCATCACCCCCCCCTGCTTTCCCCGGATGTCGTTGGTGACGATCGCGTGCAGGATCGCCATCACGACCAGCGGGGCGGCGAGCGCCGTGAGCGCCCGCATGATCAGGTTCGGGAGCAGCTCCAGCGCCTGCGCCCCCTCGCCCCAGCCGAGCCCGATCGGGATCGCCAGACCGACCGCGATCAGGACCCAGACGTAGAGCGGCAGCCCGCCCGGCCGGCTTTCGGGCTCGTCCTCGACGACGAGGGCGCCGAAGGCCGGGTCGAAAACCGGGTCCTGGAACGACTGGGGCGCGTCGTGGTCGAACTCGCTCGGCGGCATCGCGGTCTCCGGAATTCGCGGGGGGCGTCGGAAGCGGGCGGGTCTGGTCCGAAGGAGAGGAGAGCGATTATGACCGCTGGCCGTCGCGATCGCGAGGCCGACGCCGATCAAGCGCCCCTCATTTCCCCTCGACGGCCTGCACCGGCGACCCGTCCTCGTCCACGAAGCGGACGTCCGCGGCTTCGGGAAGCTTGCGCAGCTCGGGCTCGATCGCATCGCGGTCGCCGACGATCAGCGTCGTCATGGCTTCGGGCTTCAGATAACGATCCGCGAGTTCCTGGATCCGCGCCCGATCCACGGCCTCGACGCGACGAAGGTAGGTCGCAAGGTAATCGTCGCCGAGGTCGTAGGCGGCCGGCTCCGAAAGCTGGTCGGCGACGTCGAACGTGGTCTCGAACCGCGAGGGGAATCCGTACACGACGCGCCGCCTGGCGGAGTCGAACTCGGCGTCGGTGATCGGCCTGGGGCCGTGCAGCTCGGCCAGCTCGCGACGGATCTCCTCGACCGACTCACGCGTGACGGCCGTCTGGACCGATCCCCGGACCTCGAACCAGCCCGGGGCCCGGAGCGACCGGAAGTCGGAGCCCACGCCGTAGCTGTAACCCTTCTCCTCGCGTAATTTCATGTTCAGGCGGCTGGAGAACTGGCCGCCGACGATCGCGTTGAGGACGCCGAGCGCCGGCGCCTCGGGCGACTTCCGCTCCACCCCCAGCCGTCCGATCGCGAGGACCGACTGCGCCGCGCCCGGCTTGTCCACGACGAAGACCGCGTCGGGGTTCGTCGTCGGGGGCGTCGGGACGACTTTCGGGGGCGCGGGGCGGGCCTTCCAGCCGCCGAAGCGGGCTTCCAGCGTCCGGGCGATCGCGTCGGGATCGACGTCGCCGACGACGATCAGGGTCGCGGCCGAAGGGATGAAATAGGCCTCGTGGAACGCCGCCGCGTCGGCCCGGGTGATCGATGCGACCGATTCCTCGGTCCCGAACTGTGGGCGTCCGTAGGGATGCTCGCCGCCGAAGAGGAGCTTGCGGAAGAGATCCTCGGCCACCTCGTCGGCCGAATCGCGCCGGGATTCGAGATCGGCGAGGCGGAGAAGCTTGCGGCGTTCGACCTCGTCCTCGGGGAACGTCGGGGCGAGGATCGCGTCGGCGAAAACGTCGAGCGCGCGGTCCATGTGGCGGAGGAGCGTGGTGACGGTGGCCCCGCTCCACTCCAGTCCGCAGGTCAAATCCAGGCTCGCGCCGATCTCGGCCAGCGCGCCGGCGATCTGGAACGAGTCTCGACGCTTCGTCCCCGCGTCGAGTAAACCGACGGTGAGCGAGCCGAGCCCTTCCTTGCCCCCGGGGGCGGACGTCTCGCCGAAGCCCACGACGAGCCGGAAGCTGACGATGGGAAGCTCACGACGCGGGACGATCCAGATCGGCAAGCCGTTCGACAACGTGCGACGGACGAAGGCCGGGGGCGTGAAGGCCGGAGGCGCCCCGACCTCGGGCATCACGACCGAATCGTCCGCCACGCGCGTCTGCGGCGTCGGCTCGAAGGGCGACGGCTCCGGGCGGGCGACCTCGGGCTCGGCCGGACGTTCGGGAGCCGGGCCGGGCGTCACGTCGAGCCGGATGAAGGCGTCGGTCAGGTAGTGGTTCGCCACCCGCCTGACATCCTCGGGCGTGACGGCGAAGAGACGCTGCAACTCGTCGCGGTAGCCCAGCGGATCGCCGGAGACCGCCTCATAGAGGCAGAAGACCTCGGCCCTGGCGAGCACCGATTGCAGGCCCAGGATCAGGCCGCTCTCGCGGGCGTTGCGGCTCTTGATCACCTCGTCGAGGGTCGGCCCCTCGCGCTTCAGGCGGTCGATCTCCCCCATGGCGATCGCGACCACATCATCCAGGTCGCCTCCCGGCGGCGCGAGCAGGTCGACCTCGAAGGAACCGGACAGTTCGAGCGTCGGGTGCTGCGCGTGGACCTCGGCCGCGAGGCGGCGGTCGTGCATCAGGGCCCGATAGAGCCGGTTCTCTTTGTCGAGCTGTCCCAGGACCGCCGCCAGGACGTCGAGCGCCGGCTCGTCCGGATGGTGGCTCGGGACGGTGGGCCAGACGAGCTGCGCGCGGGGGAGTGAGACCCGGTCGGTCTGGGCGATCCGCTTCGGACCGTCGAGCCTCGGGACCCACGGCGCGGGCCGATCGATCTTCGGGCCCCTCGGGATCGGGCCGAACGACTTCTGGATCCAGCCCTTGACCCGCTCCCGGTCGATATCGCCGGCGACGCACAGGATGGCGTTGTCGGGGGCGTAGTACGTCTGGAAGAACGCGGAAACGTCGCCCAGGTCGGCCGCCGAGAGATCGGCCATCGACCCGATGACCTCGTGCCGGTAGGGATGTCCTTCGGGATAGAGCGCCCGCCGGAGCGCCTCTTCGGCCAGGCCGTACGGGACGTTCTCGACGGACTCCCGGCGCTCGTTCTTGACGACGTCGCGCTGGTTGTCGAGCTTCGCCTGGGTGATCGCCGGGATCAGGAAGCCCATGCGGTCGGCCTCCAGCCAGAGGGCCAGCTCCGTCGCGTTGCTGGGGACCGACTCGAAGTAGACCGTGCGGTCCTCGGTGGTGTTGCCGTTGATCTCGGCGCCGAGCTTTTCGAGCGGCTCGAAGTAGTCGCGGTCGTGGTGCTGGGAGCCCTGGAACATGAGGTGCTCGAACAGGTGGGCGAAACCGGTCCGACCGGGCTTCTCGTCCTTCGAGCCGACCTTGTACCACAGGTGGACCGCCGCGATGGGCGTCTTGTGGTCCTCGTGCAAGATGACGGTCAGGCCGTTGGGAAGCGTGTATTTCTCGACGGCCAGGGCGGGGACCTCGTGGGTCCTCGCGGCGTCGGAAGGCGCCTGCTGAGGGCGAGCCGGCGTGGCCCCGAGGCACAGGAGCAGAGCGAGCGAAGCGCGCGCGACGAGCCTCATGCTGGCGATCCTCGGGGCCGTTGGCCTGATGAACCGGCGGGGGGGAAGGACGGCCTCGATCAATCGGCGGGGCGGGTCCCGGCCGGGACTCCCGTGACCGACGACCGCTGGAGGACGGCGACGGTGAGGTCGTTCTCGACGCGGATCTGGCAGGCGAGCCGGTAGCCGGGCAACTGGCCGGTGTCGCGCTCCAGCCGCTCGCGCTCGGCGTCGCCGATCGGCGCGACGTCGCCCGCCAGGATCTCGACCCGGCAGGTGGTGCAACGGGCGTTGCCGCCGCAGCGATGCATGATGTCGATCCCGGCATCCTCGATCGCCAGCACCAGCTTCACGCCGGCCTCGACCTCGAACGACTTCTCCCCGTCGACCGTTACCGTTGGCATCTTTTCCGAGGCTCCTGAGGGTGCGTGATGGGTGCTGGAGTTGATCAAGTCCCCGATCATGCCACACGCCCGGCGGCCGAGACAAGGCGATCGAATCGAGGCCCGGAGGTCGGGCCGGCAGGGTCTTGCAACGGCGTGAAGGCTGTGCCATAGTTCAGGCTCACGCCTCGCCCGGCCGGAGCGCCGGTGCGCACTCGCGCGGATCGACGCGGCGAGGCCCCGCCCGACGGGTCGCGGGATGGATTCGTCCGACGTCCCGAGTCGGGCCTGCATCGACGGCGATCGCAACCAAGGACGTTCGAACATGCCCTGGCAGGTGGGTCTCTACACGGCCGCCGTCTTGATTCCCCTGGCGGCCTTCCTCGTCGAGATCCTGTTCATCCGAACGCTGCGGCGGCACAACGCCGTCATCGCCACGGGCGCGATCGCCGCTTCCTGCGTCCTCAGCGCCATCGGCTTCGTCGACTACTTCCTCATCGAGAACCGCGCGGCCCTGGCCGAACCAGCCCACCATCAGGCCGTCGAGCCTGACGCCCACGCCCACTCCGGCTCGCTCGCCTGGAAGGGGAGCGTCGACTGGGTGATCCTGGAGACGCCGGAGTCCGACCGTCGGCTGTCGCTGCCGCTGGGCGTGCACATCGACAACCTCGCGGCGATCATGTTCCTGATGGTCACGACGGTCGCGACCTTGATCCACGTCTATTCGATGGGCTACATGGCCGACGACTCGCGATACCCGCGATTCTTCGCCTACCTGTCGCTGTTCTGCTTCTCGATGCTGGGGCTGATCGCGGCGTCGAACCTGTTCATGATCTTCGTCTTCTGGGAGCTGGTCGGCGTCTGCTCTTACCTGCTGATCGGCTTCTGGTATGAGGAGAAGCCGAACGCCGACGCAGCCAACAAGGCGTTCGTGGTCAATCGCGTGGGCGACGTCGGCATGCTGATCGGGCTGGGAATCCTCTGGTCCGCCCTCGGGACGTTCGACTTCCACGAGGTGAGCGCGGGACTGCGAGACGAATCGGGCCGTCTGAACGCGCCGAATCGGTTCGATCCCGCCGACGTCGTCCCGCTGCGACCGCCCGGCGCGGTCGCCGAGGACGACGGGGCGTCGAGCCGGTCGATCCCCTACGCGATGTTGACGATCGCCGGACTGGGGATCTTCGCCGGCTGCGCGGGGAAGAGCGCCCAGTTCCCGCTGCACGTCTGGCTGCCCGACGCGATGGCCGGGCCGACGCCCGTCTCGGCGCTGATCCACGCGGCGACGATGGTGGCGGCGGGGGTGTATCTGGTCGCCCGCTTCTTCCCCGTCTTCACGCCCGAGGTGCTGCTCTACATCGCCTACACCGGCGGCGTCACGCTGTTCATCGCCGCGACGATCGCGATGGTGCAGACCGACTACAAGAAGGTGCTCGCTTATTCGACGATCAGCCAGCTCGGGTTCATGATGCTGGCGCTGGGCGTGGGGGGCTGGGCCGCGGGGGTGTTCCACCTGTTGACGCACGCCTTCTTCAAGGCCCTCCTGTTCCTCGGCGCGGGGAGCGTCTACCACAGCGTCCACACCTATGAGATGGCGAGGCTCGGCGGGCTGCGTCGGAGGATGCCGATCACGGCCGGGACGATGCTCGTGGGGACGCTGGCGATCTCGGGCGTGCCGTTTTTCAGCGGGTTCTACTCGAAGGACGCGATCCTGGCCGCCGCGCTGGCGAGGGCCTGGCAGAGCCCAGAGCACGCCTTGCTGTTCGTCCTGCCGGTCGTCGGGGCGGTGCTGACGACATTCTACATGTTCCGGATGTGGTTCCTGGTGTTCGCCGGCGAGCCTCGGGGCTTCCCCGATCCGCACACGGCCCGCGTGGTCCACGTCGGGGACGAAGAGAACGTGCTGGCCGAGGAGGAGGCCGAGCACGGCGTCGGCGCGCCGTTGCACGACCTGAACCCGGCGGCCCACGCACACGAGAGCGAGCCGGTCATGACGCGGCCCTTGATCGCGCTGGCGGCGCTCAGCGTGTTCGCCGGCTGGACGATGTGGCTCGGGCTGCCGTTCGGAACTCCGGTCCTGGAACGGATGATCGCCCACGGCCAGCCCCCCGGCGTCGTCGACTCCCACTGGGCCCACTGGTACGCCGTGGGGACCTCGCTGCTGATCGTCGCGCTGGGCTTCCTGCTGAGTGCGCTCTACTACGGCCCCGCCGGGCTGCCGTTCGTCGCGACCTTCCGGTTGAGCCCCGCGAAGACGGCGGCGCGGTTCCGTCCGCTGTACGCCCTGTTCAAGAACAAGTGGTACTTCGACGAACTCTACGCCGCAACGCTGGTCCGGCCGTGCCTTCGGCTGGCGAAGGCCTGCGCGGGGATCGACCGCTATCTGATCGACGGGATCGTCGACGGTTCGGCGAGGTCCGTGGAGCTGCTCAGTCGGCTGGGGGGGCTGGTCGACCGCTTCGGCGTCGACGGCCTGGTGAACAACCTGGCGACGGCGGTGTACGTCGCCGGGGACCACGCGCGGTCCATCCAGACGGGCCGGATCCGTAATTACCTGATGTACCTGGCGCTGGCCCTCATCGGCCTGTTCGCCGGCGTCTACGCCTGGGTCGGCTGACGTCGCGACGAGGCCGACCGCGACCCGCACGCCCGATTCCCCCCTTGCCCGGTGCCCCCGCAAATGAGCGACAACCTGCTGCTGACGTCCCTCTGGCTCGTCCCCTTGATCGGCGCGGGGGCCGTGCTGCTCATGCCCAGGGGATCCGAACGCCTGGTCAAGTACGTCGCCACGGGCTTCACGGCGGCCGGCTTCCTCCTGACGCTGGTCGCGCTTTTCGCGTACGTCGGCGACGATCGGGCCCGGGCCCCGCTCGCGGAACGGGCGGCGAGCAACGTAGTGAGCTACGACGGAGGACTCGTCGCGGTCGACGAGTCGCGCGGCGAGGGCGACCTGGTCGTCCGCCGCGCGTGGATCCCGGCGTTCAACATCCAGTACTACCTGGGGCTCGACGGCGTCAGCGTCGGCCTGGTCGTGCTCACGGGGCTGGTGAGCCTGCTCGCCTGCCTCGCCTCCTGGGGGATCGAGAAGCAGGTGCGGGGCTATTACTCCCTCTTCCTGCTCCTGGTCGCGAGCATGACGGGCGTGTTCCTGGCGCTCGACCTCTTCCTGTTCTATGTGTTCTTCGAGGTGATGCTGCTGCCGATGTACTTCCTGATCGCCCTCTGGGGGGGCGAGGACCGGGAGTACGCGGCGATCAAGTTCCTGCTCTACACGCTGTTCGGCTCGGTCTTCATCCTGGTCGCGATCCTGATCCTGTACTTCTGGCCCGGCGACGCGGCGGCGGGGACGTTCCGGGGAGGGACGTTCGACATCCTGGCGCTGACCTCGATCGCGTCGACGACGGGCTATTACGGGCGCTGGATTCAGGACTGGATCTTCGCCCTGTTCCTGATCGGGTTCCTGGTCAAGCTGCCGTCGTTCCCGTTTCACACCTGGCTGCCGGACGCGCACGTCCAGGCGCCGACGCCGATCAGCATGATCCTGGCGGGCGTGCTGCTGAAGGTCGGCGGCTACGGCCTGATCCGCCTGGCCTGGCCGCTCGCGCCGGCGGGCGCCTTCGACTGGTCGTACGTCGTCGCCGCGCTGGGGGTGTTCAGCATCCTCTACGGGGCGCTCGCGGCGATGGCCCAGACGGACTTCAAGAAGCTGGTGGCCTATAGCTCGGTCAGCCACATGGGGTACGTCACGCTGGGCCTGGCGGTCATGAACCTGAGCGGAGGCGCGGGCTACTACGCGTACGGCGTGAACGGCGCGATGTACATGATGCTCGCCCACGGCGTGACGTCGGCCGCGATGTTCTTCCTGGTCGGGGTGATCTACGAGCGCGCCCACACCCGCGACCTGGACAAGCTCGGCGGGCTGAACGACGTGATGCCGGTCTACGGCGCGGTGTCCTACGTGATCTTCTTCGGCTCGATGGGCCTCCCCGGCCTCTGCGGCTTCGTGGCCGAGATCTTCGTGGTGCTCGCCGCGTTCCATTACAGCGTGACGCTGGGCGTGCTGGCCGCCGCCGCCGTGGTGCTGACGGCCGGTTACATCCTCTGGACGCTCCAGCGCGTCTTCCTGGGCCGCAACGAGACCTGGAAGGGCCTCCCCGACCTGACCGTCCGCGAGATCGTCATCGCCGCCCCGCTCGTCGTCCTGACCGTCCTCATGGGAATCTTCCCGCAGCCTCTCATCCTGCGCTGGATGAGCCCCTCGGTCGACCGGATGGTCCAGTCCGTCGCCGAGGGCGCCGAGCGGAACGCCCAGGGGCCGATGGCGTTGAACGAGGGTGCTCAACTCCGCGAGGCACCAGGCGGACGAGACGTCGACCTCGCCGCCAATGGACGGGCCTCCGCCGAATGACGGGGGCGGACGCCGTCTCAGGAAGCTGCACCGCGAGCGGCCCCCCGAATTCGGAGAGCCGTCCGCGTCGACGATCGCGACGGGGTCAGGCCACGAACCCGATCACATACAGCCAAACCCCCGTGAGGGACGTGAAGACCGTCCCGGCGAAGACCCAGTAGCCACGTCGGCGATGCACGGCTGAAAAGAGCTGCGGGTGCAGGTCCATCCGATGCTTCCAGGCCAGGACGACGAGCCAGGCCCAAAGCGCGAAGCTTGAGACGGCGACGGCGACGTGAGTGCGGAGCAGCCACTTCAGCAGCGAGGAACCCGCGTAGGGACTTCCCTCCAGGAACGCCTCGGTCCCGCCGCTCAGCCGGATGTCGATCTCGAAGAGGACGACCGCCACGAGCAGCAGCGTCAACAGGCAGGTTTGCAGGTTGCGGTGCGCCTTGTATCGCCCCGATCGGGCGAGCCGCACGGCCCAGAGAAACAGGAAAGGCGTGAGCACGATCGCGACCAGGACCGCGTCCATCAGGACGTCGCCGCGCGTGCCGAGGAACCCCTGGGGCAACTTCATCAATTCACCTCATTCCTCCCTCAACGCCGACCCGCCGGTCCGGCCCCCGGCCGTCGAGGATGCGTGAAGCGGACGACCGAGGAGGAATCGACCTCGACAGGCCCGCCGAATAGGACCGCCCCGACCGCCGCCGACCCTGCGACTTTTGAAGCAAGGTCCGGCGGCGACCGGGGCGGCACGAAGGATCAGGTCGCCTCCCGGCCTCCCCTGACGCGAGGGAAGGCCGGAGGGATCGACGGTTTTCAGGCTTCGACCTGGACCCAGTTGCGGGCCTTGGCGCTCTGGGCGATGGCCTCGCAGATGCGGACCTCGCGGTCGCCCTCGGCGAAGGTGGGGAAGTTGGGTTTGCCCTGGCAGCCACCCTGGATGTAGGTGTAGAAGGCCAGGTCGAGCTGCTTGAAGGCGTCGGGGAAGCCCTCGGCGTGGCCGCCGGGGTAATGGCTGAAGTGGCCGGCCTCGGCGCTGAGGATGGAGGGGTCGCGGTTCATGAGCTGGTTGGGGGCGCCGCGGCGGCCCAGCCAGAGCAGCTCGGGCGACTCGCTGTCCCATACCATCGAGCCTTCGGTGCCGCAGATTTCCAGGTACAGGCGGTTCTTCCGTCCGCCATGCATCTGGTTGACGTAGAAGACGCCGCGCGCCCCCTGCGAGAGGTGGAGCATCACCGCGCCGTAGTCTTCGGTCGTGATCTTCACGGCCTCGGACGCCTTCTTGGCGGCGTTCGGGCCGGAGTAGGTCTCGGCGCCGCCGATGGGGCGGTTGCGCTCGGGATGGAAGGTGGCGAGGTCGGCGTTGACCGACTCGATGTGCCGGCCGGTGATGAACTGGGCGAGGTCCATCCAGTGGGTGCCGATGTCGGCGATCGCGCGGAGGTTGGTGTGGCCGTCGGGCTCGACGCGCCAGTTGTAGTCGTCGACCATCAGCAGCCAGTCCTGGGTGTAGGAGCCGGCGACGGAGATGATGCGGCCCAGGTCGCCCCGGGCGACGCGGGCGTGCATCTCCTGGGCGAGCGGATAGAACCGCAGGTTGTAGTTCACGCCGGCCGCCTGGTTGGGGCGGCTCGCGGCCAGCTTCACCAGCTCGGCCGACTCGTGCGAGCTGACGGACAGCGGCTTCTCGCAGAGGACGTGCTTGCCGGCCTCGAGCGCCATCTTGGCGTGCTTGAAGTGGATGTCGTTGGGCGAGGCCAGGTGGACGGCGCCGATCTCGGGGTCGGCGAGGACCTCCTCGATGGTGTTGTAGACCTTGGGGATGCCCAGCTTCTCGGCCTGGGGGCGGGCCTTCTCGGGGGTGATGTCGAGCAGGCCGGCGACCTCGACGCCGATCCGGCGCAGGGCCTCGGCGTGGACCGGACCGATGAAGCCGCCGCCGATCAGGGCGACCTTCGGGGGGTTGGAAAGGACGTAGGGAGCGCCCATCGCAGGATTCCTCTCGCTTCGCTCGACGCGGACGACCCTCTCGGCCGGCCGGATCGTTGGGATTGGGTTAGGGGTGCGGGGATGAACGGCGGCGAGTCCTCACTTGACCTCGTCGAGCGTCACCGGGCGGCGTTCGATCGCGGAGATCATCGCGGCTTCCAGGACGCGCTGGGTCTGGTAGGCGTCCTCGAAATCGGGGAGCGGGACGACCGGCTCCTGGCCGCCGAGGACGCGGAGGATGTCGTACGCCTGGTTGGTGAAGCCGTGCTCATAGCCCAGGACGTGGGCGTCGGGCCACCAGTTCTCGGCGTAAGGGTGGTCGCCGCCGTGGGTGCACATGATCGTCGTCCAGCCCTGCACGGCGCGGGGGCGGGTGGCGTCGTAGAACTGCAATTCGTTCATGCGTTCGAAGTCGAACTTGAGCGCGCCCTTGGAGCCGTTGATCTCGAAGCCGTTGCGGTTCTGGTTGCCGGTGGCCTGGCGGGCGGCCTCGAACGACGCCACGCCGCCGCCGGAGGTCCGGGCGAGAAACAGGACGGCGTCGTCGACCGTCACCGGCCCGGTCTTCTCGGCCCCGCCGACGCCCGCGGCGATGCCGCCGGCGGTCGGCCCGGTCACCAGCTTGCGCTCCTTGATGAACGTCTCGGCGATGGCGCCGGCGATCTCGACGATCTCCTCGCCGGTGACGAACCGCACCATGTCGACGATGTGGGCGTTCAGGTCGCCGTGCGAGCCCGCGCCGGAGCCTTCCTTCTGGAACCGCCAGATCAGCGGGATCGACTCGTCGGCCCAGTCCTGGAGGTAGAACGCGCGGGCGTGGCGGATCGTCCCCAGCGCGCCGGACTTCACCAGGTTGTACGCCGTGGCGACGGCCGGGCAGCGGCGGTAGTTGTACCAGACGAAGGTCTTGCCCGGCGACTCCTTGGCCGCGGCGACCATCAGCCGGGCCTCCTCGATCGTCCGGGAGATCGGCTTCTCGCAGGCGACGTGCTTGCCCGCCTTCAGCGCGGCGAGCGCGACCTCGGCGTGCATGTTGTTCGGCGTGACCACGTCCACCAAGTCGATCGCCGGGTCGGCGACGGCGGCCTTCCAGTCGGTCGACGACTGCTTCCAGCCCCAGGTGTCGGCGAACGCCTTCGCGGCCTCGGCGTTGCGGCCGAAGACCGTGTGCATCACCGGCATGACCGGCGGCTTGAAGAACCTGGGGATTTGCGACCAGGCGTTCGAATGCGTCCGCCCCATGAACCCCTGGCCGATCATGGCCACGCTGATCTCACGCATAAATGACCCTCGATGAACGGACGGGAGAAGGACCAGGGACCGCTCCGGGACGCCGGCGATTCGTCCGACGCGATCGGGATCATGCCGGGGCGTCGGATCGACGACCGGTCGGCGCGGCGATCCAGGCCAATATAGCCGTCCCTCCGGGGCCGTCCAAGGGCCGACCGCCGCACGTCGGCCCACCCGCCGAAACCGAGGCGGCAGGCCCTCCGCGACGTCGCGGGCTCGACCGAGGGCGCCTGATCGGCCCGATCGACGCAAGCCCCCGAGTCGCACGCAGCCTTCCCCTTGCGGCCCGTCCCGTCGCGCGGCTACGCTCGACTTGCGACGCGAGCCGGATCGGGTCGATCGAGCCCACGACGTCGGAAGGCCGCCATGATGAAACGACGAAAGCTGCGGGTGGGGATGGTGGGCGGGGGCGGGTCGAACAGCTTCTTCGGGGCCCCCCACCGCCGGGCGATCCTGATGGACAACACGTCCGACCTGACCGCCGGGGCGCTGCGGAGCAAGCCCGACGATTCGCTGGCCGCCGCCGCGGAACTCTACTTCCCTCGCGGGTATCCCGACTGGAAGACCCTCGTCGAGCGCGAGGCGGCCCTCCCCGACGACGAGCGGATCGACTATCTGACGATCGTCACGCCCAACGACGCCCACGTCGGCCCGGCCGAGGCCGCCGCGACCGTCGGCATCCCCGTGCTCTGCGAGAAGCCGCTGACGACGAATCTCGACGAGGCCCGCCGCCTCCACGCGGCGGTCCAGGCCGCCGAGATCCCGTTCGTCGTCGCCCACACCTACACCGGCTATCCGATGATCATGTTCGCGCGCGAGCTGGTGCGCGACGGGCTCGTCGGCGAGGTCCGCAAGATCGAGGCCTGGTATCCCCAGGGCTGGCTCGCCTCCCGTCGCGAGGAGACGGGGAACAAGCAGGCGTCGTGGCGGACCGACCCGGCGCAGGCGGGCGCTTCGGGCTGCGGGGGCGACATCGGCTCTCACGCTTATGAGTTCATCCGGTTCGTGGCCGGCCTGCACGCGACGAAGCTGTCGGCGAGGATGAAGTCCGTCGTCCCCGGCCGACCGCTCGACGACGACTTCGCCGTCTTCGCCGAGCTGAACAACGGCGCGATCGCCACCGTGACGGCCTCGCAGATCAGCATCGGGGCCGAGAACGACAACGGATTCCGCGTGATCGGCACCGCCGGCACGCTCCAGTGGCGGCACACCCACTTCACCCAGCTCGAGCATTTCGTGGCCGACCGCCCCGTCGCGGTGTACCGCGCCGGAGCCGACTACAGTTACATGCCGGCCTCGATCCGGCCCTATCTCCGGATGCCCTGCGGCCACCCGGAAGGTTTCCACGAGGCCCTCGCCAACCTGCACCGCACGATCGAATGGTCGATCCGGGGCCGTCGCGGTGAGGACGCCCCGAAGCCGTTCGACCACCCCGGGATCATCGACGGCGTCGCCGTGATGGCGTTCCTGGACGCGGCCGTCGCCAGCGCCCGCGAGGATGGCGCGTGGGTCGACGTGCCGTTCTCTGGCTGAGAGCGTCCACACGACGCCGGGAGGATCGAGCCGTGAAAGAAAGCCTGGTCCGTTTCAGCGTCGCCATCGGCGGCGAACTGCTCCGAAAATTCGACGACTACCGCGAACGTCATCGCTACGCCAACCGCAGCGAGGCCGTCCGCGGCCTCATGCGCGACGCCCTCATCGACGAGGCGATCGACGAGGGGGCGACCGACGCGATGGGGGTCGTCACCCTGATCTACGACCACCACGCCTCCCGGATCGCCAAGCGACTGACCGAAATCCAGCACGAACACCTGGAGATGGTCGTGACCACCACCCACGTCCACCTCGACTCCGCCCGTTGCCTCGAAGTGATCCTCCTCCGCGGCCGCGCCTCGCTCGTCCACCGCCTGGCCGACGCCCTCATCGGCACCAAGGGCGTCGAGACCGGCCGCCTCGTCCTCGCCGCCGCCGCCCCCGTCGCCGACGGCCACCCACATTCGCACGGGCACGACCACCCGCATCCGCATTGAGGGGGACTTCGGTCTTCATCACCTCCGGCTCGCGGATCGAGGAGCGAAGACCGACGCCGTCGGGCGCACGACCGACCAGGCCCCTCGGCCGATCTCCTAAGGACGCGGCCCGACTCCCGGGTGCTGGCCTCGTATGATATAATGGACTGGACGCGGGTACACGAAGAATCCGCGTCATCCCCCCGCATGGAGCAAACCGGAATGTCGAGCCGACCGTTCTGCCATCTTCACTGCCATAGCCATTACAGCTTGCTCGACGGGGCGAACAAGCTGCCGGACCTGGTCAAGCATGTGAAGGCGAGCGGGATGTCGGCGGTCGCGGTGACGGACCACGGCAACCTGTTCGGCGCGGTGGAGTTCCTCCGCGAGGCGAAGTACGCCGGGATCAAGCCGATCGTGGGGATCGAGGCGTACGTCGCGCCGGGCAAGCGGTCGGACCGCTCGACGAACGGGTCGGGGGACGAGAAGTTCGCGTACCACCTGACGCTGCTGGCGAAGAACGGCGTCGGGTTCCGCAACCTGCTGCGGCTCTCCTCGCGGTCTTACCAGGAGGGGTACTACTACAAGCCCCGAGTCGACAAGGAGTTGCTCGCCCGCTACAGCGAGGGGCTCATCTGCCTCTCGGGCTGCGTGGGGTCGGAATTCTCGCAGCACCTTTTGCGAGACCGCTTCGAGCAGGCCGAGAATCTGGCGATCTGGTATCAGAAGACCTTCGGCGAAGGGAACTTCTACATCGAGATCCAGGACAACGGCCTGCAAATCCAGCGCGACGCGCGGGAGCGCCAGGTCGACGTGGCGCGGAAGCTCGGGATGCCGATCGTCGCCACCAGCGACGCCCACTACCTCCGGCAAGACGACAACCTCTCGCACGACGTTTTGCTCTGCATCAACACCGGCAAGACGATCGACCAGCCGCTGGACAAGCCCCGGTTCATCAACGACGAGGGCCGGATCTCCGACCAGTTCCACGTCCGTTCGCCGGACGAGATGTACGCCGCGGCCCCGGGCTTCGAGGAGGCCCTGAAGCAGTCGGCCCTGATCGCCGAGATGGTCGAGGAGAATTACACCAGCGCCGAGCTGGGCAAGCGCCAGTTCCCCTCGTTCCAGCCCCCGGACGAGAAGTCGCCCGAAGCGTACCTGCTCGAACTCTGCGAACAGGGGCTCCGGGAACGCTACCCGGATCCGCCGCCGCCGGAGGTTCGCGCGCGGCTCGATCACGAGCTGGGCACGATCAACCGAATGGGCTTCGCGTCGTACTTCCTGATCGTCTGGGACTTCGTGCGATACGCGCGGGAGAACAACATCCCGGCGCTGGCGAGAGGATCGGCCTGCGGCGCGCTGGTCAGCTACGTCCTGCGATTGAGCGACGTCTGCCCGATCAAGTACGACTTGCTGTTCGAGCGGTTCCTGGACCCCAACCGCTCCGAGGCGCCGGACATCGACATCGACCTCTGCCAGGAGCGCCGGTACGAGGTCATCGAGTACGTCCGCCGCAAGTACGGCGACGCCAACGTCGCGCAGATCGGCACCTTCGGCACCATGAAGGCCAAGGCCGCGATCAAGGACGTCGGCCGCGCGATGAATCTGCCGCTGTCGCGGGTCGAGGAGATCAACAAGCTGATCCCGACCCGGCTGAACATCACGCTCGACGAGGCGATCGTCGAGGAACCGGCGCTCAAGCGGATGGCCGAGCAGGACCCTGAAATCCAGAGGCTCCTCGACTTCGCCCGGCGGCTCGAAGGCTCGGCGCGGAACGCCAGCACGCACGCGGCCGGCGTGGTCATCGCCGACCAGCCGCTGGAGTCGCTCGTGCCGCTACAAGTGATCCGTCGCGGCGACAAGGAGGAGGTCCTCTGCACCCAGTGGGGCATGGGGGACGTCGAGAAGGCCGGCCTCCTGAAGATGGACTTCCTGGGCCTCCGCAACCTCACCACGCTCCAGGCCGCCGTCCGAATCATCGGCGAACGCTTCCCCGACAACCCCCTCGACATCGGCTCGCTGCCGCTCGACGACGCCAAGGCGTTCGAGCTCCTCCAGCGCGGCGAGACCAAGGGGGTGTTCCAGCTCGAATCGGCCGGCATCCGCGACCTCCTGGTCAAGATGAAGCCCGACCGCTTCGCCGACATCATCGCCACCAACGCCCTCTACCGCCCGGGCCCGCTCAACGGCGGCATGGTCGACGAATACGTCGACGTCAAGAACAAGCGCAAGCAGGCCTCGTACCTGCACCCCGTGTTGCAGGACGTCCTGGAAGAGACCTACGGAGTGATGGTCTACCAGGAACAGGTCATGCGGATCCTCAACCGCCTGGGAGACATCGAACTCTCCAAGGCGTACGCCTGCATCAAGGCCATCTCCAAGAAGAAGACCGAGATCATCGCCGAGGGCCGCGGCCAGTTCATCAAGGGGGCCGTCGAGAAAGGCCTGGAGCGCGACAAGGCGGCGCGGATCTTCGAGCTGATCGAGTTCTTCGGCGGCTACGGCTTCAACAAGTCGCACAGCACCGCCTACGCCTTGGTGGCCTACCAGACGGCCTACCTCAAGTCCCACTACCCGACCGAGTACATGGCCGCCGTCCTCTCGTCCGAGATGGGGGGCGCCGAGCGCGACAAGTTCTTCGTCGAACACATCGAAGACTGCCGCCGGATGGGGATCGAGGTCCTGCCGCCGAACATCAACCAGGGGGGGGCGACCTTCACCGTCCATACCGAGGGGAAGGTCGAGTTCGGCCTGGAGGCCATCAAGGGAGTGGGGGGCAAGGCCGTCGAGGCGATCCTCAAGGCTCGGGACAAGGACGGGCCGTTCCTGAGCCTCGAAGACTTCTTCGAGCGCGTCTCCATCAAGGAGGTCGGTGCCGGGGCCGCCGAGACCCTCATCCGCGCCGGGGCCTTCGACTTCCTGGGCGCCCGCCGCTCCCAGCTCCTCTCCATCCTCCCCCGCGCGATGCAGGCCGGGCAGTCCAAGCAGGAGGACCGCAAACGCGGCCAGCGTGGGCTGTTCGACGAGGTCGACGTCCCCGGCGACGGCGCCTCCTCCGGCGCGGCCCCGGTCGCCCACCTGCCGGACATCCCGGAGCTCCCCGACGTCGAGCTGCTCGGCGGCGAGAAGAAGGCGCTCGGCTTCTACATGTCCAACCACCCGTTGAGCCGCCATGCCGACAAGCTCCAGGCCCTGGCGACCCACCGCGCGGCCGACATGGCCGACGCCCCGAGCAAGTCGGAAGTCACGCTCGGCGGGATGATCACCAACGTCCAGGTCCGCAACGTGCAGAAGAGCCGGTCGGGCCTCACCCGCATGGCCAAATTCACGTTCGAGGACCTCAGCGGATCGACCCCGGCCATGCTCTGGCCCGAGGAGTTCGCCAAGCTCGGCGACCTGATCGCCAACGACGCCATCGGCTTCATCAAGGGGACGATCGACCGCCGACGCGAGCCGGCCGAGATCGTCGTCAGCCGGTTCATCCCGATCGAGAACGCCGACGCCGAACTGGCCCGCGGCGTCATCATCACGCTCCACAAGGGCGTCCAGCAGCAGGAAGACCTGGAGCGGCTCCTGCGGATCGTCCGCGTCCGGCCCGGCAACCTCGACCTCTACCTGGAGATCTTCGGTATCGAGCACGTCCGACGCGTGATCTACCGCGCGGGGTCGTCGCTGAAGGTCCGCTTCGACGACCGCATGGTCTCGGAGATGGGACAGGTCGTCGGCGTGGGGAACGTCCGCCTCCTCGGCGCCCGCGGCGCCACCGCCCGCGCCGACGCCTCCTCCGCCGCGCCCGCCCGGGCCCCGGTCGCCGTCGCCGTCATGGCCGGCGCCGACGCGATGGACGACATGAACGACTCCGACGACGACTGATACCTCGATCGACGGCCCCGAGCCGGCCCCTCCCCCGACGCCGCAGTCCCCCGCGGCGAAACTTCTTCATTTCCTCATATAAGCTTCGCCCCCCATTCGTCGTTCGCGCGGCTCGACCGGGTACAGTACCTCACGTCAGTCCTTCGACGATCGTGGAAGCTCCGGCGAGCCCCGTACGACGCCCCGCATCCGACCTCCCCCAGGCCCATCGCCTGGCGGGACGGTCGCGGCGACGGCCCGCGGTCTCGCCGCGGCGCATCGAGGCGTCGAAATTTCGACCACCATTGCGAATCGACCCCGCACGGGTCGGCCGCGGGCGTCCCGGCCCGAGCGGCGGGAGCTGGAGCCGAGAATGAGCGAGCATCCGATCGGAAGCCTGGCGCGATGGCTCACGGCTGCGGCCCTGGCGGTGGGAGCGGCCGGCTGCGGCGAGTCCCGGCCGGAGGTGGGCGTCCCGACGTACCCGGTGCAGGGCAAGGTCGTCCTCGCCGGCGGCGAGCCCCTGACCTCGGGCGTCGTCGTCTTCGTGCCGGACGGGGCGCAGACGCCTCCGGTCTCGGGGACGCTCGGCCCGGACGGGTCCTACACGCTGATGACCGACGGCGTCGTCGCCGGTGCGCCGGCCGGGGAATATAAGGTCCGAGTGGAGATCGACCCGGACGCCACGCCCGCGGCCAAGGCGCCGAAGAAGCGCGGCGGGCTCCCTTTCCCGGCCAAGTACAGCAAGGAATCGACCTCGGGCCTGACCGCCACGGTCAAGGCCGAGCCCGCGAACGAGCTACCCGCCTTCGAACTTAATTGATCCCCCACCGGCCTGGAGTCGGGACCGGCCCCATTCGGGCCTGCCGACCCCCCGGGCGAATCCGCCGACTGGAGTCCCGTCTCGATGAGTCGACGTCCTTTCTTCCCCGTCGCCCGGCGCTCAGCGTTCACGCTGATCGAGCTGCTGGTCGTGATCGCCATCATCGCCGTCCTGATCGCCCTGCTGCTGCCCGCTGTGCAGGCGGCGCGCGAGGCCGCCCGCCGGGCGCAGTGCACGAATAACCTGAAGCAGATCGGCCTGTCGCTGCACAATTACGAGAGCGCCAACAGCGCCTTCCCGCCGGCCGGCCAGGGGACCGACTTCACCGCGTCGCCGCCGCGGACGATCTTCGACGAGCCGGGCGTCTTCGTCCGCCTGCTGCCCTACCTGGAGGGCACCAACATCAGCAACGCCTACAACTTCAGCCTCCCCTACACGCACACCTCGGGCTCCAACAAGACGGCCACCGGCACGGTGATCAACGCCTACATCTGCCCGTCGAGCGTCCGCGACGGGTCCGGCGGCCTCGACCCGCTCGACCCGGCCGAGGCCTCGCTGCCGGCCGGCCTCCGGTTCGGCTACGGCTTCCAGGACTACGGCGCGCCCTGCTACACCGACATCAGCGCCCTCGGCGCCGCAGGCGGCGCCGGCAGCACCGCCATCACCCCCTATCGCAACAACTTCGACCGCGCCGACGGCCTCCTCAAGGTCAGCATGACCCGCATCGCCGAGGTGTCCGACGGCACCAGCAATACGATGATGATCGCCGAGGACGCCGGCCGCGACGCCCGCTACATCGCCAACACCATGTACGCCAACGGCGTCTCCTCGCCGCTGCACGCCCCGGCCAACCCCGCCCGCGACCAGTACTTCGACGCCGGCCTCCCCCGCCGGTTCTGGCGCTGGGCCGAGGCCGACGGCGCCTTCGGCGTCTCTGGCCAGATCAACAACAACAAGACCCGCATCGGCCTGGGCCGCTACAGCACGCCCTACCCGGCCGCCGGCCCAGACCCCAGCGACAACGGCCTCAACAAGGTCAACAACAACGCCGCCAACAACGACGAGATCTTCAGCTTCCACCCCGGCGGCGCCAACGTCCTCTTCGGCGACGGCAGCGTGAGGTTCCTCAAGGAGAGCACCAGCGTCGTGGTCCTTCGCAACCTGGTGACCCCCAAGGGCGGTGAAGTCATCAGCTCCGACGCCTACTGAGTCCGGCCCCCCCGTCGACTTTCATTCGGCCCCCGGAGACCCGTCCCACGACGGGTCTCCGGGGGCCTCTTCCTGCGCCCATCCCCCCCCCGGCCCCGTCACTTCTCATACAACGGGTCGAGCTGGACGATGCGGGCCGAGTCGCCGTCGTGGACGGCCATCTTGCCGCCGGGATAGATGCAGCCGCCGGCGAACGCGCCATCCTTGGAGACGGCGTAGAACGAGACGTTGAACGTGGTCTTGCCGTCCGGCCGCCGCCGCTTCGGGTCGCGCACGCTGGTCTCGGCGATCCGCTTGAGCGCCTCCATCACGGCGTCCTTGGGCCCGAGGCCCCGCCGCATGTTCTCGACGACGAGGTAGCTGGAGAGGTTCAGCAGGTTGGCCTCGCCGATCCCCGTCGACCCCGCCGAGCCCACGGCGTTGTCCAGATAGAGCCCCGCGCCCAGGATCGGCGAGTCGCCCACCCGCCCGGGGATCTTCCACGACAGGCCCGAAGTCGTGGTCGTGCAGCCCAGGTCGCCGTGGGTGTCCAGCACGGAGCAGTGGATCGTCCCGGTGACGCGCCTTTTCATATAATCATGAAGGTAGGCGGCGACCTCGGCATCGGGCGGGGGGACCCAATCGTCGTTCGGGTCGCGCGTCTCTTTCCAGTGCAGCCACACCCGGCGCGATTCCTCGGTGAGCAGGTCCACCTCGGGGAATCCGTGGGCGCGTGCGAATCGCAACGCCCCCTCGCCGACGAGCAGGCAGTGCCGGGTCCGCTTCATGACCAGCCGGGCGACGGCCGCCGGGTGCATGATATTGCGGATCGAGGCGACGGAGCCGCCGCCGTGGGTCGGCCCGTGCATGACGGCCGCGTCCAGCTCGACGACGCCGTCCTCGTTGGGGAGCCCGCCGTAACCGACCGAGTCGTCCTTCGGATCGGCCTCGACGATCGCCACGCCCTCGATCGCCGCGTCGAGCGGGTCGACGCCCTTCTTGACCAGCTCGATCGCCTTCTCGACCGCCCGGAGGCCGTTGCCGCTGGAAACCGCCACCGGCCGACGGTCCCCCGCCGGCCTCGGCTCCGACGCCCCGATCGCCAGCGTCCCCAGGCTCGCCGCGGCCGTCGTACCCATGAACAAGCGCCGATTCACGGTTCTTCTCATCCCGCCTCACCCCTAGGTTCCGGACGTCGCAGCGGAACCCGATGCGACTTACGTGGAAATATTCGCCGACTCTTGACATTCTTATTCAGCGACTGCAAGATCACCACGTCCAACCGGCGGAACGATCGGGAATCGCCACCTCTCCCGACCGTCCATCGCATCGCGGCGCTTCCCGGCCCCCTCGAATATCGGATGACCGTCGATGGAACGCCAGATCGCCGAACCCACCCGGGCGGCCGCGCGGCCGTCCAACATGATGAAGCTCTCGCTCCTGCTGAACGCCATCCTCCTGGCGTGGGTCGGCTACGCCCAGGTCGGCCGCCACCTTCTCGTCGGGGACGGCGTCTCCATCGTCCTGGCGAACGACACCGAATCGACGATGCTCGATCCGACGATCGAGTTTCCCGGCGGCTCCTTCCACCTTCCCGAGTTGGCGGCCTGGAAAGCCGTGGGGACCTCGATCCAGGTCCCGGGCCAATTCGACGCGACGCTGACCTACAAGGACGCCGACGGGGGTTCGCAATCCCGGAAGTTCACCATCAAGCCGATCGGCGAGCTTTTGGTCGTCCTCCATGTGATCCCCGGCCCCCCTTCGGCCCCGGTCGATGCGAGCGAGGCCGCCGAGGACGCCCTTCCCCCTTCCCCGCCTCGCGGCCCCCGCGTCATCGTCTCTTATCAAGGGGAGAACACCAACATCTAGGTCCGGGCCGCCCTATCCGCCGAGGTCGGTGACGCGGTCCCGCTCTTCTCGATCCGACCGCTCCCCGCGTCCAACGACGACGCCTCGCGACGCTCGGGCCCTCGAAGCACGACAAGTCTCGCGTTCGGGTGCGTCCCTTCGCCCCCGCTCCTGGGTTGGCGAATCCCTCACCCGCCCCCTTTTGAAGAGGAGTCCACCACCCCATGTGGAGACTGAAGGCGCCGCCCCGCTCCCTGACCCTGGGCTCCCTGATCGTCGCTTTCTCGGCCGGGCTGCTCCCCACGGCCGGCTGTGGCGAGCCCGAGGCCAAGGTCCTCTCGACCGACAAGGGTCGCGACGAGTTGCAGAAGGACATCGAAAACCCCTATGGGGTCGAGGTCAAGCAGACCAAGCCCAAGTCGCGCTCGCGACGTTGAGCCGACGTCGCCGGCCGTCGCCCGGGCCGGATTCCGAGGACATGGCACGAGGTTCCGAACGACCCCCGAATCTCCCTTCATCGCACGTCATGAACCAGGAGGTCCCGATGGATCGATTCCGATCCCGCCCCCGCGGCTTCACGCTGATCGAACTGCTGGTGGTCATCGCCATCATCGCCGTGCTGATCGCCCTTCTCCTCCCGGCCGTCCAGGCGGCCCGCGAGGCCGCCCGCCGCGCCCAGTGCGTCAACAACCTCAAGCAGATGGGGCTGGGGCTGGCGAACTACGAGAGCACGAACTCCCGATACCCGATCGGCGCCTTCCACCGGGGCACCCCGTGCTCCGGCAGCCACGAGCACAGCTTCCTGATCTCGATCCTCCCCTACATCGAGCAAGGCCCGCTGTACGACTCCCACAACTTCATGATCCACTACACGGACAACCAGATCAATCGGACAGTCTACTCTACGGGCGTTCAGGCGTTCTGGTGCCCCAGCGACGGCGCGGCGGCGACCCCCGACACGCGGAGCATGGGGTATCCGATCTACTTCACCAACTATCGCGGCTCCGCCGGGACCGCCTTCTACGTGGGGCGCTACAGCGAGCCGAGCTGCGACGGCACCTACGGCACCCGCTTGGCCCGCGCCGACGGGATGCTCTACTACGACAGCTCCGTCTCGATCTCGGCCATCACCGACGGCACCAGCAACACGATGGTGGCGGGCGAGGTCGCCTACGGCAAGATCCCGGCCGACGTCCGCTGGGACTGGGTCTGGTGGTACTCGGGCAACAACGCCGACACCCTGGCGAACACGCTCTATCCCATCAATCCCCAGAAGAAGCTGAATGAGAACTACGTCAACACCAATCAGCTCGGCATCAACGTGCAGATCATGTTCCACAGCTTCTCCAGCTTCCACCCCGGCGGGATGAACGCAGCCTTCGCCGACGGCTCGGTGAAGTTCCTCAAGGACAGCATCAACAGCGCGCCGTTCGACGCCGCGACAGGCCTCCCCCTGGCGATCGTCCCCGATTCCAACGGCGTCCTCCAGGTCACCCCGGGCCAGCAGCTCGGCGTCTGGCAGGCCCTCTCCACCCGCGCCAGCGGCGAGATCATCAGCGCCGATTCGCTCTGATCCCGGCCCCGACGGATAACCGAACCGCCCGACGCGCCCCCATCGCGCGTCGGGCGGCGTCACGTCCCGTTCGCACATCCCCCTCCTTCCCCGGACGAACACCGATGACCCCGAGCGTGAACCGCCGCTGTTTCCTCTCTTTGGGGACGACGAGCCTGGCCGCCCTCTCGATCGGCGCCCTGCCGGACAGGCCGCCGGGACCTCGCAAGCCGATCGTGATCGCCAGCGGTTGGGAGAAGACGGTCGAGATCGCGATGGACCTGGTGCGCAAGGGGGCCGACCCTCTGGACGCGGCCATCGCCGGCGTGGCGATCGTCGAGGCCGACCCCAACGAGCATTCCGTCGGCCTCGGGGGGACCCCCAATGAGGAGGGGGTCGTCGAGCTGGACGCCTCGGTCATGCATGGGCCGACCCACGGCGGCGCGGGGGTCGCCGGGCTCCGCAACATCGCGCACCCCGCGGCCGTCGCCCGCTGCATCCTCCAGCGCACCAAGCACGTCCTCCTGGTCGGCGACAACGCGCTCAAGTTCGCCAAGGAGCACGGCTTCTCCGAGCAGGACCTCCTCACCGAGGAGACCCGCAAGGCCTGGATCGCCTGGAAGGAATCCAAGCTCCGCGGCGCTCGGATTCCCCAGTCCGTCGCCTCGCTCGACCCGCCGATCCGCGAGTTGGTCCAGCGCCCCACCCACGGCACGATCCATTGCTCGGTACTGGACACCCACGGCGACTTCGGTGCCGTGACCACGACCTCGGGCCTGGGCTACAAGGTCCCCGGCCGCGTCGGGGATTCGCCGATACTCGGCGCCGGCCTCTGGCTCGACAACGCCGTCGGCTCGTGCGGCTCGGTCGGCCTGGGCGAGGTCAACCTGATCAACTGCGCCTCGTTCCTCGTGGTCGAGAACCTCCGGCGCGGGGCCAAGCCCAAGGACGCCCTGGTCGCCACCACCAAGCAACTCGTCGAGACCACGCTCCGCGATCCAAGGTTCCGCACCGAGGACGGCAAGCCCGCCTTCGACGTCGTCTTCTACCTGCTCACCAAGGACGGCAAGTACGCCGCCGCCAACATCCACGGCCCGGCGAACATCGTCGTCGCCGACGGAGACACGATCAAGACGGTCGACTCGGCGACTCTTCTCGACTGAGCCCGGAACGGACGCAGCCCGCCGAGGGGAGCGCGATCGCTCGCCCCGGCGGGCCGTGTGATTCCAGGGCTCGCTCGCAGGCTCAACGGCGCGTAGCTTCGGTCCGCGTCGCGGCGATGGCGGCCACCTTGGAGGGGGAGCTCAGGCAGCAGAGAAAGCTCTCCACCGCGCCCTCCTTGGCCTCGGCGGCCAGACGATAGCCCCGGTAGACGGTCTTGGCCGGCTGACCTTCCTCGCGGATCGTCAGGGCGATCGAGCAATTGCGATCGGCGCCACGGATCTTGACGTCCTTGAGCTCCACCAGGACCTGGCCGTCGGGCTTGACGTGGAGCGTCTGCGCCTTGAAGACGCACGCGGGGTTGCCCGGCTTGACGTCGATGTCGCAGCCCTTCGATCCCAGGCCGGCGATCGCCAGCTTGAGCTCGATGTCCCGCCCCTGCCCCTTCTCGGCCGAGGCGGCCGTCGGCGTCTTCTCGGCGGCCGCGGGCCTGGAACCCTGCCCGAAGCTGAAGGGGACGAGGACGGATGCGGTCACGAATCCCGCGGCCAGGGCCGACGCATTCCAGAACCTGAGACGCATAACGGTTCGACTCCATTCTCAAAGGGCCGGCCGACCCATCCTGGGCCGCCCGTCGTCGCCCGGTCATCGGGGCGGGGATTCCAACGCCGTCCGTCGACCCGTCGCGTCCGTCGACACGGCGATCCCCACGAGGCGGATCGACGGTCGCGGGGCGGGCGCCCGACGCCGTTTCCAGGACCACGCTCGACCGGGTCGGCTGGGGCGACCCGGTACTTGAGGCTCCTTCGAGGTGGGCCGCAGATTACTACGCCGGCCCTCGCCCGGCAAGAGCAAGATCGGCGTGCGGAGGGGCCGGAAACGCCGAAGGCCGACGGCCCGCCCTGGGGCGGCGACCGTCGGCCTTCGACGCTTGCTTGTTGGATTACCAGAGTCAATTCGAGAGCTCAGTCTCGGCTGTTGGCGATCTTCTGGAGCAGCCGGAGGATCTCAAGGTACAGCCAGACGAGCGTGACCATCAGGCCGAACGCCCCGTACCATTCCATGTACTTGGGGGCCTCGCGGCGGGCGGCTTCCTCGATGAAGTCGAAGTCGAGCAGCAGATTGAACGCCGCCAGGCCGACCACCAGGAGGCTGAAGCCGATGCCCATCGGCGTCGCGCTCCAGATCAGGGGCATCGTCACGCCGAACATGCGGAGGAGCATCGAGACGACGTAGAAGAGCGCCAGCGCCCCCGTGGCCATGATGATCCCCGACCGCAGCTTGTCGGTGACGCGGATCGTCCCGCTGGCGTAGAGGAACAGCATCACCAGCGTCACGCCGACGGTCAGCGATACCGCCTGCAAGGCGATCCCCTGGAACTGGCCGTTGAGCCCCTGCTGCGCCCGGACCTGGGAGTCGATGATCTGCGAGAGGCCGCCGAGGAACACGCCCTGCATCGCCGCATACACCGGCGCGGTCCAGGGGGCGAACGTCGGCTTGAAGATCGTCACCAGCGAGATCACGAAGCCGGCGAGGGCCGCCCCGATCATCACGCCGATCGACATCTGGCCGGTGCCGACCGCGTTCCACGACCAGAGGCCGGTCGCCGACAGGATCGCCAGGAGCAGGAAGGTCTTTCCCATCGTCCCCTGGACGGTCGTCGTCAGGCTCCGAGGCGCGCCGTACACCTGGTCATAGCCGGCGAACATGTCCTGGGAAAAGGCGGGATTGCTGGACGTCACGATTTAGATCTCCTGAAGGAACGCGACGGTTGAGGTCGGTCGTCCACGGCGGCGGTCGTCCGAGGCGGGCCGCCGAGCCGAGGGCCGTCGTCGACCCTCCATTCTCGGCGACTTCTCCAGATCCGGCAAGCAGAACCGCCGTCGCGCGGCACCGCCTCCCTACTCCTTATCATACGACCGGTTCTGCAACGAAGTTCGCCGAATCCGCCGCGATCTTGCGGTCCTGAACGGAAACTCATCCGGCCCCGATCGATCAGCGCGCCGTCGCCCTCGGCCAGGCGACGTCGACCCCCTGAGATTTCAGCTTGTTCTGGAACGTCGCGAACCGATTTTCGTCCGCCCGGATGGCCTTCGGCGTCTCCTTGGTCGCCAGGGCCTGCGCCACGACCGCGCCGGCGGCCTCGCCGATCAGCCACTCCACCGGGTGCAGCCGGTAGCAGCCGTTGGTGATGTGGGTCACGCCCAGGTTCTTGCAGGCGGCGAGGAGGTTGGAGACCCGGACGGGGAGGAGGGCGCCCAGCGGGATCTGGAAGGGCAGCGAGCTGACGTCCACGTAATTCCTCCCGCCGGTCGCCGGGTGGAGGTCGATCCGGTAGCTGCCGACCCCCACGGAATCCCGGAAGGGCTCGGCGTCGACGTCCTGCCTTCCCAACTTCATGCGCCGCGCTTCCAGGCCGACGTGCTCCTCGGTGACGGTGAATTCGGCCTTGATCCGGCGCGCCTCGCGGATATACGGGGCCTTGGCGAGGCCGTCGTCGGTCCCCATCATGTCGGGACGGAGGCGCAGCCCCTTCCAGCCGGTCCCGCCGTCAGGTCGCGGACATTCGGTCTGCAACCAGTAGAAGAGCGACAGGCTGAGCTGCCGGGCGCGGCGGACGCGCGCCTCGGCCTGCTCGGCGGTCTGGCCTTCGGCGACGAGGGGCCCCAGGAGGTAGTCGTTCTGCGGCCAGTTGACCAGCGTCGCGCCGCCGCCGTCGTACGCGCCGGGGCGATAGATGGAGGGGTCGAGGATTCGGCGGTAGAGCCACAGGCCCTGCCCCTTTCCCGAGGGATCGAACCCCAGGTTCATGGGCTTGAGAGTGACGGGGTGAGTATAGGTCAGGTCCAGGAGCTTGCCCGGCCACGGGGGGGCCAGTTCGGGGACGAACCCTCGCCAGAAGTCGTACTCCTCGGGCTTTTCAATGGTGTGATCCTCGCCGTCGCGATACTCCATGGCGAAGCAGACGGTGAACGCCTGCTGGACGCCGGGGTCGGCTTCCGTCGGGGCGTGAAGCTCGCCGGTCTGCGCCTGGCTCTCGGCCCCGACGACGTGCTCGACGCCGGCCAGCGGCAGGAGGTCCCCCAGCTCGGTGGCGTCGAGGAAATAGGGCGCCGTGAGCGCGACCTCGGCGCCGTTCCGCTTGTTGCGGACGTACACCGCGCGGATGCGGTCGCCGTCGACCTCGGCGCGGGTCGGCTCGTGTTCGAGCAGCGTCGCGAGGCGGCCGAGCGAGGCGAAGGGGGCGAGCAGATCGGTCAGCACGGAAAGACCGACGCGGGGCTCATGGCAGAGCCGGGAGACGGTGCCGCCCCCCGGATTGAGGAACGGGTTCGAGAGCGCCTCGACGGTCAGCGGCGAATGCTTCTTGTAGTACTCGCGGACCCCGGTGCGATAGCCGCGGTAGCTCAGGGAGGAACCGAACTGTTCGATCCAGGGGTGCTCGTCGGGGGGGACGGCCTGGCTGGTGAGCTGGCCGCCGATCCAGTCGGTCGGCTCCGTGAGCGCCACGCGGAGGCCCTGGCGAAGGGCGGAGAGGGCGGCGGCCACGCCCCCACCCCCCCGCCGACGATCACCAGATCGACGGCCAACTCGCCGCGAGGGGCGGCGAGCGCGGCGAGGGCCTCGCGACCGAACAGGGAGGGGCCGAGGAGCGGCAGGAGGGAGAGGCTCCGGCCGCAGCGCCGAAGCAGCGCGCGTCGCGTCGTCATGAGACTGACCTCTTGGGTGCGGACTACGATCCTGTTAGGATAAGCCCGGGCGGCGAGGTCCGCGATGGGATGCCCTCGCGAGAGTGGCGGAATTGGCAGACGCGCAGGATTTAGGTTCCTGTGCCGCAAGGCGTGAGGGTTCGAGTCCCTCCTCTCGCATTCCCGCGCATCCCCTTTCCCGATCCCGTTCGCGACGTCTTCGCCGGGACGTGTCGCCGCGATCGCGTCCCCGCGTTTCCGGGCGCCGCCCCCTCGGGGCGGGGCGATCGCCGCGGTCTGGGACGAGCCGGCCTCGCAGCGACCGACGAGCCGTCCGGCGTCGGTGCGGGGCGGATCCGTGATTGGGGCTTCTCGCGCATGGGCGAGTTTGAGCGGAAATCGACGCCTCCGATCATCCTGGTCGCCGTGGCCGCGACGGCCGCGGGCCTCGGCGGATTCGCGATCGAACGGCTGGGGCGGGTCGCGAGCGACCCGGGCTCGACCTCCCACGCCTGGCACCTGATCGCCATCCAGGGCCTGATCCTGGCGGTCCTCTGCATGACGGGCGTCGCCCTCTGGCATCTTCGCCGTCGCGACGAGGCCGAGGCGAGCGGTGCGGGGCTGCTGGCCGTGCTGGAGGCGGCCCCCAACGGCGTTGCGCTCATCGACGGCTCGTGTCGGGTGGTGCTGGTCAATGCGCGGGTGGAGTCGATGTTCGGCTACCATCGCGACGAATTGCTGGGGCGGCCGATCGAAATCCTGCTCCCCGAGGCCGCCGAGTTCCTCTGCCGTCGCGCCGCGCCAGAGGCCCCTCCGGTCCTTCGCCGCGACCTGGGGGCGATCCGGGGCCTGGAGACGCAGGGCCGACTCAAGGGGGGCGGGACGACGCCCGTCGCCGTCAGCCTCGGCATCGTCGAGCTGCGTGACGCCCCCGTGGCCGCGTGCATCGTCCACGACCTCTCGGACCGGCTCCGCGAGGAGGCCCGGCTCCGCGACGCCTATCGCGCGCTCCGGTTCGCCAACGCCCGCCTCCGGGGCGTGGTCGAGGGGACGACCGACCAGATCGCCGCGCTCGACCGAGACCGCCGATTCATCCTGCTGAACACCGCGTACAAGTCGCGATTCGCCGCCCTGTTCGGTCGCGAGATCGAGCAAGGCATGCGCCTCGACGACGCCCTGGCCGGCCGCACCGACGCCTTCGCGCGACTGGCGGCTCGCTGGGACCGCGCGCTGGCCGGGGAACGCTTCCAGACCGTCGTCGCCTATCCCGACGCCGATGGGGGCGTGATCCACCTGGAGTTGACGTACAGCCCGATCCGCGACGACCAGGGCGATCTTTTGGGCGCCAGCCAGATGGTCCGCGACGTCACCGACCGCATCGAGGCCGATGAGGCCCTCCGCCGCAACGCCGCCCAGCTCGAAGCGCTCGGCGCCTCGCGCGAGAAGGCGTACGCCGCCCTCCAGGCCGCCTACGACGAGTTGAAGCAGGCCGAGGGGCAGTTGGTGCAGGCCGAGAAGCTGTCGGCCCTGGGCCAGCTCATCGCCGGGGTCGCCCACGAGATCAACAATCCGCTCGCCTTCGTGGGGAACGACCTGGCCATCCTCCAGCGCGACGTGGCGGGGCTCGTCGAACTCGTCCGGCTCTATCAGCAAGCGGGATCGACCCTCGCCGATCGGCATCCCGAACTCGCCGCCGAGATCGACGCGCTCGCCGACCGGATGGACCTCGAATACTCGCTCGAAAGCCTGGAAAGCCTGACCAACCGGGCGCGCGAGGGCCTGGGGCGGATTCGTCGGATCGTCAAGGATCTCCGCGATTTCGCCCGCCTCGACGGGGGGGATCTGGAGGAAGCCGACCTGAACGCGGGGATCGCCACAACCCTCAGCATCATCGCCGGGCCGGCCCGCGATCGCCAGGTCGAGGTCGCGCCGGACCTTCAGGAACTGCCCGCCGTGACCTGTTCGCCGGGCAAGATCAATCAGGTGGTGCTCAATCTCCTGATCAATGCCATCGACGCCAGCCCTCCGGGCTCCTCGGTGACGCTCCGCACCCGGCCGCACGGCGACGGCGTGACGATCGAGGTGATCGACCAGGGCGTCGGCATCGCCCCGGACTTCCGAAGACGGATCTTCGACCCCTTCTTCACGACTAAGCCCGTCGGCAAGGGGACCGGGCTGGGGCTCTCCATCAGCTACGGCATCATCCAGGACCACGGTGGCCGGATCGAGGTCGAATCCGCCCCCGGGGAGGGCTCGCACTTCACCGTCTTCCTGCCGCTCTCGCCCCCCCGAAAAGTGCGACTTCCCGTCGAGGCCGCCCCCGTGTCCCGCGACGACGCCTGAACCCGCCGAGCCTTACCCCCCGGCCCAGGCGTGGCTCAGGCGAAGGCGTTCTTGATCGCGGCGAGCCCGCCCTGGTAGATCCCGTCGAAGAGTCGGATCGCCTCGTCGTCGGCGATCCCCACGGGGGTGAACGTCCCCGACCATTCGACGACCGCCGCCGACTCGTCCGCCGCCTCTCGCACCCGCAGCGTCGCGAAGTAGTCGCGCACCGAGAACGGCGACTGGACGAACGAGTACGAATAGGAGCGGTCGGCCTCGCTGAAGGCTTGCAGACGCTCCACAATCACGACCCCGTCCGAGGTCTTCAAGGTACGGATGCGTCCCCCCTCGCTGGGCGTGCTTTCCGAAATCAGCGGGAGCCAGTCCGGCAAGGAATCGAACCCGCCGATGAGTCGCCAGACCCGCTCGGCGGAAGCCGGGATTTCCAGGGAGGCCGTCGTCTTAAGCATGGGCTTCCTCCAGGTCCTTTTCCCTCTCCCTCCCCACGCGGACGCGGGAGGAGTGATCGTCCGGCCGATCCTCAATCCAGCGGCCGCCCCTGGCGGGCGCGGCGATCGGCCCGCCGATCCTGCCGGCGCTGCTGGCGGATTTCCTTCTGGAGTTGACGTTCCTCCGGCGTGCGCGAGAACGGCAGGCGGAAGCCGGGGAGCAGGAGTTCGGCGTCCGGATCGAGGCCCGGATTCGGCGGGGGAGGCGCGACGTCGCGATCACGAGTCGCGGGCGGAGGCGGCGGGGGGGCGTCTCGGGGGGCGCCTCGCTCGGGGCCTTCGAGGGGGGGGACGACCTCGACGGGGGGAGCAGGCTGCGCCCGGCCCCCGCCGCGTCGGAACAGGTCGCCGATCCCCGCGCCGACGCTCAGGGTGGTCTCCAGCAGCGACTCGCCGAAATCCTTGAATCCTTCCTTGATCCGCTCGCCGTTGATCTTGGGGTTGTCCAGCGTGCCCGTCAGGGGGACCTGGATCCGGGCGTTCTCCAGCAGCAGCGAGACGACCGGGATGTTGCGCTGGGGAGGAACGACCGCGAACGTCGCCAGCATGTCGATCCGCTTGTCGAAATCCATCCAGCCCTCGATCCCGATCACGGCGACGTCGCCCACCGGCAGGATCAGGCCCTCCTGATAGATCGTCCGGCCCAGGATCCGGATCGAGACCGGGTCGCGCAGCACGAAAATCGCCTTCCGCTCCAGGTTGAACGTGTTGATCAGCTGGTCGACCAGCGGGCCGGGCATGAATCGCACGTCGTCGAACTGCACGTCCCCCTCGACCTGCGTCTTGGTGGCGTCGCCGTCGAGCGAGAAACGGGCGTCGACCAGATCGAACGACACCTTCCCCTCGACGCGCGTCGACTGATCGAGCACCGGGGCGACATAAGCCAGGACCCGGTGCGACACCTCGTCGTTGACCACGGCCTCGGCCAGCGATGAGCCCCGGCCCAGAGAGAGCCAGCTCTTCCCCATTTCATCCTTGGCGATCGCGGGATCGAGCTTGAGCCGGCCCCCGTTCAGCATCGCGTCGATCGGCGAGATCTCCAGCTCGCCGTCGACCGTGCGGATGACCAGGGTCGTCTTCTCCAGCCTCATGCCGAAGACGTCGACGAGATCGAGCTGCAGCCCGGCCTCGCCGTCCAGGGTGGAGGGTTCGTCCCTGGCCTTCTTGCCCAGCGGGATCCGACCGGCCAGGCTCCAGGGGTGGGGCCGTCCCCGGACGGAGGCGTTGGGCTCGACTCGCGAGGCCAGCTCGCGAGTCAGCCGCTCCCAATCGGGGGCGAGCATCCCGTGGAGGTCCACCACCGGGGCCTCTCCCAGCTCGGTGACGGAGCCCTGGGCGTCCGCACGGAGGTAAGGGGTGTCGAGGGCCAGCCGCGCCAGGTCGAGCCGTCGTTCCTTCACCGCGATCTTCGAATCGAGCGTCAGCGTGACTTCTCCAACGTCCCGCTTCCCCCCATTGGCCTGGAGCTGCACCAGCTCGCGGACCTGGACGACGGCGTCGAGGTCCCAGAGGTCCCCATTTTGCTTGCCATCCACCTCGGCCGCGAGCAGCCCGGCCGCCTGGGGCTTCGTCATGCCGACGACGTCCTGGATCGCGACCAGGTCGCCCGAGAGGTCGACCTGGAACCAGGCCGCCCCCTTCGAGCGGAAGCCGCCGGCGAGCACGTGGTCGACCGAGAACGCCGGCGGCTTCTCGTCGGCGCCCGCGTCCGGGTCGCGACGGGTCAGCTTCAGCTCGTCCTTCTTGACGTCGTAACGCGCCGAGCCCCGCCAGACGTAGGGCTCCTCCGGGGGGATCGTCCCGCCCGGTTCGGCCACCGGGGCGGACGAGACCTTGAGGTTGCTCGCATCGACCGATTCCGGGCCGGCGACGACGCTGCCGGCGACCTCGACGATCCGCTTCGCGTTGTCGCCGCCGAGGTCCATCGTCGTGCGGGCCAGGGCCTTGACCATCGTCGGCGTCGGCTTGTCGGCGTCCGACGTGGTCTCCAGTTTCAACTCATCTTCCGCGCTCCGGCCCTGGAACGAGACGTAACGCCAATCGCGGGGGAGGCCGGACGGCTCGGCGTCGCCGCGCACGGCCAGTTCGCCGCGGACCTCGGCACGCGTCAACGTCTCGACGACCGGCAGGCCCTTCAGGACGAGCGCCCGGATCGCGCCGTCGGCGTCGAGCAAGTATCGGCTTTGCTCACGACGATACCGCGCCTGGAGCGTCCCCTGACCAGAGGCCTCGAAGGCCCCGACGTCGACCCAATCGCGGAGCCGCTTCTGCGCTTCGGCCAGGTCGTACGCAGCGTCCACGACGATCCCTTCGTCGAGGTTCCCCTTGCCGGTCGCGGTAAGGAACGGGGTCTGGACGTCGAGCTGGTCCAGGGTGACCGCGTCGGCGGTTCGATCGAGGCGGACGACGAGCGTGGTCGCGTCGTTCCAGACGATCTGGCTCGCCCCCTTCTTCGCGGCCAGGTCGGCGAGCTTCGCGGTGACTTCGATCCGCTGGCCGGCGGCGGGGTCGGGGCGGGCCTTCGCCTCGGCGAACAGTTCGACGGCGCCCTTCTCGATCGTCACGTCGTCCTGGAGCCGGAGCGTCCGGCGAAGTTGCCCCGCGAGCGCCGCGAGGTCGACGCGCCCCTGGAGCTTGGCCGAGCGATCGGCGGCCGGAGGGAATTCGCCGACGGCGGAGAGGGTCGCGGCCGGGGCGTCGAAGGCGAACCGCTCGATCTGGTACACGCCGTCGCGGCCCTGGGCCTTCCAGCCGACGTTCAGCTCGGCCTGGCGGAACTGGTCGCCCGAGAGCTTCGGCCCTTCGGCGAGGAAGTCGTGGATGTGGGCGTCTCCCTCGGTCGTCAACACGCCGTCGATGGTCCCGGCGGCGAGCGAGCCCGAGAACTCGCCGGAGGTCGCCAGCCCTTCCAGGTCGCCGAACGTCGGGGTGATCCGCCAGGGCCAGCCGTCGCCGGTGACCGCGAGCGACGCGTTCCGCATCAGGCCGTCCAGATCATCGGCGCGGCCGAGGCTGCCGGCGATGTTCATCCGGCCGGGCTCGGCCGCCGGCTTGTCGCGGGCGAGTTTCAGGTCCCAGGAAATCGGTTCGGGATAACGTGCCAGGTCGATCGCGATGTCCGCGTGGTCGGCGTAGAAGGGGTCGGCCACCCCTTCCTGGGTGAACTTGAGGGTGGCGCCCTCGATGCGGATCTGGATCGTGTGCGGGGGCTTGTCCTGGAGGATCGGCTTGAGGGTCTCCAGCAGGTCGACGTCCCCCTCCGTCGATCGGCCGATCTCCACCGCCCCCTTTTGCAGGGCCAGGGTGCCGACGACCGGCCTGGCGAACAAAATCTGCCAGAGGTTCCAGGAGAACGTCCCCGTCGGCGCGGCGACGAGCCTGGAGCCGTTCGCGTCCAGCAGCGCCGGGGCGTCGATCTCGGTCGGCCGGAACCAGGAAACGCGGATCCGATCGAACGCCACTCCGCCCGGCGCGAGGACCCGATTGGCGGCCGCCTCGATCCTGGGCTTCGCCCACGGCGAGCTCGCGATCCACGGCAGCGCCGCGAACAGCGCGACGGGGACGGCCAGGATGATCAGGGCCAGCCCGACCCAGAGCCGCCACCGCCTCGGCCGACGCGCCGGAACCTCGTTCGACATGCTCATGGAGTCCGCTCTCGATCCGCAAGGCCGAAGGTGTCCGCCGGCCGATGCTCCCGGCCCACGGTCGTCCACTATAACCGGAGGCCGCCGCGACCGTCCCGCCGATTCCGTCGGGAGCGGCGGCGAACCCCGGGCGGGGCCGGGATGTCCCTTGACCGTGGGGGCCGCCGGTTTCGACAATGAAGGACGGCGTCCCCGAACGTCGTCCACCGTGCCACCTCGCGAGGTCGCGACCCGATCGTCCTCGATTCGCCCAGACTAGACTAAGGATCGCGCGCTGATGTCCCATTCCGCCTCCCCCGAATCGTCCGCCCCCCCGACGCCCCGGCAGACGCCCGACGCCCTGGGCCGCTTCGGCGAGTTCGGCGGCCGGTTCGTGCCCGAGACGCTGATGGACGCCCTCAACCAGCTCTCGGAGGCCTACGAGGAAGCCAAGGCCGACCCCGAGTTCCGTCGCGAGCTGGAAGACTACTGGAAGGACTACGTCGGCCGCCCCTCGCCCCTCTATCGCGCCGACCGGCTGACGAAGTTCGCCGGCGGCGCCGCCATCTACCTGAAGCGCGAGGACCTGAACCACACCGGCGCGCACAAGATCAACAACGCGCTGGGCCAGGTGATGATCGCCCGCCGGATGGGCAAGACGCGGGTCATCGCCGAGACCGGCGCGGGCCAGCACGGGGTCGCCACGGCCACCGCGTGCGCCCTGTTCGGCATCCCCTGCACGATCTACATGGGGGAGGAGGACATTCGCCGCCAGAAGCTCAACGTCTTCAACATGCGGACGATGGGCGCGACGGTCGTCGGCGTTTCCAGCGGCTCGAAGACCCTCCGCGACGCCACCAACGAGGCGTTCCGCGACTGGATGGGATCGTCCAAGGAGACGCACTACACCATCGGCAGCGTCGTCGGCCCGCACCCGTTCCCGATGATCGTCCGCGACTTCCAGTCGGTCATCGGCCGCGAGGCCCGCGCCCAGATCCTTGAGAAGATCGACCGCCTGCCGGACGCCGTCGTCGCCTGCGTCGGCGGCGGCTCGAACGCCGCGGGGATCTTCTATCCGTTCATCGGGGATGAGGCCGTCGAGCTGGTGGGCGCCGAGGCCGGCGGCCGGGGCGGCAAGGTCGGCGACCACGCGGCGAGCCTCACCCAGGGCAAGCCCGGCGTCCTCCACGGCAGCTTCAGCTACGTCCTGCAGGACGACGACGGCCAGACCCAGGACGTCCACTCGATCTCCGCCGGGCTCGACTACCCCGGCGTCGGCCCCGAGCACGCCTACTGGAAGGACCGCGGCCGCGTCCGCTACGAGAGCGTCACCGACGCCGAGGCCCTCGCCGCCTACGGCGAGTCCGCCCGCCACGAGGGCATCCTCCCGGCCCTCGAATCGAGCCACGCCATCGCCCAGGCGTTCAAGGAGGCCCGCCGCCTCGGCCCCGGCAAGGTCCTCATCGCCTGCCTCTCCGGTCGCGGCGACAAGGACGCCTACGAGGTCGCCCGCCTGCGCGGCGAACCGATCGCCTGAGGCGTCACCGTCGTGATAAGGTACTTCTGAAAGCCATCGTCGCGCCGACGCGGGTCGTCGGCCGGCTTCGCGGGGGGGTCCGCCCGTCTTCCCCCCTCGACGAGCGATCCATTCAACGAGACGGGCCGCCTTGCGCAGCCGCCGGCTTCCCTCATGAACCGCATCGACGCCCTCTTCAGCCGCCTCAAAGCCGAGAACCGGCGCGCCCTCATGCCGTTCCTCACCGCCGGCGACCCCGACCTGGCGACGACGGCCCTCCTGATCCAGGAGCTGGTGCGCCGAGGGGCGGACCTGTTCGAGGTCGGGATCCCGTATTCCGACCCCGTCGCCGACGGCCCCGTCATCGCCGCGAGCTACCACCGAGCGCTGACGCAGGGAGTCCGGGTCGGGCACATCTTCCAGACCCTCCGCACCCTCCGGGCCGAGGGAGACGAGGCGATCCGCCAGACCCCGCTGATCTCGATGGTCTCGTACTCGATCGTCAACAAGATGGGCGTCGACCGATACCTGAACGACGCCGCGACCGCGGGCCTCGACGGCCTGATCATCCCCGACCTCCCCGTCGAGGAATCGGCCAAGCTCCAGGAGAAGGCGACCCTCCGCGATCTCAAGCTGATCCAGCTCATCACCCCGACGACCCCGCGCGCCCGGGCCGTCGAGATCGCCCGCCTGACCACGGGCTTCATCTATTACGTCTCGGTGGCCGGCATCACCGGCGAGCGCAAGGCGCTCCCGCCGGAACTGAAGGAGAACGTCGCCTGGCTGCGGACCCAGACCGACCTGCCGATCTGCATCGGCTTCGGCATCGGCTCCCCCGAGCAGGTCCATGAGCTGGCCGAGGTGGCCGACGGCCTCATCGTCGGCTCCGCCCTCGTCCGCCGCCTCGCCGACGCCCCCAACCGCCCCCGCGCCGACGTCGTCAAGGAGATCGGCGAATTCATCGGCTCGCTGGCCGACGCGCTGGGCGACGCGACAGGTCGTTGATCGTCCAGCCGCCGACCGTCGACCGTCATTTCAACGGTGGCCAATGTTCAGCCTTCGCGGGGCTTCTTGACGACCGCCTCGCCGACGCCCCTGGCGCTGGCGGGGTTCTGGCCGGTGATCAGGCGGCCGTCCTCGACGAGATGGCTGCCGAAGGCGAACCAGGCCTGGGAGTACTCGGCCCCTCGGTTCTGGAGTTCATCCTCCAGATTGTACGGGACCGCATCCTGGCGCTGGACCTTGGCCTCCTCGTTCCAGGAGAAGCCCGTCACCTTCTTGCCGGCGAGCAGCGGGGTGCCGGCGACCTTGACGTTCAGAAGCCCGGCGGGGCCGTGGCAGACGGCCGAGACCACCTTGCCCGCCTCCCAGAAGTCGGCGACGAGCTGCTGGAGGTCGGTTGAGTCGGGAAAGTCGAACATCGCACCGTGACCGCCGGCGAGGAAGATCGCGTCGTACTTCGCAGGGTCGACCTCCGCGAGCGTCATCGTCCGATCGAGCCGGTTCATGTAATCTCGGTCCTGGTAGCGTTCCTGCGTCCCCCCCTCGGACAGGACGCCGTGAGCCAGGCTCTCGGGATCAAGCGGCGCCTTGCCTCCTCGGGGACTGGCGACGTCGACGGTGAAGCCCGCCTCCTCGGCGACGTCGGTGAAGTGGGTCAACTCGCCGAGCCAGAGGCCCGTACGATAGCCGAGCTTCTTGTACTCGTCGGCGCTCGTCACGATCGCCAGGAGCTTGTTCGTCGCGGCCACGGTCGGTCCTCCCCTTCGTGTTCCGGATGTCGTTCGAGTCTCCCGACGTCTCCTCCCGATCGATGGTCCAATCCTCCTCGACGTCGGGCGAGGTCAAGTCGGGCTCGATAGAATGTCCCGTCCCCGTCGAGTCGGCGAGGATGTTCCTCGGCGGTCGATCGCACGCAGGATTCATGCCGGAGCTTCCGGGCTCCAGGACGCCCCGTTCGGAGAGGAGAAACACGCGATGATGATGTCCCGGCTCAAGGAGGCGACGCGCCCGCATCACGAGGCGATCGAGGCGAGGCTGGACTTTTTCAAGCTCTCCCGATCGATCGAGGGTTACACGCGCGTCCTCCGTCGGTTCCACGGCTTCCACCGTCCGGCGGAGGAGGCGTTCGACAGGCTTTCCGGCTGGGCCGCCGTCGGGATCGACCCGGCCGAGCGCCGGAAGACGCCGCTCCTGAAAGACGACCTGAAGATCCTCGGCCTGGACGAGGCGGCGATCGACGTCCTCCCCGTCTGCCCGACGCTCCCTCCCCTGTCCGACCTGCCCGAGGCGATCGGGTTGATGTACGTCCTGGAGGGCTCGACCCTGGGAGGCCAGTACATCCGCAAGCGCGTCGAGGCGACGCTCGGGCTGACGCCGGGGCGAGGGTGCTCCTATTTCGCCAGCTATGGCGACCGCGTGGGGCCGATGTGGAAAGCCTTCAGCGCCGCGGTCGACGCCTTTGCAACCTCCGAGCCCGCGCGCGAGGCGATCGCCCGATCGGCCGTCGCCTCGTTCGGGGCGATCGACGCCTGGTTCGCCGAGGATGCGCCCGGGGCCCGATGACGAGGGCGGATCGGCGCTCTAAATTGATAGGGTCGTCGTCGACGTATGGCCTTGAGGGATTGGGCCTATCGACGCCATACTGTTGAGTCTCGCGGGCCGGGCAGCCTGAAGATGGATCGATTGCGCGGGTCGCCCGAGGCCGTCGGGCGGTCGATCAATGGAGATCGGCCGTCGCGCATCCAACGCTTCGCCATAGGGGAACGCATGGTCGGTCAAACGAAACTCCTCGACAAGCTCAAGGAACTGGCCCGCAACCTCTGGTGGTGTTGGCAGGCCAACGTGATCGACCTGTTCCGCGAGCTCGATCCGACGCTCTGGCGCGAAGTCGACCACAACCCGGTCGAGTTCCTGAAGCGGCTGCCGACCGACCAGCTCGAACGCCGGGCCGCCGAGATGGCCCTGGACTCCCGGATCGACTACGCCTTCCGGCGGCTCTCCGAGTACCTGAAGGACTCCGACTCCTGGGGCGCCATCAACGCCACGATCCTCCGAGCTCGGCCGGTGGCCTATTTCTCGGCCGAATTCGGCCTGCACGAGAGCCTGCCGATCTACTCCGGCGGCCTCGGCGTCCTGGCCGGCGACCACCTGAAGAGCGCCAGCGACCTGGGCATCCCCCTGATCGGCGTCGGCCTGCTCTATAACCAGGGGTATTTCCGGCAGTCTCTGGACTCGAACGGCTGGCAGCAGGAAAGCTACCTCAACGCCGACACCGACCTGCTCCCGATCGAGATCGTGGACGGCCCCGACGGCCAGCCGCTCCGGGTCGCCGTCGAGACCACGACCGGCACGCTCCACGCCCGGGTCTGGCGGGTCGAGGTCGGCCGCACCCTGCTCTTGCTGCTGGACTCCAACGTCCCGGAGAACGGCGAGTACGACCGCCAGCTCACCGCCCGGCTCTACGGCGGCGACGCCCGCACTCGGATCCGCCAGGAGCTGCTCCTGGGCGTCGGCGGCGTCCGCGCCATCCGCGCCCTGGGGATCCGCCCTTCGGTGCTCCATCTCAACGAGGGCCACAGCGCCTTCGCCACGCTGGAGAAGATCCGCGAGCAGATGGAAGAGACCGGGATGCCGTTCGGCGAGGTCGTCCGCGACGTCGCCCAGATGACGGTCTTCACGACCCACACCCCGGTCGCCGCCGGCCACGACCGCTTCCCAGCGCAACTCGTCGAGGAGCACCTGGGCAAGATCCGAGAGGCCATGAACCTGTCGTACGACGACTTCATGGGCCTGGGCCGGGTCTACCCGCACGACCTCGAAGAACTCTACTGCATGACCGTGCTCGCCCTTAAGCTTTCGCGCTACGCCAACGGCGTCAGCTCGCTGCACGGCGTCGTCTCGCGACGCATGTGGCACCCGCTGTTCCCGAACGTCACCGAGGAACAGGTCCCGATCGGCCACATCACCAACGGCGTCCACGTCCAGACCTGGGTCGCCCCCCAGATGGCGATGCTCTTCAACAAGCACCTCGGGGTCGACTGGTCCAAGCGCCAGCGCCATCCCGAGACCTGGAGCGCCATCGAGACGGTCGACGACGCCGAGCTCTGGGAGACCCAGCAGGTCCTCAAGGCCCGCCTGATCAACTTCGTGCGAAGTCGGCTGATCTCCCAGGCGAGGAAGCGGAACGAGCCCGAGTCCCGGGTCCAGCGGTTTGCGAACGTCCTGGACCCGAACGCGCTGACCATCGGCTTCGCCCGGCGGTTCGCCACTTACAAGCGCGCCGGGCTGGTCCTCCAGGACGTCGACCGGATGGTCGACCTGATCAAGAACGCCGGCCGGCCGATCCAGTTCGTCTTCGCGGGCAAGGCCCACCCCGAGGACCGGATGGGCAAGGAGCTGATCCAGCACATCGTGAAGATCACCTGGGACGAACGATTCACCGGGAACATCGTCTTCGTCGAGGACTACGACATGAACGTCGCCCGGCACCTGGTGCAGGGCGTCGACGTCTGGCTGAACAACCCCAGGCGACCCCAGGAGGCCAGCGGCACCTCGGGCGAGAAGGCCGTGCTCAACGGAGCCCTCAACTTCTCGATCCTCGACGGGTGGTGGGCCGAGGCGTATGATGGGAGTAACGGCTTCGCGATCGGCGCCGGGACGACCCACGCGTCGATCCAGGTCCAGGACGAGCGCGACCACGCCTCGCTGATCGAGACGCTGACGAACCAGGTGGTGCCGATCTTCTACGACCGCGACGCGGCGGGGCTCCCCCGCAAGTGGATCGCCCGCCAGAAGGACGCGTTCCGCACCCTGGCCTGGAAGTTCAACGCCGATCGCATGGTCATGGACTACGTGAGCCGCAGCTATCTCCCGGCGGCCGGCGGCCTCTCGCGCCAGTGATCGGCCGGGCCGCCGATCGTCTCGAAGTCGGACGCCGGCGAGGGGCGGGGACGGGGATCGCCCCGCCCCCCGCCCCGTCCCGTCCTCCCCCACAAGCCCCAGCCGCCGCGCGTCGGCGAGGTCCATCATCGCCATGAGTCAGGGCTTCCTCGGCGAACAACTCGGCTCGTTCCGTCTGGAGGAGGTCCTCGGCTCCGGCGCCATGGGGATCGTCTTCAAGGCGACCCAGGAGACCACCGGCCGCCCGGCGGCCGTGAAGATCGTCCAGGGCGAGGTCGCCGACAACGCCAAGCTGCTCCAGCGGTTCAGCCGCGAAGCCGAGATCATCAAACAGTTCCGCCACCCCAACATCGTCCGCTGGCTCGCCACCGGCAAGTTCCGCGGGACCTATTACTTCGCCATGGAGTACGTCGAGGGCTCGACCCTCGACAAGGTCCTCCAGGAGCGCGGCGAGATCCCCTGGCTCGAGGTCGTCGACCTGGCGATCCAGATCTGCGACGCCTTGCAGTACGCGCACCAGCAGGGGGTCGTCCATCGTGACCTGAAGCCCTCGAACCTGATGGTCACCCCTGACGGCCGGATCAAGCTGACCGACTTTGGGATCGCCAAGGACCTGGACCGCACGGCCCTGACCGCGCCCGGCAGGACCCTGGGGACGGCCGCCTACATGGCGCCCGAGCAGATCCGTGGCACCCCGGCCGTCAGCCACAAGACCGACCTCTACGCCCTGGGCGCGCTGCTGTACCAGATGCTCGTCGGCAAGCCGCCGTTCAGCGGGTCGTCGGCTGTCGTGCTGATGCACTGCCACATCAACGAGCCGCCGCCCCGCCCCAGCGCCAAGGTCCAGGAGATCCCCAAGGCCCTCGACGACGTGGTCGTCGCCCTGATGGCGAAGAACCCGACCGAACGGCCGTGGGACGCCGACGCGGTGTCCGTGATCCTCCGCGAGCTTCGCGAGAAGGCCGAGAAGAAGCAGACGGTGGCCATGGTCTGGCCCGAGGCCGGATCGTCCGCAGCCAATCCCACCCGCGCCGGGATCGGCGTCGAGGCCGCGCCCCCAAAGGGGGCCGCCAAGAGCAAGAAGAAGAAGAAAGGTCGATCGTCCGGGGTCTCCTCGGCCGCGAATCTCGACGGCGACGAGCGGAGCTTCTTCACCCGCGACCGAATGGAGGTCGGGGGACTGGTCCTGGGCCTGGTCGCGATCGCCGCTCTCGTCGCCTACTGGCTCTGGCCCCCTGGCGCCGAATACCTCTACCGGCACGCCGTCCCGCTCATGGAGTCAACCCGGCGCTCGGACTGGCTGACCGCACGGGCCGAATACATCGACCCGCTCGACAAGCGGTTCCCCGACCACCCCTACCGCGAGGAGACCCAGGCCTGGCGGGACAAGATCGCGCTCGACGAGGCCGAGGGCCGCGCCAAGCTCCTCGCCAGCCCGACCCCCACCCCCTTCTCGCAGCCCCAGACCAATGGCGAGCGCCAGTTCGCCGCGTTCCACAGCCTGGCCTCGAAGGCCGAGGCCGAGGGGGACGAACTCACCGCCCAGCGCTACTGGCGGGAGATGATCGGGACCATCGCGGCCGACGACCCCGACGAGCGCAAATGGCTCCTCCTGGCCCACCATCGGGCCGACGACCTCGCCACGCGGATCCGGGAGCGTCGCGCGTTCGTGGAGCAGCAGTACCTCCGCGCCGTCGCGGCGCTCCAGGCCGGCCGGCCTCGCGAGGCCTCCGCGATCCAGGGGATGCTCCGCGAGAAATACGGCCGCTACACCGACCTCGCCGAATTCTTCGCTCCCGTCCCAACGCCCTCCCCCGAGCCGCCGCCCCAGCCCACCGACGCGTCCGATGGCGAGAAAAGCCCCGCCGAACCGGAGTGAGACCGCCCCGGTTCAACTTCATTGGGAGACTCGTCAAACAATTCGGGTCTCGCCGACGTAGCAACATACGACCCCATGATTGACGGACCGTGCTCCGGTTCGATAGTCTGGTGTGACCTTTCGTCCGCAAGCCGAGGCGATTCCCGTCTGTTCGCCTCAATGCGATATTTTGGTGCTAGCTTTGGGCCGAGCATGGCCCCGAGGATGCTGATGCCTCCGTCCCCGTCTCGTGTCCGCTTCATTGGCAGCCGCGAACTCCATCGAGATCTCCCGAAGGTGCTGGATAGCCTGGAAAACCCCGAATGTCGCTACGTCCTGACCATCCACAGCAAGCCCAAGGCCGTCATGATCGGCGCCGAGGCGTTCCTGAGCCTCCTCAGGGGTGCGACGCCCGAAGACCGGCTCCTGGCGCTCCAGCTCGGCGCATTGGTCCAGGGCCTGGAATCCTCCGTCGTCGACGCCGAGGAGCCCGAAGGCGACCTCGTCGAGGTCTGATCCAGACTTCGGACGGCCCCTTTTACGTCGTCTCCTCCCCCTTCGCGAAGGGGGAGGACGGCGCGGTCGTGGGTCGTCGATCGGCAAGGCGGTTCAGCTTCCCTCAGGCGTCTTCACACGGAATTCGCGGCTGCTGAAGAACCAGGCCCCCAGCGCCGTGAAGAGCGCGGCGGCGCCTGTCAGGACCGCCAGCGAGGTCGCGACGGCCGGTGCCTCGGCCGGGTCGATCGACCATGCGCCACCGTCCAGGCCCAGCAGCCGGACCGCCAGGACCCGGACGTGGAACAGGATCGTTCCGTACCGGACCAGAAACGGGATGTTCGACACGACCCCCTCGAACACCAGGATATAGCCCACGCCGATCACCAGCACCCGGCGCGTGAAGAGCCCGAGCAGGCCGAAGATCGCGATGTAGGCCAGCAGCGAAAGGGCCGAGAGCCCTGCCAGGACCCCGGCCTGACGGAACAGGTCCGATGGGTCCGCCTCGGGGAGCCCCACGCGAACCGCGGCCGTCACGGCCGTCGTGAAAATCGCGGCCAGGATCGACGTCACGAGCGTCGCCCCCAGCACCTTCACCAGGTAGATCGCCCACCTCGGGATCGGCCGGATCAGGAAATACGTCAGCGTCTGCTCCTCCACGTCGTCCTGCACCAGGCTCGACGCGAACAGCAACGCCGCCAGCGGCACGATCGCCTGCGGAATAAGGCCGTAGATCAGGGCCCGCTCGCTCGCCTCCGGATCGTAGGGCTGATCGTACCGGCGGACCAGCAGCGCGATCGCCACCGGGGCGGCGAACATGAGCACGAACAGCCAGATCCGCTTCCCCCGCATCTGACGGGCGATCGTAATCCGGAGCACCGTAGCCAGCGCACCGAGCGAAGGTCGGCCGGAGGACACGACCGGAAAGGCTCGAGAGGCCGCGATCGGAGGGATGCGGGGTTCGTCGGCGGGCGTTGCGGCCGGGATCATGGATTCACCAGATACTTGAAGACGGCTTCCAGATTGTCGTCGTCCGAGTAAATCTCCTCGATCGGCGAGTCGGCCTCGCGGGCCAGCCTCGGCAGGCGCTGATAGAACTGGTCCGGGGCGCGGGTCTCGACCACGATCGCCCGCTCGTCGCGTGGCAGCTCGATCCCCTCGACGTCGTCCCATCGCACGAGCTTGGCGGCCAAGGCGCGGCGGTCGGGCCCCTTGAGGACGATCCGATGGGGATGCTTGTCGATCAGGTCGCGGATCTGCCGGACGTCCCCGAAGGCGACCAGTCGGCCCCGATTCACCAGCACGATCTGGGACGTGAGGGCCTGCACCTCGTAGAGCACGTGGCTCGACACGAGGATCGTCCGCCCTTGGCGGGCGAGACCGGCGATCAGCTCCATCAGCTCGTGGCGGGCCACCGGATCGGTCCCGGTCAGGGGTTCGTCGAGAAAGAGGACCTCGGGGTCGTGGATTAAAGCCTGGGCGAGCTTCGTCCGCTGCCGCATCCCCTTCGAATAGCCTCGAACCGGACGGTCGGCGGCGGCGGTCATCCCGACCTGTTCGAGCATCCGGTCGGCGGCCTCGCGAGCGGCCCGCCGGCCCATCCCGGCGAGCGAGCCGCTGGCGCGGAGGAACGCTCGGCCGGTCATCCACTCGAACATCGCGTCCTGCTCGGGGCACAGGCCGACGTGGCGATTGAGGGCCGCGTTGTTCCAGGGCCGGACGCCCAGCACCCGGACGTCCCCCTGGCTGGGGCGGAGCTGGCCGGTCGCCAGTTGCAGGAGCGTGCTCTTCCCCGCGCCGTTGGGGCCGAGCAGGCCCGTCACCCCCTTGCCGATCCGCAGCGAGAGGTTGTTCACCCCGATCACCTGTCCGTACCACTTCGAGACCGACCGGAACTCGATCACCGGCGGCGCTTCGGGGGCGTCCGTCGTGCTCATCACCGTCTCCCTATTTCAAACGGTCGAGCGACCGGACCCGGGTGGAAAGGACGACGATCGACGCGACCCCCAGGCCGGCGAGCACGCCGGCCGACCAGGTCCACGGGGGACGTCGCGACGCCGGGTCCTCCCCGGCCGACGGTGGCGGCTCCGGCGGACGCGGAGGCCGAGGCGGGCCGAAGGGGAACGGGAAGCCTCGCCGCCGCCCTTCCGGGCCGATGCTCCCCGCCCCGTTCAGCATGGCGTCCTGGCTCGCCCGGAAGAGTTTCCTCAGGCGTTCCCATTCGGCGTCGGAGTCGAAGAGCGCGTCGCGGACGGAGGAGAGGTCGGCGGAGTATGAGACCAGGGGCACCCACTCGCGCCCGACCGAGCCGCTCAGGGCGTCGGCGGCCGCGCCGCCCAGCATCCAGACCCCCAGCCACATCGCCGTGACGAACCGGGAGTGCCGGGAGAGCGACGAGAAGGCCAGCATCAGGAGCCCGGTCGAGACGGTCACCACCAGACTGAACGCGACCGACGCGGCCAGGACTCGCCAGGTGTCGCGGAGGATGGCCGTGTCGAGGCTGAACGCCAGCCCGATCAGGTACGCCAGCACCGCCGGGATGAGCATGACCGCCAGCAAGAACACGGCGATCACCCCGAACTTGCCCAGGAAATAGTCGATCCGCCGCAACGGCCGCGAGAGGTAGAGCGGCAGCGCGTTGAACCGCAGGTCCTGGCTGATCAGATCCGGGCCGACCATCATCACCAGCAGGAACGTGAAGAAGAGCTGGACCTGGAAGAACTGCGTGTACGCCAGCGTCCAGAACGTCGTCCGGAACGCCCTCGGGCCGTCGCGGATCTCTTCCGGGAGCCCCTGGAACAGGAACAGGAAGGGGGTGAGGATCGACGACTTCTGCTCGAACAGCCCCCAAAGGATCAGGAACCCCGCCAGCACGAGCGCCGGAGCGAGCGCGCCGACGAGCGTCGAGATCAGCCAGCGGTTCTTGAACTGGGCCTTCACCCCCTGGCGGGTGATGGCCAGCCAGCGGAAGGCGTGGCCGCCGAGCTTGCCGTCCCAGTGCTGGTATCCCTGGTCGAGAATCGGCATCAGCTCGCCCTCCCGATCGCCTGGAGGAAGACCTCTTCCAGCGTGCTGCGACGAGGCCGAAGCAGGCGGATCTGTTCGGATGCGGCTTCCGCCGCCTCCCAGAGCGCGTCGACCCCCGCCCCGTCCGGCAGCTCGACCCGCAGGTGGTCGTCGACCGGCTCCGACCGGACGCCCCGCTCGGCCAGGATCGCGGCGAACCGCGATCGATCGCCGCGCACGCGGAGTTCGAACTCCCGGGAGTGCGGCTTCTTCAACTCCTCGATCCGCCCCTGCGCCAGCAACCGCCCCTGGCCCAGCACGACGACGTATTCGCAGACGGCCTCGACGTCCGGGAGCAGATGGCTGGAGATCAGGAGATTCATCCCCTTGTTCCGCGAGAGGTCGCGGCAGAGGGCGAGGATCTCCTGGCGACCGGCCGGGTCCATGCCGTTGGTCGGCTCGTCGAGGATCAACAGCCGGGGGTCGTGGACGATCCCCGAGGCGATCTTGAGCCGCTGCTTCATCCCCGTGGAATACGACTCGGCCCTCCGATAGCGGGCCTCGCCCAGCTCGACGTAATCCAGGACCTCATGGGCGCGGCGGAGGGCGTCGCGCGACGGCATGCCGACCAGTTCCCCGGCGTAGGCGACGAACTGGACCCCGGTCACGCCGGGAAAGAGGCATTCGTCCTCGGGGACGAAGCCGACCGCCTGGCGGATCGCCAGGGGCTGTCCCGCCAGGTCCATCCCGAGCACGCGGCCCCGGCCGGAGTCGATCCGGACGAGCCCGAGCAGGCTGCGGATCAGGGTCGTCTTGCCCGCGCCGTTGGGGCCGAGGAGCCCCACGGCCCCCTCGGGGAGCGAGAGCGAGAGTCCCGACAGGGCCGTCACCGCCCCGTAGGTCTTGGTCAGGTCTTCGAGCTCGATCAGCATCATTCACCGGATTGGGGCCGTCGCGTCGCGTCGCCTCGCGTCGCGCGGGGGGCGTCGCCTCAATCGGTTCGCCGCTCCCGCCCGAATATTGTGCGGCCCCGGCGGGCCCGCCGCAATCCGCCGGCGGGCCCCCGGATCGAGATCGGATCGATCAATTGAACAGGAAGTGGCAGATGTCGCCGTCCTGCATCACGTACGCCTTGCCCTCGACGCGGAGCTTGCCGGCGGCGCGGATCTCCTTCTCGGACTTGTAGTGCTCCAGGTCGGCGAGGGTGTAGACCTCGGCCCGGATGAAGCCCTTCTCGAAGTCGGTGTGGATCACGCCGGCGGCCTGCGGGGCCGTGGCGCCGATCGGGACGGTCCAGGCCCGGACCTCCTTCTCGCCGGCCGTGAAGTAGCTCTGGAGGCCGAGGATCCGGTACGCCTCCCGCGCCAGGACGGCCAGGGCGGGTTCGTCCAGGCCGGATGAATGGAGCATCTCCAGCCGGTCGGCCTCGTCCAGCTCGGCGATCTCGGACTCCAGCTTGGCGCAGACCGCGACCACCCCCGCGCCGATCTCCTTGGCCCGTTCGCGGACCCGGGCCGCCATCGGGCCTTCGCCGTGCAGGTCGCCCTCGTCCACGTTGGCGACGTAGAGGATCGGCTTGGCCGTCATCAGGCCGAAGCTGGAGATGGCGGCGGCCTCGGTCGGTTCGAGCGTCAGCGTCCGAAGCGGCTGGTCCGTCCCCAGGTGCTCCAGGCACTTCTTGATCGCGTCGACGCGGAGCTTGGCGTCCTTGTCGCCCCCCTTGGCGGTGCGCTCGGCCTTGGGGAGCGCGTTCTCCAGCGTCTGGAGGTCGGCCAGCATCAGCTCGATCTCGACCGTCTCCACGTCCGACAGCGGATCGACCCGCCCGGCGACGTGGACCACGTCCGGATCCTCGAAGCAGCGCACGACCTGGAGGATCGCGTCGACCTCGCGGATATGGCTGAGGAACTTGTTCCCCAGCCCTTCCCCCTCGCTGGCCCCCTTCACGATCCCGGCGATGTCCACCAGCCGGAGCGCGGCGGGGACGAGCTTCTTGGGGACGATGTGGCGGCTGATCCGCTCCAGCCGGCCGTCGGGGACGCTCACGACCCCCTCGTTCGGCTCGATGGTGCAGAACGGATAGTTCGCACTCTGCGCCGCCTTGGAACTGGTCAGCGCGTTGAACAGCGTACTCTTGCCCACATTCGGCAGACCGACGATGCCAGCCCTCATATCGACGCGACGCCCTTATCTATCACCTGGATCGAAGCGGACGGCCCGGCGGCCGATCAAGCGGACCATCGTACCCGCCCCGGCCCTCCGGCGTCTTCCCTGATTTCCGGCGACGGCGCCGGCGCGTCGATCCGCCGCCTCGTCCAATCACTTCGGGTCGATCGTCGGCAGCGGGAACATCTCGGAGCGGACGTGCTCCTTCGTCATCACCGCCTTGATGCGGTCGACGATCTCGGGACGATCGGCGGCGAGGTCGCGTCGCTCGCGCGGGTCGTCGTCCAGGTTGTACAGCTCGATCGCGTCGTTCCCTTGCCGAAGATCCCGGCAGACGCCCTTCCACGGGCCGATGCGGGCGGCCTGCCAGCCGCCGTAGGAGGCGAACTCCCAGTAAAGGAACTCGTGCGCGGGCTGGGCGTCGGGACGGCCGAGGAGGCTGGGGGCGAAGCTGATCCCGTCGAGGCCCGGCGGCAGGCTCGCGCCCCCTCCGATCAGCTCCATCAAGGTCGGCGCGACGTCCGGGAAGTAGCCGACGAAGTCGCACGTCGCCCCCGGCTTCACGCGGCCCGGCCATCGGACGATCATCGGGACTGCGATCCCCCCTTCGTACGCCGAACCCTTGAACCCCCGGAGTCCGCCGGCCGAATGGAAGAAGCCGCTATCCGCGCCGCCGGCTTCCTGGTTCGGACCGTTGTCGGAGGCGAAGATCACCAGCGTGTCGTCGTCGATCCCGGTCTCCCGCAGGAGGGCGAGGATCCGCCCCACCGTGCGGTCCATGCGGGTGACCATCGCCGCGTACGCGGCGCGGGGCTTCGGATGGGGCTGATAGCCGCGGCCGCCGGTGTAAGGGGTCTCCTCGAACCGGCCGGCGTACTCGGCCAGCGAATCCTCCGGGACCTGGAGCGCGACGTGCGGGATCGTGAACGGCAGGAACAGGAAGAACGGCGCGTCCTTGTGCGCGCGGACGTACCGGAGAGCCTCGGCTTCGAACAGGTCGTGCGAGTGCTGGGCGCCGGTCGCGCCGCCGTCGTTTCCCGCCAGGTCGATCTTCGCGCGATCGTTCCAGAGGTAGGTCGGGTAATGGTTGTGGGCGTGGCGCTGGCAGTTGTAGCCGAAGAAGTGGTCGAAGCCCTGGTTGAGCGGGTCCCCCTCGGAGCCGGGGAAGCCCAGTCCCCACTTGCCGATCGCCGCCGTGGCGTACCCCTGACGCTTGAACATCTCGGCGAGCGTGAACTCGGCGTCGGGGATCGGGGGCTGCCCTTCAGGCTGGATCTCCCGATTGTCGCGGACGTGGCCGTGGCCGGTATGCTTGCCGGTCATCAGGGTGCCCCGCGACGGGGCGCAGACCGGCGAGCCGGAATAGAACCGCGTGAACCGCATCCCCTCGGCAGCCAGGCGGTCGATCGCCGGCGTCTTGATCTTCTCCTGCCCGTAGGCCCCCACCTCGGCCCGGCCCAGGTCGTCGGCCAGGATGAAGACGACGTTGGGCTTGCCGTCGCGCGCCAGGGCGACGGGGCTCGCCTCAAGGATCGCGACGAGCATCATGGCGAGGACGACGGATGCCGATAGGCGACGGTTCATCGCGGGCTCCTCGGGACGACGGATTCAGGTGCGCGCCTTTCGTTGTATCCGTCGCACGCGATCTCCGCCAGGACCCGCTCCACGCGCCGCGACGAGGGCGGATTCCATCGTCACTCGACGGCGTCGCTCGGCGCGACCCCGGCGCGGCGGAAGAACTCCTCCATGAAGTCGTCGACGGCGCCGGGGACGGTCAAGTCCTGATCGGCGTGCGTGAGGCCGAGGAAAAGGATCATCATGTCGTCGTTCGTCCCCTCGCCCCAGCGGACCTCGCGGGGGGGGCGGGACGGGTTGCGCGGGTTGCCGGACGAGTTGTCGAACCGGGCTTCCAGGTGGACGGTGGAGCCTTCGGGGATGCGAAGCGGCTCGCGGAGGAAGTAGGTGTCCTGGCGGTTGAAATCCCAGTCGTCGATGCGGATCAGCGGCCGGGAGCGGCCGTCGGGCGTCACGACGCGGGCCGCCATCGACCGCCCGAGCATGTGCATGTGCGGCGTCATCGCGTGCAGGTCCACGTCCATCGGGATCTTCAACTCCGCCTTCCAGCGCACGTCCGGGTCGTCGGCCGGGATCACGAATTCCGCCGGATCGGCGCAAGCGGAGACCCACTGGAGGGCCTTCTTGACCGGCTTCCGGGCGAAGTGGATCCCAAGTCGAGTTTGGTCGCGCTCCACCTTGCCGATCGGATGGTAGTGGATCTGCAAGACGAGATCCGCCCCTTGTGGGAGCTTCTGGCCGACGCCGTCGCCGTAGAAATGGGGCTCGTTGCCGGGCGTCCAGCCCCCCAGTGCGCCGAAGATCGAATCGCCGTCGAAGCCGGAGAAGCACATGTAGCCCGGCTCCTCGTCGGCCTCGTCGCGCGATCGGCCCAGGCCGCGGACGTCCAGGTAGCCGAAGGTGTGGTGGACGACGCGAGGGTTGCCCGGCTTGACCTCGATGGCGCGGATCCAGCGGTCCTCGGGAAGGTCGGTCGGCAGGACGAAGCAGCGGTAGACGTCGCCGCCGGTCGGAGGGATCTCGAACGGCTCGGGCATCTCGAGGATCAGGTCGGGAGTCCCCAGGGCCCATTCGCCGACGGGGGGTGGCTCGGGGACCGGCTCGGCCGTTTGCGGGCCTTCGGGCGCTCCGGCTTCCGCCCAGGCGCGGAGCGTCGCGACCTCGTCCGGGAGCAGCGTCCGGTCGTGCAGGAGGGGCGGGCCATGCCCGGAAGAGGGCTTCCACGGGGGCATGAACCGCGATTCCACCACGTCGGCCAGGTCGCGCGAGCGGCGGGCCGCCTGGGCGTATTTCAGCAGCGAGAACGGCGCGGCCTCGCCCGGCCGGTGGCAGTCGCGGCAACTCCGGCGGAGGATCGGCTCGACGTCCTGCGTGTAGGTCGGCGAACTTCGGGCCGATGAAGGCTCGGGGATCGGCGTCCCCGTCGCGGGCTCGCCGATCGCGTCCGGCTCGACTCCCCGACTGGCCGCCGCGACGGCCTCGCGAAGCTCGCCGAGGTCGAACCGACCCCGATGGAGCAGGCGGGCCTCGCCGACGAGGACGAGCGACTCGGGGGTGGTCGCGACGCCGAACCGGCGGGCGATCGTCCCGGTCGGGTCGTGGACGACGGCCGAGCCGGCGGCCTCCCGAGGCGGCCCCTCGCCGACCGCCACGGCGATCGTCGCGACGACTCCGGGGGGGAAGGACTCGCGGAGCGTTTCCAGGCCGTCAGCCGCGACATCGGAGGCCGGGTCGTCGGCGGCGAGGAACGTGACGACCGTCGCGCCTCCGTCGGCGGGGCGGAGGTCGATCCGACGGCCGTCGATCGCCCGGAGCGCCGGGGGGCCTTCCAGGAAGGTCCTCCCCAGCAGCGACGGCGAGATCGGCCGACCGGCGGGCTTCGCCGTGCGCGAGGCGAGCGAAACGAACAGGGCCGCGCACGCCGGCGCGGCCAGGACGCAGATCAGGATGATTCGTTTCACGCCCCGCTCCTCCAGGGGATCGCGCACGGCCGATCGGCTCAGTGACGCTTCCGGCGCTTGGGATTCGTGGCGTTCTCGGGGAGGTTGGGGTCCTTCCAGTCGGCCCCCATGTTCTCCTGCACCTCGGGGGTCTCCTGCTCCTCGGGCGGGAGCTTCGCGAACTCCTCGGGCGTCAGCTTCGTGTAGGTGATCGAAGGGTCGTGGGGGTTGCCGCAGGCTGCCGAGCAGAGGGCGATCAGCGGCAGCGCGAGGGCGGCGAAGGTCGTCGCGAGGCGTCTCGATCGGAACATGAGCCTAACCGTCTCCAGGATGCGCGGTCGAGCCACCCGCCGACGCGACCACGGGAAGCGGTCGCGCCGGCGGGGCAATCTCGTCGGGTCAGAAGCTGTCGGACGAGATCACCTCGCCGCCGGCCCGGGTGGAGAGGCCGCGGTAGACGGGCTTGGCGATCCCCTCCTTGATGAACTTCACGGAACCGTCGGCGAAGACGAAGTTGGCCCCGCCCGGATGCTGGCTGCGGAACGAGTAGATGCCGCTCTCCTCGCTGGTGACGTCGTCGACGACCTTGTGGAGGTTGAACTTGCCCCAGGTCGAGAAGTTCAGCCCGCGCGGATAGCCGTGCGCCCAGACTCCCTGACCACCGCGATACTGTCCCGCGCGGGCGTGGGTCGAGCTGAAGAAGTCGTTCTTCAGGCCGTAGTCCTGCTCGCCGCCCAGGAAGCTGTTCGAGGACCCATCGGTGATCGAGGCGATCGTGACGGGAGGGTGGTCGACCGTCGTCAGCGGGGCGGTCGTGTCGCCGCTGTTCGTGCTGGTCGCGCCGATGATCACCCCCCGGGGAACGCCGTAGAGGTGCCGACCGCTATAGAGGTTGGCGTAGGCGTCGCCGTTATTGGTCGTGTAGCTGGAGGGGGCCAGAAAATCGTTCTGCGAGACGTCCGGCTTGGAGTACGGCAACGTCATCGAGGGGCAGAGGAACGACGCCACGATCGTCCCCGACGCGGTCGAGTTGGTCGTGGTCGACGCCCCGAACGACACATTGTACGTCGAGAACAGCGGCCCCTGCTCCACGAACGGCAGGATGCCCGTGAAGCACGAATACTTCGACGACGCCTGGATCAGCGCGAACGGGAAGCAGCCGTTGCCGTCGGCGTAGTTGTGCATCGCCAGCCCGATCTGCTTCAGGTTGTTGACGCACTGGGCGCGGCGGGCGGCCTCGCGGGCCGACTGCACGGCCGGCAGCAGGAGCGCGATCAGCACGGCGATGATCGCGATCACGACCAGCAACTCGATCAGCGTGAAGCCTCGGGGGCGTCGGCTCGACGGCATGGCGGGATTCTCCGAATGGGGGGGCGGGTCGTTTCGACCTCGATACCGGTGGGGGATCGGCGGGGCGTTCGCTCTCGTCCGGGAACTTCGGTCCTCACGGCCGCGTCGACCGCGACCGATGGACGCCACCCTGGCGGGCATCCCCGACCCCCGAGAAACGGCGAGGAATCGGGTGTCAAGGGCCACACCGCGATCACTGATTTCAAATCGACCTGAGACTGAATCTCAATTGCATTGCCAAACGATAAAGTAGCCAACCTGCCGTGTCAATTGAAATTCCAGGAAGGCCCCGTCTCCAGGTCGCCACTCGATCGTTGCCGGGGCCGCAGGAGGGGCCGGGGGTCGCCCCGACCGCGACGGCGATTTAAGATGCCGGTTCGCGGGATCGGGGACGCCGGCGTCCTTTCCCACGGTTCCGCCGGCGCTGAGACGCCGATGGTCGCCCCGGAGTGAGCGGTCGAGACTCCCGAAGCACCCTGACGAGACCCTTCCCAATGACCACGACGATGCGACGACTCACGGCGTGCTGGCTGGCGATCGCGGCGACGGCCGTCTCGGCGAGGGCCGGCGACGGCTGGTCGGCGGGGGCGGCGGCGGCCGACGTCACGCCGGCTGGGCCCGTCTGGCTGGCGGGCTACGCTTCGCGCAAGACGCCGTCGGAGGGGGTGACGATCCCCATCAAGGTCAAGGCCCTGGCGCTCCGCGATGGCGGCGGGGCGACGGCCGTCCTGCTCACGGCGGACGTCGTCGGATTCGATCGCGCCTTCGCCGACCGGGTGTTCGCGGCGATCCAGGCCGCGCACGGGCTCCCCCGCGAGGCCGTCGCCCTGTTCGCGTCGCACACCCACACCGCCCCGCTCGTCCGCGACGCCCGGCCGATGCTGGCGGAACGTGGGATCGACCTCGACCGGGCGAAGCCCAACGACGATTTCCGACGCGACGTCGAGGCGAAGCTGGTCGCGACCGCCGGCGCAGCGATCGCCGCGCTCCGGCCTGTCTCGCTGGCCTTCGGCGAGGGCGAGGTGTCGTTCGCGATCAACCGCCGCGAGAAGACCGCCTCGGGCTTCCGGATCGGCCGGAACCCCGACGGCCCCGTCGACCGCGCCGTGCCGGTGCTCCGCGCCGTCGCCGACGACGGCTCGCTCGTCGCGGTCCTGTTCGGCTACGCCTGCCACAACACGACGCTCACCGACAAGATCATGACCATCTCCGGCGACTACGCCGGTTTCGCCCAGGCGAAGCTGGAGGACGACCACCCGGGCGCCGTGGCCCTCTTCGTCATGGGCTGCGGCGGCGACGCGAACCCCGACCCGCGAGGGACCGTCGAGCTGGGGGTCCGGCACGGTCATGCGCTGGCGGACGCCGTCGAAGCGGTCCTGGACGACCCCGCCCGCCTGCGACCGGTCGCCGGCCGGCTGAACGCCGCGTTCGATGAAGCCCCGCTCCCGCTGGCGGGGCCGACCGACCGGGCCTCCTACGAGGCGAGGCTCCAGGAGACTCCCGAGAACCCCGCCCGACGCTCCCACGCGCAGCGACTGATCGCGGACATCGACGCGGGCCGGGGCGTAACGACGACGTATCCCGCCCCCGTCCAGGCGTTCGCCCTGGGCGACTCGCTGGTCCTCGTTGCGCTGGCGGGCGAGGTCGTGGTCGACTACTCCTTGCGGCTGAAACGCGAGGAAGTTTCGCCGGGACGCTCGCTCTGGGTGGCGGCCTACGCCAACGACGTCCTCGGATACGTCCCCTCGGCCCGCGTGCTGGCCGAGGGAGGATATGAAGGGGGCGACGCGCTTTACTACGCTTACGCCAGCCTCCCCGGCCCGTTCGCGCCGGAGGTCGAGCCGATCCTGGTCGGGGCCGTCAAACGGCTCCTGGAACGGGTCGGCCGGAAGCCCTGACCCCGACCTGCACTGCGACGAGGGACCCACGCGATGCGGATCTGCTGCGCGGCCGACCTGCACGGCCATCTCCCGAAGATCCCCGAGTGCGACCTGCTCCTCCTCGGGGGCGACCTGACGCCGGGATGGGCTCGCGACCCGCTGGACGGCCGCGACTGGCTCGACACGGAGTTCCGCGCCTGGCTGGAGGCGCTCCCGGCGCGCACGCAGGTGGTCGGAGTGGCGGGCAATCACGATTTCGTCTTTCAGGAGGACGCCGCGACGTTCGACGCCCCCCTGCGTTGGACGTATCTGCAAGACTCCGGGACGACCTGCGGCGGCCTCTCGATCTGGGGGACGCCCTGGCAGCCGACCTTCTTCGATTGGGCGTTCAACCTGGAAGAAGAGGAGTTGGCCGAGAAGTGGGCGCTGATCCCGGAGGGGATCGACGTCCTCTTGCTGCACGGCCCCCCCTACGGCCACGGCGACCCCACGCCCCGGGGCCCCGTCGGCTCGCCCAGCCTCTTGCGGCGGATCGAGGCCGTCCGGCCCCGGCTGGCCGTCGCGGGGCACCTGCATTCCGGCTACGGCATCCATCCGATCGGCCCGACGACGCTCGCGAGCTGCTCGCTGCTCGACGAGGAGTACGAACCCGCGAACCGGCCGATCGTGGTCGACTTCACGGACGCCGGAATCGTGGTTGTCGACTGCGGCCCGCGTTGATTTCCGTCCGCTCGTCCCTACAATTCGTCCCAGGATGCGACTTCCGATGCGACAAAAACCCTCGATCGTCCTCGCCGCGGTGCTGGCCGCGTTCACGCCCGTCGCGCTGGGCGACGACGCCCCGCGCCGACTACGCGTTTCGCCCGACCGGGCCGGTTCGGCGGCCGTGGTCGTCCCGATCGCCGCGCCCCTGGTTCATACGACGCAGTTCTTCCCGATCGACGAGGCGGGGCGGCTCGCGCCCGAGGACCGACAGATCGAGACGGTCCTGGATCGTCTGGACGCGGCGCTCCGCGCGGCCGGCTCCGACGCCTCGCGGGTCGTCCGGATGCACGTCGTCCTGAGCCGAGCGGACTGGCGCGACGAGGTCCGCAAGGCGTTCGCGAAACGGCTCGACGGCCGCGACGGCCCGGCCTGGACCTTCGTCGGCGGCGAGCCGCTCCGGCCGGGTGCCATCCTGGCCGTGGACGCCGTCGCGACGACGGACCACGCCCCTCCCCCCAATACGGCGCCCCGCTCGGCCACGTCCGCCGTCCTCCCCGGCGGGCCTCGGGTTTTCATCTCGGGCCAGGCCGAGCCCGACGCGGATCTCGCCGTCGCGACCCGGAAGACGCTCGAAAGCCTGGGCGATTCGCTGAAGACCCTCGGCCTCGACCGCGATCGGGTCGTCCAGCTCAAGGCGTTCATCCAGCCTTCGGACGCCCCCGCCGCCGAGGTCGTCGCGCGGGAGGTCGCCGCGTTCTTCGAAGGGGAGACGCCCCCTCCGCTGGTCGTCGTGGGCTGGAAGTCGTCGCCGTCTCAGCCCGTCGAGATCGAACTGATCGCCGCGTCGCACTCGCCCGGCGGCTCCGGCCGCCTGGAATTCCCGGCCCTGCCGCCGCTCAAGCCGTCGCCCGTCTACAGCCGCGCGGCGCTGGCGAGTCAGGGCTCGCTCGTCTTCGTCTCGGGCCTCATCGGCCCCGAAAACGCCCCCGGGGGCGATCAGGTCCGCGCGGTCTTCGACGAACTTCGCTCCGTTCTGGACGAGGCCCGGTCCGACTTCCGCCACATGGCCAAGGCCACCTATTACGTCTCCGATCCCGAAGCCGACGCCGCCCTCGCAAAGATCAGGACCGAGTTGTACGACCCCACGCGCCCCCCCGCCGCCTCGAAGGCGGCCGTCCGAGACGTCGCGTTCCCGGGCCGCGGCTTCGCGATCGACATGATCGCCGTCACCCCCTGACGGGACCCCGACCGGTCCCTCCCCGATCCATCTTCGGAGCTAGTTGTCGAACTATGAGCACGAAAGCCTACGCCGCTCAGGCCGCCGAGTCCCCGCTGGCGCCGTTCTCGTTGACCCGCCGCGATCCCCTGCCCAACGACGTCCTGATCGACATCCTCTATTGCGGCGTCTGCCATTCCGACCTGCACCAGGCCCGCAACGAGTGGGGCAACACGATCTATCCGTGCGTGCCGGGCCACGAGATCCTGGGGCGGGTTGCGAAGGTGGGCTCGGCGGTGTCGCGGTTCAAGGAGGGGGACCTGGCCGCGGTCGGCTGCATGGTCGATTCCTGCCGGAAGTGCCCCGCCTGCCTGGGGGGCCTGGAGCAGTACTGCGAGACCGGCGGCACGGTCTTCACCTACAACGGCCCCGACAAGATCCTCGGCGGCGTGACCTTCGGCGGCTATTCCGAGAACATCGTCGTCGACGAGGCGTTCGTCCTGAAAGTCTCGGACAAGGTCAAGCAGGCGGACCTGGCCGGGACCGCCCCCTGCTCTGCGCCGGGATCACGACGTACTCGCCGCTGAGGCACTGGAAGGTCGGACCGGGTCAGAAGGTCGGGATCGTCGGGCTCGGCGGCCTGGGGCACATGGGAGTGAAGTTCGCCCATGCGTTCGGCGCCCACGTCGTCCTGTTCACGACCTCGCCGGGGAAGGCCGAGGACGCCAGGCGGCTCGGGGCCGACGAGGTGGTCGTCTCCAAGGACCCCGACGCGATGGCCGCGCAGGCGCGGAGCTTCGACTTCATCCTGGACTGCGTCTCCGCCCAGCATGACATCAACGCCTACCTGCAACTGTTGAAGCTCGACGGCACCCTGACCCTGGTGGGCGCCCCGGAGCACCCGTTGCCGGTCGCGGCGTTCAACCTCCTCATCCCCCGCCGCAACTTCGCCGGCTCGGGCATCGGCGGCATCGCCGAGACCCAGGAGATGCTCGACTTCTGCGCCGAGCGAGGGATCACCTGCGACATCGAGATGATCGGCGTGCAGGACGTGGACACCGCGTACGAGCGGCTCCTCAAGGGGGACGTGCGCTATCGGTTCGTGATCGACATGGCCACGCTCAAGGACTCGGCGTGAGCCGCAGGGCCCCGGCCTGTTTGAGCGTATCCAGGAAGCGGAGCATCAGCCGGGACTGGTAGCGGTCCGGGTTCCAGCAGGCGGTGATGGTGCGGGTCGGCGTGTCGCCGTCGAGGCGGCGGTAGCGGAGGCGGTCGTTCGCGTTGGGGCGCACGGCCATCTCCGGGATCAGCGAGACGCCGAACCCCTGCGCCACCAGCTCCTGCACCGTGGCGAGCTGGCTGACGCGGCCCGTGCTGACCGGCTGGAACAGCTTGCGACGGCAGAAGCCCCGGATGTCGTCCGACAGGCAATGGGCCTCGTCCAGCAGGACGAACGGCAGGTCGCGGAGGTCCTCCAGCTCGACGCGGTCCCGGCCGACGAGCGGGTGGTCGGCCGAGGTGACCAGGAGCAGCTCCTCCTCGAACAGGTTCTCGAACCGGAGATACCCGCGCGACGCCGGCAGCGCCAGCACGCCGACGTCGATCTCGCCCAGGGCGCAGCGGCGGAGGATGGCCTCGGTCACCTCCTCGTTCACCTCCACCTGCGCCCTGGGGTGGTCCCGATGGAACGCTTCCAGCAGTTCGGGCATGAGGTAGGGGGCGATCGTGGGGATCGCCGAGACCACGATCTTGCCGGTCTCGCCGTCGTCGCACAGCAACCGCGCGGTATCGTCCACCAGCGAGACGATCTGCAAGGCCCGCCGCCGGAGCAGCTCCCCCGCCTCGGTCAGGGCCACCTGCCTCCCCTGACGCTCGAACAGGGGCCTCCCCAGGGTCGCCTCCAGCCGCGCCACCTGCTGGCTGATGGCCGGCTGGCTGACCCCGAACTCGCGCGCGGCGCGGGTGAAACTCCCCTGCTCGGCGACCTTCAGGAACATGCGGAGCTGCTGGATTTCCATAACGAATCCTTATAGAATCTATAGCGGTCCGAAGTCTTGAATTATACCGGCGAGCGTCTATCATGACGAGTAGGACGCCGGACGGACCGAAAGCCGGCGATGGCCGCCGGGCTCGCCGAGGCCGGCGAGCGGGCGGGGCGAGGACGATCTCGCCTCGCCGGGGTCCCGTCGGCGCGTCCCGACGGACCGAGGAATCCACTTTCAGCACGCCTTCGTCGCAAGCCGCGGCGCGGGCGACCGAAATCCCCTAGATATTTGGAGATCGAGCGCGATGTTGAGCGTCGGCGACAAGTTCCCGGAATTCACGGCCAAGGCGAGTCTCGGGAGCGGCCCGGAGGCCCTGGTCACCGTCAGCAGCGAGCAGTTCCAGGGCAAGTGGGCGGTCTTCTTCTTCTACCCGAAGGACTTCACGTTCGTCTGCCCGACTGAGCTGGTCGAGTTCAGCCGTCGCCTCAAGGAATTCGAGGACCGCGACGTCGAGGTCGTGGGCGGCAGCACCGACAACGAGTTCTCCCACCTGGCCTGGTGCAAGGACCACGACGACCTGCACGACCTGGGCTACCCCCTGATCGCCGCCCAGAAGCTGGCCCCGGCCCTGGGGATCTGCGACCCGGTCGAGGGCTACGCCAACCGCGCGACCTTCCTGGTGGACCCCAATGGCGTAATCCAGTGGGTGGCCGTTTACAATGGCAACGTCGGCCGGAACGTGGACGAGGTGATCCGCGTCATCGACGCGGTCCAGTCCGACGAGCTTTGTCCCTGCAACTGGAAGCAGGGCGAGGCGACCATCCAGGCCTGACCCGCCCTCGGGTATCGGGGCGGGGCCGCCCGGCGTCCGGCGAATCGGCCCCGTCCCCGCCCCTATACTGAGAGGAATGGAACGATGCGCTCTCTCGATGATCTGAAGTCCTCGCTCGGCGACGACACCAAGGACCTCCGCCTGAACCTGGGGAACGTGCTGGACACGGGCGACCTGGAACCCGGCGAGCGCTGGGCGACGGCCCTGGCCTCGGCCTACTTCCTGCGCGCGGGCGAGCTGGTCGCGGCCCTGACCGCCGCCGGCGCCCCCCACCTGACCCCCGCCGCGATCGCCGACGCCCGCGCGGCCGCCGCGATCATGGGCATGAACACCGTCTACTACCGCTTCCGCCACATGATCGGCAAGCCGAGCTACTCCCAGCGCCAGGCGGGGCTGCGGATGAGCCGGATGGGCAAGCCCGCCACGACCAAGGGCTTGTTCGAGCTGGCCTCGATGGCCTGCGCCGTCCTGGCGGGCTGCGAGGCCTGCATCAAGGCCCACGAGCACAGCCTGCTCCACGAGGGCTACACCGAGGACCGCGTCCACCAGGCCGTGAGGATCGCCGCGGTGGTCCAGGGCTTCGCGATCGCCGTCGCCGCCGAGACCCCCGCGGGCGTCTCCTGACCGCCGCCCCATCCCTTGCGACCGCGCGGATTGACCGCCTTCGACGCGATTCCTAGAATGGATCGATCCAGGTCGTCGAAGGCGACCGCGCGTCTCTCTTCGGCCGGGCGGGGACGCCTCGCGTGGCGTGGGCCGGCCGATCCTCGGGCGTCAGATGGCGATCACCTACTACAAACGGCTCCGCATGGAGGTCGACCTCGACGGGTCGAACCTCTCCCAGCCGCTCCCCGGGCCGTTCTTCTGGGCGCCCTGGGACGAAACGCTGCTGATCCAGCACGCCGAGATCAAATACCTGAGCTTCCGCGAGGAGATCGACGCGGCCGTCTTCCCCTGCCTGGGAGACCGCCAGGGCTGCCTCCGGCTGATGCGCGAGATCCGCCGCAAGCCCGGCTTCCTCCCCGGGGCCACCTGGCTGATCGCCTGCCCCGAGGGGTACGTGGGGACCATCCAGGGGGTCGTCGACTACGGCCCGATCGGCTCGATCCAGAACGTCGGCGTCCTGCCGGCCTATCGGGGCCTGGGCCTGGGACGGGCGCTGGTCAGCCGGGCCTTGTGGGGCTTCCACCAGGCGGGCCTCCGCCGGACCTACCTGGAAGTCACCGCCGAGAACCGCTCGGCCGTCCAGCTCTACCGCGCCCTGGGCTTCCGCAAGGCCAAGACCCTCTACAAAGCGGTCGGGGGCTGACGCGAGGGCGAAACGGGACCAGATCCTTCCGCGCCGGGGCTCGGCCGGGTATCCTCGGAAGGGCCTCCCCGCGAGAGGCCCGGACTCGACCTCGCCGCGCGGATTCGCGACGGCCGGTCGCCGTACCGGATTGGGCTTCTTCTTCAGGACGACGCGACGCCCGAGGCCGCGGGATGCGGCGGGGCGAAGCGCGAAAACGAGGGACCGCCGTGCCGGCGCCATCCGCGACGATCCAACAGCACGAGTACTCCAACGGCCTGGTGCTCGTCGCCGAGACGATGCCCGGCGTGCAGTCCGCCTCGTTCACGCTGCTCATCCCCGCGGGCGCGGCCTATGAAGCGGCCGAGGGCCTGGACTCCGGCGGCGGCGGCGCGGCGAGCATGGCCTGCGAATGGCTGACGCGCGGCGCCGGCTCTCGCGACAGCCGCGAACTCCTCAACGCGCTGGACAACCTGGGCGTCAGCCACTCCGAGAGCGCGCAGACGCTGCACACCAGCCTCGCCGCCGCCACTCTCGGCGTCAACCTGATCCCGGCCCTGGAGATCTTCGCCGACATCGTCCTTCGACCCCGGTTCGACGACGAAGAGGTCGAGCCGATCCGGGCCCTGGGCCTCCAGAATCTCCGGAGCCTGGAGGACGACCCCGGCTCCAAGGTCATCTACGAGCTGCGCCGTCGGCACTTCCCGGAGCCCTGGGGGCGCCCCTCGCCGGGCTCGCCCGAGGACGTCGCCCGGATCACGCCGGCGAACCTGCGGGCCTTTTATGAAGCCGCCTACCGCCCCAACGGGGCGATCCTGGGGGTGGCCGGCGCGATCGACTGGCCCCGGCTCCGGGACGCCGTCGGCCGACTCTTCGACGGCTGGGCGACCCGCCCCGACCCCAGGCTCGTCGAGAAGCCCGCCGGCCCCCGGATCGGCCACATCACCCGCGAGACACAGCAGATCCAGATCGCGATGGCCGCGCCGGCCGCCACCGTCGCCAGCGACGACTACTACCGCGCCCGGGCCGCCGTCGCCATCCTCGGCGGATACTCCTCCGCCCGGCTCTTCACCGAGGTCCGCGAGAAGCGCGGGCTCTGCTACTCGGTGTACGCCAGCTACGAAGGCCAGCGCGAGCGGGGGGCCATGCTCAGCTACGCCGGCACCTCCACCGAGCGGGCCCAGGAGACCCTGGACGTGATGCTCGCCGAGTTCCGCCGCCTGGCGACCGGGGGCGTCGAGCTGGAGGAGCTGGAGACCATGCGGGCGGGCCTCAAGAGCTCGCTGATCATGGCCCAGGAATCCAGCATGAGCCGCTCCAACGCCCTGGCGTCCGACTGGTACTTCCTCGGCCGCGTCCGCTCGCTCGACGAGATCGCCGCCGAGCTCGACGCCCTCACCCCCGGCTCGGTCTCCGATTACGCGAAGACCCTCCTGAACCTCCAAGACCTGACCATCCTGACGCTCGGCCCCACCCCGCTGGACGTCCAAATCCCGGCCTGAACGGGAGAGGCGGAGACCCGATCCATGCGATTCCACCGCACGACCCTGGACAACGGCCTGGAAGTGATCGCCGAGCTGAACGACGACGCGCACTCGATCGCCGCCGGCTTCTTCGTCAAGGCCGGCAGCCGCGACGAGACCCCCGAGCTGGCCGGCGTCTCCCACTTCCTCGAGCACATGACGTTCAAGGGGACCGCCCGCCGCGACGCCCTGGCCGTCAACCGCGACTTCGACCGCGTCGGCGCCAAGCACAACGCGCAGACGTCCGAGGAAGACACCTTCTACCACTTCACCTGCCTGCCCGAGTACCTCCCCAGGGCGTTCGACGTCCTGGCCGACATCCTCCGCCCGACCCTCCGGGAAGACGACTTCGAGACCGAGAAGAAGGTCATCATCGAAGAGATCCGGATGTACCTGGACAACCCCATGTCGGTCGCCTATGAGGCGGCCAAGGCCGCCCACTTCGGCGGGCACCCGCTGGGCAACAGCATCCTCGGGACGATCGACTCGATCAACGCCATGAAGGCCGAGGACATGCGGGCGTACTTCGCCAGCCGGTACAGCCCGGCCAACATCGTCCTGGGCTTCGCCGGCAAGGGAGACTGGGACCAGCTCGTCGAGCTGGCGTCGGCCCACTGCCGCTCCTGGACCGGCGACCATCCCACCCGCCTGGCCGAGCCCGCCCGCGGCAAGCACGCCTTCCAGACCATCCTCCGCGAGGAGGACCTCCAGCAGACCGTCGTGGGCGTCAGCGACGGCCCCTCGCTGGAGAGCGACGACCGCTACGCCGCCCACCTGCTGGCGACGATCCTCGGCGACCACACCAGCTCCCAGCTCTACTGGGCCCTCGTCGACCCCGGCTACGCCGACGGCGCCGAGATGAGCTACCAGGACTACAACCAGTCCGGCGGCTTCTACTCGTTCCTCTCCTGCGAGCCGGACGACGTCCAGGACAACCTCGCCCGGATGGCCGACGTCTACCGCGGCGCCATGGCCAGGGGGGTCACCCAGGACGAGCTGAACCAGGCCAAGAACAAGGTGCAGGCCCGCTCCGTGCTCCGCAGCGAACGCCCGATGGGCCGCCTGGCCTCGCTCGGCTTCCACTGGGTCTACCGCCGCGCTTACCTCCCGGTCGAGCAGGAGCTGGAAGCCTTCGCGGCCGTCACGGTCGACCAGATCGGCCGCCTCCTCCGGGAGTGGCCCCTCTGGCCCATGACCATCGTCTCCGTCGGCCCCACCACCGAGGTCGAGCCGCCGAAGTGAGGCGGCGCCCGCCCGATCATTCGCCGGCGGGCCGCTCCGCGAAGCGGGGCCCGTCGACGCGAAGCCGCCGGCCCCCCCCCTTCCCCGGCGAGGAGGTTCGAGATGACCGCGACCGCCCGAGACTCGCTCCAGATCCTCGATCGCGACTTCCTGGAGATCCGCGCCAAGATCCTCGAAATCGCGGCCGGACTCGACCGGATCGGCCGCGCGCCCGCCCACCACGGCGAACATCCCGACCCTCGCATCGGCCAGATCCGCCAGGCCCTCGACGCCCTCCTCAAGCCCGACCCCGACCGCGCCGAGACCGTCCAGCTCATCTTCTCGCTCGAATACGACGACGCCTGGCGCGAGAAGACCGGCGTCGACCGCGACCGCCCCGCCGGCCCTCGCGACGCCCGCTAGCGACTCGACCGCCCCGCCGAACCGCCCCGCGAGTCGACGGCCTTTTCCTTTGCGTTTCCCGCTCCGGAGGCCTAGCGTATTCGGGGGTCCGGCCGCCTGGCGGCGGGGCGCTTCGGGCGAATGAGGCTTGCGGTCGGAAGGATGGATAGGTCGATGCGAGTGGCTTGCCGGATTGCGTTGGCGTTATCGGTGATGTCCGCCTGGGATGTCGGCCGAGCCTCGGCGGACGACGTGCGCTGGCGCGACGCCGCGACGTTGGAGATCGAGGGGAAAGGTTGGGCGGACACGGCGAGCCCGTTCGTCCGGCTGCCGGATTCCGTGAAGGACAAGTTCTCGCCCCTGGCGTGGCAGTTGAGCGCGGAGAGCGCGGGGATCTGCATCCGGTTCGACACGGACGCCGCCGCCGTCAGCCTTCGGTGGTCGGTCGCCAGCGAGTCGCTCGCCATGCCTCACATGCCCGCGACCGGGGTCAGCGGGCTGGATCTGTACGCCCGCGACGACGACGGCTCTTGGCGGTTCATCGGGAACGGCAGGCCGGCAAAGCGGGACGGCAATCTCGCCAGGATCGAGTTCCCGGAAGGGCCCAGGCGGCGGCGGGAATGCCTGGTGTACCTCCCCTTGTACAACGGCACGAAGTCGCTGGAGATCGGGGCGCCGCCGGACGCCGTCCTGGAGAAGCCCGCGCCGCGTCCCGAGGATCGTCGCAGGCCGATCGTGGTCTACGGGACGTCGATCGTCCAGGGCGGGTGCGCGTCGCGGCCGGGGATGGTCTGGACGGCCATCCTGGGTCGGATGCTGGATCGGCCCGTGATCAACCTGGGGTTCTCGTCCGCGGGGACGATGCAGCCTCCCGTCGGGGAGGCACTCGCCGAGCTTGACCCCGCGGCCTACCTGATCGACTGCACCTGGAACATGGGCGACGGCCAGGAAGTGTACACGGAGAGGGTGACCCGACTCGTGCGGACGATCCGCAAGGCGCGTCCGCATACGCCGATCGTCTTCGTGGCCCAGTCGCACATCCGACCGGAGACGCATCCCACCGAGCTTTCCCGAAGGCTGGAGGCTCCGGTGCTGAGCCTGAAGAACGAGGGGGTCGAGGGGCTCTTCCTGGTTCCGGGAGCGGACCTGATCGGCTCCGACGGCGAGGGGACCGTGGACGGCGTCCACCCCAACGACCTCGGGATGGACCGGCAGGCCCGTTGCCTCCATCCGATCGTCGACAAGATCCTCGGCGGTTCGACGCCGCCCCGCGTCTACATCGACACCGACCTGGCGGCCGAGGTCGACGATTCCTTCGCCGTCTACCGGGCTCTGATCGCCCCGGAGTTCCACGTCGTCGGCCTGTCCACGATCGGTTGGGAGGGCCCGCTCGACTTCCCGACCAACACCCGGGCCAGCCAGAAGATGAGCGAGGAGATGCTCGGCCTCCTGAAGCTTGAGGACCGCATCTCGCATCCGATCGGGGCGCCGAATCCGATGCCGGCGGCCTCCACGCCCGTCGACTCCCCCGCCGCTCGCGACATCATCGCCAAGGCGAAGGAGACCCCCGCCGGCCAGAAGCTCCAGGTCTTCGTGCTCGGATGCTACACGAACGTGGCCTCCGCGCTGTTGCTGGACCCGAGCATTACGGACAAGCTGACCGTCCACGTGATGGGATTCCGCTACGACGACGAGCGTCTTACCCCCAACGAATCCAACACCCAGGGCGACCCGCACGCCGCCGCCCATCTCCTCAAGAGCGGCGTCGAGCTGAAGGCGATGGTCAACAGCACACTCCGCCACTTCCAGTGGACCAAGGCCGACGTGGACGCCCACTTCAAGGGGAAAGGGGGCGTACGCGACTATCTGGCCCAACGATGGGAATCGTACAGCCCCAACGACCCCCAGCGCACTCTATGGGACATCGCGGTGTTCGAAGCCGTCCTGCGCCCGGAGCTGGCGACGCTCACCGAGGTCGTCCACGACGGCTCCAGGCTTCACGTCTGGACTCAGGTCGATATCAAGGGGATGAAGGCCGATTACTGGGAAGCGGCGGAAACGCTCGCCTCCGGTTCGTCGAAGCCGCACGCGGCCGCCGAAGCTTCCACCGTCAAGACTCTGGACGGGCCGTCGAAGCCCCACGTCTACATCGACGCCGATACGGGGAACGAGGTCGATGACCCGTTCGCGATCTACCGGGCTCTCGTCGCCCCGGAATTCCACGTCGTCGGCCTGTCTTCGGCCGGCTGGGGGGAGACGGAGGCCTTTCCGACCAACACCCGAACCAGCCAGCGGATGAACGAGGAGGTGCTCGGCCTCCTGAAGCTTGAGGACCGCATCTCGCATCCGATCGGGGCGCCGAATCCGATGCCGGCGGCCTCCACGCCCGTCGACTCCCCCGCCGCTCGCGACATCATCGCCAGGGCCAAGGCGATGCCGGCCGGGCGAAAACTGCAAGTCTTCGTGCTCGGCGCCTACACGAACGTGGCCTCCGCGCTGTTGCTCGACCCGAGCGTCACGGACAGGATGACCGTCCACGTGATGGGATTCCGCTACGACGACGAGCGTCTCACGCCCAATGAATTCAACTCGCAGGGCGACCTGCACGCCGCCGCCCATCTCCTCAAGAGCGGCGTCGAGCTGAAGGCGATGGTCAACACCACCCTCGACCATTTCCAGTGGACCAAGGCCGAAGTCGACGCTCGCTTCAAGGGGAAAGGGGGCTTGCGAGACTATCTGGTCCAGCGTTGGGAGTCGCACGCCCCCAACGACCCCCAGCGGATCCTTTGGGACATCGCGGTGTTCGAAGCCGTCCTGCGCCCGGAGCTTGCGACGCTCACCGAGGTCGTCCACGACGGCTCCAGGCTTCACGTCTGGACCCAGGTCGACGTGAAGGGGATGCAAGCCGACTACTGGGACGCGACGGCGGCTCCGGCCCCCGTCTCGTCGAAGCCGCCGGCGTCGGTCGATCCCATCGTGATTTCCAGGGGCGAGCAGGCGCACTCGTACCAGGCCTTCCCCGACGCCTGCCGCCTGAAGAACGGCGACATCCTCGCGGTTTTTTACGCCGGCTACACCCATGTTTCGCTCCCGGCCGACGATTTTCCGCTCGGCGGTCGCATCTGCATGGTCCGCTCCTCAGACGAAGGCCGCACCTGGTCGGAGCCGGCCGTCCTGTACGACGACGAGGACGACAACCGCGATCCCCACGTCTCCCAGCTCGACGACGGCACGCTGATCTGCACCTTCTTCTCGATCGCCGAGAAGGACCGCAAGCGCCTGAAGACCATCAAGGACCCGAAACTCTTCGAGCAGAACAGGAGCGACACCGGCGTCCAGATCGTCGTCAGCCGCGACGACGGCAAGACGTGGGAAGCCGAGGCCCGCTCGGTGTTCCCGGATTGGGTCTGCTCCGCCCCCGTCCGCCAACTTCCCAACGGCGTCTGCGTTCTGGGCCTTTACCGCGGAGACGAAGAAACGGGGCTCAGCATCGCCGGGACCGCCCGCTCGACCGATCGCGGCCTGACCTGGGAAGCCCCCGTCGCGATCAAGGCGCCGCCGGGCGTCGGGCTCAACGCCGAGACCGACGTCATCCGCCTCGCCGACGGTCGCCTGTATGCAGCGATGCGTTCCTTCGCCGACGACATGTACTACGCGATCAGCGATGATGAGGCCAGGTCCTGGTCGGAGGCGAAAAAGGCCGGCTTCCCGGCCCATTCCCCGCATCTGACCCGGCTGAGCAGCGGCGAGATCATCCTGAGCCATCGCCTCCCGAAGACGTCGATCCACATCAGCGGCGACGACGCAGAAACCTGGCGGGGGCCGTATCCGATCGATTCGTGCATCGGCGCCTACCCCGCCACCGTCGAGTTGAAGGATCACAGCATCCTCATCATCTATTACGTCGAAGGCGGCGGCAGCGTCATCCGCGCCCGCCGATTCAACCTCAAACCCGACGGCATCGAATTCCTCCCTCTTTAACCGCGCCTCCCGAGATCGGATGAGCCTCGGCTCGCAAGCCCGAGCCGCCGGCCGCGGGATCGCGTGATCTCCCCGGCCGGGATCTCGCGGCGTTCGGCCGCGTGGACGGGTTCGCGAGCGGTTCGTGCCGAGGCCGATTCCCCCTCGCACGGGCGATCGGCGATCGGGTAAGATCGCGAAATGGGCGAGCTTCACGACGACGGGTTGACGCTCCGCGAACTCCAGCGGACCATCTTCGAGATGTACGGGACCAAGGACGCCGCGCGCGGGGCCGAGGCGACGTTCCTCTGGCTGGCCGAGGAGTTCGGAGAGCTGGCGACGGCGCTCCGCTCCGGCAGCCACGAAGAGCTGGCGCTGGAGATGGCCGACGTGCTGGCCTGGCTGGCGACGCTGGCGAACATCCGGGGCGTCGATCTTGAGGACGCCGTACGACGCAAGTACGGCGTGGGATGTCCCGGCTGCGGCCGCTCGCCCTGCGTCTGCGACCCGGCGGAGAAGCCGTGAACCTTCGGCCGCCCGCCTCCGTAGCTTAGCCTAGCGTAGCCCCCGACGCTCATCACCTGTGGCCGCCATCCATGATGATCAACTCCCGTCCGCCGCTGCGTCGCCGCCCCCGATTGGCATCCTGGATCGTCCTGTCGGCGCTCGTCGGAGCGTTCGTCCTGGTCGCGCCCGGCCCGGCGCGGGCGGCCCTGCCGGTGGAGGTCGAGAACCTTCGGATCGGCTTCGGCGGGGCCGACGTCTTCAAGATCGGCGCGTGGACGCCGGTCTGGGTGCAGGTCAAGGGGGGGGGCGTCCCGTTCCGGGGCTTCCTCGACGTGGTGGTCGGCGACGACGACGGCGTCCCCACCTCGGTCCGACAGCCGATCGACCTGCCGGCCGGCGAGACCCGGACCTACGTCGCCTACACCCGCGCCGGGGGCCGCGACGGCGAGTTCTCGGTCCGGTTTTATGACGAGGGCGGCCGCTGGCTGGGCGCGCGGACCCGCGACCAGATCGCCCGCACCGACCTGACCGCCCTGGCCCCCGACGATTCCTGGATCCTCACCGTGGGGAGGCCCCAGGGGGTCGACCAGGTGAAGGAGGTCGCCGGCTTCAAGCGGTCGGACGGCCGCGAATCGGAGCTGGTCCTCACCGCGATCGACGCCGAGGCCGACCGCCTCCCCGGCCGCTGGCTGGGCTACGACGGCGCGCGGGTCGTCGTGCTCGACACCGCCGACCGGGCCACGCTGGAGATGCTCGCCGGCCCCCGAGGCGAGGCCCTCGTCGAATGGGCCAGGCGGGGCGGCCACCTGGTGGTCGCCGTCGGCGAGAACTGGCAGGCGGTCCGCGAATCCTCCCTCGGCCAGGCGCTCCCGGCCCTCCTGACCGGTCGCGAGCGGGTGCAGTCGCTGGAGGCGCTCGACACCTTCGCGAACTCCACCAAGCCGATCACCCCCCCCGGCAGCCCGGCCCACATGGCGACGAAGATGGAAGAGGTGGAGGCTCGCGGCGGCAAGGTCCTGGCGTCGATCGCCAACCTGCCGCTGATCGTCCGGGGGCCTCTCGGCTTCGGCCGGGTCACGCTGATCGGGGTCGACGTCGAGGAGAAGGTCTTCGCCGACTGGACCGACCGCGGCCTCTTCTGGGTCCAGGCCCTCGACCTGCGCCGCGACCGCTTCCAGGAGGACGCCGGCGCCGCCATGATGGGGGGGACGGGACGGTTCTACGCCACCGGCGTCACCGACCTGGCGAGCCAGCTCCGGGTCGCCCTGGAGCAGTTCCCGCGCGTCAAGCTGGTGCCGTTCGGGCTGGTCGCGTTCCTGATCTTCCTCTACATCCTGGCGATCGGCCCGGGGGACTACTTCTTCCTCAAGAAGGTCCTCAAGCGGATGGAGCTGACCTGGATCACGTTCCCCCTGATCGTGACGGCCGTCAGCCTGCTCGCCTACTTCGCCGCCTACCGACTCAAGGGGAACGACCTGCTGGTCAACAAGGTGGACCTGGTCGACGTCGACCAGGTCTCCGGGCTGACCCGAGGGCGATCGTGGGCGACCCTGTTCAGCCCGCAGAACCGCGACTACGACCTGGGCTTCCTGCCGATGCCGGTCGACGGCCCGGCCGACGCGCCGCCGCTCGCGCCGGCCTCGACCGGCGAGCCCGCCCGTCCCGCCCCGGGCGTCGAGGTGGTGACGAGTTGGTTCGGCGTGCCCGAGAGCCAGTTCGGCGGCATGGGGGGCTCCACGGGCCGCTTCTCGTTCTCCGGCGGCGGCTACTCGTACGCGCCGACCGGCGGGCTCGACCGGCTGGAACGGGTCCGCATCCCGATCTGGAGCACCAAGACCGTCTCCTCGCGATGGTTCGGCCCGGCCTCGCCGGTCGTCGAGTCCGACCTGGCCGTCGCCGGCTTCGACCGCCTCCAGGGGACGATCACGAACCTGCAAACCTACCCGCTGACCGACGCCCTCCTCGCCTTCGGCAAGCAGGTCTATCAGCTCGGCGACCTCGCCCCCGGCCAGACGATCCGGGTGGAATTGCAGAGCGACCGCACCCTCTCGGGCGAACTCAAGTCGCGCGAGCCCCGCTACATGAAGGGGGAGACGGGGACCCCCGACGCCCTCCTGAACCGGGGCGACCTGCTGCTGTCCGTGATGTTCCACGAGAGCGAGTCCCGCCGCACGGGCCAGGAGCAGCCGCTGGGGAACTCGACCCTGCACGACCTGGACCTCACCGGCCAGCTGGCGCTCCAGCGGCCGATGCTCGTCGCCCGGACGAAGCGCCCCGCGGCGCAGGTGGCCATCGGCAACGCCCCCAACGAGGCCCGGATCGAGCAGACGACGCTGCTGCGGGTCGTCCTGCCGCTCAAATCGCCCGGCGCCAGGGTCGCGGCCGTCTCCGCCGCCTCTGATCCGACCCGGCCCTGATACCCGTCACGAGAAGCCGACGCGAACAGCCCCCAGACCGACCGATGAGACGAGGCGGACCGCGATGATCGAGACTCACGACCTGACGAAGATGTACGGCGACATGTACGCCCTGAACCGCCTCAACCTGACGCTCAATCAGGGGGACGTGTACGGCTTCATCGGTCCCAACGGCGCGGGCAAGACCACCACGATGCGGATCCTCGCCACGCTGCTCAACCCGAGCTGGGGCGAGGCCACCGTCTGCGGCTACTCGATCTACACCAAGTCCAAGGAGATCCGTCGCGTCATCGGCTACATGCCCGACTTCTTCGGCGTGTACGACGACATGAAGGTCATCGAGTACCTCGAATTCTTCGCCGCCGCCTACCGAATCAAGGGCCCCGCCCGTCGCAAGATCTGCGAGGAAGTCCTCGAGCTCGTCGACCTGACCTACAAGCGCGATGCGATGGTGACGAGCCTCTCGCGCGGGATGACCCAGCGCCTGGGCCTGGCCCGGACGCTGCTGCACGACCCCCAGGTGCTCCTCCTGGACGAGCCCGCCTCGGGCCTCGACCCCCGCGCCCGGATCGAGATGCGGGCGCTGCTGAAAGAGCTGCGGAGCATGGGCAAGACGATCCTCGTCTCCAGCCACATCCTCCCCGAGCTGGCCGACATCTGCAACAAGATCGGCATCATCGAGCAGGGCTGCCTGCTGGTGAACGGCGAAGTCACCGAGGTCATGAAGCGGGTCCGCACGGACATCGTCCTGAACATCAACGTCGCCGAACGCCTGAACGAAGCCGCCGACTTCCTCGAAGCCCAGCCCGAGGTCGAGACCGTCGACGAGAAGGCCGGCGTGCTGATCGTCAAGCTCCGCCCCGGCGTCCACCAGTACGGCTTCCTCGCCAGCCGGATCCTCGAGAACGGCTTCGAGCTGACCCTCTTCAAGGAAGACGAGATCAACCTCGAAACCGCCTTCATGCATCTCACGAAGGGCATCACGAGCTGAACCGCCGGTCGGGCGCGATCGCGCGCCCACGTCGACAGACCAAACATGCGCCGGGTCGGCCTCGACGATCCAGCGTTCCGGGCCTCTCCACCCTCAGCACCTCTCGCGAGACCGCTTCATGCGCCTTCGCCTTCCTTCCGTCGTCCTCCCCGGTCTCCTCGCGGTCCTGGCCTCGACGGCCCTCCCCGGCCGATCGGCGGTCGCGGAAGACGGCTCGGCCACGGCCCGTCCAGTCGGGCGGATTCCGGAGCCGGCGGAAGCCCTGAAGTCGCTGCGCGTCGCGCCCGGGTTCCAGGTCGATTTGTTCGCGGCCGAGCCGCTGGTGGCGAACCCGGTCGCCTTCCACGCCGACGCGAAGGGTCGGTTCTTCGTCGTCGAGACCTTCCGCCACACCGACGGCGTGACCGACAACCGCAGCCACATGAACTGGCTGGTGGACGACCTCGCCGCCCGGACCGTGGCCGACCGCGTCGCCATGTATCGGAAGTTCTTCACGGCCGAGGAGTTCGCGAGGTTCGGCGTCGAGAGCGAGCGGATCCGGCTCGTCGAGGACCGCGACGGCGACGGCAAGGCCGACCACGCCCAGATCTTCGCCGAGGGCTTCGACGGCCCCGAGACCGGTATCGCGGCCGGCGTCCTGGCCCGCAAGGGCGACGTCTACTTCGCCAACATCCCCGACCTCTGGCTGCTCAGGGATACGGACGGCGACGGCAAGGCCGACGTCCGCAAGTCCCTTCACACCGGCTACGGCGTGCACGTCGGCTTCCTCGGCCACGACCTCCACGGCCTGATCTTCGGGCCCGACGGCAAGCTGTACTTCTCGATCGGCGACCGGGGCTTCAACCTCGTGACGCCCGAGGGCCGGAAGCTGGCCGTGCTCGACAGCGGCTCGGTCCTTCGCTGCGACCCCGACGGCGCGAACCTGGAGGTCGTCGCCACCGGGCTGCGGAACCCGCAGGAGCTGGCCTTCAACGACACCGGCGACCTCTTCACCGTCGACAACAACTCCGACGGCGGCGACAAGGCCCGCTTCGTCCACATCATCGAAGGGGGCGACAGCGGCTGGCGGATCGGCTACCAGTTCATCGAGAAGCCGAACAGCCGGGGCGTCTGGAACAGCGAAAAGATGTGGACGCCGGAGCTCGAAGGCAAGCCCGCCTACCAGATCCCACCGCTCGCCAACTTCTCCGACGGCCCCTCCGGCCTGGCGATCTATCCCGGCGTCGGCCTGAACGACGGCGAGAAGGGCCGCTTCTACCTCAGCGACTTCCGGGGCGCGGCGGCCACCAGCGGCGTCCGCTCGTTCGCCGTGCGGCCGAGGGGGGCGTCGTTCGAGCTGGTCGAGCCGAAGGAGTTCCTCTGGGGCCTCCAGGCCACCGACTGCGATTTCGGCCCCGACGGCGCGCTCTACGTCAGCGACTGGATCAAGGGCTGGAACAAGACCGACAAGGGCCGCATCTGGCGCGTCTCCGACCCCGCCGCAGCCGACCCCCGCGTCGCCGAGGTCAAGCGGCTCCTCGCCGAGGGCTTCGACGCCCGGCCGAACGACGAGCTGGGCCGCCTCCTCGCCCACCCCGACCGGAGGGTCCGCCAGGAGGCGCAGTTCACCCTGGCCGATCGCGCGAAACCCGAGTCGGGGCCGGCCGTCCCGCGCACGGGCGCGCTCGCGACGCTGCCGAAGGCCGACCGAGAAGACGCGTTGGCCGCGCTTCGGAACGCCGCCGCGAACGGCGAGGGGTACGGGCGGCTGCACGCGATCTGGGGCCTTGGCCAGGTCCTCCGGGCTTCGGACGACGACCGCCGCCGCGAGCTTTCGCCGCCGCTCCTCGCCCTCCTCAAAGACCCGGACGCGGAGGTCCGCGCTCAGGCCGCGCGGGCGCTGGCCGAGGCCGTCGTCACGCCGCCGTCGGCGATCCTACCGCTGCTGGACGACGAATCTCCGCGTGTCCGGCTCTACGCGATGCTCGCCCTGGCGCGACTCCTCCCGTCGGCGGAGGTCGTCGAGCCGATCATGGCCCGGATGCGGGCCGGCGACGGCGGCGACCCCTACCTGAGATCGGCCGCGACGTCGGCCCTGGCCCGCGCCGCGAGCGGCGACGAGAAGGCGATCGCGGCGATCGAGGCGCTGGGTTCGGACCCCTCCTCCGACGTCCGCATGATCGTTCTGCTCACGATGCGGGAGCGCGGGAATCCGGCCGTCGCCCGGTTCCTCGACGATCCCGTCGCGTCGATCGTCCTGGAGGCTTCCCGCGCCGTCACCGAGGAGCCCGCCCTGGCGGAGGGCCTGACGAAGCTCGCGGCCCTGGCCACCCGACGCGACCTGACGGAGCCGGTCTGGCGTCGCGTGCTCGCGGCCTGCGAGGCCGTCGGCCAGCCCGGCGACCCGCGCGTCCTGGCGGCGGTCGCCGCGCGGAAGGACGTGCCCGAGTCGATCCGCGTCGAGGCTCTCCAGATCCTCTCGCGATGGGGCGCGCCGTCGCCGCTGCACCCGATCACCGGCCTCTACCGGGGCGAATCGAAGCGGCCCGCCGACCCGGCCGTGGCTGCGCTGGCCCCGGTCCTGCCGAGCCTGGTCACCGACCCTTCCGACCGCGTCCGCGAGGCCGCCGCCTCGGCCGCGGGCGAGTTGAAGGTCGCCGACGCCGGGCCGTCGCTCCGCGGGCTGGCCGCCGACGCCTCCCGCCCGGCCGCTTCGCGCGTCGAGGCCCTCCGCGCGCTCGACGCCCTGAACGACGAGAAGCTCGGCGAGGTCGTCGCCGCCGCGAGGAAGGCCGACTCCGACGCGGTCCGCGCCGAGGGACTGCGGATCCTGGCCCGCCTGGAGCCCGACCGCGCGGTCGACGAGGCCGCCGGCGTGCTCGATCGGGGCTCGATCCTGGAGAAGCAATCCGCCTTCGCCATGCTCGGCGCGGTCCCGGGCGCGCAGGCCGACGCCCTGCTCGGCCGCTGGCTGACGAAGCTGGAGGCCGGCGAGGTCCCCCCCGAGATCCGGCTCGACCTGACCGAGGCCGCCGCCGGGCGGGAGTCCGCCGACGTGAAGGCCGCGCTCGCCCGCTACGACGCGCTCCGCAAGGCCGACGACCCGCTGGCCGCCTACCGCGACGCACTTGCGGGAGGCGACGCGGCGCGCGGCCGCCGGATCTTCCGCGAGAAGGCCGAGGTCCAGTGCCTCCGCTGCCACAAGGTCGCCGGCGACGGCGGCGAGGTCGGCCCCGATCTGGCGGGCGTCGGCCGTCGCAAGGGCCGCGAGTACATCCTGGAGTCGATCGTCCTCCCCAACAAACAGATCGCCGAGGGGTTCGAGTCCCAGGTCCTGGCCCTCGCGAGCGGCCAGGTCGTCGCCGGCGTCGTCAAGGGCGAGGACGACCGCGAGGTCCGGCTCCTCACCCCCGAGGGCGCCCTCGTCGTGGTCCCCAAGGATCAGATCGAGGAGAAGTCCCGAGGCGGCTCGGCGATGCCCGAGGATCTGATCAAGGATCTGAACCGACGCGAGATCCGCGACCTCGTCGAGTTCCTGGACTCCACCGAGCCCCCCGCCGCCCCCTGAGCGGGGCGTCCCCTCGCACGCGAAGGCCCCCGTGAAGACGACAGACCCCGCCCCCCTCGGACTGATGGACTACCTCAAGAAGATCCTGACCGCCCGCGTTTACGACGTGGCGGTCGAGACGCCGTTGCAGCACGCGCCCAAGCTCTCCGCCCGCCTCGGCGCCGAGGTCTGGCTGAAGCGCGAGGACGAGCAGCCGGTCTTCAGCTTCAAGCTCCGCGGGGCCTACAACAAGATGGCCCTCCTGTCGCCCGAGCAGCGCGGGCGAGGGGTCGTCTGCGCGTCGGCGGGGAACCATGCGCAAGGGGTGGCGCTGAGCGCGCGGAAGCTGGCCTGCCGGGCGACGATCGTCATGCCGGTGACGACGCCGAGCCTGAAGATCGACGCCGTGCGCGCCCTGGGCGGCGAGGTCGTCCTGCACGGCGAGAGCTACTCCGACGCCCACGTGCACGCCCTGGAACTCTGCGAGATCCACGGTTACACGTTCGTCCATCCGTTCGACGATCCCGACGTGATCGCCGGCCAGGGGACGATCGCGATGGAGATCCTCCGCCAGCATCAGGGGCCGATCCACGCGGTCTTCGCGGCGATCGGCGGCGGCGGCTTGATCTCCGGGGTCGCGGCCTACATCAAGGCGGTGAGGCCGGAGATCAAGGTGATCGGCGTCCAGACGACCGACTCCGACGCCATGATCCGATCCGTCCGCGCGGGGGATCGGGTCGCGCTGGCCGACGTCGGCCTCTTCTCCGACGGCACGGCGGTCAAGCTCGTCGGCGAGGAGACCTTCCGGCTGGCCCGCGAGCTGGTCGACGACTTCGTCGCGGTCGACGCCGACGCCGCCTGCGCCGCGATCAAGGACGTGTTCGAGGACACCCGGAGCATCCTGGAGCCGGCCGGGGCGCTGTCGGTCGCGGGGGCCAAGCAGTACGCGGCGAAGCACGGCCTGCAAGGCGAGACGCTGGTGGCGATCGCTTGCGGGGCGAACATCAACTTCAACCGCCTCCGGTTCGTCGCCGAGCGCGCCGAGGTGGGCGAGGAGCGCGAGGCCCTCTTCGCCGTGACGATCCCCGAGCGTCGCGGCAGCTTCAAGCGGCTCTGCGAGCTGATCGGCCACCGCAGCGTGACCGAGTTCAACTACCGGATCTCGGACGCGACCTCCGCCCACCTGTTCATCGGCCTGGCCGTCGGCGACCGCGCCGAATCGGCCGAGCAGGCGCGTCGGTTCACCGACGAGGGCTTCCCGGTCGTCGACCTGACCGGCGACGAACTGTCCAAGGAGCACGTCCGCCACATGGTCGGCGGTCGTTCCCCCCTGGCCCGCGACGAGCGGCTCTACCGCTTCGAGTTCCCCGAGCGCCCCGGCGCGCTCATGCGATTCCTGGCGAACATGCCCCCGAACTGGAACATCAGCCTGTTCCACTACCGCAACCAGGGGGCCGACTACGCCCGCACCCTCGTCGGCCTCCAGATCCCCGACGACGATCTCGCCGCCTTCCACGACTTCACCGCCGGCCTCGGCTACCCCTGCGTCGACGAGACCGACAACCCCGTCTACCGCCTCTTCCTGCGCTGAGCCTCGCGCAGCCGGGCCGCGCGACGAGACGACTTCGGGATCCGAACCGACCCCCGATCGACCGACCGGATTGACCTTCCGGGCAAGCCGAAACTAGGATGTGAAGAAGGTTGCGGTCGACTGATCGGTTCGCGGGCTGTCCTGGCTGTGGGGCCACGACGATGGAACGGGCGACCGCGAAGGGACCCCGGCGCCGCCTGAGTCTCAGCGTCCGGGGGTTGATGCTCCTGGTGCTCGGCCTCGGCGTCTGGCTCGGCTGGCAGGTCCGCCTCGCCCGGGAGCAGCGCGAGGCCGCCGCCGCCCTCACGGCGTACGGCGGCGTCGTCCGGTTCGATTGGGAGTTAGGCGACGGCCTGCTCGCCTCCGCCGGTGCCGCGTGGGTGCCCGATTGGCTGAGGCGGGCGATCGGCGATGACTTCTTCCAGAGCGTGGTCGAGGTCAACATGATCTACGCCGACAGGCGCGGGAAGCCGATCCTCACGGCTCGCGAGCTGGAAGACCTCGCGTCGAAGCTGTCGGCTTTCCCGAGGCTCCGCCACCTCGACATCACCCCCGAACTGACGACCGACCGGACGATGGACGTCATCGAGGGGCTGACGGAGCTCGAGACCCTCAGGATCTGGGGCCACGCGCTCACCGAGGCCGGCTTCGCGAAGATTCGAAGCCTCCGGAACCTCAAGGTGCTCCAGGTGAACGTGCTCGAGGTCGACGATGCCGAGCTCCAGGACGACGCCCTGGCGCACCTGGCCCCGCTGGTCCGGCTGGAGCACCTCGACCTGAGCGGCAATCCGATCACGGACGCCGGGCTGGTCCACCTGAAGGGCCTGAAGTCCCTGGCGTTTCTGAACATCAACCGCACCAGGGTGTCGGACGCCGGCCTGGAGGAGCTTCGCGGCCTGGTGAATCTGAAGGAGGTCTGGGTGGGCCAGACGGCCGTCACCGGAGAGGGCTGGGAGCGGTTCTGTGCGAAGATGCCCAACGTCGATCCGGATCCCTAGGCCGGGACTCGGCCCCGGCCGCCCGGGGTCGCCGGCGGAAGACCTCGTCCGTCCTCGAACCTGCGAGGAAGGCCCGGAGCACCTCGCTCGCGGCGGGAGGGTGCCATGAAGCGACGCATCATGATCGTGTCGGCGATGGCCGTGTTCCTCGTCCTGGGGCTGGTCGCCGTCTATCTCGTCCGGCGGGAGGGCGAGAGGTTGCGACTCGCCGCGCAGCTCGCGGCCCAGCTCGACGCCACCCGGTCGGTCATCACCAGAGCCGGGGAGGACCTTCCGCAGCCCGGCCCCCTGTCCCGCGAGTCGCGGGTGAGCGTCAGCGGCTCCCAGCGGGACTGGCACCTCGAGGCGGAGACGAAGGAGCACACGGGGCCTGTCATCGGCCTGGAGGCCGAGGGTGAGGCGTCGGACGGCGGGCTCCGACCGATCCGCATCGTGGACAAGGTCGGGAATCGGAACGCCGAGATCATCGAGCGGCTGGCCGACGAGTACCGAAAGCGCGGTTGGACCTACGTCATCGAGCATGCCGAATAATCCCGGACGCCTTGGGGAGCCGGCTTGCTGATCCGTTACCGCAACCAGGGGCCGGCTGCGCCCGAATCCTCCTGCGACGAGCCGGGCCCGCTTGAGGAGTGGGGCCGAACCTTTTCCCTCCTTGCGAGTCAGTCCGAGGCGAGGCCCATCTTCACCGAGGCCCCTTTCGTTCGGAGGCTCGACATGCCGACCCGAGCACCCCGGAGGCTCCTCCGCTACCTCGAGGATCAGCCCGACGACTTCCGAGCCCTCCACATCCTGGGCCGATGGTACAGCCGACGAGGTCGCTTCGCCGAGGCGCGCGACGCCCTGGCCCGGGCCCTCCAGGCGGACCCGACCGACGTGTTCACGCATCTCTACATCGGCAACCTGGCGTACCGGGAGCGGGACTGGGAGGTCGCCCTGATCTGGTTCGAATTCGCGGCCCTGATTGCCCCCGACTCGCCCGCGCCGCTGTGGTGCCAGGCCGACGTTTATGAGTTCCAGGAGAAGCAGGACCTGGCGGAAGAATTCTTCCGCAGGGCCGTGGAAGTGGACCCGGACGACGAGCAGCCGAGGCGCCTGCTGATGGAGTGGCGGCGGAGGCGGCTTTGGGCGCAGGCCCGCGAGCACGAGGCCCGGGGCCGCCGGGATCTCGCGGACGGCTTGCTTCGCGAGGCCCTGGAACTCGACCCGGACAGCGAACTGGCGCGGCAGGTCATGGAGGAGTGGGAGGAGCGCCGCCGCGACGAGTCCGCACCGGCGGATCGACGCCCGCCCTCACACGTCCAGCGAGGCGAACTCCGGCGCGTATCGCACGAGCCCCGCGCCGACGGGCAAGGCACCGGGGACTAGTTCGGCGACCTGGAAGGCGTCGCCGCCGCCGTATTCGTCGGCCAGCCCCACGCCCGGCGCGGGTCGGAAGCCGAAGCGGGCGTAGTAGCGAGGCTCGCCCAGGACGACGGCCCAGCCGAAGCCGGCCGTGCAGCAGGCGGCCAGGCCCTCCCCGATCAGCATCCCGCCGACCCCCCTCCCCCGATTCGCCGACCGCACCGCCAGCGGCGCGAGCCCCGCGCCGATCACCCCCGGCCCCACCGTCACCGGGCTGAACGCGACATGACCGACGACCTCGCCGTCGACCTCGGCGACCAGCGAGACCGACAGCCGCCCCGCCTCGCGGAGCAGGTCCACCAACCGCGCCTCGGCCTCGGTGGGGAATGCGGCGGCCACCACGGCTCGGATCGCCGGCTCGTCGCCGGGCCGCTCGGGACGGATGATCGTCATCGCCGCGTTCCTCTCCCGGGCGTCAGGCCCGCTTGTTCCTCATGGCGAGGACCACGTCCACGCCCTCGATCTCGCCGCGCGCGAAGCGGGCGTACTCGTCCGACTCGACCCCGACGATCGCGATCCGCCCCTCCTCGTCGTGATGCACGCCCCAGCCGTAAGACTTCGGCAAGGGAGAGGCCCGCATGCAGGGGTGGGGCTTCGCGAACAGCTCGGCGCGGATCGCCTCGGCGTTCCGCGCGGCCTCGACTTCCGAGATCCCCGCGCGGCGGACGTGCACGGCGAGGATGAGGTGCTCTAGCCTCAGGGTATACGGTCGTGTGGTGAGTAATTCATACTGAATCCGGGCGACCGTCGGGTTCGCTCCCCTCGCGGGCGGCTCCGTCCCCCTCTCCACCGGGCAGTCGGCGGCGACCAGGACGAACGTCTTGCGGATCGGCTTCATCGAATGGTCTCCTGGACGCGAAAGCGTCGGGAAGGTTCGCGCCGTATCATGCCCGAGCCGACGGCGGGCCGCAACCACATCCGAGAGCGACCATGAGCTGGCCCCGCTTTTTCGTCTTCGTCTTCGGCGTCGCCTGGGGCTTGGCGATCTGGCTGCCGCTCCGGATGGCGATCGGTCGGTTCCGCGGCGTCTCGCGCCTCGGACTCGCGGCGATCCTCGTCGCCGCGGCGATGGTCCATCTCTACGGCTTCCGCCACTTCGCCGACCTCCGCGACTGGGCGTACCACGAGGCCTGCGAGCGGGAATTCCGCCAGAGGCTCGAACTCCGGGTGAACCTCGACGACTCCGCCTCGTCCCTCGAACTCCACCGGGGTCTGAGGCGCGCCGCCTTCGATCGCCTGCTCCGCCCCTGAAGCGCGGAAGGACGCCTCACCGGTTTTCGCGCCCCCTGGGAATTCGCGGGCGCAATCTTGAATTCATGGTCGCGCGGTTCTAACCTCTTAGGCACAACGAAAGCGACGCGCGCCCGACCTCGCCCGGTCGGACGACGCGGTGCGGCCTCGGATCGGGTTCGGCGGCGACGCGGGATCGGACCCGAGGCGGACCCTCGCCGAAGGTGCCGCGATGCTCTGGAAGGCCCCGTTCGCCGTCTTGAAGCCCCGCTCTCGCCCGTCGCGCAGGCTGGCCTGGGACTCCCTGGAAGACCGAACGGTCCCGTCGACGATCGCCGACTTCGCCTCGGCGTTCGCGGTCGGGGGGGAAGGGACGATCACGATCCGGGAGGCGCGGGCCGGAATCCTCGGCGGGCCCTGGGTCGTCGGCTCGTTCACGGGGACCGTCGATTTCGACCCGGGCGAGGGGGTGGTCGCGCGGACCAGTGCGGGGGGCGAGGACGCGTTCATCGCCTCGTACGACCGCATGGGACGCCTGCGCTGGGCCCGGTCGTTCGGCGGGCCGGGGGACGACCGGATCAACTCCCTCGTCTTCGACGACTCCGGGGTCGTCGTCGCCGGGGTCTTCTCGGCCTCCGTGGAATTCGGCCCGGGGTACGGGGAAACCCGGCTGACCAGCGAGGGGGCGACAGACGCCCTGCTGGCCCGGTTCCGCGCCGGCGACGGGTCCCTGGAATGGGCCCGTGGCTTCGGGGGGCTCGGCGACGACGAGGCGTTGGGGCTCTCGCCGAACTCCTGGGGCGACCTGTTCTTCGTGGTCGGATCGTTCAGCGGGACGGCCAATTTCGACCCCTCCCTGCGCCTGGCCGGGTCGACGCGCACGATGACCTCGGCGGGAGGGACGGACGCCTTCTATGTGCAACTGGCGCAGGACGGCACCTGGTGGCCCCCGCTCTCGTCGGCCGCCCGCGCCGGCGGGCCCGGGAACGATGCGGCCGTGAAGGCCGCCGGCTCGTCCATCCTGGGCACGTTCGAGGGGACCGCCGACCTCAGCTTCGGGGACGGGATCGGCCTGCGATGGATCTCCGACGGGTCCAGGGAGCGGACGAGCGCCGGTGGCCGCGACGGCTTCCTCGTGATCCTCTGGGCCGTCGGCTATGATCCCCGCAGAATCCAGACGTTCGGCGGCGCCGGGGACGACCGTCCCACCGACCTGGGCCTCGTCGACAACAGCACGTACACCCCGTACCGGCCCAGCTTCTATTACGTCTCCGGCGCGTTCGAGGGCCGCGTGGACTTCGGCGGGGCGGGGGACGCGGGGGTGCGGACCTCCTCGGGGGGGGCCGACGGCTTCCTCGCGCGGTATGACCTGGAGACCGGCGCGCTCGACTGGGTCGCGACCGTGGGGGGTGCCGGCGACGACGCCGTCGAGGCGATCGCGTTCGACATCTACCTCAGCGTCTCGGCGACGGGAGGGTTCGCCGGCGCCGTCGACTTCGACCCCGGCGCGGGCGTTCGCATGCTCCAGGATTCCGGCCGCGGCAGCGCGTTCCTGTGGCGGATGGATTCTTCGGGGGAGGTCGAGGTCGCGCGAACCCTGAGCGGAGACGGTTCGGCGCGGGGACTCGGCGTGACGTCCGGGATCTACGGCCCGTATTTCGTCATCGGCCGCTTCGAAGGCGCGGTCGATGTCGACCCGAGCGAGTCGGGAACCCACGTCCTGACCTCGATCGGCCGCTCCGACGCGTTCGTCGTGAAGTTCGTGGAACAGCCCGACATGATCCCGATCGCGGTGGACGACATGTACCGCGTCGAGGCCGGCGGGAAGCTCGTCGTCTGGCCCCCGCCGGGCGGCGACGCGGGGATCGGCTTCCACTCGAACGACATCCTCCGGGTCGGGGCCGGGCGCGGGACGGTCTACCGGCTCACGAACCCCGCGCACGGCCACATCGCGTCGGGCTTCGAGGGGCAGTTCGAGTACGAGCCGGACGCGGGGTTCACGGGGACCGACTCGTTCACCTATCAGATCCGCGACGGCGACCTCTTCTCCAACGTCGCGACGGTCCACTTCACGGTTGTCGAGCCCGGTGGCGTGCCCGCGACGACGCCGGCGGTCTACCTCGACCGCGGAGATCGCGGCGTGTGGAGCTGGTCGCTCGAAGACGGCTTCCGTCAGATCCACGCGGACGATCCCGAGGGGATCGCCTCGGCGGCGGACGGGACCCTCTATCTCGACCTCGGCCCGCGCGGGCTGTGGGCCTGGGCGGCGGGGGCATACCGCAAGCTCAACGACGCCGACCCCCAGGGGATCGCGGTCGGGCCCGGCGGCGCGCTCGCCGTCGACTACGGTGCGTTCGGGCTCTGGCTCCGGGAAGGGGGCTCGTTCCGTCGGATCAACGCCGCGAACCCGGAAGGCCTGGCGTTCGCGCCGGACGGCGCGCTCTACATCGACTTCGGCCCCCACGGCCTCTGGAGGTGGGGTCGGGGGGCCGGCGTCAGCCGGATCAACGGGGCGAACCCCGAGGGCCTCGCTGCCGGCCCCGGGGGCGTCCTGTACGTCGATTACGGCCCGCACGGGCTCTGGGACTGGCGCGAGGGGACGGGCTTCCGTCGCCTGAACGCCGCCGACCCCGAAGGTTTCGCGACCACCCCGGCCGGGACGCTGGCGATCGACTACGGCTCGTTCGGGCTCTGGCGATGGAGCGAAGCGACGGGCCTCTCGCGGCTGGACGAGGGAGACGCCCTGAGGATCACGGTCGGCTTGCAGGGGACCCTCTTCGTCGACTTCGGACCGCGAGGCCTCTTCCGGTGGGTTGACGGCAAGCTCGTCCGCGTCGAGGTCCGTTGATTTTTCCCGACCCGCCGTTCGCAACCGTCGAGCGTGCGCCATCCTGTCTTAATGGCCTCGATCGATTCGCGGCCCGAGCCCGTCGCCCCGGCCCCCGGTCGAAGACTCGCGGACGATGGAAGAATAGCCGAACGAACCCGATCCTCGCCCCTCGACATGGAACCCAAATTCATTCACTACAGACTCTTGCGCCGGATTGGGTCCGTTCGCACGGCGTGAGAACGAACCCAATTCGAAGCCGATGGCGGGGGGCGCGGAGGCCGCCGCGAGGCCCGGACGGCGAGGGTCGGTCGCGGGTGGAAGCTGGGCCGGCGGGGACTTCGGATTTCGGGCGGGTCGGCCGGAGGAGTATCATGGAGATCGCCGGGGCGGATGCGCCGTCTTCGCGGCGGTGGGCTTCGGCGAATGCGCGTGCCGGTGGTTGAGGTGGAGAAGCGGCGGCTCTACGACGCGGCCGTGCGCGCGACGAGCCTGGGGCTGGTCGTCAACCTGGCGTTGGGGGGGCGAAGCTCGTCGGGGGGATCGTCGGCGGCTCGCTGGCGATGGTCTCCGACGCGGTGAACTCGCTGGGGGACGTCTTCACGTCGTCGGCCGTCCTGATGGCCTTCCGCGTGGCGCAGAAGCCGGCCGACGCCGAGCATCCCTACGGCCACACCCGGGCCGAGGCCATCGCCGGGTCGAACGTCGCGGTCCTGGTGATCGTCTCCGCCCTGCTCGTCGGCTGGAACACCCTGCGGTCCTTCCCCCCCGAGCCGACGTCGGAGATCCCGCCGTTCTGGACGCTCCTGATCGCCGGCGGCAACGTCGTGATCAAGGAGGCGCTCTACCACTACAAGATCCGCCTCGGCCGTCGGCTCGGCTCCAGCGCCCTGATCGCCAACGCCTGGGACCACCGATCCGACGCCCTCAGCGCGCTGGCGGTGCTCATCAGCCTGGCCCTGGTGCGGGTCCTCGGCCCCCGTTATTCGTTCCTGGACGGCCTCGCGGCGCTGGCGGTCGTGGGGGTGATCCTCTATTCGGCGACCCACCTCCTCGTCTCCAGCGCCCAGGAGTTGATGGACGCCCAGGCCGAGCCGGAGTTCGTGGAGGCGATCCGCGAGGCCGCCGCCGACATGCCTCGGGTCCGCAACGTCGACAAGCTCTGGGTCCGCAAGACGGGCCTGGAATACCTGGTCGACATCCATGTCCAGGTTTCGGCGGCGATGAGCGTCGACGAGGGGCACCGGATCAGCCATCAGGTCAAGGATCGGATCCTCGACCGCTTCCCGATCGTCCGCGACGTCCTCGTCCACCTGGAGCCGTTCCCCCACCCCCACGAGCACTCCGAGGACGCCTGACCCGCCAAGCCCGTTGCACCGCGACCCCGCGGCCCTTATAACGGCGGAAACCGCCCACCACACCCGAGGATCCCCCCATGGCGCGCGCGTTCTCCCGCTGGTTCGGCCCGGCCTGCTTGCTCCTCCTCCCCCTCGCGGCGAGGGCCGCGGACGAGCCGGCCAAGGCCGAGGCCCCCCACGTCGTCCTCATCAGCGGCGACGAGGAGTATCGCAGCGAGGAGTCCCTGCCGATGCTGGCGAGGATCCTCGACGAGACCCACGGGTTCCGCGTCTCGGTCTGCTACGCCCTGAACGAGCAGGGGAAGGTCGACCCGAACGTCCTGACGAACATCGCCGGGCTGGAGGCGCTCGACGACGCCGACCTCGTCGTCATGTACACCCGGTTCCGCAAGCTGCCCGACCACCAGCTCGACCGGATCCGGAAGTACGCCGAGAGCGGCCGACCCATCATGGGCTTCCGCACCGCCACCCACGCCTTCCGGTACGACGGCGGCCCCCACGCGGCCGAGATGAACGAGGCCTGGGAGCGCAAGGTCTTCGGCCAGAAATGGATCACCCACCACGGCCACTTCGGCGACGGACTGGAGATGCTCACCGCCGTCTCCCCCGAGCCCTCGGCCGTCGGACACCCCACCCTCCGGGGCGTGACGCCGTTCGAGACCTACTCGTGGCTGTACCACGTCGAGGGGGGAGGCGACGCGCTGGAGGGAGATTGCACCCGGCTCCTGATCGGCAAGGCCCTGAAATCGGGCCACGCGAAGGAGTTCGACCGATTCCCCGAGACCAACCCCGTCGCCTGGACGAAGACCTACACCGGCGCGAGCGGCAAGCCCGCCCGGGTCTTCTTCACGACCCTGGGCCATCCCTTCGACTTCAAGGCCGAGTCGATGCGGAAGCTGGCCCTCAACGGCGTCTTCTGGGCGCTCGGGCTTGAGGAGAAGATCCCCGCCGACGGCGTGAAGGCCGACTTCGTCGGACCTTACGAGCCCAACAACTCGGGCGTCGGCGGGTTCAAGAAGGACCTCAAGCCGGCCTACCTGGCCGGCCCGAAGCCCTGATCGACGACGGGGGGTCAGGCCAGGTCAGGCCGTGATGGTCCCCAGGATCCGGATCGGCGGGACCGGCGTCGGCGGGGTGGTGGTGGTGTCGGGCGGGACGTTGTTCTCCTTGGCGCTGAAATGGCTCAGGCCCGTGAAACTGCCGTTCACCTGGAGCTGATTGTCGATCCCCCGGCCGATCGCGAACTGGCTGCCGGGGTTGATGACGACGTCCCCCTTGATCAGGCCCGAGACCGGCGGGAACTGCTGGGTCGTCTGGGTGCCGACGAGCGGGACGTTCAGGGTCAGGACGTTGGAGCCGGTCGCGGTCCCCTTCGGCGGCTGCGGGACCAGGCCGAGGTCGCGGTTGATGAAGAGGTTGCTGCCGTTCGCCAGCACCAGGTCGCCGCCGACGTTCAGGAGGTTGAGGTCGCGGCCGATCGAGATCGAGCCGCCGCTGAGGGTGGCGCCGGCGAGGATGTCGAGCGTGTCGACGTCGCCGCCGGTGGTGATCGCCCCGCCCGGCCCGATGGAGCGGAAGGCGATCCGGTCGATGGCCCCACTGCCGCTGACCGTGACCGGGCCGGTCAGGTTCGCGGTGTGATAGCCGAGGATCGAGGCGATCGAGCCGCTGTTGACCGTGATCGAGCTGACGTCCAGGACGCGGGTCTGCTCGGCCTGGCCGTAGGCGAAGCTGTGGGCGTACCCCTTGCGGATCGACCGGGGGAGCGGGTTGATGGTCAGCTCGGTGTTCGAGGTCGAGCCGTCCACGATGATGCCGACGGAGCCGTCGGGCCGGGGGTAGACGCGCACCGTCCCCTGGGGCTGGGGCGTCTCGGTCGGCTGCGCGATGCTCAGCGCCGTCTGGCCCGAGCCGACCGCGTAGGCGCCCGCGGCACCCTCGTTGGCCGAGGTCTGCTGGGTGTTGGAGACGTAGCCGAGCTGGATCCGGAACCGGGAGCCGTCGGTGGTCACGACGTTGACCGCCTGGCCGCCACGGATGGTCTGGATCGCCGGGGCGTAGATGGTCCGGGGGTTCTCGTGGACCCCGGGGGCGTTCTTCGTGAACGCCGGGAAGCCGACGACGCGGGCGAGCCGGGGCGACGGGTTCGCCAGCAGCCGCTGCGAGATCGTCAGGTACTCGTGCAGCGTCACGGGCGCGTTCGACATGACGATCCGCTCTTCGAGGCGGGCGTCGGCGCCCGCCGTCGGGCGGAACGTGTGACGCGACGTGCGGGCGCGGTTCGATGAGGCCGACATGCGACGATCCTCCATGATCGCGAGAGGCGAGGCGGCGGACGGCGGGACTCCTCCCCCGGACGGACGATCCGTCCGAGGCCCGACGCCGCGACGGAGACCGACGGAATTCCCCCGCCGGTTCCCAAACTGATTTCTGTATCGGCCCCGCACCGAGGCGAACCGTTCCCATTCAGCCCACGCGACGCGAGGGTCGATCGCGACGAACGGGTTGGATCCGTCGATCCGGTCGCGCCCGTCGCGACGCCTGGAGAAGCTGCACCGCCCCTCGGCGATCCTCCCGATCAGAGGTCCGGCGCGTTGAACGTGTCGCCCTGGTTGACGTCGCCGGTCTGGAGCCCCTTGGTGAACCAGCGGACCCGCTGCTCGGACGTGCCGTGGGTGAAGGAGTCCGGCACGGTATAACCCTGCGCCTGCTTCTGAAGCGCGTCGTCGCCGATGGCCGTCGCCGCCCGGAGCCCCGACTCGATGTCGCCGCTCTCCAGGACGTGCCGCTTCTTCTCGATGTGGTGGGCCCAGACCCCGGCGAAGAAGTCGGCCTGAAGCTCCAGCATGACGGAGAGCCGGTTGGCCTCGGCCTTGCCGGACTGCTGCTGCGCCCGAGAGATCTTCTCGCTGATCCCCAGGAGGTTCTGGACGTGGTGGCCGACCTCGTGCGCGATCACATACGCCTGGGCGAACTCGCCGGGGGCCTTGAAGCGGGTCTTCAGCTCGTCGTAGAAGGACAGGTCGATGTAGACCTTCTGGTCCCCCGGGCAGTAAAACGGCCCGACGGCCGAGCTGGCGAAGCCGCATCCCTGGGTGGCGACCTGGCCGGAGAACAGGACGAGCGTCGGCTCCTGATACTCCCGGCCCATCTCGGCGAACTGCTCGTTCCAGACGTCCTCGGTCATCGCCATGAGCGCGCGGACGAACTGGCCCTGCTCCTTCTCCTGCGGCGTCAGCTCGCGCTCGCGTTGCTGCTGCTGGGGCGCCCCACCCGGCGCGCCCCCCTGGAAGACCCTGAGCAAGGGACGCGGGTCGATCCCCAGGAAAAGGGCGAGCACGATCACGATCAGCGTGCCGATCCCGCCGCCGACCGCCGCCGGTGACACCCCCCGGCGATCCTCGACGTTCTCACTTTCTCGTCCGCCTTGCCAGCGCATGGGGTCGACTCCCGGTGGTTCCGCATCGAATGGCCGCCCTCGATCCCGCCGCCGGGAAATCCGCGCAGCCGTCGTGGATCAAGGGTATCGGGAACACCAATGGTACGCAAAGCACATGCCGGCTGCTTCGTCGACGAATGTCGGGGCGGTCGGACTTTCCGACGCCTGCGGCGGAGGGGATGCGGAAGGAGCAAGGAACCGCATCGTCGCGCCGAGATGGACCCCCATGAGAACATGCGGATTTGACGCAAAGGTGTGCCGCTCGGGAATCGGCTGATCCCAGGTCGAACGCCCCTCTCCGGATTTAGGCTCGCCGTTTGCACTGCAATTTCTCCTTCATCGGCCAGCTCTTGACGGGTTCGGAGTCGTGACGAAGCAGGACCTGAAAATGAACGAGATGAGGGTCGCCCGCGGCCTGGGTTGGTTCAGCATCGGCCTGGGGTTCGCCGAGATCGTCGCGGGCCGCGAAATCGGCCGGGCGCTCGGGATGGAGGACAAGGATTGGCTGTTTCGCGTCTTCGGCGCAAGGGAAGCCGCCACGGGCGTCGCCATCCTTGCGATGGAAAACCCCAAGGCGGGGGTCTGGGCTCGGGTCGCGGGCGACGCCCTCGACCTCGCCGCGTTGGGCTCGGGCTTCACCGAGGACAACCCCAGGAAGAAAAACCTCGCCGCCGCGTTCGCGGTCGTCGCCGCGATCACGGCGCTCGATTACTGGTGCGCCAGGCGGCTCGGCAGCGCCAGGCCGCACGGTTCCATCGCCACCCACCGCGCGAACGTGGCGGACGGGTCGGCGCCGCACTACCGCGAGGCGAGCGAGGCCGTGTCGGGACGTTGAAAATCCAACACCCTACGATCACCGGAGGCGAGACACCATGAGAGCCCTCTGCTGGCACGGGAAGGGCGACGTCCGCGTCGACACCGTCCCCGACCCCACGATCGAGAAGCCGGGCGACGCGATCATCAAGATCACGAGCACCTGCATCTGCGGGTCCGACCTCCACCTCTACGACGGCTACATGCCGACGATGGAGGCCGGCGACGTCCTTGGCCACGAGCCGATGGGCGTGGTCGTCGAGGTCGGAAAGGACGTCCGGAAGCTCAAGAAGGGCGACCGGGTGGTCGTCCCGTTCACGCTCTCCTGCGGCGAATGCTGGTACTGCAAGCGGGGCGAATTTTCGCTCTGCGACACCTCCAATCCCAACGCCGAGGTCGCCCGAAAGGCGATGGGCCAGTCGCCCGCCGGGCTGCTGGGCTACTCGCACATGCTCGGCGGCTTCCCCGGCGGCCAGGCCGAATACCTCCGCGTCCCGTACGCCGACATCGGCCCCCAGGTCATCCCCGACGGCCTCCCCGACGAGCAGGTCGTCTTCCTCTCCGATATCTTCCCCACCGGCTACATGGCGGCCGAGAACGCCCAGATCCAGAAGGGGGACACGGTCGCGATCTGGGGATGCGGTCCCGTGGGCCAGTTCGTCATCCGCAGCGCCTGGCTGCTCGGCGCGGGGCGCGTCATCGCCATCGACACGGTGCCCGAGCGTCTGGAGATGGCCCGTCAGGGCAAGGCCGAGACCATCGACTTCATGGAGAAGGACGTCTATGAGACGCTGATGGAGATGACCAAGGGCAAGGGGCCGGACAGCTGCATCGACGCGGTCGGCGCCGAGGCCCACGGGACGGGGAGCATCGGAGCCATGGTCGACAAGGCCAAGGCTGCGGTGGGCTTGGCGACCGACCGTCCCGCAGCCCTCAGGGACGCCATTATGTGCTGCCGCAAGGGTGGCACGGTGTCGATCCCCGGCGTCTACATCGGCTTCCTCGACAAGCTGCCGATGGGTGCGGCGATGAACAAAGGGCTCACCTTCAAAATGGGCCAGACCCACACCCAGCGTTACACGAAGCCGTTGCTGGAAAAAATCCAGTCCGGCGCGATCGACCCCTCGTTCGTCATCACCCACGAAGTGCCCCTGGAGAAGGCCCCCGAGATGTACAAGACCTTCCGCGACAAGCAGGACAATTGCATCAAGGTCGTCCTGAAGCCGTGATCGGTCCGAGGGCTTCAACCGATGCGAGATCGACCGGGCGGGGAAGTTCCGACCGCCCGGCGCGATGCACAGGACCCTTCCGCCCTCCCGGCGCCCGCGGCGATTAACGTCTTGCGGAAGCGGCCCATCCGGGCGGAAGGCTTGTCTCAGTACGAGTCGGCCGAGACGACCTCGCCCCCGGCGACGCTCGCGAGCGACCGCCAGATCGTGAGGCCGACCGAGTCCTTGACGAACTGGACGTGGCCGTCCGCCAGCAAGGCCTGGACGCCGCCGGGATGCCGGCTCCGCGCCGCGACGTCGAGCGACAGCTGATGCCAGAACGGGTCGCGCTTGTCGCTGTGAGGCAGTCCGCCCCGGCAGTCGCCCCGGGCGTCGTTGGGCGTCCGACGGTGGTTGTACATGCTGTGGCCCGGGGCCCCGTAGTGCCATTTGCTCCCTCGCGTCACCTGGAAGCCGGCCGGCGGGTTCGCGAGGCAGAGCGTCGCGTAATCGGCGTCCGACGTGATCGGCGGGCCGCTGGTCCTGTTGTCGCCGGTGATCACGAAGCCGTTGAGCTTGTCGGCGTCGAAGCCGACGCCGGGGACCGAGCGGATCGACTCGCCGACCGCGACCGTGTTCGAGAGGCCGTCGACGACCGCCTCGAGCCGCAGCGCCGAGTTCTCCGCGAACATCCCGTCGGGCCGGACGCCGAGCGCGCGGCCCGAGGCGTCGAGCGGGGCTTGGGTCACCGGGTGGCGGCTGCCGACGCAGACCGGGTAATTGTGCATCCCGTAATTCGCCTGGGCGTACTGGGGCGGGCTGGGATCGCTCGGGCAGAGGAAGGTGGAGATGAAGATCGCCCCGGCCGTCGTGTTGGCCGGGGCGGTGTCGGGCGCGAGATCGAAGTTGAAGGCGTTGAAGACCGTCGTCAACTCGAGCTGAGGCAGCAGTTGGGCGTACGCCCCCCAGGTGTTCCCCAGGCCGGCGACATGGCTGTTGACCCGTCCCGGCGGGAAGACCCCGTGCGTCGAGACATAGCCGTGAATCGCCAGGCCGACCTGCTTCAGGTTGTTGGCGCACTGCGCGCGCCGGGCCGCCTCGCGCGCGGCCTGGACGGCCGGCAGCAGCAGCGCGATCAAGACGGCGATGATGGCGATGACCACCAGCAGCTCGATCAGCGTAAAGGCCCTTGAGGCTCGTCTCGGCGGCATGGCATCCTCCCATGGGGCGTTCCGTCCCGGCGTGCGACGGTCGTATGATTCTAAACGCACGGACGCGGTCGCTCTCGACATTTGAAGCTCGTCGAGCCGGATGGGTAAGCTGGAGGACGATGGAGCATCGACCCCGGGGCGTTCCTCGATGCGGGAAATGGAGCCGATGACACTCGCTAGGAGACGCGCCGGCTCGGTCGCCTGGAACGTGCTGACGGCGCTCTCGCTGTTGCTCTGCCTGGCGACCCTGGGTTCATGGGTGCGCAGCTACTGGATCCGGGACTCGATCGGCTTCGGCTGGGCGGGGGGAAACTGTCACGTCGCCCAGTCGATCCTCGGCCGCTTGCACCTGCTCACCACCCTCGGCGGCGGCTGCAGCGGCGGGACGACCTATGGGGCCGACCGCCTGTGCCACAGGCGATCTGGACCGGCGGCATGTCCAACTACCCCAGCCGCGTCCGATGGCGGCTGGGCTTCGTCTGGCAGACCGACAGCCGCCTCCACATGGGGCTGGGACGCCCTTACACGGGCGCTTACCGCCTGATCGTCGTACCGTACTGGTTCCCTGCCGGCGTCCTCATGCTGGCGCCGCTGGCCTGGGCGGCGGGCTTGAGGCGGCGGGTCGGCTTGATCGACCTGATGATCCTGGTCGTCGCGATCGCCCTGGTCCTTGCACTCCCGGCGTTCCTGGCTCGCTCGATGAATCAGACCCGGGGCGGCCTGGGGTCAGGGAGGCTCGAAGCCGCCGGGTCCGGGCGCCCGAGCCGCGAGGAGGCCCCGATCCATCGTTTCGACGCGGCTGTTCTGGCCCGCGCAGGGCCCGGACTGTAGGCTATGACGCTGATGGATCGCCGTCGATCCGTCCCGCTCTCCGACGACGCAACCTCGGGCCTCCGCGCCGGAGGTCCGACTCTCGATGGTCCTTTGAGGAGTATTGCATGAAGAGCCTGATCTGCGGTGCGAGCCTGGCGGCCCTGATCCTCGCCGCGGGCCTGTCGGCCGCGCGGGTCGACGCGGCCGACGAAGCGGCCAGCGTCGAGGTCGTCATGAAGAAGCTGTTCGCCGGCAAGAGCTCGCCGAACGGCACGCTCAAGGCCGCCGCCAAGAGCGACTCGCCCGACTGGACCAAGGTCAAAGAAGCTTCGGACGTCTTCGCCAGGTACGCCCCGGCCCTGGGCGAGAACGCCCCCCCCAAGGGCGACAAGGACTCCTGGGACAAGTTGACGAAGGGGCTCGCCGAGCACGCCAAGACCCTCGGCGCGGCCGTCGAGAAGAAGGACGTGGAGGGCCTGAAGGCCGTCGTCCAGGGCATCGGCGGCTCGTGCAAGGCCTGCCACGCCGCCCATCGCCCCGAGTGACCCGCTCCCCCCTTTACCATCCGGGCCGCCGCCGCGCGCCGTCGCGGCGGCGGCCCTCCTCGAACCCGAGTCGCCCCACGATGCAGCATCCGTTGATCGCCGCCAAGGCCGCGCGGTTCACCGACAGCGTCATCCGCGGGATGTCGATCGAGGCCCGCCGCCACGACGCCGTGAACCTGGCCCAGGGCATGCCCGACTTTCCCGCCCCCCAGGCCCTCAAGGACGCCGCCTGCCGCGCCATCCAGGACGACGTCAACCAGTACGCGATCACCTGGGGCGCGCACGACCTCCGCCAGGCCGTCGCCGAGCACGCCGGCTGGCACCTGGGGCTCGCCGTCGACCCCGAGTCCGAGATCACCGTGACCTGCGGCAGCACCGAGGCCATGCTCGTCGCCCTGCTCTCGATCATCAACCCGGGCGACGAGGTGATCCTGACGCAGCCCTTCTACGAGAACTACTGGCCCGACTGCGTGCTCGCCGGCGCCACCCCCCGGTTCGTCCCCGTCCGCCCGCCGGACTGGAAGTTCGACCCCGACGAGCTGGCCGCCGTCTTCAACGACCGCACCAAGGCCATCGTGCTCTGCAACCCCAACAACCCCACCGGCGCGGTCTTCACCCGCGAGGAGCTGGAGGCGGTCGCGGCCCTCTGCCGCAAGTGGGACGTGGTGGCGATCACCGACGAGATCTATGAACACATCCTCTTCGACGGCCGTGAGCACGTCGCGCTGGCGGCCCTCGACGGCATGTGGGAGCGGTCGGTGACCGTCGGCGGGATGTCGAAGACCTACTCCGTCACCGGCTGGCGCGTGGGGACGATCCTCGCCCCTCCCCACCTGTCGAAGACGTTCCGCCAGGTCCACGACTTCGTCTCCATCGGCGCGGCGGCCCCGCTGCAAGAAGCCGGCGCGGTCGCCTACCGACTCCCCCGAAGCTACTATGACGCCCTCGCCGCCGGCTACCAGACGCGCCGCGACCGGTTCTGCAAGGCTCTATGGGAGATCGGCTTCGAGTTCGAGGCCCCCCAGGGCGCCTACTACGTCATGGCCGGGATCACCCCCTTCGGCGCCGACGACGACGTCGCCTTCGCGGGCAAATTGGTCCGCGAACTGGGCGTCGCCACCGTTCCCGGATCCAGCTTCTTCCGAGACAAATCCCTGGGAAGCTCCTACGTCCGATTCTGCTTCTGCAAACGGGATGAGACCCTCGACGAGGCGGCGCGGCGGCTTCGGGCGTTGCGGGTCATCGTCTGACTTGGCTTCGCAAACAGCACGGATTGCATGGACTCGGGCGACCGCCCTTTCCGGACTCGAAAGGCGGCTTGAGCCCCTCGGGCTGATTTGAGATCATCGTGACGTCCGTCGGTCGACGGAGATCTCTCCCCTCGCTTTCCAAGCCTCCCCCTGGTCGCCAGGCACGGGCCCGTGCCTGGTCCGGTCGAAACAGTCCTGGGCCGCGGATCCTCGCCGGAATTGAAGACGACTACGATCTCGATCGACCAGGTCATCGACCGAATCCCCGCCTGGTCGGGGCGCTCTCCCGTCGTGACGCCGCTCATCGGGGGGCTGACGAACCAGGCTTACCGCGTGGCCGTGGACGGGCACGCGTTCGTCGTGCGCATCCCGGGGGCGGGGACCGAATGGCTCGCGATCGATCGCGGCAACGAGCTTCACAACACCCGGGCCGCGGCCGAGGCGGGGGTCTGCCCGCGAGTCGTCCACCACTTCCGCGACCTGAACGTCCTGGTCCTCGAATTCATCCCCGCCGAGACCATGACCCTGGAGTCGATGCGAGGCCCTCGGATGCCGATCCGGCTCGCGCAGGTCCTCAAGCGGCTCCACGCGGGGCCTCGCTTCTTGCACGATTTCGACATGTTCGAGCTGACCCGGCGCTACCTTCGGATCACGCGGGAACTGGAGATTCCCATCCCGGACGACTACGTCCGCTACATGCCCGAGGTCGAGCGGATCGAGTCCGCCTTCTCCCGGCACCCGGTCCCCACCGTCCCCTGCCACAACGACCTGCTTGCGGGGAACATCCTGGACGACGGACGCCGACTCTGGCTGATCGACTTCGAATACAGCGGCAACAACGACCCGACGTTCGAGCTGGGGAACGCCTGCCAGGAGCTGGAGTACGACGAGCCGCGCGTCCAGGAGATGTGCGCCGCGTACTTCGGCGACGCCTACCCGGACAAGCTCGCCCGGATGAAGCTCAACATCCTCATGTCGGACGTCGGCTGGACGCTCTGGGCCGCGATCCAGTGGAAGGTCTCCACGATCGACTTCGACTTCTGGAGCTGGGTCGACCAACGCTGGGGACGGGCCCGGGCCGCCCTCAACTCGCCCGAGTACCGCGAGTGGCTCCATGTGCTCGAAAGCTCCGAGCCGACGGCCGTCGTCGGGCGCTGATCGGCCGAGAACGCACGACGGCGCGAACTCATCGTCGTCGCCTGACGGATGAGTAGGGAAACGACGACGCCCCCCGGGACGCGATGGTCCCGAGGGGCGTGGGGCGTTCGGATCAGCGGGAGGGCCGTGGGGCCGGGGTTCAGGCGGCGCGGCGGGACTTGCGACGGGCCAGGGCGAGGACCCCGAGGCCGCCGAGGCCCATCATGGCGATCGAACCAGGCTCGGGGACGGCGGAGCTGGCCAGGTCGCGGAGCGGGGCGGTCTGGAAATTCGGGATCAGGGTGGTGTCTCCGGTGAGGCTCACGTTGTACCACTTGCCGGCGTTGACGCCGTCGTGCTGCTGGCCGATGATGCTGCCGTCGCCGAGCATGGCGAGCTGGAGCTGCGGCGTGCGAGAGTTCAGCAGGGTGAAGGCGCCGGGCGTCGCGCCGGAGACGTCCAGCGAGAAGAAGCCCCGGCTGGACGAGCCGTAGAGGATGCCCTGGGTGCTGATCACGATGTCGCCGAAGCCGTAGCTCGAAGCGGCCGAGCCGTCGAAGTCGAGGAACGTGGTGACGGTCGCGGTCGGGGTCGAGAGGTCCACCTTGACCAGGTCGTCGGTGTTGTTCTGGACGTACCAGTAGGCGTTCGCATAGTAGGCGGCGCTGGCGGACGAGCCGGGGAGCGGCGTCGCGGTGGCGACCGTCGTCAACAGGTTGGTGGTCAGGTCGAAGGCCCGAAGCGCCGAGGCGTCCGGCGACCTGAACAGGAGCCTGTTGGCGTTGGTGTCCAGCGCGAGCCCGTTCGCGCTCCCTCCCAGACCGGTCGTCGCCACGACGGTCTCCGTCTTCGTCACGGTATCGACCTTGATGATCCGACTGGCGTTGTCGACCCCATAGACGGTGCCGGCCGAGGCCGCTCCGCCCAGGCCCATCATGCCCAACGCCGCCAGGCCCAGCCCCTTGATCCACCGTCGCATCATCATAGTTCGCCCTTTTGTTCCGGTTGCACTGCCGGCCTCGGTCGAGTCTCCATTCGCTCGTCCCTCGGCTCCAACGCACTTTAGGAGGATGGCCCCCGCCCGTGAATGCGTGGATGCCGAGGATCCACGCGCGTTGCATTCGGGGAAGAAACGATCGCATCATCCGCGGCGAATCGGCGTCGAAATCGCCGTCGCGTGCATTCCGGCCAACATAAGTTGATGCGAAGAAGCCGATTTTCGGAGGCCTCCGACGGATCGCCGGCCGGGGAAAAGGATTGACAGCGGTGTGGTGGGCGATAGGATGGGAAAGACGTAGTCCCACCCGCGTCGTCCCTGTCGAGACGCACTGGCCTATGGTCGGCGCCGATCTGTCGGCCCCCATCAACGCGACGGCGTCCCGTGTGCGAACCTCCCCCGGCCTTCCGCCCCCCGCGGACCGTCCCCAGGACTCGACCCATCGCCGCGCCTCGCGCGGCCGAGGCGTCGCTCAATGCCCGCGAGCATCGGGCGAGGCGCGATGATCGGAATCCGCGAACTGGTACTGATCGTGATGGTCGCCCTGGCGCTCTACGGACGCTCCGGGGTCCTCAAGACCGAACGCGCCCGGACGGTGCTCCCCTGGATCAGCCCGGTCCGTCGGGGCCCCCGACGTCGATCCCCCCCCTCCCCCGTCGCGTCCGTCCGACGGCGCGTCCTCGGGGCCTCGTTGACGCGGGGGGGGCGATTCTTCTGGTTCCTGACGATCCTGGCGGCCACGGCCGTCGCCACCTGGATCGTCGCCCGGACCCTGATCACCAGCGACGTGACGCCCTGAGCTTCAACCGGACCTGAATCGAACCGACTCGAACCGACCGACTGAGGACCCAGCCATGCTGTTCGCCTTCCTGCCGAACCTCGGCACCACCGAGCTCGTGATCGTGGCCTTCGTCTCCCTCCTGATGTTCGGCAACCGCCTCCCCAGCGTGATGCGCTCGCTCGGCAAGAGCGTCACCGAGTTCAAGAAGGGCGTGGCCGGCATCGAGGACGAGATCGACGAGGCCGTCAACGTCGACAAGAAGATCACCCCGCCGACCCCCTGAACCGGGAGCGTCGCGGGGACGGATGGACGGACCATCACACGATTCGGTGGCACACGACACGGAGCCTGCCGCATGCTTCCCAACCTCGGGCCGATGGAGATGATGATCGTGATGGGGCTGGCCGTCTTGCTCTTCGGCAAGCGGCTCCCCGAAGTGGGCCGCTCGCTGGGCAAGGGGATCGTCGAGTTCAAGAAGGGGCTCAACGAGGTCACCAGCGGCCTCGACGACTCCTCGTCGGCGATCTCCAACTACGCCTCGCCCTACCAGGCGCCCAAGCCGTCCGGGATGTACGACGCCCCCCGCGCCTCCACGCCCCCGGCCGACGAGGCGGTCCCCAAATTCGAGATCCCCGGCGCGGTCTCGACGGCCGCCGTGGTCGAGGCCCCTCGGCCGGCGTCGGACTGATCAGAGGAAATCCCGGCTGTGCCGCCTGGCCTCGTCGCGACGGGCCAGGCGGATGGCCTGGCGGGCCTGGGCGGCCTCGTCCCGGATCCGGTCGGCCTCGGTGATCGACAGCAGCGGCGGGACCTCGTGGGGCCGCTTCCCCGCGTCGTCGAGGGCCACGTAGAGCGCGAACCCGGAGCCCACCTTGCGACGGCCGGGATGCTGGAGCGCCTCCGCGTAGATCTCGATCCGCGTCTCGATCGACGTCCGGCCCACGTGAGTCACCTCGGCGACGATCTCGACCCGTTCGCCCACGTACACCGGGTTGAGGAAGGTCATCGAGTCCAGCGCGGCCGTCGTCACCTGCCCCCGCCCGACGTGCCGGAGCGCCGACACCGCGCCGCACTCGTCGGCCATGCGAAGCATGACCCCGCCGTGCAGGGTCCCAAAGGGATTGGCCTGCTCGGGGACCGTCAGGATCGCCAGCGTCACGCGAGAGTCGATCGCCGCCCGAGGGGCCAGGGGATCTTCGTTCCTGGGCACGTCCATCGTCTCAAGTCCCTCCATTGATCGATCCCGCCGGACGCGGGCTCCGATTCCCGCCGTCGCGGCGACGTCCCAAGTCTAGGCCGACCGTCAACTCCCCCGGTCGCGCGGAAAGGTTTCCATGTCGGTCGCGCCCGCCCCCCACGACGCCACGCCCACGGGGCCCGAATACGAGGGGCCGACGACGGTCTCGATACTCACGATCGCCGGACGGGCGATCCGCCTGGCCCGGCCGGTCGAGCCCGACCGCCTGCTCGACGACCCGGACGTCCACGCCCGCAACCGCCGCGACGACTACATGCCCTACTGGGCCTACCTCTGGCCCGGCGCGGGGATGCTCGCCGAGGCCGTCCTCGCCCGCTGGGGGGGCGTCGATCCCGGTGAGGAGCCGGTCCTGGAACTGGGCTGCGGGCTGGGCCTGGGGGGCCTGGCCGCGATGGCCCTGGGATTCCGCGTCTGCTTCAGCGACTACGACCCCGCCGCCTTCGGCTTCATCCGGCGGAGCGTCGCCGAGAACGGCTTCCCCGCGGAACACGCGAGCACGACCCTGCTGGACTGGCGCGAGCCCCCCGACGTCCGCTTCCCCCGGATCATCGCGGCCGACGTGCTCTATGAGAAGCGACTCGTCCCCCTGGTCGCCCAGGTGCTCGCCGAAATGCTCGCCGCCGGCGGCGAGGCCCTGATCGCCACCCCCTACCGCGTCTCCGCCGAGTCCTTCCCGGCGGAGGCCGCCGCGCGGGGGCTGATCGTCGAGCCCGAGCCGGCCTGGACCCTGGACGAGGCCGGCGAGCGCCGGCCGGGGACGATCCATCGGGTCGTCCGCGAGGGGGGCTGAGACGGCGCTCAAGTCGAGGCTCCGGATGCGACGATCTTCGTCCGGGGCTCGCGCGAAGCCGCGCGGCCCGCGCCCCGACCGCTTTCCAACGCGAAGGGACTCGCGCATGAGCATCGACGACTACAATCGCGGCTATCAGGCGGGCGCGACCGGCTGGTACACGGGCCCGCCGAGGTCCGCCGCCGAGATGGTGGGCCGCTGGAACGCCGAGGCCGACCGCCAGCGGTGGCAACAGTCCGCCTCTTCCGGCCCTCCCGGGCCATCCGGCGGGGGCGGCGATTCGATCGGCGGGCCCGTGTGGGCGGGCCTGATCGGGGCGCTGGCGGGCGGGCTCGCGAGCCAGTCCTGGATCGCGGCGATCGCCTCGGGAGTCGCGGCCGGTTTCGCCTGGCCCCTCGTCGTGATCGCCCTGATCGGGCTGCTCCGGGCCCTGGCCTGGGTCTTCGGCGGGCTCCCCAAGATGAAGCTCGTCACGTCCGGGGCCTCCTGCGGGCTGACCGTCTGGGTCCTCCTGGAGGGGTTCGCCCACGGGCAGACGGTCCTGGGGCCGGTCGGCGCGGCCGTAGGGGGAGCCGTCGCCGCGCTCGGGCTCGGCATGGCGGCGTGCGTCCTGCTGGTCCCCTTCCGGGCGCTCGCGCGGCTTCGTTGATCGGGGCGTCTCAGTCGCGGTTCGATCGGGCGGTCCCGATGAAGTCGGCGACGGCGGCGACGCCGGCCTCGTCCAGCGCGCGGGCGATCCCGTCGAGGACGTTCTCGGCGGCGGCGGGGTTGTAGAAGCTCGCCGTGCCGACCTGCACGGCCGACGCGCCGGCTACGAGGAACTCGAGGGCGTCGTCGGCGTCGGCGATCCCGCCGACGGCGATGATGGGGAGCGTAGGCAGGGCGCGGGCGACGTCCCAGACGATCCGCAGGGCGATCGGCTTGATCGCCGGGCCGCTCAGGCCGCCGACGTCGTTCGCCAGGATCGGCCGGCGTCGGCGCCAGTCCACGGCCATCCCGCGGACGGTGTTGATGAGCGTGACGGCGTCGGCCCCGGCCTCCGCGGCGGCCGCGGCGATGGCCACGACGTCGGTCACGTTGGGGGTCAGCTTGGCGATCACCGGTATCGGGCAGACCTCCCGCACCCGGCGGACCAGCCGGCCCACGGCCGCCGCGTCGATCCCCAGGTCGAGCCCATGGCTGACGTTCGGGCAGGAGACGTTCAACTCGACCGCCGCGACGCCGGGCTCGCCGCCGATCGCCTCGGCCATCGACACGAACTGGTCCTCGTCCTCGCCCGCGATGTTGGCGATCACGGCCGTCCCCGTGGTGCGGAGGTACGGCAGGTGGTGCTCCCGGAAGTGGTCGATCCCGTCGTTGTCGAGGCCGATGGCGTTGAGCAGCCCGGCGCGGGTCTCGACGGTTCGGGGCGTCGGGTTCCCCGCGCGGGGGCGTTGAGTCACAGTCTTGGGGACCACGCCCCCCAGGCGTTCCAGGCGGACGAATCCCGCCATCTCGCGGACGTACCCGAACGTCCCCGACGCCGTCAGCACCGGATTCGCAAGCGACAACCGCCCCAGCTTCACGCGCAAATCGACCACCGCTCGCAGGCTCCTTTCGACGCTCTTCCCCGACAGGACCGGCAAGGCCGCCGACGGCCTCCGGCTCCCGCCCCTATCATCGCCTTTTCGGGCCGGCCCCGCCACGGCATCAGGCGAGCCATCTGATTCCGATTCTCAACGTTGAATCCGAGCGAGGAAAAAGTCGAACGATTTTCGTAGTCCGTCCTCGTCATGAGAGTGCCTCCTTGGTAGGTTGTATCCACATCCCTCGAAGCCGGAGGGATCGTCCCATCCACTACGTCCGTGCCCAACTCTTCCTCGTTCGGAAACGCTCTCAGGAGTCGCCGTCCCATGTCCAGGACTTCGAAGGCGCGCGCATTCACGCTGATCGAGCTGCTCGTCGTCATCGCCATCATCGCCGTCCTCATCGCGCTGCTGCTGCCGGCCGTCCAGGCCGCCCGCGAGGCCGCGCGGCGGATCCAGTGCACGAACAACCTGAAGCAGCTCGGGCTGGCGATGCACAACTACCATTCCGCCGGCAACAGCTTCCCGACGGGCTGCATCCGCGGCGTCGGCGCGATCATGGCGCCCGGGGTGACCGCCTGCGGCACGAACATCTTCAATAATTGCCAGAACACGCCGTGGTTCTGCCTGATGCTGCCGTACATCGAGCAGGGGAACCTCGCGAACTCCTACAATTACGCGATCGGGTCCGAGGGTCCGATGGCCCCGCTGCCGCTCGGGTTCTGGATCAACAGCACGGTGGCCTCGACGAAGATGAGCTCGTTCCAGTGCCCAAGCGACCGCGTCAACGTCTGGCAGGTCGCCCCCTCCTACGTCAGCAACGCCCCGCTGAACGCGCTCGTGTTCACGAAGGGGAATTACGCCGCCAACTGGGGCAACCTCTGGTGGGGGCAGGACACGAGGGCGGCCTCCAGCCCGATGGTCGACCCCGCCACGGGGGCCCCGCCGACCTTCCAGAAGGGAGCGTTCGGGTTCTACACGATCGGCGTGGAGGGGGTGAGCGACGGCACCAGCAACACGGTCTTCGCCGCCGAGATCCTCCAGGGCAAGACGTACGACGTCCGAGGCCTGATGTGGTCGACGCTCCCCGGAGGCGCGTCGTACCAGTCGCGGCTGGCCCCCAACAACCCGAACGACTACTACCGCTCGGGGCTGACGGGCGACTTCCTGAACCAGGTCCCGATGTGCGACAGCGAGCCCGTCCAGGGCCTGCCCTGCACCGGCGGCGCGGGCGACAAGCCGGCCTACGCCGGGGCGCGGAGCCGGCACTCCGGCGGGGTCAACGCGCTCATGGGCGACGGGTCGTGCCGGTTCATCAAGAACAGCGTGAACATGCCGACCTGGCTCGGCCTGAACACGATCGCCGGCGGCGAGGTCGTCAGCGCCGACTCCTACTGATCGGGCCGGCGACGCCCGGCCGACGCTCCCCGGACGCCGCGCCCGGCCTGATCGGATCGATCAGTGCCAGGTGCCGGCGTCGGGGTTCGCGACCCATGCCTGGATCGTCGTGGCGATCGAATCCAGCGGGACGACGTACTTCGCCGCCCCCCGTCGGATCGCCTCGCGAGGCATGCCGAAGACGATGCAGCTGGCCTCGTTCTGGGCGATGGTCAGGGCCCCGGCCTCGCGCATCTCCAGCAGCCCGCCGGCGCCGTCGTCCCCCATCCCGGTCATGATGACGCCGGCCGCCGCCGGCCCCGCGGCCTGCGCGGCGGATCGGAAGAGGACCTCCACGCTCGGCCGGTGGAGGCAGACCGGCGGGCCCTCCTGCATCTCCACGCGGTAGCCCGAGCCGTGCCGCTTGATCATCCCGTGCGACGTCCCGCCGGGGATGATCAACACCCTCCCGGGCCGGACCGGCTCGTGGTGCCGGGCCTCGGTCACTTCGAGCTTGATCCGGGCGTCGTTGTTCAGCCGCTCGGCGAACGCGCCGGTGAAATCGGCCGGCATGTGCTGGACCACGACCAGGCCCGGCGCGTTGGCGGGGAAGCCGGCCAGGAGCGCCTGGATCGCCTGCACCCCGCCCGTGCTCACCCCCACGACCACCAGGGGGTCGCTCACCGTCCCGCGCGGCATGTAGGGCGAATAGGGGAGGACGGCGTCGGCCGAATGGCGCGAGTCGACCTGGCCCGACGGCCGGTCCTCGCGGAGCGGGAGCCGGCCGGCGCGGGCCGCGTTGCGGATGCTCTCCAGCAGGTTCGCCGACCATTCCGGCAACCGCGAGGCGTCCAGCCAGTTGGGCTTGGCGATGACCTCGATGGCCCCCATCTCCAGCGCCGTCACGGCCCGATCGGCGACCGACGTGCAGAGCACCACGGGCATCGGGTGCTGCTTCATCAGCTTGCGCAGGAACGTCAGCCCGTCCATCCGGGGCATCTCGACGTCGAGCACGATGACGCCGGGGACCGACCGGCTGAGCATGGCGACCGCCTCGTACGGGTCGGCCGCGAGGGTGACGCGGAACCGATGGTCCGACTCGATGATCGACTTCAGCCGCTGACGGATCACGGCGCTGTCGTCCACCACCATCACCTCGATCGCCGAGTGATGCGCGGGCGGGACCGGCGGTTGGGAGCGATCGCGCAGGGCCATGGCGGCTCAAGCCTCTTTCTGGAAAATCGACGGCGACTGCTTGTGGAACACCGCCGGGACCGACGGCAGGATCTCGCCGTTGCCCATCACCAGCCAACCGGCGGGCCGGATGTGCTGGGCGAGCCGATTGAGCAGAACCTGCCGCTCCTCGTCGGAGAAGTAGATCGAGACGTTGCGGCAGAAGACCACGTGGAAGTCGGTCGGGATCGCCCAGTGGGCCGTTCGCAGGTCGATGTGCCGGAACTTCACCAGGTCGCGGATCTCGGGGACGATCCGGAACGAGCCCTCGCGGGGGCCGCGGCCCAGCAGGAAGAATCGCCGGAGCCGCGCCTGCGAGACCCCCTGGACGTCCCGCGTGGTGTAGATCGCCCCGGCGGCCACCTTGAGCATCTCCAGCGACAGGTCGCTCCCCCAGATGTCGATCCGCGAGAGGCTGTGGGGCGGCAGGGCCTCGGCCAGGGCCATCGCCATGCTGTAGGGCTCCTGCCCGGACGAGCAGCCGGCCGACCAGATCCGCACCGAACTCGTCGGCGACTCCCGGAGCCACTGGGAGACCTTCTCGATCAGGAAGGTGAAGTGGGCCGGCTCGCGGAAGAACGAGGTGTGGTTGACCGTGCTCAGGTCGATCAGCAGCTGCGCCCCCCAGCCCGTGGGGTCGGGCCGCAGCGCCTGGTCGTAGAACTGCGAGAAGCTGGCGATCCCCCGCGCCTGCAGGCGAGAGCGCAGTCGCGCCTGGAGCAGCCCCAGCCGGTGCGTCTCCAGGCTGATGCCGATCTGGCTGCGGAGGAACACAATGACGCAGCCGAAATCTTTTTCGGACCACGCATCGGGTTCACCCGAGGGCGAGGGTGGCAGCAGGCCCGACGTCGCCACGTTAAACTCCCCCGCCATTGATCGAGGCCAGAACCGAGAACACACGGTCCACGTCAAGCACCAGCAGGAAGGCGTCCTGGTGTCGGATCAGCCCCCGGACGAACGGCGTGGTCTTCCCCAACCCCAACTGCGGCGACGGCTGCACCTCGTCGGGCGCGAACTCCAGGACGTCGGAGACCCGATCGACCAGGAGTCCCGTCACCTCCGAATCGTTCCCCGCCTCGGTCTCCACGATCAACACGCTGGGCGCGCGAGCGGGCTTGGGGTCGACCGGCAGTCCGAACGGGATCCTCAAATCATACACCGGCACGACATGCCCGCGTAGGTTGATCACCCCCAGCAGGCATCGCGAGGCCCCCGGGACCTCGGTGATCGCCAGCACGTCCAGCACCTCCTGGACGCGCATGACCTCCAGCGCGTAGCCCTCCCCCCCCAGGCGGAAGACGACGTACGATTGGGCGCGGTCCCGTTCCCGTTCGATGACGTCGTCGGTGGTCATGTCGATCATCCGCGGCGGTCCTTCAGGGGATCGCCTCGGCCGAGAGGCGAGGCGTGGAGGTCGGATCGAGTTCGGATCGACGCGGCGGGCGTCTCGCCCCCATCAGAATCGCTCGAAATTGTCGTCGTCGTCAAGGTTGACCACCACCCCGCCCCTCGGCGGGGGGACCATGCCGGCCGACGAGGCCCCGGCCCCGGCGGCCGACGGGGGGGGCCCGGCAGCGGCCCCCCGGCATGATGGCCGTGGCCCTGGGCCGAGGGATGCCCCGGCCCGGTCCCATGCCCATGCCCCGTCGCGACCGGGTGGTCGACGCCGTGGCGGCCGTCGCTCGCGAGGGCGGCGGGGGCCCGATGGACCGGGTGGTGGGCGCTCCCCCGCGACCCGTGTTCCAGCCCCCGACCCGGCGAGGGGGCGAGCGGGGGCTTGTAGGCTCCGGCGTCCAGCCGGAAAAAGTCGACCTCGCGCTGGAGGCTGGACGACTGCAGCGCCAGGTCGGTCGAGGTGGCCGCGAGCTCGTGGCTGGCCGCGGCGTTCTGCGAGACCACGTCTTCCAGCTGCTTCACGCCGATGTTGATCTCGCGGATCGCGTTCATCTGCTCCTGGCTGGCGGCGGCGATCTCCGAGATCAGCTCGGACGTGTCGCGGATCATCGGCACCGTCCGCTCCAAAAGTTGGCCGGCGTTCTCGGCGACCGCCACGCTTTTCTTGGCCAGATCGCTGATCTGCTGGGCCGCCGCCTGGCTCCGCTCGGCCAGCTTCTTGACCTCGCCGGCGACCACGGCGAACCCCCGGCCGTGCGGGCCGGCGCGGGCGGCCTCGATGGCCGCGTTGAGCGACAGCAGGTTCGTCTGGTAGGCGATGTCCTCGACGATCAGGATCTTCTGGGTGATCTCACGCATCGCGGCGACGGTCTCGTGGACCGCCTCCCCTCCCCGGCCGGCCTGGGCGCTGGCCTCGTTGGCGGTCCGGGCGGTGTCGCGGGCGTGCTGGGCGTTGCGGGCCACCGAGCCGTCGACCGACTGGAGGCTGCTGCCGATCTCCTGGAGGGTCGCCGCCTGCTGGTGGGCCCCCTGGGCGAGCTGCTGGGCCGAGGAGTTCAGCTCGTTGCTCGCCGTCGAGACCGACGCGGTCATGTTGCGGATCTGGCCCACGACCTCCGAGAGCTTGCCCACCACCGAGTCGGTCAGCCCGGCCAGCTCGCCCATTTCGTCCGAGCGGACGATCCCGGTGCGGTTGTAGAGGTGCCCTTCGTGCAGGTCCTCGGTGACGCGGATGATCTGGAGCAAGGGGCGGATGAACCAGCGGCCGAACAGGAAGCCCAGGAGGATGGTGAGCGGGATGATGGCGCCCAGGAGCATCAGGATCTTGCTCTGCGAGCCGTAGATCGTCTCGTAGGCGTTCTTGCGGGGCACGGCGACGAGGACCGCGTAGCCGTGCTCGTCGCCGGGCGCGAGGGTCGTCGCCAGCCGGATCGAGGCGAAGCCGACGACCTCGGGCTCCAGGTAGGTCTCGCCCGAGACCGGCTCCACGTGATCGTGGCCGATCGCGTTCTGGGCCCGGTTGACGGTCGCCCGGTATCGGGATTCGAGCGTGTCGGCCTTGTCGTCGAACGAGCCGGCCGGTCCCCGGTGGCGGATCACGACGCTGTTCCGCGGGTCGACGACCATCACCTGGGTGTTGGCCAGCTCGAACCGCGAGACGACCTCGGAGATCGCGTTCTGGGTCATCCGCCGGGTGGCGTCGTCCAGGTTCCACTCCGGCAGCGCCAGCCCCTCCTGTTCGGGGGCGTCCGCCGTCGCCGGGGCCGTGGCCGGCCTGGTCTTCTGGTTGGTCAGGGCGATGGTGTGGATCTTGTCGCTGATCGCGGACGCGGCGGTCTGGATGATCAAGTCTTGCTTGCGCTTGAACTGGTCGTCGGCGATGTAGGCGGTCGCCGCGACGATGCCCGCCGGGATCAGGCCGAAGGCCACCAGCGCCAGGGTGACTTTCTTCCGCAGGGTCAGTCTCATCGGACGGTCTCCGCCCTCACGCCTGCCATCGGCGTGCTTCGTAAGGTGTTCTCGGCGATCCGCGATTCCGAAACGAGCGCCGCCAGGTCCAGGATCAGGGAGACCGAGCCGTCCCCCAGGATGGTCGCGCCGGAGAACCGTCCCAGGCCGTGCAGCCCCTCGCCGAGCGACTGGATGACGGCCTGGACCCGCCCGCTGAGGCGATCCACGGCCACTCCCACGCGCCGGCCGGCGTACCGGGTGAGGAGCAGTTCCTGACGAACCGGGGGGGGGCCCTCGATCCCGAAGAGCCGCCGCAGCGAGATGGTCGGCACCAGCTCCCCGCGCACCGTCACGCAGGACCGATCCTCGGAGAGGGCCGTCTGGACGCCCCCCAGCGCCACGCACTCCTCGACCTGGGCCAGGGGGACGACGTAGCGTCCTCCGCCGGTCTCGATCAGGAGCCCGTCGATCAGGGCCAGGGTCAGCGGCAGGCGGAAGGTGAACGAGGTCCCCTTGCCCGGCGTACTCTCGACCCCCAGGCTCCCCCGGAGGGCCCGAACCGAATCGCGGACGACGTCCAGGCCCACGCCCCGGCCGGACATGTCGCTCACCTGATCGCGTGTCGAGAACCCGGCCTCGAAGATCAGGCCCACCACCCGGGGGTCGTCGGGGGAGGTGCCGGGCGGGATCAGGCCCCGGTCGATCCCCTTGCGGACGATCCGCTCGCGGTCGAGGCCGCGTCCGTCGTCCTCCACCTTGAGCGCCACCCGATCTCCCTCATGACCCGCCGTGAGCGTGATCCGCCCGACCCGGGGCTTCCCCGCGGCGAGCCGCTCCTCCGGGAGTTCGAGGGCGTGGTCGACGGCGTTGCGGATCAGGTGGATCATCGGGTCGCCGAGACGCTCGATGATCGTCCGGTCGAGTTTGGTCTCCTGCCCGAAGATCCGAAGCTCGATCTCCTTGCCCGAGCGGTCGGCCTGGTCGCGGACGAACCGGGGGAACCGCGAGAAGAGCTCGTCGACCGGGACCATCCGGAGGTCGAGCGTGGTGTCCCGGATCTCACGGCTGACCCGCAGCAGCGATTCCAGGGTGGCACCCCAGGGGGCCGCGCTGCGGACTTCGCGAAGCCCCTGCAGGTTGTCGGAGATGACCGCCAGTTCGCCGGCCAGGCCGACGAGGTCGTCGAGTTGCTGGGCGTCCACCCGGATCCGGCCGTGCGCGCGGGCCGCCGGGACGTTCGTCGCGACCACGGGACGCTTCGCGCCGTCGGCGGCGGCGGCCGACGCGGGCGCGGCGGGCGTCTCGATCGGGGCCGGGGCGGGGACGGGCTGGGACCTGGCGACGGGCGTCGGCGGCGACGACACCGGCGTGCCCCTCGGCAGCTTCAGGAGCGGGGTCTCCACCGGCTCGAACGACCCGTCGTCGAGCCGTCGCTCGACCCCGATCGCGCCGTCTTCGGCCACGAACAGGAAGACGTCGTCCAGCCGCTCGGGCTCCACGTCGGTCCGGAGCGTACAGGTCCAGCTCAGGTAGCAGCGCTCGGCGTCGAAGTCGTCGAGGGTCGGCACGGCCTCGGCGTCCGCCAGGACCTCCAGCTCACCCAGCTCGCGCAGTTCATCGAAAACCCCCAGCAGGTTGACGCCTCGCTTGAGGACGTCGGGGCCGGGGGCGAATCGGATGCGGTAGAGGGGCTTGGGTTCCCCCTCCGGCTCGGCGGCCTTCGGGGCGGCGGGCGACGCCGAGGGCATGGACCTGCGCTCGGCGGCCTTCCCTCGGGGGGGGGCCTTGGGTTTGGCCTCGGCTTTCGTCTCCCCACCGGCCTCGGCGGGCTTCTCGGTCTTGCGTCGCGAGCGTTTCGGCTTCGCGGCGGGCTTCGACTCGGGGCTGCTTTCGGCCGCCGGCGGCTCGGGCTCGTCGGGCTTCGTCGGTGGGCCGGTGGCCGGGGGCGGCTGGGGTGCCTCGGGCCTGGGCTCGGGCGACTTCGACGGCGGGGGAGGCCCGGCGGACGAAGGCGCGGGGACCGGGGCCGGCGAGGGCGACGGATGAGTCGGCGGCGCGGCGGGGGGCGGCTCGTCGGGCGGCTCGGGGGGCCTGGTCGAGGTCAGCAGGTCCGTGAGGCGCTGGCTGAGGTGACTCGAGCCGGGGATCGGCGAGCCTCCGGCCTCCCCTTCGACCATGGCCGCGAGGTGGTCGCGCGATTCCAGCAGCGTGGTGATGATGTCGGAGTCGACGGCCAGGCTGCCGGTCCGGATGCGTTCGAGGACGGCCTCGATGCCGTGGGTGAACTCCGCGATCGCCCCCAGGCCGACCATCGCCGCGGCGCCCTTGACGCTGTGCGCGGCGCGGAAGGTCTTGTCGAGGTGCGCGCGGTCGCCCTGGCGGCGTTCCAGCTCCATCAGCCCTTCTTCGAGGCTGATCAGAAGCTCACGCGCCTCCTCGTAGAACATCTCGCGAAATCGATCGTCCGCACTTCCCAAGGCCGGATGACTTCCTGACTACGAAGGAGGACGGCGCGTCGACGCGGACCGCCCGGAACTCATGTCTTGCACCTCGATCGGGGGGGATCGATCAGGCCGTGGGCTTCTCGCCGGCGGCCCGCCATGTTCGCCCATCCCACCCGCTTTCCAACTTCGGTCCTATTGTATGCGCGCAACACGTGCGCCGCCTCCCGGATGTGGGGCCATTTCGATCCGGGAGGGGGGCCATCGCCTTGAACTTTACACGACGACGAGGCGGGGGGACTGGAGACGGCCGGGAAAGCCGCTCCGCCCAACCGGCCGACCCCGCGCAGGCGGCTACTCCGGAAGGACGCGGCGGACCCAACGTCGGAGATGCTCGCCGTCGACCGGCTTGACCAACCAGCCGGTGACCCCCTGTCGGCGCCGGGGGTCGAACTCGCCGGGCTGCTTGCTGGAGAGGACGAGGACGGGGAGGAACCGATGGGCGGGGAGTTCCCGCACGGCCGCGAGCAGCGCCAGGCCGTCGAGATTGGGCATCTCCAGGTCGGTCAGCAGCAGGTCGCAGGTCGAATCCTGAAGGTATTGGAGGGCGGCGTCGCCGTCGGCGACGGAGACGACCTTCAGGCCCATCCCGCCGAGCTGTTCGGCGACCCATCGACGGACCGATCCGCTATCGTCGGCATGGAGGACGGTCTTGGTCTTGGTCATGGTCTTGGCGCCGGCGTGCGACAGATCATGCGGATCATTCAGACGGGAGCGTCTGGCCGCGGGCGCGGGGAGCGTCTGGGGGGAGGCCCAGTTCATAATCGCCGCCTCCAGGCTGGTCCGCCCTGATCCTCGGCGGTGGCCGCCGGGGATCAGGACGCGACGTCGTCTTCGAGTCCCGCCGGCTGGAGGCTGCACGGCCTCCCGCCGGGGTCAGTCCTTTTGCGATGCCGATTCGAGCCAATCGGAGAGCCCCGCGCGCTCGGCCACCTCGACGCACGACCGGGGGATCTTGGCGAGGACCAGGCTGCGGCCGTCGGCCTTCGCCGTCTGGACGCACGAGATCAACAACTGGAGCCCCGCCAGGTCCCATTTCGTCGACTCGTCGAGTTCGACCTGGAGATCCACGCCCTCGGCCAGGGCCTCTCGGAACGCCTCGCGCAGGCCGGCGACCTCGTAGATCGTCACCGGGCCGTCGAGCGCCACCGTTTTCGGTCCGCCTGGGTTCACGACCAGATCGCGACCCTGACGGCCGCGCCCACGACTTCTTCTGAAATTATAAGATGATCCAGACCGCGCGTCGAGACGGTGGGCTCCGCACGATGCGCACGAATCACCGTTCTGGGTATTCTAGCACGTTTCCGGCGACGCGGTCCATCGGCCCGGCCAAGGGTGAGACGGCGCGGGCCCGCGTTTGCGGATCGACCTCACGTCCTCACTTTGGGGCGGGGTGCTGGATGACGATGATGTTGATGTCGTCGGCCGGTCGGCCGGGGGCGGTGTAGGCCTGGACGGCGTCGTCGACTTGGTCGATGATCTCGGTCGGGTCGCTGCCGTAGTGGCCCTGGAGCAGGGTCTTGAGCCGCTCCTCGCCGAAGATCACGTCGGACGGGTCCATGGCGTCGGGGAGGCCGTCGGTGTAGAGGATCAGGGTTTCGCCCGGCTCCAGGCGGTCGGCGCCGCCGGCGGTGCCGTCGACCATGCCGATGCCGAGCATCCCCGGATTCGATTCCAGCATGCGCGGACCGTTGGGGCCGATGACGATTCCCGACGGGTGGCCGACGCCGGCGTAGCGGATCAGCCCGGTCTCCTCGTCGGCGATCAGGTAGAAGCCGGTGCAGAAGTAGCCTTCGGGGAAATACTGCTCGCCCGAGACGTCCAGGCCGGCGAGCAGCTCGCCCGGCTCCAGCACGGCGATCGACAGCCCGGCCGCCAGGGTCTTGACCATGCCCGAGAGCATCGCCGCGTTGACCCCGTGGCCCGAGACGTCGGCGACGAGCACGCCCAGCCGGTTGTTATCCAGCCGGTAGAAATCGTAGACGTCGCCGCCGAGCTGGTTGGCCGGGGTGTAGCGCACGGCCACTTGCAGCACGCCCCGGGGCTTGGGGGGCCGGGGCATCATCGCGAACTGGACCTTGCGCGCCAGCTCCAGCTCGAAAGTCAGCTTCTTGTGCGCGCTTTCCAGCAGCCGGTTGCGATCGGCCAGCTCGGAGCGGAGGTCGGCGATCCGCAGGTGGGCGCGGATCCTCGCGAACATCTCCTGGATATCGTCCGGGCTCTTGGGCTTCTGGATGTAGTCGTCGGCCCCGGATTCCAGGCCGGCGATCTTGTTGTGGGTCTCGCCCAGGGTGGTGAGCATCAGGACCGGGATCGACCGGATGTCGACGTCGGCCTTGGCGGCCTTGCAGAAGCCGGGGCCGTCCAGCTCGGGCATCTCATAATCGGTGAGGATCAGGTCCGGTCGGGGATCCTCCTTGGCCTGGATCAGTCCCTCGGCCCCGTCGTTGGCCGTACGGACCTCAAAGCCCTCCTCCTTGAGCAGCGTGCCGAGCATGCGGCGCATCGTGGAACTGTCTTCAACCAGCAAAATCCGACGCGACGACATCAACGTTCTCTCCCCGGCCCGGCTCGCTCCCCGCACGTCGAATCCGTCGGCGCGGGGTGTCGGAAAACGGATCACCCATCCGCCTGCGACCGGACGAGTCGGGTCGAAGGCGGGAAGCCTCATGATAGGGGACCGGACGCGGCGATGGCTAGTCCAGCCCGAACCTCGTCCCTCAGGCCCCGGCCTTCGCGTAGGCCGCCGCCGGCCGCGCGGGGGGGAGGCAGCAGTCGACCGGGCAGACGTCGTGCGAGGGGCCGAACCGGCCGACCGCCCGCCGCTCCTCGGCCTCCGCATGCTGGAGCCGCTCGCAGATCAGCTCGCGAATCATGCGGACGAAGCCCCGGTGGGTCCCCACGGTCCGCGAACGCGCCAGGGTCAGGCCGATCCGCTCGCAAAGCAGCCGCGCCTCCTCGTCGAGGTCGTAGAGGACTTCCATGTGGTCGGAGAGGAAGCCGATCGGGTGGACGACGACCTCCTCCGCGCCGCCGTCGCGCAGGGCCTGGAGGTGTTCCAGGATGTCGGGCCCGAGCCAGGGGTCGCTGGGACGGCCGCTTCGGCTCTGGTAGACGAGCGACCAGCGATCGTCCTCGATCTTCAACTCCTCGGCGACCAGTCGGCAGGTCTCCTCGAGTTGTCGCACATAGGCGGACGACGCGGCCATCGACGTCGGGAGGCTGTGTGCGGTGAAGGCGATGGGGACCCGTCCCCTCGCCTCGGCGGGGAGGCCGGCGAGCGCCTCGCGGACCCGGTCCGCATTGGCGGCGATGAATTCGGGGTGGTTGTAGAAGACCCGCACCTTGTCGACCGTCGGGGCCGTCGGGCCGACCTCCTCACGGGCGCGGCCGATATCCTCACGATACTGTCGACAGCTCGAATAGGAGCTGTACGCCGCCAGGACGACCGCCAGGACCCGCTCCACGCCGGCCCCGGCCATCTCCCGCATCGTGTCCGCCAGCATCGGCGTCCAGTTGCGGTTGCCCCAGTAGATCGGGATCGTCACCCCATGCCGACGCATCTCGGGGCCGAGGTCGTCGATCAACGCTCGGGTCTGGGCGTTGATCGGGCTCACCCCGCCGAAGTGGTGGTAATGCTCGGCGACCTCCTCGAGCCGCTCCCGGGGGATGTTGCGGCCTCGGGTCACGTTCTCGAGGAAGGGCATGACGTCCTCGGGCTTCTCCGGGCCGCCGAAGCCGACGATCAGGATCGCGTCGTACTCGGGCGTCAGCCCGTTCCCCTCGGCGAGATTGCTTTCGGCCATGCTTGATGTACCACCAGGTGCAAGAAGGTCATGCGGATCGAAGCATCTTTAGCGGTCTTCGGCCGGAATCTCAAGGCCACTCATCGCGGCGGGCCGGACCAAGGGGCGACCTGCAACCGCGAAGGATCGCCCCCACGCAGGTCATAACGGAGGAATTGATCTTTGGGGACGCAACGATTCGAAAAGGGCGGACCGAATTCTGTCGGCGAAAGGAGATCGCCTGAATTATAGGTCGCCGTATGGCTCGGCAAGGTGAAGGAATGCTCAGGCCGCGCCGCCTCCACGCCGCGCGTCATTGCCGGGTTCGGGTCCGTCGAAGTATAAAAGCCGGTAGGTCTCGTCCCCTCGCGCCGGGAGAACGACATGGAGAACGCCGATCGACCGGATGAGGGAGACGGCGAACCGCCGCCCGACGCGCGCGACGAGTTCGGTTACACCCCGCTGATCACGGCGGCCTGCGCCGGTGATCGGGAGCGGGTCGAGTCGCTGCTGGCGCGCGGGGCCGACCCGAGCGCCCTGTCGGGGGACGGCTACTCCGCGCTGCTCTGGGCCGTCGAGTCCGAATCCCCCGTCGCGCCCGCTATCCTGGCGAAGCTGATCGCGGCGGGGGCCGATCTGCACGGCGTCGGCATGAACGGCTGGACGCCCTTGCACCTGGCGGCGGCTCGGGGGCTCGTCGACAAGGCCCGGATGCTCCTCGACGCCGGCGCGGAGGTCGACCGCCGCGCGACGATCGACGGCGAGGAGACCCCGTTGATGGAAGCGGCCCGCGCGGGCCGGCCCGAGACCGCCCGCCTCCTGCTCGAACGCGGCGCCGACGCCTCGCTCCGCGACGTCATGCTGAACCGCAACGCCCGCGAGATCGCCGAGGACGCCGGCCGAGGCTGCGACCCCGGCGTCTTCGAGATGCTCAAGCGGCAGCCGATCCAGCTCGATCCCGACGCGATCCTCGATCGCGCGGGCCTCGAGGGCGAGGCCCGAGAGTCGCTCAGGGCGAGGCTCGAAAGCTACGACGCGGCCGAGAGCTACCGCGAGAGCGCCGACCGCCTCGCCCGCGAAGGCCGCCACGCCGAGGTCGTCCGGCTCCTCGATGCGCACGCCGGGAACATCGGCCGGCTCCGACGTTGGGGCGACATCTTCCGCAGAATCTGGAAGGGCAAAATCCACCTCGACCAGTTCCATTTCCGCTGGCGGGGACGCTGAAGTCCTCGGAATCTTGACACACCATGCTCCCACGGATATAAGGATCCGACGTCCGGCCATCGCCGGTTGCTTGCACTCACCTCGCCTCCCCCGCGCGGGGAGCGAGGCCCCGTCGTCTTCCATCGGGACGCTCCATGAAGGTCAAGTTCGCCTGCCCGAACTGCGGCAAGCCTCACAGCGTCGATGGCTCGCTGGCCGGTAAGAAGGGGCGATGCCAGCAATGCGGGACGGTGATGCGAATCCCGGGAGCGCCCCGCGCCGTCGCCGCGTCGGGTTCGCCCGCCTCGCGACCGGCCCCCGTCGCCGACCCCGTCGACCCTTTCGGCTTCGACGACGAGCCGAGCCCCGCTGCGGCCGGTCCCCTCCCCCCTCGGGGCGGCCTTTCCGCCTCGACGGAGGACGAAGGGGGCGTCCTCCCCGGCAGGATCAAGACGAAGTCGGGCAAGTCGAAGTCGAAGCGGAAACGGGCGGGGGACGGGCCCTGGAACCTGCCCTTGCGGGGACTGGCGGTCAACCTGATCGTGCTCTCCCTGCTCGGCAGCTTCATTCGGACCGGCCTGGCGAGCGCGATGGGGGCGTCGTCTTTCGTCTCGACCATCACCTGGATCAACGTCGGGCTTGCGGTCCTGGCGATGGCGCTGACCGTGGCGTCGGTCGTCGGCGCCGCGATCAGCTTCTTCGGCGGGAACCGGCGAGCCTTCTCCGGCGAAAGCCTCGGGGGTCAGCTCGCGTGGGGCTGGGCGATCTTCCAGTCGGCGCTGGTGCTCGCCGCCTTCGGCGTCACGTACCAGTACGGCGGGGCTTTCGGCCTGGCGACGATGGGGAAAAGGCTCTCCACCACGCCTCGTGAGAACCTGGAGACCTACGATCGCCTGTTCGAATCGTCGATCGGCACGCTGGACGAGATGAGTCGGCTCATCATGACCGCGCCCGAGCCGGGGACGCCGGAATACGACGCCCACTTCCAGGCGTTCGTCGGGCTCATGGCCCAGGCCCAGAACAACGCCGCCCAGTACATCTCCACCCCCCTCCCCACTCGCGATCAGGCGGAATTCCTCCGAACGCGCTACCACCTCCCGCTGGTCCAGGCGCTTCGGAGCGCGGCCGATTCGATGCGGGTGATGGCGAACAAAATCGGCCCCCTCGCGACGACCCCCGAACAGCGGACTTCCGTCGACGCATCGCTGAAATGGGCGGACTCCACCAAAACGATGGTCGACACGCTCGACAAGTTCTTCGTGGGGGACGTGACGAAGTGGTATCTCTACGCGACGACGCCCAGGGCCGGCGAGGGGGCTGGAGCCGCACCGGTGCCGGGCCAACCCCCCGAGCACGTTCTTCGGCAGATCCGCGAGGCCGAGGAACGGAGCCGGGCCCCCATGAACGGCGGCCCCGGCGGTCCCTCCTTTGGGCCGGGTGGTCCTTCCTTCGAGCCTGGCGGACCCGGCGCCCCTCCGTTCGGACCGGGCGGTCCTCCGTTCGGACCGGGCGGTCCCGGCGGCCCGCCTTTCGGGCCGGGCTGACCCGGGTCCTGGGATTCAGGGTCGGCGATACGGCTCAGGGCTCGATCAGGAGGGTGAGTTCGCGGATTCGGATCCGACAGGGGCGGTTGTCGGGCTGGATTCGGATTCGGGCGACGGGCTCGTCGATCCAGACGGTCGTCGTCCGGTCCTCTCCGGTCGGGAGGAACCAGTCGCCGTACTGGGTCTCGGGGGCGTCGTACCGGCTGGAGGGACACCAGGCGAGGCGGAACCGGGCGGGTGCGCCGTCGTCGTTGCGATGGTCGTAGCGGATCCGCACCCCGGCGACGCGGACGGTCTCGGGGAGATCGAACCGGACCCAGGGGTCGGGGCCCTCGGCGATGAACTCGCCCGACTTCCACCTTCCCATGCGGACGTCGGACGGGCGCGGGTCGAGCGAGTCTTCGCGGAACGTCGGATCGGGCCGCAGGCGTCCGAATCGGCCCATCCTCGCTTCTCGAAGCATCTCCAGATAGTCGTGGAGCGTCTGCTGCGAGGGATGCAGGAACGGGACGTATCGGCGCACGAGCCGGAAGATCGGGACGCCCGCCTCGCGCTCGCGGGCGAACCTCGCGGCTTGCGTTCCGGCCGCGTGGCCGGCTTCGAGGGCGTCCCGCGTGTTGGGCCAGAGCAGCATGCAGGAGGCCGCGAACAGGGCCGTCGGCGCGATCGAGCGGAGCACCCGGCCTCCGTGGAAGGCGAAGGCCAGGTACGCGACGACCAACGTCGGGGCGGCGAGCGTGGCGTACCGAAGCTGCAACCCGGCCTCGACGCCCTCGCCGGATCGCCCCCAACCCGTCCCCAGGGCGAGCCCCCCGACCGACGCGAGCATCGCCAGCAAGCCCCCGATCCGCGGCCGTTTCTCCGGTCGCCGGAACCAGGCGACCAGCAACGTCGCCGCCGCCCCGATCGCGACGACGGCCGCGGCGACGCCCGAACAGGGCCAGAGGGCGACCCCCGCCGGCCCGAAGCCCGTCGCCAGGAACTGCAACGTCGACCGCCAGACCGCCCCGAGGCCGCCCGGCGGTGCGTGATGGCTGGGGGCCGCATAGCCGCGAAGATAGACGATCGCCAGGACCGCCGACGGTGCCGCGCACAGGGCGAGCCAGGCCCCGCGCCGGCGACTCCCCGGCCGCCCCGACCTCGCCTCGGCCCAGCCTGTCGCGACGAGCCACAGGATCGGCGCGGGGAGCAGCAGCAGCCCCCCCGCATTGCACAGCGGCATCAGGGCCAGGCACGCGCCGAAGGCCGCCGCACGGGGGAGGTCCGGCCGATCCGAGCGGGCCGCGACCAGACCCGTCGCCGCGCAGAAGAGGACGACCGGCAGGACGTAGGCGACCTGGATCGCCCAGAGCAGGTTGTGATGATGACCGAGATTCAGCAGCGCCAGCGGCAGGAAGGCGTCGGCGTACCTTCGACCTCGCGGGTCGCGGGCGACGGCGATCAAGAGGGCGGCGGCGCCCGCCGCGAGCAGCAGCACGATCAGCCCCATCACCGGCCGGGGGTCCGCCCCGTCGAGGCCGAACACGCCGAGCAGCACCAGCCGTGGCAACGGGATCCGATGCTCGCTGTGCTGCGACCAGAGCCAGCCGATGGTGATCGGCTCCTCCCCGCAGAGCTGCGGAACCACCGCGTAGTCGTCATAACGCGGGGCGTCCGCTCCGAACCGGCCGACATACCCGAGCGCGACCAGCAGCGAGACGACCCAGGTCGACCAGACGAAAACCGCCGCACCGACCTGGGAGGAGATGCGCGGCGGCGAAGGCCGTCGGGAGCTCGCTCCGGCCGTCGAGGACTTGCCATCAATCGTGGCGAGCGATCTCATGAAACCACTCGTGCTTCACATTCGGTCATCCAATAGATGACCATGTTACACGAGAGGCGGCCCCGACGCGCTGATCTTGCGTCCGCAAGGTTTCGAGGACGGATCGCGGCGTTTCGCAGGCCTCACCAGGCCCGGTCGAGCAGTTCCTCCAGCAACGGCTGGTTGCAGGGTCGGGGGCAGGAGGCGAGGGCCGGATCGAGCAGGGCGAGGCGGGCGTACTCGGGAATGCGGTCGTGGGCCGCGCCCTCGACGTCGCGGAGTCGGCGAGGAAGCGGCGCGTTGGCGCGGAGGAGTCCGACGAGCGTGATGAGGTGGCCGGGGCCGTCGCCGGCGCGGCCCAGGCCGAGGCGGGTGGCGAGTTCGGCCATCCGAGGCTCGACGGCCTCGCGGACGAACCGCAAAGCGTGGGGCAGGAGGATCGCCACGAGGGGGGCGTGTCGGCCCGGCGCGTCGATCTCGACGGCGAAGGCCAGGGCGTGCGCCACCCCCAGACCCTTGTGGGACGACGTCCCGCCCAGCAGCGAGCCGATCATCATGGCGGACCTCGCCTCCAGGTTGGAGCCGTCCTGCACCGCCGCCTCCAGGCCCCGGAAGATGTACCGCAGGCCCTCGACCGCCGCGGCGTCGCAGAGCGGCTGGAAGCTGGTCGCCAGATAGCTCTCCAGGCAATGCGCCAGCGCGTCCAGGCCGGTGGCGGCGGTGACGGCCGGCGGCGTGGTCAGCGTCAGGCCGGGGTCGCAGATCGCCAGCGAGGGGAATCGAGGGTCCGGCCCCGCTTCCCGCTTGCAGCCCGTCTCGGCCGATCGGATGCGGCAGGACGCGAGGACCTCGGCGCCCGATCCGGCCGTGGTGGGGACCGCCGCCAGAGGGGGCAGGCCCAGCCGCAGTCTCATCGCCTTGGCCGCCTCGATCGCGGCTCCGCCCCCCAGGCCCACCAGGCCGTCGCACTTCGACTCCCGGTAACGATCCGCGCCACGGTCGATCTCCTCGTCGATCGGGTCGGGCGAGAGATCCGCGAAGACGACGGACGCGCCGAGCGCGCCCGCGACCTGATCGACGACCCCGCCGACCACCCGCCCGGGCGAGGCGACGAGCAGGGGACGGGCGACCCCCAGGGACGAGAGCGCCGCCGGCAAATCGCGGACGGCGCCCACCCCGAAGTGGATCGGGATGGGGAAGTCGAACAGGGACGTTCCAGCCGGGATCGGAGAGCCCGAGCCGGAGGAGAGCATGGGGCCGATCACGGCAGGCCCCCCCCCGCCCGATCGCCCTCGCAGCGGTCGGCGTCAGTCGAGCGAATCAAGGAGCCCCTCCATCTCGGCCGCGGCGTGGTCGTCCCCCCGGGCGCGAGCCTTCGCCACCCCCGTCCGGAGGATCTGGGCGGCGGCCTCGAATTCCTCGGACTCGGCGTACGACTGCCCGAGCTGCTGGTACGCCGCCACCTCATCCTCGGGATGGTCGGCGATCAGGGCCTTCAGCCGATCGCGGCCCTCCTCCACGTCCCCGTCGCGCAGGCACTGCAGCGCCAGCCCATAACGCAGGAACGTATCCGAAGGGTCGTCGCGGAGGCTTTCCTCCAGCTTGAGGCGTCGTTGCGATTTCGCGGCCATTCATCCCGACTCCGGTGGTCGTCTTGATCCCTCATCTAGTTTTACTCTCTCGACGCTCTTTTCGTAGGGCCCTTTCTCCTTAATTGGCCGACCGCCTCCCTGGAGCGACCTCTCAGGACTTCAGCGGGGTGCGTTGGGGTGCAGGAAAACCGTGCAAACAGGCCGGCGACCCGAACGTTTGTGCCTGGCTTGCGGCCGAGAAGACAGGCAATTTAGACCTATTATATGGATACTTGCGGAACCCAGGGAAGCTAGGAGGTATCAGGGCGACTTAGCTCAAGCTGGTAAGCAGGGTAACCGATCCAAAAGCAGGTCGGAGGGACCCGGAGCGCGGCGGAATGGACGTCGCCGGAGCCGGGGGACACGGATGGAAGCCGACGATCCGGATCGGCCTACGCATTGGGGACGACATCGTGCCAAGACCCTGGAGTCGCCGTACAGAGGGGGAACGCCGTCCCAGTCCGCCGGGCCGATGGCTGGGCGTCGGGCTGGTCCTGGGCGTCTTGTCGATCGGGGCGCCGGTCGCGCCGGCGTGGGGCTCGGACCCGACGGCGGTGGGAGTGCGCCGGACGGCGGTGGTGGAGGCGGTGGGCAAGGCCCAGGCCTGCGTGGTGAACATCTCCAGCGAGAAGAAGGCGGCGTCGAGCAGTCGCTGGCCGTTCTCGCCCGAGGAGAATCAGCGCCCGCGAGTCAACGGCATGGGGAGCGGCGTCATCGTCGACGGCCGGGGCTACATCCTGACCAACCACCACGTCGTGGACCGGGTGCAGGGCGTGCAGGTCCAGTTGCTGGACGGGACGAGCTACCCCGCGCGGGTGCTCCACTTCGACCCGGTCATGGACCTGGCGTTGATCAAGGTGGAGCCGACCTCCCCCCTGCCGGCGATCAGGATCGGGACCTCGGCCGACCTGATGGTGGGCGAGCCCGTCATCACCATCGGCAACGCCTTCGGCTACGAGAACACGGTCTCCGTCGGCATCATCAGCGCCCTGCACCGGGACGTGACGCTCTCTGACGAGCAGGTCTACCGGAACCTGATCCAGACCGACGCGGCGATCAACCCGGGGAACTCGGGCGGGCCGCTGATCAACATTGAAGGGGAGCTGATCGGGATCAACGTGGCGGTGCGGGCCGGCGCCCAGGGGATCGGCTTCGCCCTGCCGATGGACGAGGTGAAGCGGGTCGCCGCCGAGATGCTCAGCACCCGCCGACTGGCCGCCACCTGGCACGGCGTGGTCGCGGCCGAGACGACGCAGGGCTCCCGACGGGTCCTGGTGGCGGCCGACGTCCAGCGCGGCAGCCCGGGCGAGGCCGCCGGCGTCCAGCCGGGCGACGAGCTGGTCCAGATCGGCTCGATGCCGGTCGCCAACGCCCTGGACGTGGAACGGGCGTTCCTCGACTCCCGGCCGGGGACGCCGACGACGGTCCTGGTCCGCCGCGACGGGGCCGAGACGACCCTCGCCGTCGACGTCCGACCGTTGGCCGAGGGGACGACCCTCGCCGCCTACGAGCCGACCGACCCAATCTGGGAGACGCTGGGCCTGAAGACCTCGCCGGCCTCCGGCCAGGACGTCTCCTCGGTCAACCCCAAGCTCCGGGGCGGCCTGTTCATCCAGGCCGTCTCGCCCGGCAGCCCCGCCGCCGCCGCCGCCCTCCAGCGCGGCGACATCCTGGTGGGGATGAACGTCGGCGACCGGAACTGGGAGACCATCCGGCCCGACAACATCATGTACGTCCTCCGCCAGCCCGAGGCCGTCCAGACCGACAGCGCCCTGCTCTACGTCATCCGCCGCAACGGACTCCAATCGCGCCGGATCAGCCTGGCCGACCCCCGCGTCAAGAACATCATCGCCCAGTAGTCCTGTGGCTCGAAAACCCCGTCCCCGGCCCCGCGCCTCCGTCCCCGACGCGAGGCCGGGGCCGTCGCGTTTCGAAAAGACGTCGTTCGTGCGTGAATCGTCGCCGCCGATGCAATAGTCGCACGCAGCCCTGCAATCGAAGGCGACCGAGGATCGACACCGAAGGCCGGGTCCGTTATGGTAGAAAACAGCCTGGAAACAGCCCTCCCGACCGGCGTCGGTCGAGCCCCGATTCCATCCCTCGGAAATTTCGGATGCAGGATCGCCACGACTTGGACGCCCCGGAGGAATCTCCGCATCCGGAGATCGATGCGCCCGGTCATGACGCGATCGTGACCTTCGCGGTCTTTTTCGAAGGGGGCCTCGCCCCGTTCTCGCTGCTCCTGGGCTGGTGGTTCGCCCACCCCCCCCTGCGCCACTTCGACTGGAACTTCCAGGCCGTGATGCTGGGCGCGGCGGCGGCGGCGGCCCCGGCGGCCTGCTTCCTGGCGATGCTTCGCTGGCCGATCGGCCCCCTGGTGCGGATCAAGCGATTCTGCGAAGACGAATTCGTCCCCCTCCTGGGGAACAGCTCCTGGGCCGACCTGGTCCTGATCGCCATCTCGGCCGGGGTCGGCGAGGAGATGCTCTTCCGGGGCGTCTTCCAGACCTCGATCGCCAGCGCCACGAACGAGACCTGGGGCGTGATCCTCTCCAGCCTGCTGTTCGGCGCCCTGCACCCGATCTCGATCCCCTACTCGATCGTCAGCTTCTCGATGGGAGTCTACCTGGCGCTGATCTTCCTCTCGACGGGCAACCTGCTGGCGGCGATCGTCTGCCACGGGGTGTACGACTTCGTCCTGATGGCCTACCTCCTGCGTCCCGGCGACCCGAATCGACCGATTCGAAACCCGATCGACGCGATCGACGCCGATCGGCATATCGACGAGCATGACGCCCCCTGATGCTTTCGTCGGCCTCGCCGAGTATTATGCTGGAGACGCCCGCCGCCCCCGACCGAGTCGCCTGGGGGGCCGGGCGCGATCGTCCGACAGCCGGAAAGGTCTGGACCCCATGAAGCACCCGGCCTTGAGAGCGACCGGCCCGCGGCGAGACCGCAGCGCGGGCGTCGCGCTGTTGCTGCTCCTGCCGCCGCTGCTGGCGGTCGGGACGGGCGAGGGGGGCCTGGCCGCGACCGTGGGCGACCCCGTCGCGCTCCGCTGGGGGCTGGAGCCCGGTCGCGTGCTCCACTACGTCATGGTCCAGGAGTCGTCCCACGTCTGGACGCCCGACGGCGGCCGGGCCGCTCGGGTCGAACGCCGCCAGCACGTCGATTTCCGCTGGATCGTCGACAAGGTCGACGGTTCCATCGCCGACATGACCCTGATCGTCGACCGGATCCGCATCAGGATCGGGGGCGAGGGCTCGCCGACGGAGTTCGAGTTCGACACCGCGTCCGACCCGGCTCGCAAGGAAGGGCCGTTCGCCGCACGTCTCGCCGCCCTCCTGCGCGGGCTTGTCGGCGCGAAGATCGACTTCCGCATGGACGCGCGCGGGGAGATCCTCGACGTCAAGATCCCCGAGCCGGCGCGCTCCCTGATCCACCAGGCCGGGCAGACCGCCGCCGCCGCCGCAATCTCCGAGGAAGGCGTCCGCAACCTGATCGTCCAGGCCCACCCGCTCCTCCCCGAAGGCCCGGTCGAGCCGGGGGCGACCTGGACCCGCCAGGCGACCGCGGCCATGCCGATGTTCGGCGCCCTGGTCCTCGACAAAACCTACACCTACCGCGGCCCCCAGGCCGATCGCCCCGCCCGGCACGAGGTCGTCGTCGACACCCGCATCACCCTCCGGCCGGCTCCCGAGGCCCCCATGGAGGCGAAGATCCTGAAGCAATCGGCCTCGGGCCGGTTCAGCTTCGACGCCGACCTCGGCGTCGTCGCCTCTTACCACCTGGAAGACGATCTGACCATGGCCTTCTCGGCCCAGGGTCAGCGGATCGAACAAGCCATCGCCAGCCGGATCGACGTGACGCTCGTCCCCCCGGCCGACGCTTCCCACCCACCTTCCTCACCTCGATGAGACGTGGATCGCCCGTCCCCGTCCCCCGCGCGTCGCGGGACGACGCGGGCCCGGCCCGCCCTCCGCTCCCTCCCCTTTTGGAGTTCCGACCCATGCCGCATCCGATCCCGGAAACCCCGACTCCCCGCCCTCGCCGCCTCGCCGTCGCCGCCCTTTCCCTCGCGCTGGCGGTCGGCCTGGGCGTCGGCGCGTCGGCCCGGGCCGACGCCCCCCTGCGCTGGAAGTTCCAGAAGGGCGAGACCATCCGCTACGCCCTGGTCCAGAAGACCGAGAGCAAGATGAAGGCCGGCGAGATCGAGCGCGGCTCCACCGTCCAGCAGACCAGCGACCTCCGCTGGATCGTCGACGAGGTCACGCCCGAAGGCGTCGCCACGATGACCCAGATCATCGACCGCGTCCGCGTGAAGCTGGAATCCGCCGGCCAGCCCCCCTTCGAGTTCGACTCCGAGGACAAGGACAAGCCCCAGGAAGGCCCCATCGCCGCCCAGATCGTCCCCATGTTCAAGGCCCTCGCCGGCTTCGAATGCTCGCTGACGATGGACCCCCGGGGCCGGATCGAATCCGTCAAGATCCCCCAGAAGACCCTCGACGCCCTCCGCGAAAGCCTCTCCGGGGCGATGGGCAACCTCTTCTCCGAAGAGTCGATGAAGAACATGATCACCCAGTCCGGGCTGATCCTCCCGGAAGCGGCCGTCGAGAAGGGCAAGGGCTGGACCGACGAGTCCACCCTCCCCGTCCAGCAGCTCGGCACGATCAAGACCGACAAGACCTACACCGTCGAGGGCCCGGCCGCCGAGGACCCGAGCAAGGTCGTCATCACCCTGGACGCCAAGATGACGGTCGACGCCGCCGACAATCCCCAGATCTCGTTCGAGATCAAGGAGCAGAAGAACGTCGGCCGCTTCCTGTTCGACGCCGAGAAGGGGCGGATCGCCAGCTCCCACGTCGAGGTCAAGATGGTCCAGCTCATCACCGCCGGGGCCAACAAGCTCGAGCAGACCATGAACAACACCATGGAGATGACCCTGAGCCCCGAGCCGGCCGCCAAGTGACCGCGAACGCGAACGCTCGGGCGGCTCCCGCCCGGCCCGGCCTGATCAGGCCAAACCGTGCTTCTTCAGCTTGCTGAAAAAGGTGCTCCGCGGCATGCCCAGGATGCGGGCGGCGACGCTCTTGTTGCCGTCCGCCTCCTCCAGCGCCTCGACCAGTCGCTGCCGCTCGAACGAGGCGAACTCGGCGCCCCACTCCTCGCCGTCCAGTAGCTCCGCACCCGTCGCCGCCGGCGGCGTCGCGACGGGACTGGCCCCACGCGGCGTCGACGCCCGGGGCGCGACGACCGCCGCGGCCGCCCTCGTCCGGTATCGGCGTCGGATCGGCTGGCGGACCTCCGGCGGCAAATCGTCCGCCGTCAAGGTCGGGCCGTCGGCCAGGACCACCGCCCGCTCGATCGTGTTCTCCAGCTCGCGGATGTTCCCCGGCCAGTCGTGCGCCATGAGCGCCTCGACCGCCTCGGGCTCGATGTACGTGAGCAACTTCCCCATCCTCGCCGCGTGGACGTCCAGGAAGTGCATCGCCAGCTCCAGCACGTCCTCGCGACGCTCCCGAAGCGCTGGGGTCGACAGGCAGATCACGTTCAGGCGGTAGTACAGGTCCTCCCGGAACCGACCGGACTGGATCAGGGCCTCCAGGTTCTGGTGCGTGGCCGCCACGACCCGCACGTCGACCTGGATCGACTGCGAGCTTCCCACCCGCTCGAACGACATCTCCTGGAGCACCCGCAGGAGCTTCGTCTGGACCTCCAGGTTGATGTCGCCGATCTCGTCCAGGAACAACGTCCCGCCGTCGGCCTGCTCGAACCGGCCGACGCGGTCGCGATCGGCACCCGTGAACGCCCCCTTCACATGGCCGAACAGTTCGCTCTCCAGCAGGTTCTGCGACAGGGCCGCGCAGTGCACCTTGACGAAGGGCCGCTGCGCGCGCGGGCTCGCCGCGTGGACGGCCGCCGCCAGAAGCTCCTTGCCCGTGCCGCTCTCGCCCCGGATCAGGACCGCCGACGTGCTGGCCGCCACCTTCCGCGCCATGTCCATCATCCGCCGCGCCGAGGGGCTCGAACCCTTGATCCGCTCGAACGCTTCCACGAGGCCCGAGGGCTCCTTCCGCCCCCCGGCGTCTGCCCCCGATCCCGGCGGCGCGACGCTCTCTCGCTCGGCGCGGTCGCGGAGTTGGTCCTGGAGGATCAGGATCCGCCGCTGCTGTTCGGAGATCTTCTCCACCTTGTCCCGCAGCTCATGGTTGAGCGTCTCCAGCGTCTCCTGGATGTCGGCCGAGTGCAGGGCCATCGCCGAGACCGAGCTGAGCGCCCCCAGGAACGCCATCTCCTCGTCCTCATACGGCATGCCGCTACGCTTCGGCCCCAGCACCAGCACACCGGCCAGTTCGCCGTCGCCGCCGACGCCGCACGCGGCCTCCCCCCCCAGCGCGATCATCGCGTCGGTCGCCGGGTCGAACGCCGCCGCCGAGCCCATCACGTGCGATTGCCGGATCGAAGACGCCTGGCGGAGCCGCGACACCAGTGGGTCGTCCGGCTCCAGCACCGCCTCGTCGGGAGCCGGCCCGTGGCTCGCGGCCAGCTCGAACCGCCCACTGGCGCCGTCGGCCAGATAAAGCGCCCCCCACTCCAGCCGCAGCACCTCGGCCGTCCCCTCCAGCAGTCGCTTGCCCAGCGTCTCGCGATCCACCAGGCTCCCCACCGCCAGCCGCATCTTCTGCATCGCCTGGTCGAATTTGTACTTCTCCCGGAAGAAGCGACGGTCGAGGATCCGCTGAAATCGCCCCCTCGCCACCTCCGAGATGAACAAGACCACGATCACCGAGACCGTCGCCACCACCGCCCCCCACGAGGGCCCCAACGCCGAAAGGCGGTCGCCGATCAGCTTGCCGCTCACCAGCAACAACAGCGAGTAGATCAGGCCCGCCGTCACGCTGAACGCGAAGTAGGCCACGCTCCGATTGACGATCTCCTCGACCTGCAACAACTTGTATCGCGTGATGCTGAACGCGTGGGCGATCGTGTAAAGGAGCGAGACCGTGAACATCGGCCACGCCGCACTGTCGCGGCCGAGGTTCGAGGGGTCGATCAGCGTCTGGATCATCAGGTAGCCGATCAGGACCGACGACGCGACGGTCGCCAGCAGGATCCACTTCACCTGATTGCGCTCGCCGCGATGTCGCGATCGGCGATAGCTGAAAACCAGGCAGAGGAAGCAGAGCCCGAAGAAGAAGACCGCCACCCAGACGTAGCTGAGCGCCAGCAGCCGGATCAGCTCCAGGGCCGTCGTACTCTGGGTCACGTCCCGCAGCCGAAGGAGCCGCGAGGCGTACATGCTCCCCCACAAGGCCCCTAAAAAAGCCCCGGGCACGCCGTACAGAACCCCGAGGACCCATCGGCGATGTAACAGCATCAGCGGATTCGGCCGTGGGAAGACCAGATAGAAGTGCAGGTTCACCGTCGGCACCAGGAGGGCGAACAGCACGAACGGGTAGATGAGCGCGGGCCTCCCCACGATCTCCGTCCAGTGATACCCCCCCATGAACGCCCCGACCGTCACGATGCAGAGCATGTAGAAAAGCCGCGCCGAATCGTCGTTCGGCCGCCGCCAGAAGACCCTCGCCCCCACCCCGAAGATCAGCATCTCCTGGATGAACCAGACCAGCGACCAGACCCACGAACGAGTCGGCGCGTACCGGACCTGGGCTTGCGCCTCGTGGATCCGTCCCGAGTCCGGATTCCTCCATCGCACCTCGACCGACTCGCCCACATGTCCGCTCAACTCGCGGATCGCCATGATGTAGGCGGAGTAGCCCCCCTGGGCCAGATGGACGTCCCCGATCGAGATCAGTTCATCCCCTCGCAACGGACGATCATCCTTCCCCGCCGCGTCGACCCACCGGAAACTCGGCGAGACGTTCTCCTCGATCTCCGTCCCGAACATGCAACGCACGCCGATGGTCCCCATCCAGGCCACCTGGCCGAGGACCATCGCCGAATACGCCAGCACCGCGATCGTACAGGCCATGTAGAACAGGCGCAGACCGACCCAGCGCTCGCCGAGCCACGAGGTCGCCGCACTGGCTCGCCCGTCGCGACGGCCCCCCCTCCCGGCCCTCGACGAGGCCCGCCTAACCAAGATGGGATCCAGTTCGGCATCGCTCGCCCCCCGGCGTCCCCCCGATCCAGGAGAAGCCTCAGCCCATCCAATCGCCACGACCCGCCCCTGCAAGAGCGACCCGCAAGCCTGACCATCGCCCCGCCAGTCTACCCTATTTCGGCGCTGGAACCCCAGGTTTTCGCTAACGAAGATCCGCGAGTTTTCGTCGTCGCCGAAATTTCGCCACCAACGACCCCTTTTTCGACAGCGCGAGCATCTCGTCTTTCCACGCGATCGAGCCCGACACTGAGACGACCAGAACCGCCGACTCAACCACCTCTCTGAGCTAAAATGAGACGACTGGGAAGACTAGCGAGCCTTGCCAACGCGATCCTCCATCCGACACGGCGATCAAAGCGCCGAAATCTCGACACTCGGCAGCCGAACTGTCGATATGACGAAATTTGGAACACCAAGAAAATCGACACGTTTCACCCTGGGCACGCGAAGTGCGATAGAGTCCTACCGAATTCGCGGCTCATGCGGCGGGCTGGAACACCAGGCTCGTCAGGTGGCGAGGAATTCCGACTGACACTTCAGCGATGATCCGGCAGCAACGGACGGGTCGTATCGACCCGAGGTGGGGCGAGGGGGACGGCATGCGGCTATCAACGAAATGGCGAGACTCCTGGTCGACGATCGTGCCCGAAGCGGGCTCGCGCCGCAGCCATCGCGTGACGGTCAATGGTGCGGACTTCGACGTCGTCCGGATGGGCTGGGGCGACCCGCTCGTAGTCGTGCCCGGGATGGCCGGCGGGTGGCGGTTGACCGCCCCCCTGCTCCGGAAGCTCGCGAAGCAGCATCAGGTCATTACGTATAGCCTTCGCGGCGACCTCACCCACGGTGCGGGCCCGCTGGGACATACGCGGACGCCCTATGTCGAGATCGGCCAGCACGCCGCCGACCTGGCCGCCCTGCTCGAGCATCTCGGGCTGGAGCGGCCTTCGGTCCTCGGCGTCTCGTTCGGCGGGGCCGTCGCCCTGGAACTGGCCGTCGAGCAGCCCCGACTGCTGGATTCGCTGATCGTCCAGGGGATCGAGTCGCGGTTCCACGCGACGGCGGCCTCGGCCATCGTCCGCCGCGTCCTGGAGCGGTATCCCCTGCTCCCCAACAGCCCGTTCCTCAACCAGTTCCTCAACCTGCTGTACGCCAAGAAGCCCGAGCCCGGCCCGCAGACCGATTTCGTGATCGAGCGGATCTGGGAGACCCCCCAGTCCGTCATGGCCCATCGCCTGGCGCAGCTCGAGCACTTCGACGTGACGGATCGCCTGTGGCGGATCGACGCGCCCACGCTGGTCCTCGCCGGCTCGAAGGACGCGATCATCCCGGTCTCGCGACAGAAGCGGCTGGCCCAGGACGTCTCAGGTGCCCGCTTCGAAGCCATCGAAGGTGCCGGCCATATCGGGTTCGTCACCCACGCCGACTCGATGGCCCGCCAGGTCCAGGCCCACTTCCAGCGCGTCAAGGCGTCCGTCTAATCGAGGCCGACCGCCTCGCGACGGGCCGGTCGGCCCGGCCCGTCGCTTAACCCGATCATCCTCAGGAAGTCTCCCCCTCGCCGGATTCGGCCCCGGCGGGGTGGGAGCTTCTTGCTTCTAGAGGGTCGGCGGCGGCGGCTTCCGCCTCATCCCCCTTCGGCTTCGAACCGCGCGTCTCGAGGATCGTCTGGATCCTGGCTCGGGTGCGCTGGCCCCGGCAGCGTCGCAGGTAGTCGTGGCCGTTGCGGCGGGTCTTGTCCGGCGTCCGGAAATCGCCGCCGTGCTCGGCCAGGACCTTCAAGACCTGCCACTCGGAGGCGCGGGCGGCCGTGGTGACCGGCGTGAACCCTTTCTCGTCGACGTGATTGACGTCGGCGCCCCGCTCCAGGAGTAGCTTGACGACCTCCAGATGCCCCTCCTTCGCGGCGACCTGGAGCGGCGTCATGTTGGACGGTCCGTCGGTGACGACGTCCACGGGCGCCCCCTCGTCCAGCATGCGCCGGACGCCCGCCTCATCCCCTTCGGCGGCGAGCTTGGTGAGGCCGCTGAACATCATCGATTCCCCTAGAAGTTGCGTCGGCCCGTCGCGGACGAGACGCCACGAACCCCGGCCGACCTCCCCATCCTACCCGATCCCGGCCTGCGCGACATCGCCCCTCCCAGAGACGTAAGCTCGACCGGCCCAGGTTCACTCGAGCGCAAACCGGCCTCATGATGAGGGTAGGAGCGGTGCGCCCCGCGCCTCCGTCCCCCGTTCCGACGGAGAGAATCGCGACATGGTCGAAACTCGCCGAACAAAGCCAATTCGGGAACCGGCTTTATGGATCGAAACCCCAGGCTAGCAGAGACTTGCGACAGATTGGCTCCGTTCGTCGGCGTCCCGATCGAAGCCAATCGCCAGGCATCGCATCCGAGGCCGAAAATGGCCGAACAAAGCCAATCTCGGAATCCGGGCAGAGATTGCAACTTATTTCAGAATTTCGAGATGCGGCGAATTGGGTTCATTCGCGGGGAGGCCGAACGAAGCCAATTTCCGCGACCCTCGATGCGCCGGCTTCTGTCAGGGTCGGATGGCGCGGTAGAAGCGTCCCATCGCCTGCACTTTGTCCCAGTCGGGGCCGATGCCCGACCAGTGGAAGACGGTCGCGCCGGTCGATGGGGGCCTCGTGCCGTGGTCCAGGATCGCGGCGACGTCTTCCGGACGGACGGTCTCGCCCCAGTCGGCGACCTGGACGATGGGCCAGATCTTGTGGCGTTCGCCGGGCTCGCCCCGGACGCCCAGGAACTCGCCGAGCCAGGCCGTCTGGCGCGAGATCCAGGCGGGGTCGTCGGCGTGGCCGAACCGGGCGTGGTAGGGCATGATGCTGAAGACGTCCAGGTAGGGAGCCTGGGCCTTGAGGTCGATCGCCAGCTTGTCGCGCAGGGCGCCGCCGCGTTCCTTGTCGGTCCAGGGGCAGTGGAATGTCCCCAGCAGGGCACTGGGCCGGACCTCGTCCACGATCGACCGGAACTCGCGGACCCAGTCGGTGAAGACGCCGCAGCGCCAGGCCACCCACTTCTCGCGGTCCTCTCCCAGCAGCCGGCGGGCGATCTCGGGCGTGGGCCGGTCGCCGATCGTCGCGCCGGCGTCGCGGGCGAAGGTCTCCAGGCACCGCTTGCAGAAGCAGGTGTCGGGCAGGTTGGGCTCGGCCTGCTCCCAGCTCGCGTGGGCGTGGTGGTAGTCGAGCCAGATCCCGTCGACCGGGGCCTCGGCGAGCGTCTTCCGGAAGGCGGCCATCCGCTCGCGACGGTATTCGGGATGGGTCGGGCAGACCCCCTGCCAGCCGTCGGGCGCGGGGGAGCGCAGGCCGTCCGGGCCGACGGGCGCGGCGTCGGGGTGGTCGGCCAGGTAGCCGGCGTGGTGCATGGTGTTGAACTCGGCGAAGACCCGGACGCCGGGGGCCTTCGCCTTCAGGTCGGCGACCACCCCTGCCGTCGCCCCTTCCGACCCGATCCAGACGGCGTTGATTCCGTAGTCGTCGAGCGTCTCGCCCCGCTCGAAAATCTGCGACGGGACGCCGCCGTAGACGCCCCGCACCACGACCCTGGGCCGGGGTTCCGCGGGGGGCTCGGCCTCCGCTCGGGGCTCCGCGACGGCCGCTCCGAAGCCGAACAGGCAGGCTCCGAGGAAAGTCGCGATCCGGGAATGCGTCCGATGGCTCGTCATGGCGTGGTCTCATCCGGCGGGCTTGAAAGCGGGACTCGGATCAACCGCCATCTTGCCCTCACGGGCCCGGCGGGGCAAGCTGCGAGGGCGTGCGGTCGATCGTCGCGGACGTGCAGGAGCCTGGAATCGATGTCGGATGCGCCCCCCTTGTACTCGGATCGCCTGGAGTCCGCCTCGCGGTTCGCGGCCGTCGCCCATCAGGGCCAGGTGAGGCGGTCGAGCGAGACGCCCTACTTCCAGCACGTCGCCGCGGTGGCCGGGATCCTGGAACGCGCCGGCTTCGCGGAAGACGTCGTGATCGCCGGGCTGCTCCACGACGTCGTCGAGGACACGCCGACGACCCTCGACGAGGTGTCGCGGTCGTTCGGCCCGGAGGTCGCCCGGCTCGTCGGCTTCTGTTCCGAGGTCAAGCTCGACGCGTCGGGCCGCAAACGTCCCTGGATCGACCGCAAGACCGACCACCTCGCCGCCCTGGCCGACGCCCCGGTCGAGGCCCGCGCCGTGATCCTGGCCGACAAGCTCCACAACCTGGCCGCCATCGCCCACGACCTCGCCCGGGGCGTCGACGTCTGGGCCGCCTTCCACGCCGACCGGGAGCAGGTCCTCTGGTATTACGAAGCCTCCCTCCGCGTCTGCGGCGAAGGCGATCCGCGGCTGGAGCGATTGGCCCTGGCCTGCCGGGCGGTCCTGGAAAGTCTGGATTGATTTTCGACGCCAACGGTTGATCCCGCCCCCCCTCGGGGATACAGTGATTGTGTCGATTCGGGCGACACGCGTCTGAACGGCACTCGGATCGCGCTACCGTGGCGTGACGGACTAGAGCCCGCACTCGCGATGAGGCTGGACTCACGCGGGCCCGGGGAGGCTAGAACGTAAAGGAGGTGATCGCGTGTGTAGTGACAACCAGGGGCGGCTCGCCTAACGGCAGCCGACGGGTTGCCCGTCGGGCAAGCCGCATATTCCGAACCTACCGAGGTTTGGTTCGATCGGGCTCGGGGATTCGCCCCGAGCCCGGTCGGATTCGCCTTTCTTGATCGATACGACAGCGACGATTGGGGTTCCCTCGCGTGGCTCACGGCTTGTTTGCGACCTATAACGGCTCCTATCAGGGCTGGTGGTTCTGGTTTACCAGGGTCACGTCAGGTCGCCGGGCAGTGTGCGGAGGTGTCGTTTAGAACCCCACCCCCATACAAAGTCAAAACCCAAAGGCCCCGGGACCTGGCATCAGGACCGGGGCCTTTTCGTTTTCCGCTTTGCCCATTCCGAGTTTCCCAGCAAGAGGGCGTCGGCGACGTCACCTCGACCTCCCGGCCGCGTGCGCCGGGGCAGGATCGGGCGGGCCCCGAGGCTCAACAATCAGAGGGAGGGCGTCAACCGTGATCGTGGTGATGAAGCCGGACGCGACCGGGACGCAGATCGAGACCATGGCGCAGCAGATTTCGTCGCTGGGGCTGACCCCGCAGGTCATCAAGGGAGAGCACCAATCGATCGTCGCCGCGCTCGGCCAGGAGCGGCCGGGGCTCGCCGAGGCGCTTGAGACCGGCGAGGGGGTCGAGAAGGTCCTGCCGATCATGGCCCCCTACAAGCGAGCCTCGTCCGAGATCAAGAAGGACCGGACGGTGGTCAAGGCCCTGGGCCTGGAGATCGGCGGAACGAAGATCGCGGCCATCGCCGGCCCCTGCTCCGTCGAGAGCGAGGAGCAGATCGTCGCCATCGCCCGCAAGCTCCGCGACCTGGGCGCGACGGGCCTCCGGGGGGGCGCGTTCAAGCCCCGGACGAGCCCCTACAGCTTCCAGGGCCACAAAGAGAAGGGTCTGCAAATGCTCGCCGCCGCGCGGGCGGAGAGCGGCCTGGCGATCGTCACCGAGGTCATGGCGCCCGAGCATGTGGCGATGGTCGCCGAGTACGCCGACGTCCTCCAGATCGGCGCCCGCAACATGCAGAACTACCAGCTCCTCCAGGCCGTGGGAGACTCCGGCAAGCCGACCCTGCTCAAGCGGGGCATGAGCGCGACCATCGAGGAATTCCTGCTGGCAGCCGAGTACATCCTCGATCGCGGCAACCCCAACGTCGTCCTCTGCGAGCGCGGGATCAGGACGTTCGAGGACCACACCCGATTCACCCTGCCGCTGGCTACCGTCGCCTACCTCAACGAGAAGTCCCACCTCCCCGTCGTCGTCGACCCGTCGCACGGCACCGGCAAGGCGAGCCTGGTCGCGTCGATGTCCAGGGCGTCCATCGCGGCGGGCGCCGACGGCCTCATCATCGAGGTGCACGAGGACCCCAAGCGGGCCGCCAGCGACGGCTCCCAGACCATCACCCCCGCGGCCTTCGGCCAGCTCATGGACCAGTGCCGACGCGTCGCCGAGGCCGTCGACCGGACCATGTGAGCCCACGCCCCATCCCCCGGCGGGAGAAAACCGTCGAAAGCCGGACCAGGGGGACGACCGCCGTCGCATCCCCGGTCCGGCGTGGGCCTCGAAGTCCGCAGCCCCCTCACGACGGTCTTCCCCCCTCGCGGGGAGGACGAGCATGAGCGCCGACGGAATTTGCAGGCCGATCGCTTGAAACTCCATCGGCCTTCGTGCTCGATCACGGTCTTCCCCCCTCGCGGGGGAAGGACGTGATGATCCCTATCGAAACCGGCCATCGGGACAGGCCGAGGGGCGGAGGATTGACTCCGTCACGCGGGCGTCGGGTATGCGAGGTTCGACCGCCACCACGCCCGGAACAGGACTGACGCCACGATCACTGCGGCCAATCCGCCGAACTGCAATCCCCAGATCGAGCCCCCGACCCAGGCGAAGCGGATCAGCGCGCCGGGCTCCTCGGGGGCGGCGCGGAAGGCCTCACGGTAGAACTCCGGGCTGAGCGTCGCGAGCCCCGTCGCCAGCAGCCCGCCGATCACCCAGCACGCCAACGCCGCCCCGCCGATCGCCAGCAGGTACTTCCCCGAGACCCGTAGCGGGCACCGCGCGTGGCTCACCATGCCGACCGTCGACGTGAAGATCATCGAGAGGCCGAGCCCGAACAGGAGCCCCTCGAAGATCCCCTGCGCGACGCTCGCCCGCGCCACGTCGAGCACCCGCTCCCAGTGCATGACGGCGCGAAAGTACTCGGGACTCACCCGGCCGTTGATCGCGTTCGTAAGGCCGCCGAGCGCGGCCCCCATCGCCACGCCCCAGGCCGCCAGCGCGATGATCGCGCCGGGGCGGCTCTCATCCAGCTCCCGAGATGCTCGGACCCTCGAATCGACGTTCATCACGGCGTCTCCAATTGACTCGCGCGGCCGCGACGGCTCGCACTCCCGTCCTCATCATGGCCGGACGGGTCTGGTCCGTGCCAGGGCGGCGCGGCAATCTCGCCGCACCCGTCACGGCTTGCCCTCGTTCGGCGGCGACGGGTCGCAAGCACGTTTCCAAACGGGTTCGAATCAACAAAACACGATCTCACGGACTTCGTTCGTGGGTTAGAATTCCCGGAGGGACTTCCGCGATCGCGCGTCGAAGTCGCCTCGCACGGTCGGCATCCCGATCACCCTCGATTCGACCCCGCGGGGCGCGGCCCGGCGGGCGTCGCGGCGCAGCGAGGATCAGGTCGCTCCAGCCCCAGCCCCCCACGAGAGGTCGACATGAGCCCGACGAAGAAGACGAAATCGAAGACGGTCGCGGAGAGCGTGAAGGAGACGGTCGTCGAGGCCGCCGTCGCCACGAAGAAGGCGGCCAAGAAGCTTCCGGGCCAGGTCGCCGCCGCGGCCAAGGCCGCCGGTGAATCGATCGCCTCGGGCGCCGAGGCCGTCCGCGACAAGGGGGCGGAGGTCGTCGAGGCCGTCGCGGCCTCGCTCCCCGGTACCGACGCGGTGCCCAAGAAAGCCAAGGCCAAGCCCAAGGCGAAGGCCGCCGCCCCCAAGGCCAAGACGCAGACCAAGGTCAAGACCACCGTCAAGGCGGACGCCCCCAAGGCCGAGGCCAAGACCAAGCCCGCGCCGAAGAAGGCCGCCGCCGCGAAATCGGCCGCCCCCGAAGCCAAGACCGCCTCCAAGGCGAAGGCCAAGCCCGCCGCCAAGGCGAAGCCCGCCGCCAAGGCCAGGTCGTCCGCCAAGAAGACGTCCCCCCCGGCGTGACGAGCCTCCCGGAATTCCCACGCAGGCGAGCGGGTCGACGCCCCGGCTCGCCTCTTTTATGCGCCGCGGCTCGGGCTCACTTCCCGAACATGCGATCGAGCCTCGCGGTGAGGGCGGACTTGCCGCGATGGCCCCGGCGAGTCTCGTCGATCCGGGTCCGGAACTCCGCCGTCCGGACCGATCGCGCGGCCAGGTCGCGACGGGCCAGGTCGTCCAGGCGTCGGTCCCGCTCCTCGGCCTCCCCTTGGTTCCGCCGTCCCGCCAGGACGGCGCGGGCGGCGTAAGCGTCCGGAGTCCTTCTCCCTGGGGTGTCTCTCGCCAGTCGTCCCGGCCGGCGACGGGGCCGTCGATCGCTCCCCTGTCGCTTCGGCCCTGAGCAGGGTAATCTGATCGAGACGGTTCGACGGGCCGGCGCGGGTCGCGGGGCTCGGCGGCAGACGCCTCGAACCCCCAGGCGGGACGTTCTCATGCTCGACGCCCTGGTCGTGTCTCCCCATCCCGACGACGCGGAACTCGGGGTCGGCGGGACGATCCTCCGACTCCGGAAGCAAGGCTGGAAGGTCGGCGTCCTCGACCTCACCAGCGGCGAGCCCACCCCGCTCGGCAGCCTGGAAATCCGGAAGGCCGAGACGGCCGCCGCGAACGCGAAGCTGGGAAACCCCTGGCGTGAGAACCTGGGCCTCCCGAACCGGAGCCTCCAGCCCGACCTGGCCAGCCGCCGGGCGCTCGCGGCGGTCTTCCGACGAGTCCGCCCCCGCCTGATCTTCGCCCCCTACTGGGAAGACGCCCACCCGGACCACACCGCGGCCACCAAGCTCGTCGAGGACGCCCGATTCTGGAGCAAGCTTTCCAAGTCCGACATCCCCGGAGAGCCGTTCCACCCCGCGCGCATCCTCTACTACTTCAGCGTCCACCTGCGAATCACCGAGCGGCCCAGCCTGGTGCTCGACATCTCCGAGGAACTCGACGCCAAGGTCGCCGCGCTGAACTGCTATCGCTCGCAGCTCGTCGACAACCAGCCGGCGGGGCGACCGGGCGTGATCGAATCGGTCTGCGACCGCACCCGATACTGGGGCCACATGGTCGGCGTCGGGCACGCCGAGCCGTTCGCCAGCCGCGAGCCCGTCGGCCTGGCGCGGCTCGACTCCCTGCTGCTCTGACCTCGCGACGCACCTCGACATCCAGGACCATCGCCATGAAGCGGACGACCCTGCTCCTCTCACTTTTGGTCGGGCTGACGGCCCCGTCGACGGCGTCGGCCGACCGGATCGAGCCCCTCGCCTACAAGACGCCCGACAGGCTGCCGGACGCGGCCCGCCTGCTCTCTCCGTCCCGCATCAAGCTGGGGGGCTGGCTGGGGAATCGGGTCGCGCTGAATGAGAAGGTCCGGCTCCTGAACGTGGACGTCGAGCCGCTGCTCGCGGGCTATCGGAAGCGGCCGGGGAGCCACCCCTGGATCGGCGAGCACGTCGGCAAGTGGCTGCACGCGGCGACCCTCGCCTGGGCGAACACCGGCGATCCCGCCCTCAAGGCGAAGCTCGACAAGGTCGTCGCCGATTTGGTCGCCTGCCAGGAGCCCGACGGCTATCTCGGCACCTACGTCCCGGAGAAGCGGTTCGGCCTCTTTCCCGGCGCCGACTGGGACGTCTGGTCGCACAAGTACAATTTGATCGGGCTGCTGACCTATCACCAGTACACCGGCGATCCCGCCGCGCTCGACGCCTGCCGGCGCATGGGCGACCTGCTGATCGCGACCTTCCCGGCGAAGCGGAGCATCCTGGAAGCCGGCACCCACGTCGGCATGGCGGCGACCAGCGTCCTGGAGCCGATCGTCCTGCTGTACCGCTCCACCGGCGACGCGCGATATCTGGACTTCGCCCGCTACCTCGTGAAGTCGTGGGACGAGGCCGGCGGGCCGGAGATCCTGTCGCGCCTCACGGCCGGCAAGGGGGTGGACGAGGTCGGCAACGGCAAGGCGTATGAGATGCTCTCGAACCTCGTCGGCCTCTGCGAGCTGGCCCGCGCGACGGGCGACCGGGCGTACCTCGACCCCGTGATCCACGCCTGGGACGACGTCGTCGCCAACCGGCTGTACGTCACCGGCTCGGCCAGCGCGGGAGAGCACTTCCACGAGGCCCACGTCCTGCCGAATTCGGTCGGCGCCCACATCGGCGAGGTCTGCGTGACGACCACCTGGATCCAGCTCTCGCTGCAACTGCTGCGGTTCACCGGCGAGCGGAAGTACGCCGAGGCGATCGAACTGGCCGCGTACAACCACCTGGCCGCGGCTCAGCATCCGGCGGGCGACGACTGGTGCTATTACACGGCCCTGGAAGGCCGGAAGCAGTACGACGCCCATATCACCTGCTGCCACTCCAGCGGGCCTCGCGGCATGGCCCTGGTCGTGCAGGCGGCCTACCTGACGACCGAGTGGGAGGGCCGCGACGCGGTGATCGTCGAGACGCGGGAGACCTCGGAGGCGACGTTCCCGGTCGCCGGCCGCGACGTCGTGATCGACCAGTCGAGCGAGTTCCCGCGATCGGGGACCTCGACGATGACGCTTCGCGCCTTCGGGCCGTTCGCCCTCTCGATCGTGATCCCGAAGCCGGCCTGGAGCCGCACGCTTCGGGTCTCGACGAAGGGCTCGTCCTCCGAGTTGAAGGTCCTGCCGGACGGCTCGATCGTGCTCTCGTCCAATGATTGGCGCGACGGCACGACGATCCAGGTCAACGTCGATTTGGAGCCGAGGGCGGTCCCCGGCGGCGTTTCCAACCCCGACTGCGCGGCGCTGACCTGGGGCCCGTTCGTCCTGGCGTACGACGAGGCCCGAAACCCCGGCGGCCCCCCCGCGAGGGCCGTCGGCCTGACGGCCTTCGAGAAGGTCGAGGCGGTCCCGGGCCAGGACCTGGCGTTCCGCCTGCCGGTCGTCGGCCGCGATCCCAACGCCGCCCCGTCCCCCGCCGTCCTCGTGCCGTTCGCCGACGCCGGCTCGACCGGCGGCGCGTATCGCGTCTGGCTCCGCGCGCCGGGCGTCCCGCTCGCCGTGCGCGACTCGATCCTCGCCTACGCCGAGGAGTCCCGCTCGCGCGAGGGGAACGTCGGCGGCTCGATCAACGACGGCGATCCGGAGACCTACGTCGTGACCTTCGACGCCCGCAAGCCGAAGGACGGCGAAGATTGGTACGCCGTCGCCCTCACCGAGCCGACCCCGGTCCGTCGCGTCGTCTTCCGGCACGGCCGAACCTTCCACGACGGCGGCTGGTTCGACGCGACGAAGGGGAAGCCGCGCGTGCAGATCCGACGCGACGCCGAGGGCCCCTGGGAGACCATCGGCGAGCTGGCCGACTACCCCGCCGCGACCGCGACCCAGGCCGCCGACCTCAAGCCCGGCCAGCCGTTCGAACTGAAGCTCAAGGAGCCCGTCGCCGCGCGAGGCGTTCGCGTCGTCGGCGTCCCCGCCTCGGGCGACGCCCCCGATCAGGCCTTCTCCTCCTGCGCGGAGCTGGAGGCGTTCTCGGAGTAAGCCCTTCGCCTTTTACGCTCGCAGGAGAGTCCGATGAACTCGCAAACGCCGGCCGCGTCCCAGGGCCCTTCGGCGAACGCGCCCCCCTTCACGGCGGAGTCGGCCGCTCGGAAAGTCCGGGCGGCCGAGGACGCCTGGAACTCGCGCGATCCCGACCGCGTGGCCCTCGCCTACACCGAGGACTCCGCGTGGCGCAACCGCTCGGAATTCCTCGTCGGTCGCGACGAGATCCGGGCCTTCCTCGCCCGCAAGTGGGCGAAGGAGCTTGACTACCGGCTGGTCAAGGCCTTGTGGGCCTTCACCGACGCCCACATCGCCGTCCGATTCCGCTACGAGTGGCGCGACGATTCGGGCCGCTGGTATCGCAGCTACGGCAACGAGCTGTGGGAGTTCGACGAGAAGGGCCTGATGCGCCGTCGCGAGGCCAGCATCAACGACGTCTCGATCCGCGAGGACGAGCGCACGTTCCACTGGCCCGCGCCCGGTCCCCGCCCGGCGGATCATCCCGGCATCCCGGACGTCCGGTGAGCCAAGAGGATCGGGGAGGGAGGAGACGAGATCAGACGTCCGGCTCGTCTCCCGGCGAGACGATCCGCACCCGACGGCCTTCGATGCGAAGGCGGCCGGAGGCATAGAGGGCGACGGCTTCGGGGAGGGCCTCGCGTTCGGCCTCGAAGACGCGGGCGGCCAGGGCGCGGGCGTCGTCGCCTTCCAGCACGGGGACGGTCTTCTGGAGGATGATCGGGCCTTCGTCGTACTCGTCGCTGGCGAAGTGGACGGTGCAGCCGCTGATCTTCACGCCGTAGTCGAGAGCGGCCTGGTGGACGCGATCGCCATAGTAGCCCTTGCCGCAGAACGACGGGATCAGGCCGGGGTGGATGTTGACGACCCTCCCCTTGAAGTCGTCGGGGATCTTGACCAGGGCGAGGAATCCGGCGAGCAGGACGAGGTCCGCCCCGCTCTCCCGGATCGGATCGAAGACCGACGCGCTGAAGGCTTCGAGGTCGGTCCGTTGCCTGGCCGAGTCGGCGACGGCGACGGGGAGCCCGACCTTCTCGGCCCTGGCGATCGCGGCGATCCCGCCGCGGCTGGCGACGACCTGGACGACCCGGGCGTCGAGCGTCCCGGCTTCGATCCGGTCGAGCAGGTTCTGGAGCGTGGTGCCGCCCCCGGAGACGCAGACCCCCAGCCGGATCGGCGAGATCGGCCGGCGCGGGGGGCCGCTCGGCGTCGAGGTCATCGGGCCGGGCCCTTCTCGGCCTGGGCCGTCACGACGCGGACGCAGCGCTCGCAGAGCGTCGGGTGTTCGGCGGCCCGGCCGACGCTCGGCCGGTAGTTCCAGCAACGCTCGCACTTGCCGTACGACGAGCGCGAGGCCGACACCGCGAACCGATCGGCGCCGGCCGCCGGGGCCCCTTCCGCCTCGCGGACCTCGACTTCCGAGACCAGGCAGATGGTCGCCAGCAGGTCGCGGTCGGCCTGGAGGAGCGGCAGGTCGGCCGTCGGGACCGTGATCACCACGGACGCCTCCTGGGCGCTGCCGATCGTCTTGTCCTTGCGAAGCCCTTCGAGCGCCCGGAGGATGGCGTCGCGGGCCTCGCTGAGGACGTCCCAGCGCGCGTCGCGCTCGTGGTCGTCCCAGCGGGGGTCGGGCTCGGGGAACGTCGCCAGGTGGACGCTCGCCGGGAAGCCCTGGCCGTGCGGCAGGTAGCCCCAGGATTCCTCGGCCGTGTGCGGGAGGATCGGCGCCAGCAGCCGGGTCAGGACGTCGTGCAGCTTGGACAGGACGAACTGCGCGGCGCGGCGGTCGGGGCCCAGGGGCTCCTCGGCGTAGAGCCGGTCCTTCAGCACGTCGAGGTAGAAGCTCGACAGCTCCACCGAGAAGAACTGGTAGATCCGCGAATAGACCCGGTAGAACTCGAACCGCTCATAGGCGGCGAGGGCGTCGCGGATCACCTGGTTGAGCTGGCCGAGGGCCCAGTGGTCGATCTCGTGGAGGGTCGCCAGGTCGACGGTCGTCGGGTCGAACCCGGCGTAGTCCTCCAGGTTCCCCAGGAGGTAGCGGAACGTGTTGCGGATCTTGCGATACGCCTCGGACGCTTCCTTGATCGAGCGTTCGCTGATCCGGATGTCGTCGGCGTAGTCCATGCTGGAGACCATGAGCCGGAGGACGTCGGCGCCGTGCTGCTCGGTCGCCTTGACGGCGGGGATGGCGTTGCCCTCGGACTTGGCCATCTTCCGGCCCTTGTCGTCGACGACGAACCCGTGGGTCAGGATGCTCTCGAACGGGGCCTTCCCCGTGGTCCCGACCGCCGTCAGGATCGACGACTGGAACCAGCCGCGATGCTGGTCGGAGCCCTCCAGGTACATGTGCGCGGGGAAGCCCAGTTCGAAGCCCCCGCCCCCGGCCAGCACGGCCCGGTGGCTGGATCCGGATTCGAACCAGACGTCCAGGATGTCCCCTTCCTTGCGGAAGCTGGTCCCGCCGCATTGGGGGCACTTCGCGCCGGGGGGGAGGATCTCCTCGACGGGCTTGCCGAACCAGGCGTCGGCCCCTTCCTTGCGGAAGAGGTCGCGGAAATGGCGGGCGGTCTCGGCGGTGAGGAGCTGGGCGTTGCAGGCGGTGCAGCCCAGGGCCGGGATCGGCACGCCCCACGACCGCTGGCGGCTGATGCACCAGTCCGGCCGGAGCGACACCATCGCCTCGATCCGCGACTGGCCCCACTCGGGATACCACTTGACGTTCTTGATCTCCTCCAACGTCCGCCCGCGAAGGTCGTTGCGGTCCACGCCGACGAACCACTGCTCGGTCGCCCGGAAGATGACCGGCTTCTTGCAGCGCCAGCAATGGGGGTAGCTGTGCGTCAGCGGCGTCTCGACGTAGAGGTCGCCCGACTCCTTGAGATGAGCGACGACCTTGGGATTGCCCGCCAGGACGTGGAGGCCGACGAGCCATTCGGGGGCCTCGTCGGTGAACTTGCCCGCCGGGTCGACCGGGCTCAGGACCGGGAGTTGATAGGCGCGCCCGGTCAGGTAGTCCTCGCCGCCGTGGCCGGGGGCGGTGTGGACCAGCCCGGTGCCGTCGTCGACGCTGACGTAGGTCGCCAGCACGATCGGCGAGACCCGCTGCACGAACGGGTGGCGGTACTCCGCGTGCTCCAGCTCGCGACCCTTGCAGCGGCCGACCTCGACGAAGTCGGCGACCCTCTTCAGCTCCATGACCCTGGCGACGAGGTCCGCCCCCAGGATCGTGCGGACGGTCCGGCCGGACTCGGGGTCGGTGTAGCGGACGCCGGCGTAGGTCAGGTCGGGGTGGACGGCGATGGCGACGTTGGCCGGGAGGGTCCAGGGGGTCGTCGTCCAGATCATCGCCCGCCAGTCCTCGGCCTTCGAGCCGTCGGCCTGGAGCCAGGCGTCGGGGACGCCGGCGACCATCGGGAAGTTGACGTAGATGCTGGGCGAGGTCGAGTCGCGGTACTCCAGCTCGGCCTCGGCCAGCGCGGTCTGGTCGGAGGTGCACCAGTGGATCGGCTTGAGCTGGCGGAAGACGTAGCCGCCGTCGAGGAGGTCGGCCAGGACGTCGACGATCCCGGCCTCGTAGCGGTGGTCGAGGGTCAGGTAGGGATCGTCCCAGTCGCCGAGCACTCCCAGGCGGCGGAACTGCGCGCGCTGGACGTCGACCCACTTCATGGCCTCGACGCGGCAGAGCTCGCGGATCTCGGCGCGGCTGAGGGACGCGGCCTTCGAGCCCAGGTCCTTCATGACCTTGTGCTCGATCGGCAGGCCGTGGGTGTCCCAGCCGGGGACGTAAGGGCTGTCGAAGCCGCGCATCGAGAGCGAGCGGACGACGAAGTCCTTGAGCATCTTGTTGAGGGCCGTCCCCATGTGGATGTCGCCGTTGGCGTACGGCGGGCCGTCGTGGAGCACGCGGCGGGGGGCCTCCTTGCGGGCGCGGCGGAGCTGGCCGTAGAGGTCCTGCTCGCGCCAGCTCTCCTGCATCTTCGGCTCGCGGGCGGGCAGGTTGGCCTTCATCTCGAACCCGGTGGCGGGCAGGTTCAAGGTCTCTTTATACGGCTTGGCGTTCGTGGACATGACGCTTCGGGATCCCTGGATCGGTGCGAGGGGGCTCGACTCTTGGCCTCGTTCCGGCTCAGCCCGGCCAGCGTTCGAGGACGCCCCGGACGATGGTGCGGAGCTTGGCTTCGGCCTGGTTGGCGACGGCGATGATGTCCTCGATCCGCGCCGGCTCCAGCGCGTCGGGCAGGCACATGTCGGTGACGATCGAGAAGCCCAGGACCTTGATCCCGGCGTGGACGGCGACCAGGACCTCGGGGATCGTGGACATGCCGACGACGTCGGCCCCGATGGCGCGGAGGAATCGGTACTCGGCCCGGGTCTCCAGGTTCGGGCCCGTCACCGCCACGTAGACGCCCCGATGGGCGACGACGTTCGCTTCAAGGGCCACGCGGAGGGCCAGATCCTGCAGCCCCTCGTCGTAGGGCCCGCTCATATCCGGGAAGCGGGGGCCGAGGCGGTCGTCGTTGGGGCCGATGAGTGGGTTGAGGCCCAGCAGGTTGATGTGGTCTTCGATGACCATGAGGTCCCCCTTGCGGAACTGGGGGTTCAGGCCGCCGCAGGCGTTGGAGACCACGAGCAACTCGCAGCCCATCTCCTTCATCACGCGGATCGGGAACGTCACCTGGGCGGCGGAGTAGCCCTCGTACAGGTGGAACCGCCCTTCCATCGCCATCACGGGATGGCCGGCGAGGGTCCCGCAGACGAGCTGGCCGGCGTGGCCCTCGACCGTGGAGCGCGGGAAGTGGGGGATCTTGGGGTATGGGATCGCGACCGGCGACTCGATCTCGCGGGCCAGGGCTCCCAGGCCGGTGCCCAGCACCAGGCCGATTCGCGGGCTTCCTTGCCAGGACGCCCGGACGGCCTTCGCGGCCTCCTGGACGTGCTCCCAATCGTGATGGGTCATCGAACTTCCCGTGGCTCGTGTCGAGGGACGAGGGCAAAAAAAAAAGGCGGGCGCCGCTCACCGTCCGGGGATCGGTGGGCGGCGCCCGCCCTCTTCAGCGGGTTTGGGCCGGCGCGGCCGGGGCGTTCCGGAACGAATCGGCGGCGGGGCCGATCAGAGGATGAACTCGAAGCGGCGGATCAACCGCTGGAAGCGAGGATCGCGGCGGAGCGTCTTCAGGTCGGGGTCGTGCCGCAGCCGCTCCTGGCACTGGTAGCCCAGCTCCAGGGACCGTTGCAGGCCAGCGAAGGCGGGATCGATCATGCCCATCATCGCGTAGCTGCACGCCAGGTTGTACCAGGCGATTGCATCTTCGGGGAGGAGCCGGACGAGCCTGCGGTCGAGCTGCAACGCGCGAGTGTACAACCCCTTGGCCGCGAGGTTGTTGGCGTGCACGCGGAGGACTTCGACGAGGTACGGGTCGCGTTCCAGGATGCCGCCGAGGAACTCGATTTCAAAATCGCGCTGGGATTGCTCGCGCACCCTTCGCGTCGAGGTCTCAGGAGTCGGCCGATCTCCGGTGGAATCCCCCATCCAGTCGTTCGATCCACCCATCGCTTCGTCTCCCTTCGTACCTGCCACCGACATCGTCCCATCGCCCGGCGAAGCGCCGAGGGAGGGTGGCCGATACGGCGATCTCTCTTAGAATATCCCGAAGTCATGACGTGCGGCAAGGTGCATTCTCGCTTCTCCTCCCGGAAATCCCCCGCGCACGCCCGCGTAAACGGAGAAGAGGCAGGCCGTGGGGCCTGCCTCTTCCGGGATTGCTCGTCGGGTCCCCGGCGGGGTCCGTCGGGGCTCAGTCGATGTCTTCTTCGTCTTCCTCGTCGATGTCGTCGAACTCGTCGTCGTCATCGTCGTCGAAGTCGTCTTCATCCTCGTCGACGTCGATGTCCTCGATCTCGTCGTCGAGCTCTTCGTCGATGTCTTCCTCGTCGTCGTCGAAGTCCTCGTCGATGTCTTCCTCATCGTCGAGTTCGTCGAACTCCTCCTCGTCGTCTTCCTCGTCGTCGAAGGTTTCGTCGAACTCCTCCTCCTCGCCGGGGTGGCGGGCGTCCAGGAAGGAGGTTCGGGCGTTCCAGCCTTCCCGGATATCGTCCGGGGAGGCGAGAGGCTCCAGAATCAGGGACGTCGTCGCAAGGTCGAGCATGGATCCGGTCCTCGGGCCAGGGGATGCCAGGAAGGGTTGCGTCTGCGAGACGCGAAGTCTCGGGGCGTCATCCCGTTCCGCAGTTCGATTAGGGGATGAAATTCGGGGTCGAGTCTTCACGCTGGTCATCGGGTCGTCATGGGGCTTTGGCTTGGCTGAACGGCTGGGCGGCCGACCGTTCGCGGCTCCCGGGCGGTCCTCGCCCGGGGATCGGCCGAGTGGCCGAGGCCGCCGCACCGGAGCGTTCTCTCCGATTGTTCGGCAGGACCTCGTGGACGCCTTGAAGGGAGTCGTCCGAGGAAACGGCGGCGACTTCGAATTGTTTCGCCGAGAACCGCCGCGTCCCTCCCCGGCCGAGGGGGACGGCGACGTTCGGGGGATCGCCGAGGGGGCTCGGCTCAGACCAGCTGGACCACCTGGCCGGTCGCCGCCGAGCGGGCGACGGCCTCGCTCAACCGGACCGTCTCCAGCGCGTCCTCGGCCGAGCAGCAGAGCGGCCCCAGCCCGCGGAGGGCGGCGAGAAAGTTGGCGTCGATCGACTCGGAGGGCTCCGGCAGCTCGACGCGGCGGGCGGGCGAGCCGTCCCCCTGGTCGATCTCCAGGAGGGAGTCGGTCGCGTGGATCCGGCCCCGCTCGCCGAAGAAGTTGAGCTCGAAGAGGCTGCCTCGCGAGACCCCCGAGAGGGCCACGGTGGCCGGCACGTCGTCTTGCAGACGGATCGTCGCGGCGGTCACGACGTCGAGGCCCGAGGGGAGCCGGCTCTGCACGGCGAAAACCTCCAGAGGGGTCCTTCCGGTGGTCCAGAGCAAGGCGTCGATCAGGTGGTCGCCGGCGTCGGCGAGCAGTCCGCCGCCGGCCAGCTTGGGGTCGAACCGCCAGGAGCTCTCGCCCCCGCGCTCCTGCTGGCGGGCCAGCCAGGGCTCGGCCAGGGCCGCCGTGACCAGTCGGAGCGGGCCCACGGCGTCGGCCGCCAGCCGCTTGCGGGCCTCGACCAGGCTCGGCCGCAGCCGGTACTGATGCCCGACGCCGACCTTGAGCTTCCGCCCCCGCGCCAGGTTCACGACGTCGGCGGCCTCTTGCGTGTTGGTGGAGAGCGGCTTCTCGATGAAGACGTGGATGTCGGCCTGGAGGGCGTCCATCGCCTGCCGGTAGTGGCCGAGGTGCGGCGTGAAGATCGCCACCGCGTCGGGACGCAGGTCCAACAAGCTCCGAAAATCGTCGAACACCGCGGGCCTGGCCCCCCCCTTGCCGGCGATCGTGCCGGCGAGGGCGTCCGCCGACTCGCGAAGGGCGTCCACGCAGCCGACGATCTGCACGTCGGCCGCCTTCAGCAGTCGTTCCACATGGATCCGCGCGGCCTGACCGCACCCGGCGATCCCGATCCGCAGCAAGGAATCTGCCATGTCTCTCGTCGCCCCGAAACGCCCCAGGAGGAAGACTCTCGGCCGTCGACCGCCCGGGCGAAAACTCCGCCTCGAACGCCGTCATTCCGATCGGCCAGCGTCATGAGTTTATCGGTGTGAGTCAAGCTCTTGTAGCGATTTTCTCGTCGCCCGCCCCGACCGTTGCGCAAACCACTTCTCAATCCCCCGTCCCGACGGTTTTTGCTCCGGCCCGGCTTGACGCGAACCCACGGCCCAGATTATGGTGTCTCTATCGTCATCGATGGTGGCTGTGGCCTAGCGGTTAAGGCACCAGATTGTGGATCTGGAAATCGCGGGTTCGAATCCCGTCAGCCACCCTTTGAAAATTGCTCCCGCCCGACGCCCCCACCCCGCGGCGTCCCCTCCTTCGGTCGCGGCTCCCCGCCGCGCCTGGATCGTCCCTGCCATCTGATGGCGGTGCCTCTCGCCACGATCACCGTTCGCCGTGAACTGCCATTCCGGCGGTCTCCTTCCGTCATGACAGGCGGGAGCGGACGCAGGCGGCGGCGATTGATTCCTAAAGTCGTTCCAGCGGCATGACTTGCACGCGGTCGTGCGGAGCGGCGCGCCGATTGCGTCACGCAGAATCCGAATATTGATACGTCGGGCCGACGGGTAGGGCCCCGCGGCCACGTCCGATCACGCCCAGAGGTCATCGCCGACATGACAGCCGGAAACGCCCACGAGCGGCAGGAATTCACGTTCCAGGCGGAGATCAAGCAGCTCCTCCACCTGCTCTCGCATTCGCTCTACCAGAGCCGGGACATCGCCCTCCGGGAACTGATCTCGAACGCCTCCGACGCGCTCGACAAGATGCGCTTCGTCTCGCTCACCGACGACGCCCAGCGCGAGTGCGGGCCCCTGGAGATCAGGATCGAACCCGACGAGGAAGGCCGCCGGCTGGTCATCCGCGACACGGGCGTCGGGATGACCCGCGACGAACTGGTGACGAACCTGGGGACGATCGCCCACAGCGGCTCGGGCGAGTTCCTCAAGAACCTGTCCAGCGAGGCGAAGTCCAAGGCCGACCTCTCGCTGATCGGCCAGTTCGGCGTCGGCTTCTACTCGGCCTTCATGGTCGCCGACCAGGTCCGCGTCCGCACGCGAAGCTACCACGAGGAGCAAGGCTGGGAGTGGGAGTCGGACGGCACCGGCCGGTTCTCCATCGAGACCGTCGACGACCCCCTGCCCCGCGGCACCGAGATCATCCTCCACCTGAAGGAAGACGCCAAGGATTTCGCCTCGCCGTACCATATCAAGGACGTGGTCCGGCGCTATTCGACCTTCGTCCCCCACCCGATCAGGCTCGGCCCCGACGGCGAGGTGATCAACGACCAGAAGCCCATCTGGGTCGAGCCCAAGCGGCAGGTCGCCGAGGAGCAGTACGATCGCTTCTATCAGCACCTGAGCCATCACACCGACGAGAAGCCGCTCTGGCACCTCCACGTCTCGGTCGACTCGCCGATCCAGTTCCACGCCATCCTGTACTGCCCCCCCTCGAACCTGGAGCGCTTCGGGTTCCCCCGGCTGGAGCACGGCGTCAGCCTCTGCGCCAAGCGGGTGCTGGTCCAGTCCGACTGCCGCGAACTGCTGCCGGATTACCTGCGGTTCCTGTTCGGGCTGGTCGACTCCGAAGACCTCCCGCTGAACGTCTCGCGCGAGACGCTCCAGGACAACTCGGTGATCCGACGCATCCGGGGATCGCTGTTGAAGGCGGTGTTCGATCGGCTTGAGCAGCTCGCCAAGGACCAGCCCGAGGCCTTCCAGACCTTCACCGAGCAGTTCGGCATCCTGCTCAAGGAAGGCGCCATCGTCGACATCCCCCAGCGCGAACGGCTCTCCAGGCTGCTCCGCTTCGCCTCGTCCCATCAGGCCGACGGCAAGCTCTCCGTCTCGTTCGACGAGTACCTCGCCCGCGCGCCCGAAAACCAGAAGCGGATCTACTTCCTCGGCGGTCCCGACCTCGCCGCGATCGAGAAGAATCCGAACCTGGAAATCTTCCGCAGGCGCAAGGTCGAGGTGCTCTACCTCACCGAGCCGATCGACGAGTTCGTGATGAACGCCCTCGGCTCTTACGACGGCAAGCTCCTGACCTCGATCGACACGGACGATCTGGACCTCCCCGAAGGCCCCGAAGACGCCGAGTCCAAGGTCGAGACCCCCGACGAGTCCCAGGCGGAACCTGGCTTCGCCCGCGTCCTGGAGCTGTTCCGAGAGGCCGTCGGCGACCGGGTCCGCGAGGTCCGCGAATCCAAGCGACTGACCGACAGCCCCTGCTGCCTCGTCAACGCCGACGGCAGCCTCTCCACGCAGATGCAGCGCATCCTCAAGATGGCCAACAAGGACGTCCCGGAGATGTCGCGGATCCTGGAGATCAACCCGAAGTCCCCCCTGATCCGGCGTCTCGGCCGCCTGGGCGCCAACGCCGAGCACGACGCCTTCATCAAGCAATGCGGCCTCCAGCTCTGGTCCAACGCCCTGATCCTCGAAGGCGTCACCCCCGACGCCCGGGAGCTGGTCTCGCGGATCCAGACGTTCATGGACGAGGCCGCCGAGAAGCGCTCGCCCTTGATCGTCCCGTAACGGCCGACGGCCCCTTTTCAGCGACGGGAAAATCATGGCCTTCGCGAAATCCCGCTGAAGCCGTATGATCCGGGCGACCGATTTCCTGAAAAGGACTGTCGACGTCGCCCGGCGTCGCAAGGGTTTGGAACATTCGGCGAGGCGTTAATGGGTGAGACTCGGCCAGCCGGGGTTCCGTATGCGCGTCGACGCTTCCTGTTCGGCGCGGCGATGGCGATGTCGGCGCCGAGCCTCCTCAGGGCGGGCGCCGTCGATCCCGATCACGCCTTGCATCGGGCGGCCTCGGCCTGGCGACGGGCGGTCCTCGCCCGCAAGGCCCGCGCGCCGGAATGCGTCGATCTCTACTACGAGAGCGCCGTGTTCGCGTTCGCCGCGATGGCGGCGTGCCCCGATCCTTCCAGCCGAGACGCGGCGAAGGCGCAAAGCCTCTACAACGACAGCCTTGGCGACTGCCTGCGCGCGGCGATGCGGCATGGGGCGATCGACCCCCGCTCGCGGCTGATCGTCCAGACGCCCAGCGGGGCGCGGCACGTCCCGATCGTCCACCACGGATTCGTCTGGTCGCCCGAGGATTTCCAACGGCTGGTCGACCCGGACGACGCGCCCCGGAACCCATCCAACTCCCGCGACCACACGCGGGCGGGCGTGGGGGCGACCCAGGTCGTGGAGCGGAAGAATCCGCACGCGAGGATCGACGACGCCTTCCTCCCGGACGTGTCCTACTTCCCGGCGACGGCCGTGCTGCGGCCCGACCTCGACGCCTGGCTCGGCGGGGTCGACGGGGGGCCGGGAGACGTGCTGGAGTTCCACGATCCGCTCCGGGTCCGGTCCGTCCCGCTGGCCGGCGTGCGTCGGAGGTTGGCCGGCGACATCGATTCGCCGATCTCCTTCCTGGAAGAGTCCACCGGCGGTCGCGAATCGGGATGGGCCGGTCTGGTGAACCCCAGCCAGGAGATCCACCGGGCCTTCCTCGGGATGCTCGAGCCGTTTCAGCCGGGCAAGATCCCGATCGTCTTCGTCCACGGCCTGTACGACACCCCGTACACCTTCACCGACCTCATGAACGGCCTGCGGGCGAAGCCGGGGTTCCTGGACCGCTATCAGATCCTGGGATTCCGATATCCCACCGGGATCACCTTCCTCCACTCGGCGGCCCTCTTCCGGGGCGCGCTCCATCGTTTCGAGGCGACGCTCGACCCGTCGCAATCCGATCCGGGGGTGCAGAACACGGTCCTGATCGGCCACAGCATGGGGGGGCTGCTCTCCAAATTCCAGGTCGTCTCCAGCGGCGAAGCCTTCTACGATCTGGCCCTGTCGCGGCCGTTGGCCTCCCTGGTCACCAGCGAGGCCTCGCGCGCGTTCCTGGCGAACCTGTTCTACTTCGACCCCGTGCCGTTCGTCCGTCGGGCGATCTTCGTCGCCACCCCCCACGACGGCTCCGCGCTGGTGACGCAGCCGGTCGGTCGGATCGGCGACAGCCTGATCCAGCAACCCGAAGACCTGCGGCCGCTCATCGCGCAGCTCGAACGCGACAACCCGGGAGCGGTGCGGCGTTACATGCACGACCTGCCCAGCAGCATCGCGATGCTCAGGCGCCGCGACCCGACCCTTCGGACGCTTCGAAGCCGCGCGACGAGTCCCGACCTGACGATCCACACCCTCGCCGGCACCGCGGGCCTCCCCCTGGTGATCGCCCGCGGCGACGGCGTCGTGCCGATCCCGAGCGCCCTCCACGGCGGCGCCGAGAGTCAGACCCTCGTCCCCGAGATCCACACGACCATCAACTCCAGCGAGTACACCCTGGTCGAGGTCGACCGCATCCTCCGCCGCCACGCCGCGACGACCGAGACGGCCGCTCGCTGACCGCCTCGACCGCTCCGGTCAGCCCTCCAACCGCCCGGTGCGCATCAGGTTCTCGATGAGCCAGCTCGGGAGGCGCGCGTCGGTCCCCGCCCCCGCCTCGCGGTCGAAGCCGTGTTCCTCGGCCCCGACGCGGCCCGCCTCCGATCGGGCTGCGTTCGCCAGTTTCAGGAACTCGTTGAAGTGCATCCGGCTTTGATAGGGCCGACGAATGTACGTGATCACCACGCCGTCCCCATCATCCATCAGCCATCGGAGCCGTACGGAGAACCAGAGGTCGGTCTTGCCCCGCTCCTCAAGGATCCGGCGCAGGGCTTCCCAGTTCGGCGGCTCCGGCGCCGCGGCCGCAACCTCGGCGATCTCCCAGAAGCCGTCCGCGAACTGCGCCTCCAGCAACTCCGCCCCGACGGTCATCCGGCTCGGAGCCGGCGGTTCCAGGAAGAGATCCCCGCCCATCCCGGATCGCCATTGCCCGACGTAGGTCGGCCCCAGGAACAGGGAAACCGTCAGGCAGCCGAACCCCAGCGTCCCCAGCCCCAGGCCCAGCCGGGCCGCGCCGGATTTGAAGCGATCCATTCCACGCCGATCCATAGCTCCCCCTCTCGCAAAAGCCTTGCGAATCAGGTCAGACGATGGGATCGAGTCGACACCCGCGGTGAAGCGGCCCAGAATTGAGAAGGCCGATCTCCCCGCACGCTCCCCTCGTTCGTCGTATCGAGGGAACCCTTAAATCCATAGGTCAAGATGTCGACTTACGACTTGGCGGCTGGATTCTACACGCGCGGCGCGGGCATGGGGAGTGTTTCGTGAAATTTCATCAGATCGCCCCCCAGGGATGGGTGGCCGGAGTGTCAAAGCTCGTGAAACTAGGCCTTCGGCCCGACCGAAAAGGCTATTGCTCGCTGGACGCCCCGACCGATCAGTTGCTCGGGCGCCCCGGCGCCGAGAGGGGATCGAGGGGGAAAGCCGGGGCGGGATCCTGATTTCTCCGTGCTAAATCTCGGAGGTCGCCGGGCTCTTCGACCCAGCCAGACACGGACTCCAGTCGACCGGTATTCGCGATTCTCAAGAACTCGTGGTAATGCGCCGGATTGTGATAGGGCCGACGGACGTAGGTGATCTCCACATCGTCGCCCGTGCTCCTGATCAGGCGGAGCCGCAGGGAGTACCAGAGGTCGGTCTTCCCCCGCTCCTCCAGGATCCGGCGCAGGGCTTCCCAGCTCGGCGGCTCCGGCAACCCGGCCACGATGTCCACGACCTCCCGGAAGCTGTCCGAGAACCGCGCCTCGGCGATCCTCTCCCCGATGATCGCCGAGTGCACGGCCGACGAGTCCGAGAACATCTCGTCTACGGCCGATCGATACCGCCGGGAAACATACGTCGGCACCATGAACAGCGACGCCGTCAGGCAGCCGAACCCGAGCGTCCCCAGGCCCAGGCGGCCTGCGATGGAAGCGATGCGATGCGCTCCGTGTCGAGCCATGGTTCCCCCTCTCGCGGATCCCCACGAATCAGGACGACCGATATCCTGAAGATCTGATTAGGTTTTCACGTGCTAATTCTCATGTTCGAATGGCGCCCGTTGCGCGCACGCCCCCCCGACCTCGTCTCGGGACGAGGATTGGGAGCCGATCGGGATCGAGAAGTGATGGGGCGTTGAACAACGCCGCAGTCACCGCCTCCTTCGGATCGACGGCGTGAGGGAGGCCCGAGTGATCGGGCCCCCCCCCGCGTCGTCAGGGGGCGGCGGGTTCGGGCGGCTTCACGCCGTCCTTGAGCGGGAAGATGATGTCGCCTTGTCCGCTGTAGTCGAGGTTTCGCATGGCCCGGTCGTCGATGGCATCCGGGCCGACGCTGTAGAGCAGCCAGCAATCGGCCGTCGAGCGGAGTCTCTCAAAGCTCACGCGATCGGGGCCGATCGGTTCGTAGGACCCGAGCGGCAGCAGGTGCTGCCCCTGCGACGGGATGTAGCCGAAGGGCTTCGAGGTGTAGAGGTCCAGCTCGGCGACGCCGTCCCCGCGGAAGGGCTCGCCGTCGAGGTCGGGCCGGGAGCTTCTCAATTCCAGGAGCGACTGGGGCAACTTCCCTTCGTGCCGGGCCTGCCAGATCCGAAGGAGGAAGATCTGGTTCAGGGCTCGTCGCGCCGTCTCGTCCCGATCGAACGACGAGAGGCCCTGCCAGAGTCTGGAGTAACGGGCGAGGCTCGTGGTCTGGGAGAGGAACTCGAGCTCGTCGGCAGAGATCGACCGGACCCGGCCGGCTCCTTCGTCCCAGTTGAACGCGAGGCGTGGAGTCCAGGGTTGGGGGGACGTCGCCAGCTCGCTCGGCCTGGTCTCGATCTCCTGGATCCGGGCCGCCGCCAGGAGGGCGAACACCTTGCGGGCGCGTTCAATCTCCCAGGGAGTCGTCTGGAGGTCGTACCTCAACCGCTCGAGCGGTTGGACCTTCTTGCGGCCTCCGGCGGCCCACCCGAAGAAGAGGCCGTCGACCAGATCGGCCCGGGGCGTCGCCAGCGTGTTGCGGAAGACCACGGCGTCGATCCGGACCCGATCGGCCTTCTTCGCGGCGGGGGGGAGGTCCCGCCACGCCCGGAGTCCCCTTTCAAGGGAGTCGGCCGTCTGGCGAGGGTCGCCCGCCCATCGCATCGCAAGCCCGAGCCCCGCCGGCTCGAACAAGGAGTACGACCATGACGGGGTGAACGAGAATTGTCGAGCCATGCGAAGCAGCGTCTCGACCTCGGTCCAGGCGCCCTCCAGGTCGCCCCGGGCCTGGCGGACGCGCGCCGAAACGACCACGGGCGTCATCAGCGAGTACGGCGCCGGTTCGGGAGACGGTCGGAACTCCGTCGCCTTGCTCAACTCGCCGAACCGGCAGGACGGCATTCGCGACGCCTTCCGCAACGTCGCCAGCGCCGGCTCGATCCGGCCCAGCCAGGCGGCCAGGGCCGGGTCATGCGCGTCCAAATCCCCCGACACGAACGACCAGGACCCGCTCCACCATTCCGGAGCCTTCCCGTCTTCGAGAATGGGTTGCGAATCCCCACCGAGCTGGAGTTGGGCCTCGTGATACAGCGGGGCCGCGTTCTGGTCGTCGGGGACCGGCGCGGCGATCCTGGAAGTCTGGAACAGGGACTCCGCGGTACCCGACGGGAGCGTCGGCACGGTCCACGTCCGACTCGCGATGTAGAACGGGATCAGCACGGCGGGGACGGCGATCGAATAGAGTGCGAGCCGAACCCACCGGCCCACGCCCGGCCGATCGAGCAGCCAGTCTCCGCTCCAGGCCCAGCTCACGGCCAGCAGCGCCGCCGCGAGGTACGGGAGATGCCAGGGAAAGAAGACCTGAGCGGCGAAGAGAGCGCCGAGGGGGATATAGATCAGGAGGCAGACGACCAGCGCGATCATCCCCGCCATGATCCCGCGACGGAAGACCATCCCGCAGAGGACCGCCGCCGCGAACCCGATCGTCAAGCCGCTCGTCGCCCAGGACATCACCGCGGGGACCCCGGCGTTGAACGCGATGGGCTGGGCCCGGATCGACAGCCAGATGGGGAGGCTGCCGGCCATCCAGAGCCCGACCGCGACTCCCCACCAGATCAGCACCTTGACTCCCCACACGACGCCGGGCCTCGCCCCGTGCTGGAGCAGGAACCGATGCGTGCATCCCCGATTCTCACCGTTGAAAACGGCCACGCCGGTCAGGATCGCCACCACGCCCAGGCAGATGCCCACGATCAAGTTCAGATCGGACTGGGTCGTGTTCATGGCGAGCAGCATGGGGCCGACCACGCCGAGCACGAAGAGCGTCCAGAGTTCCGCCCGCACCCCGCCCAGCGTCTGCCAGGCGAGCCTCGGCGCGACGCTTCGCCAGATTCGAGGCGGCCGAGGCTCTCTGGCGACGACCGCCGTCGCCGTCGCCGCGACCGTCGCGAGCCTCGACGGCCTGGCGCGGGACGACGCGCGCCGGGGCGGCCCGCCCCGCTGGAAGATCACCGCCGAGGCCGCCGTGGCGAGCCCCGCCACGATCAGGAGCGATGGCGCGGATTCCAAGTTGGCCGGCCCCGGGTTCAGGTCCACGAGCGAAAGCAGGCTGATGCTCAGGAAGGCCATCGCCAGGATCGCGGCGACCAGGGCGTTGCCCAGGATCGAGGACCAGAAGAGCCCCCACCCCAGGCCGTTCAGCCCCCAGACGACCGTCACGGCCCCCCCTTTCGACCACTCCGACGACCACCCCCCGAAGACACGCGCCCCGAGCCAGAGCACCAGCCCCAGCGCGGCCGTCGTGGCGAGCGCGAACGTCGATTTGGCGGCCCAGACCCGCCAACGCTCGATCGGGATCGCGTCAAGCATCGACAGCGTCCCGTTCTCACGCTCGCCGGCGAAGATCGCCGCGGCGATCAGGAACAGGTACATCAGCGTGACCACGAGGGCGATGGCGACGTATCCGCCCGGCCCGGCCTCGTCGCCCCAGTACCAACCGACCGACGCTTGCAACGCCAGCCCTCCCGCGGTCAGGAACGCCCAGATCGGCCAGGCCTGCCGCGTCTCCTTCCACCACAATCGCGCGATCATGCGATCCTCCTTTCGGATCGAAGGACGAAGAGACGAGTCAAGCGACGTGGATCGCATCGGAGGTCGACGTCTGCGTCGGGCTGGGACGCCGGCCTCGCATGTAACCGATGTAGACGTCTTCCAGCGACGGAGTTTCGATCTTGAGCGACTCCACGCCCGGCAGGTTGCGGACCGCCTCGCACGCCGCGCGGTCGCGGGCGCGGACGAGCCAGTGGGCCTGCCGGGGAGCGTCGGCCGCGTCGATCAGCTCGATCGGCAGCGACGCCGGCGGGGCCTCGTCGTGGTCGCGGCTCTGGAAGTTCACGGCGAGCAGGAACGTCCTCGCCCGAAGCTCGTCGAGCGGCTCGGCCAGGATCAGCTTCCCCTGGTGCAGCAGCGCGACGTGGCTCGCCACCCGCTCCACCTCGCCGAGTTGATGGCTCGACAGGAAGACCGTCCGGCCGTTCGCCGCCAGGTCCACCATGCTCTCCAGGAACTCGCGACGGACCATCGCGTCCAGGCCCGAGGTCGGCTCGTCGAGGATCAGGAGCGCAGGGTCCGAGGCCATCGCCAGCGCCAGCGACACCTTGGCCCGCATCCCCTTGGAGAGCGCCTTGATCTTGCGATCGGGAGGGAGGCCGAAGCCCCTGGTCGATTCGCCGTAGCGGGCGAGATACCCGGCGGCCCCGATGACCGGCTCGGGATGGAAGCCGGCGGCGAACCAGCCGATCTCGGCGACGGTCATCCAGTCGTAGAGCGCCGGGACCTCCGGGACGTACCCCACGCGACGGCGCACCTCCAGGCCGTCTCGCACCGGGTCGAGCCCGAGCACCCGCGCCCGGCCGACGTCGGGCTGGATCATCCCGAGGAGGATCTGGATCGTCGTCGTCTTCCCCGCCCCGTTCTCGCCGAGCAGGCCGAAGACCGAGCCCTCGGGGACCCGCAGGTCGAGCCCGTCGAGCGCGACCTGATCGCGATAGAACTTGCTCACGCCCTCGGTCGCAATCGCGACGTTCGCTACATCGGCCATGGCTCAAGCCCCCTTCCCGTTCGCGTGATCCCCTGTCCCCTGGCCCCGCTCCCACTCCTCGCGGAGGATCGCCTCGATCTCCCCCGCCGCCAGCCCCGTCTCACGGGCCTCCTCGATCGCCGCGCGGAGCCTCCCGCGAACGTGCTCCACCCTCGCCAGGCGACAGCGGTCGGTGGCCCCCAGGGCGACCTGCAAACCCGTCCCCCGCACCGACTCCAGCAAACCTTCCGCCTGAAGGTCTCGATACGCCCGCGCGACCGTGTTCGGATTCACCACCAACTGCTTCGACAGCTCGCGCACCGACGGAGCCAGCTCCCCCGGCCGCAAGACCTCCCCCGCGATCGCGAACTTGATCCCGTCGGCGATCCGCCCATAGATCGGCCGGCCGTCCGACTCGCTCAGATCGATCAGCATAGTCCGGGCCTCCCCTGTGTAGTAGCTAACTAGTACAGTGTTGGCCTGGTTCAGACAGATGTCAATGAGCGAGCGCCGAAATCCCGATTCCGCCGGTCGGCGGTTCAGCGTTGGTGGCCGTCGACGGATTCGACACCGTCGGATTCAGTGTCGACGAGCCTCTTACAACTGTCAATGGCGCGGACTGGAATTTTCGCCGCGGTCGACGGTTCAGAGTTGGTGGACGTCGACGACCTCGCGGAGGAGGCTCATTGCGCGGGCGACGGCCTGGACGTTCGCGGGCTCGTTGAGCCATCGGCTGACGCCGGAGGGGTGGGGGAGCGGGATGTAGAGCACCCCGTCGCGGAGAGTGGACGTGCCGACGACGGCGGACAGGGACTTGACGGGACCGAGGAACGTCCGCACGGCGAGCAGGCCGACGAGCAGGACGACGCGGGGTCGGACGGCTTCGACGACGCCGTCGAGCCAGGGCCGACAGAGCACCTGCTCCGGCGGGGATGGGACGCGGTCACCCTTCGCGCCCGGGAGGCGGCCGGGGTAGCAACGCGTGACGGCCGAGAAGTGGATCTTCCGCCAGAAGTCCTCGCGAGGGATGCCCCCTTGCTCGAACCAGTCACGGAGCTTGTTCCCCGCGACGCCGGCGAACGGCCGGTCGGTGATCGTCGCCCGAAGTCCCGGCGCCTGCCCGACCAGCAGGATTTGCGGCGGCGGGGCGTCGGCCTCGGGGTCTCGCGCGATCGGTACGGATTCGGCCTCGTCCAGGAACCCGGCCGCATGGCAGCGCCGGCAGTCGCGGATCTCGGCGTTGAGCGTCACGAGTCGACGTCGGGATCTTTCCGACGCCCGGACGGCGGCGTCCGTCTTCATGCCGACGCCCCCCTCAGCCGCTCGACGAACGCGGCGTGCTCCGGCGAGGCGACGCCCTGATTGAGCACGGCCAGCACGCGGGGCATGTCGGCTGCCAGGAGGGCCGTCGGGTCGAGCCAGAGGCCGGGGAAGACCAGGCTCTTCAAGATCCCCTCGGAATCCGGCGAGAGCGGCTCGAAGCGCTCTTCTCGGAGCACGAACCAGTCGAACGCGCCATCGAGGACGCGCCAGACGAGATACTCGCGGACGCCGTTGCGCCGGTAGGCGTCCAGCTTGGGGCCGAGGTCGATGCTGACGCTGCTGGAGGCGACCTCGGCGACCAGTTCCGGGGCACCTTCGATGTAGCCGTCCTCGGAGATCCCGGCCTGGCCGCCGCGCTCCGGATCGAGGAACAGGCAGATGTCGGGCTGGGGCTCGTTGTCCAGGTCGAGCCGCACACTGGCGTTGTCGCCGATCCTCAAGCCGGGCGTGGCCACCTTGTAGTTCCCCAGCCAGATGATGAACTCGGCGTGAGGCTCACCGTGCTGGGCGAAGCGTACGGGCGATGCCATGTACACGATTCCTTCGATCAGCTCGGCCCTGGCGGCCGGCATGGCGGCGTAGCGGCGCTCGAACTCGGCGCGGGAGAGGCGGTCACCGTTCTCCAGTATGGGGATCGCGGGCGCGGCGATCGGTTTCGTCGAGGTCGACATGACGGCCCTCCTCGGGACGGAACGGGATCGTCTCCAGGATATTGTATCGCGGGATCGGAGGTTCCGGGAATGCGAACGGCCCGCCCCGAATTGGATCGGGGCGGGCCGTCGGGGGTGTCGAAGTTCCGGTCGAGGCCGGAGTTACTCCTTGCCGGCGACGGCCGGGGCCTCGTCGCGGTAGCGGGAGTAGGGCGAGCCCTTCTCGGCGAGGGCCTCGAGGGCGTCGGGGTGGATGCGGACCTCGGCCTCGAGATGGGACTTGAAGCCCGTTCCGGCCGGGACGAGGTGGCCGAGGATGACGTTCTCCTTGAGGCCGACGAGATAGTCGCTCTTACCGGCCAGGGCGGCCTCGGTGAGGACCTTCGTGGTCTCCTGGAAGCTCGCGGCCGAGATGAAGCTCTCGGACTGCACGGCCGCCTTGGTGATGCCCAGGAGCTGGGTGCTCGCGGCGGCGGGCTTGGTGCGGGTCCACTCGGCCTTCTTGCCGCCGCCGGACTCGACGCGCAAGTTTTCCTGCTCGAAGTGGTCGCGGGGGACGATGTCGCCGATGCGGTAGTCGGTGTCGCCGGGGTCCTTGACCTTCACGCAGCCGACCAGTTCGTTGTTGACGCGGCGGAACTCGAACTTGTCGATGACCGAGCCGGGGAGCAGGCCGGTGTCGCCGAGACTGTCGACCCGTACCTTGCGGAGCATCTGGGCGATGATGATCTCCAGGTGCTTGTCGTCGATCTCGACGCGCTGGGACCGATAGACGTTCTGGATCTCGCGGAGGAGGTAGCGCTGGACGACTTCCTCGCCGGAGATCCGGAGGATGTCGTGCGGGACCAGCGGCCCTTCGACCAGCGGATCGCCGGCGCGGACGCGGTCCGAGCCGTGGACGCGGAGGTACTTGCCGTGGGGCACCTGGTGCTCGCGCTCGATGCCGCTCTCGTTGCGGACGACGATCGTGCGCTTGCCGCGCCGCTTCTCTTCCAGGAGCTCGACGCGGCCGTCGATCTCGGCGATGACCGCCGGCTCCTTGGGTCGCCGGGCCTCGAACAGCTCGGTGACGCGGGGGAGGCCGCCGGTGATGTCCTGGGTGCCGCCGACCTCGCGAGGGGTCTTGGCGAGCAGGGTGCCGGCCGTGATCATCTGGCCGTTCTCGACCTCGATCGTGGCCCGCTCGGGGATGTACTTGTAGTCGAGCGTCTTGCCTTCGGCGTCCTCGATGACGATCTGCGGGTGGAGGTCGCCCTTGTGCTCGATGATCGTACGGCGGATGTGGCCCGAGGGGTCGGCCTCGACCTTCATCGTCTCGTTCTCGACGATGTCGTCGAAGCGGATCCGGCCGCCGACCTCGGCGAGGATCGGGATGTTGTGGGGGTCCCACTCGCAGAGCATCTGGCCGCGGTTGATCTGCTGGCCGTCCTCGACGAGCATCACGGCGCCGTCGGGGATGTCGAGCTTCTCGAGCTCACGCCCCTTGGAGTCGAGGATCTGGAGTTCGCCGTTGCGGGAGAGGGCGATCGCCTTCCCTTCGTCGTTGATGACGATGCTCAGGCCGACGAACTTGACCTTGCCCTCCCGCTTCGCCTTGACGTCCTTCTCCTCGACGGCGCGGGTGGCCACGCCGCCGATGTGGAACGTCCGCATCGTAAGCTGGGTGCCCGGCTCGCCGATCGACTGGGCGGCGATGATGCCGACGGCCATGCCCCCCTCGACGAGCTGGCCGGTCGCCAGGTCCATGCCGTAGCACCGGCGGCAGACGCCCAGCGACGCCTCGCAGGTCATCGGGCTGCGGACCTGGATCTTCTCGATCTGCATCTCTTCAAGCTTGCGAGCCGCCGAGAGCGTGATCATCTCGTTCTCGCGGACGATCACGTCGTCGGTGATCGGGTCGACGATGTTCACCCGGCTGACCCGCCCGCGGATCGATTGGGCCAGGCTGACCTCGACCTTCTCGCCCTTGTAGATGACGCCCTTGGTGATCCCCTGCGAGGTGCCGCAGTCCTCGGTGGTGATGACCACGTTCTGGGCCACGTCGGCCAGCTTGCGGGTGAGGTAGCCCGAGTCGGCCGTCTTGAGGGCCGTGTCGGCGAGGCCCTTCCGGGCGCCGTGGGTGGAGGAGAAGTACTCCAGCACCGACAGCCCTTCGCGGAAGTTGGCCTTGATCGGCGTCTCGATGATCTGACCCGACGGCTTGGCCATCAGGCCGCGCATGCCGGCCAGCTGGCGGATCTGTTCCACGCCGCCGCGGGCGCCCGATTCGGCCATGAGGAAGATCGGGTTGTGGTAGTTCTCCATCTCGCCTTCGCGAAGGTCGTTCCGCAAGGCTTCCATCATCTCCGACGTGATCCGCTCGCGAGCGTGGGTCCAGGCGTCGAGGACCTTGTTGTACCGCTCCTGGTCGGTGATGATGCCGCGGTGGTACAGCTTGTTGTTGCGCTGCACCTCCTTCTCGGCGTCGGCGATGATCGTGTCCTTGGTGCTCGGCGTCCGCAGGTCGTCGGTGCCGAACGAGAGGCCGGACCGGGTCGATTCGCGGAAGCCCAGGTCCTTCATCCGGTCCAGCAGCGCGATCGTCTCGCGGCGGCCGAGGATCTGGTAGCAGTCGGCGATGATCGACTGGAGCTGCTTCTGACCCAGGGTGAGGTTGTAGTACGGCATCCTCGGGTGCAGGATGTCGTTGAACACCACGCGGCCGACGGTCGTGGTCACGACCATGCCGGGGGTGAACTCCTTCTCGCCCTCTCCCTTGAGCTTGCGGTTGGCCGGCAGCCGCAGCTTGATCAGCGAATGGACCGCCGTCTTGCCCTGGCTGTGCGCCAGGAAGACCTCGTTCGGCGACGAGAAGAGCATCCCCTCGCCCTTCGAGCCCGCCCGCGACGCCGTGAGGTAGTAGGACCCCATGACGATGTCCTGGGTCGGGCTGATGATCGGGCTGCCGTTGGCCGGGCTGAAGATGTTGTTGGTCGCCATCATCAGCGTCATGGCCTCGACCTGCGCCTCGATCGAGAGCGGCAGGTGGACGGCCATCTGGTCGCCGTCGAAGTCGGCGTTGAAGCCGCGGCAGACCAGCGGGTGGATCCGGATCGCGTTACCCTCGACCAGCACCGGCTCGAACGCCTGGATGCCGATGCGGTGGAGCGTCGGGGCCCGGTTGAGCAGCACCGGGTGGTTGCGGATCACCTCTTCGAGGATGTCCCACACCTCGTCGGTCCGTCGCTCCAGCATCTTCTTGGCCGACTTGATCGTGTCGGCGTGGCCCAGTTCCTTGAGCCGGCGGATGATGAACGGCTGGAACAGCTCCAGCGCGATCTTCTTGGGGAGGCCGCACTGGTGCAGCTTGAGATCGGGGCCGACCACGATGACCGAGCGGGCGGAGTAGTCCACGCGCTTGCCGAGGAGGTTCTCGCGGAACCGCCCCTGCTTGCCCTTGATCATGTCGGTGAGCGACTTCAGCGGGCGGTTCGAGCTCCCCAGGACCGGCCGCTTGCAGCGGTTGTTGTCGAAGAGCGCGTCGACGGCCTGCTGGAGCATCCGCTTCTCATTGCGGATGATGACCTCGGGCGCGTTGAGGTCGACCAGCTTCTTGAGCCGGTTGTTCCGGTTGATGATCCGGCGATACAGGTCGTTCAGGTCGCTGGTGGCGAAATTGCCCGAGTCCAGGAGCACCAGCGGACGCAGGTCCGGCGGGATGACCGGGATGCACTCCAGCACCATCCACTCGGGGCGATTGTCGCTGTCGCGCAGGGCCTCGACGACCTTCAGCCGCTTGGTGAGGTCCTTGATCTTCTGCTTGCTGGTGGTCTCGACGAGGCTCTCGCGGAGCTGCTTGGAGAGACTGACCAGGTCGAGCCGCATGAGCAGCTTGCGGACGGCCTCGGCGCCCATGTCGGCCTGGAAGGTCTCGCCGTAGGTCTCGCGGCCCTTGCGGAACTCCTCCTCGGTGAGGAGCTGGCCTTCCTTGAGCGGCGTGTCGCCGGCCTCGACGACCACGTAGTCCTGGAAGTAGATGATCCGCTCCAGGCTGGACGTCTTCATGTCCAGGAGCGTGCCCAGGCGGCTGGGCATGGCCTTGAAGAACCAGATGTGGACGACCGGCGCGGCCAGCTCGATGTGGCCCATGCGCTTGCGGCGGACCCGCGAGTGGGTCACCTTGACGCCGCAACGGTCGCAGATCATCCCCTTGTACTTCATGCCGCGGTACTTGCCGCAGGCGCACTCCCAGTCCTTCTCGGGGCCGAAGATCCGCTCGCAGAACAGGCCGTCCTTCTCGGGACGATAGGTCCGGTAGTTGATCGTCTCGGGCTTCTTGACCTCGCCGAACGACCAGCTCCGGATGTCGTACGGGCTCGCCAAGCCGACCTTGACGGCCCCGTAGTCGTTAATACGATCGTAGGCACTTTCGCCCATGCTCACGAGACACTCTCCTCCGCGGTTCCGGCGAGTCCGGGGCGGGGTGGCCGAGGGGAGGGAGCGACGGTCGCCTTCGTCGTCTCCTCACCGGGACGGCCTCCCGGACGAGTTCAATCCAAGCCCATGTTCACGTCAGGGAGTGCGATCGGGACGGGGGCGTGGCGCTTCGACCCGTCTCTCATCGCTCCTCACCAAAAAAAACCCGCGGACGCACCCCCCCGATGGCGTCGGGGCGGCCCCGCGGTTCTTCTTATTGTGGTCGTCCTGGGACCCGGATCGCCAAGTTCGGCTCCTCCCTGACCGGGACCCGCCGAGTGCCGGCGGTTCCGCGATGCTTCCGCCCGCCCTCGCTGCCCACGCGCGACGGCGTTCGCAAGGCGTGGAAGATCGTTTCGCGACAATGTCGCATCCTCTGATCCTAAGCAATCCCAGGGCCAATTCCAAGCGGAATCTCGAAAAAAGACTGAAGCCGCCAACCGGACTCGGGTTGGAGTTCGTCGCCGCCCCTCCTCCGAGAGCCCGCAGGGGACTCGGAGGAGGGGCGATCGTCGGGGGTGACGAACGCGGACGCCGCGTCAGACTCGCTTTTTCTCGAGCTGCATGTTGAGCCCGAGGCCGCGGATCTCGTTCGTGAGCACGTCGAAGCTCGCGGGAGTGCCGGCCTCGAGGGTGTTCTCCCCCTTGACCATGCTCTCGTAGATCTTCGTACGGCCCTCGACGTCGTCCGACTTGACGGTGAGGAGTTCCTGGAGGATGTAGGCCGCGCCGTAGGCCTCCAGCGCCCACACTTCCATCTCTCCGAAGCGCTGGCCGCCGAACCGGGCCTTGCCGCCCAGGGGCTGCTGGGTGATCAAGGAGTACGGGCCGGTGGCGCGGGCGTGGATCTTGTCATCGACCAGGTGGTGGAGCTTCAGCATGTAGATGTAGCCCACCGTCACCCGCTGGTCGAACTTCTGCCCGGTCCGACCGTCGTAGAGGACGGCCTTGCCGTTCTCGGGGAGGCCGGCGTCCTTGAGGCACTGGCGGATCGTCGCCTCGCTGGCGCCGTCGAAGACCGGGCAGACGGCCTGGAAACCGAGCTTGGCCGCGGCCCAGCCCAGGTGGGTCTCCAGAATCTGGCCGACGTTCATACGGCTGGGCACGCCCAGCGGGTTGAGCAGGATCTCGACCGACGTTCCGTCTTCCAGGAACGGCATATCCTCTTCGGGGAGGATCTTCGAGATGACGCCCTTGTTGCCGTGGCGGCCGGCCATCTTGTCGCCGACCGAGATCACCCGCTTGGTCGCGATGTAGATCTTGACCATCTGAAGGACGCCCGACGGCAGCTCGTCGCCCCGCTTCAGGCTGTTGAGCCGACGCTCCTTCTCGTCCTTCAGGGCCTCGATCCTCGGCGTGTACTCGCGAACCACCTCGCGGGCCCTGGCCGTGGTCTCGGGGCTCCGGAGGTCGAGAGCCTCCAGCTTGAAGCGATCGCTCTCGTCGACGAGGTCCTTCGCGTCTTTCGAGCGTCCCAGCGCCTTGCCGGTCGAGGGGTCGGCGACCGGTCCGCCGACCGCCGTCTCCAGCGACTTGACCATCTGCCGGTACTCGTCGGCGATCCGGACGTTCTCGCCCGCCTCGGTGTCCTTCAGCTCCTTCTCGAAAGCCTTCCGCTCGTCCTCGCTGAGGCTCATCCGGCGGCTGAACCGCTGGGTGTTGATCACGATCCCCTCGACGCCGGAAGGGACCTCCAGCGAGTCGTTCTTCACGTCCTCGCCGGCCCGGCCGAAGATCGCGTGCAGCAGCTTCTCTTCCGGCGTCAGCTCGCTCTTGCTCTTGGGCGCCACCTTGCCGACCAGGATGTCTCCCGGCTTGACGTAGGTGCCGATCCGCACGACGCCGCTGTCGTCCAGGTTCCGAAGGGCCTTCTCCGAGACGTTCGGGATGTCCCGCGTGAACTCCTCGCGGCCGAGCTTCGTCTCGCGGATCTCGATCTCGAACTCCTCGATGTGGATCGAGGTGTAGACGTCCTCACGCACCAGCTTCTCGCTGATGATGATCGCGTCCTCGAAGTTGTAGCCGTCCCAGGCCTGGAAGCCGACCAGGACGTTCCGGCCCAGGGCCAGCTCGCCCTTGAACGTGGCGGCGCCGTCCGCCAGGATCGCCCCCTGCTCGACCTGCTGCCCGACCTTCACGATCGGCTTCTGGTTCAGGCAGGTCCGCTCGTTCAGGCCGACGTACTTCCGAAGCTTGTAGATATGATTGTGGTCGATGATCACCCGGGTCGCGTCGACGTAGGTGATGGTGCCGTCTTGCTGCGCCTTGACGACCATGCCGGAGTTGGTCGCCACCGACGTTTCCAGGCCGGTCGCCACGATCGGCGGTTCCGCGACGAGGAGCGGCACGGCCTGCCGCTGCATGTTGGAACCCATGAGCGCGCGGTTCGCGTCGTCATGCTCCAGGAACGGGATCAGGCCCGCGGAGACGCCGACCATCTGCTTGGGCGAGATGTCCTGGTACTGGATGCTCTCCACCGGCACCGACACGAAGTCGGTCTGGTAGCGGGCGATCGTCGCCGGGCCCTTCAGCTTGCCGGCGTCGTCGACCGGTGCGTCGGCGGGCGCGAGGTAATTCTCGCTCTCCTCGTCGGCACGCATCCAGACGACCTGATCGGTCGAACGGCCCTGCTTGATCTCGCGATAGGGGGTGATCAGGAAGCCGTACTCATCGACGCCGCCGTAGATGCCCAGCGAGCTGATGAGGCCGATGTTGGTGCCTTCAGGCGTCTCGATCGGACAGATGCGGCCGTAGTGCGAGATGTGGACGTCGCGGACCTCGAAGCCGGCCCGCTTCCGGTTCAAACCGCCGGGGCCCAGCGCCGAAAGTCGACGCTCGTGAGTCAACTGCGCCAACGGGTTCGTCTGGTCGACGACCTGAGACAGCTCGCCGCGACCGAAGAAATATTCGATCGCCGCACTGATGCTCTTGGGGTTGATCAGCGAGCGCGGGGTCATGTCCTCCGCGTCCTTGAGGCTCATCCGCTCCTGAACGGTGCGACGGAGCTTGAGGAAGCCCTTGCGGAGCTCGTCGGCGGCCAGCTCGTCGATCGTCCGGAGCCGGCGGTTGCCCAGGTGGTCGATGTCGTCGATGTGGACCCGGGCGTCCGTCCCCTTGCGGAGTTGAAGGATGTACCGGATCGCATTCACGTAGTCGAGCGGATCCAGGGTCATCTGGTCATCCGGGATCGACTGATTGAACTTGCGATTGATCCGGAACCGGCCGACCTTCCCCAGGCGGTAACGGTTCGTGTCGAAGAATTTCTCGTGGAACAGCTCGCGGGCCTTCTCCAGCTGGGGAGGGTTGCCCGGACGCAGACGCTGGTAGATCCGAAGCAGCGCGCTCTCGTGGTCCGTGGTGGGGTCGTCCTGAAGCGACTGCAGGATCAGCGGATCGCGCGCCTCCTTGAGGACGCGGATCGGACCCACGCCGCCGGCGTCGGAAAGCACCTGAGCGAGCGCCTTGGAGATCGTCGCCCCGCTGTCGACGAGGACCTCGCCCGTGCTGGGGTCGACGACGTCGCCGCAGGCGACCTTGTTCTCCAGCAGGGTCACGGCCTTGGAATCCGAGGAGTCGATCTCCTCCGAGTCGTAGAACGCTTCGAGCATGGCCTCGTCCGACGAGAACGCCGGACTCATGGCGCGCAGGAGCGTCATCGACGAGAACTTGCCCGACTGGTCGATCCGGACGCCGAGGGTGTCCTTCTTGGTGACCTGCAGCTCGATCCAGCTGCCGCGTTCGGGGATCACCCGGCAGGCGTGCAGCTTCTTGTCGGTGGACTCGACCTCCACCACGAAGTCCACGCCCGGCGAGCGGTGGAGCTGGCTGACGACCACGCGCTCGGCGCCGTTGATGATGAACTCGCCGCCGCCGATCATGACCGGCATGTCGCCGAGGTAGACGGATTCCTCGAGGGTCGTCTCCCCCTTGTTCAACCGGAGCCAGACGTGCAGGGGACGCCCGTACGTGAGCCGAAGCTGACGGCACTCGTCAGGGTCGTAGCGAGGCTTGCCCAGATCGTAACGGATGTATTCGAGCTTCAGCGTCTTGTCATAACTCTCGATCGGGAAGATCTCGCGGAAAACCCCTTCCAGGCCCGAGTCGAGCCGGCTCTCGGCCGGGTCGTCGGCCTGGAGGAACCGCTCGTAACTCCGCGTCTGGATCTGCGTGAGGTCGGGGACCGGGAACTCGTCGTGGATACGTCCGAAATTCCGCTTCTGGGCGGGGACGATCCTCCGCACGGTCGTCGGAGTGGGCATTAAGGTCGCGCTCCTCGAGAAGAGAAAGGGGCACGGGCCGGGGTCGCGGTCGTCGTCGGTCTCGCCGGAGACGCGCCCGAGTCCATTCGAGCCGGCCGGATGCGGCGGGCGGCGACCACCCCAAACGGCGACGGCCCGCGGGGGACCGCGGGCGACTCAGCAGGGGATCGGTCGGGGGTCTCAAGACGTTCGAATAAGGACGACGGGGCCGGTGATGCGTGCGCGGGAATGCGGTCGATCCGGGCGGGGCCCGAGATGGCGTCGGCCAGTGATGGTCGTCGGTGGCGCATCGTCATCCGGGCCGAAGGTCGCCGCGTTCACCTCGTGATCGCGGGCCGAGCAGAGCTGCTGCAGAAAGGACGACGGAGGCGACGAGCGGACGGATGGATCACCGTCGCCCACACCCCTCGTATCGACGATGCCAGATCATCGAGCGCCCGGGCTCCTCGCGATCGAGGGCCCGGGCGTTGACGATGGCGAGGACGGACGTGGTCCGCCCCCTTTCGCTCACTTGAGCTTGACGGTGGCGCCGGCTTCCTCGAGCTCCTTCTTGAGCTTCTCGGCGTCTTCCTTCGACAGCCCGGTCTTGATGTCCTTGGGGGCGGCCTCGACCAGGTCCTTGGCTTCCTTGAGCCCCAGGGCCGTGGCGGCGCGGACGACCTTGATGACGTTGATCTTGTTCGCGCCGATGGCCTCGAGGCTGACGTCGAACTCGGTCTTCGGGGCGGCGGCCTCGGCCGGGGCGGCGGCGGCGGCCGGGGCGGCGGCGACGGCGGCGGCGGCCGGCTTGATGCCGTGGACGACCTCAAGGTAGTCGCCGAGGGCCTTGGCTTCGAGGACGGTCAGCTGAACGATGGACTCGCCCAGGGTCTTGATGTTGTCGGCGAACGTCGGGGCTTCGGCGGTAGCCATAGCGAGAACGATCCTTTCTTCCTCGATCGAGAGATACGGCGAATCAGGCGTCGGCGTGCGTCGCGGGACGCACCCGGTGAAATTGAAGGCGGTCGTGCGAGGCGGGCGGCTCGGGATCCCCGGAACCCCCGCCGGGTCATGATCGGTCGAGGACCCGCCGCAAGGCGGGTCCGGGGGGTTGGATCAAGCCTCTTCCGGAACGGCGTCGGTCGCGGATTCGGCCTCGTCGGCCGGAGCCCCCTCGACGATCGTCTGAAGCTGGCCCAACAGGGCGGAGGCCGGAGCATTGGCCAGGCTGACGACCCGAGTGACCGGGGCGAGGGCCAGGGCGGCCACGCGGCCGATCAACTCCTCGCGACTCGGCAGCTTGGTGATGTCCTCGACCTGGTCGGGTCCGATCACCACGCCGTCGACCGCGCCACCCTTGATCTGCGGCTTCTTCAGCTTCTTGAGCTGCGCCGAGATCTCCTTGGCGAGCTCGGCGGGACCGGCGCCGCCCCAAACCAGGACCGAAGGCCCTTCGAGGAACTGCGACAGCCCTTCGACGCCCAGATCCGTCAGGACCCGGCGCGCCAGAGTGTTCTTCAGCGTCCGAACCTTGATCGACTTCTTGCGGAGGTCCATTCGGAACTGGTGTTCGCTGACCGCGTCCAGCCCCTTGAAGTCGATGATCAGCATCGACCGGCTCCCCGACAGCTCGTCGCGGAGCTGATCCATCATCAATTCTTTTACGTATTTGCTCATGGCTGGGACCGTGGTTTCCGTCTCGTCGTGTTCGATAAGTTTCGACGCAACCGTCGATCAGGAGTGGGCCCGATCAGGCGGAAACCCGGATCCCGGGGCTCATCGTGGCCGAGACGGTGATCGTCTGGATGTACGTCCCCTTCGAGGTCGCCGGCTTGATGGTCCGCAGATACGCGAGGAAGGCGTTAATATTCTCGACGAGCTGGTCCTCCGAGAAGTTGATCTTCCCGACCGGGACCGCCACGTTGCCCCCCTTGTCGTTGCGGAACTCGATCTTGCCGGCCTTGAACTCCCGCACCGCCGAGGCGATGTCGGTCGTCACGGTGCCGGACCGGGGCGAGGGCATCAGGCCGCGAGGGCCGAGCACACGTCCCAGCGGACCGACGACGCCCATCATGTCGGGCGTCGCCAGGGCGACGTCGAAGTCCATCACGCCCCCCTTGATCTTCTGCGCAAGGTCGTCGGCACCGACGATGTCGGCCCCGGCCGCCCGGGCCTTCTCGGCGTTGTCGCCCTGGGCGAACACCGCGACCCGGACCTCCTTGCCGATGCCGTGCGGCAACGCCACGGAACCGCGGACGTTCTGGTCGCTCTGCCTAGGGTCGATCCCCAGGTGGGTCGAGACCTCGATGGTCTGGTTGAACTTGGTGGTGTTGAATCCCTTGAGGATCTTCACCGCCTCGGCGAGCGATAGGACGGCGGTGTCTTTCACCTTCCCCGTCAGCGCCCGATATCGTTTGGACCGGAAAGCCAAGTCATCACCCCTTTCGCCCTCCTCACGGGAGAGCTGCCGCCTTCGTCATCAATACCACACTCGGCCGTCGGCGGGCGGTCGCGCCTGGATCGGCCGGTCGGCGTCCCAGCGGGGCCGGGACGCGAGGAATGCGAACAACATTTCGTCGTCGCATTCCCGATCGATCAATCGCCGCGAGAAGCCATTCCCCTCACGGCGGCGAATCGACTCGAATCCGTCAGCGTAATCAGTCCTTGATCTCGACGCCCATGCTCCGGGCGGTGCCGGCGACGACCCGACAAGCATGGTCGAGGTCGCGAGCGTTCAAATCCTGGAACTTGGTCTCGGCGATCTTCCGAACCTGCTCGGAGGTGACGCTTCCAACCTTCGTCTTGTTGGGAACGGCCGAGCCCGAGGCGATACCAGCGGCCTGCTTCAGGAGCACGGCCGCCGGGGGGCTCTTGGTGATGAACTCGAAAGAACGATCCGAGTAGATCGTGATCTCGATGGGGATGATCGTCCCCTTCATCTCCTTGGTCCGTTCGTTGAACTGCATCACGAACTGACCGATGTTCACGCCGTGTTGACCGAGCGCGGGCCCGACCGGGGGCGCGGGGGTGGCCTGACCCCCCGGACACTGCAGCTTGACCTTCGCCGTCATCACCTTGGCCATCGCGGATTCTCGCTCCCCTGGGGTCTCTTGCTTTGATCGTTCTCGCTTGCGATTCGATCCCTCGCGCGACCCGATTCAGGGTCGCGAGGGAGGCCGCTCAGAGCCGTTCGAGCTGCCAGTACTCGAGATCGACGGGAGTCGGGCGGTTGAAGATGATGAGCATCACCTTCACCAGGCCTCGCCCCTCGATGACCTCTTCCACGGTCCCCTCGAAGTTCTCGAACGAACCTTCCTTGATCTTCACGCGGTCGCCGCGCTCGACGTCGATGCGGACGGTCGGCGACTTGGCGGTGGTCTGCTCTTCCTGGTGGTTGAGCATCTGATTGACCTCGGTCTCGGTCATCTTCGTGGGCGTCCCATGGGCCCCCACGAAGTCGCCCACCCCGGGAGTCTCCCGGATCAGAAACCAGGTTTTCTCGTTCAGCTCCATCTGCACCATGATGTAGCCGGGATACGTCTTGCGTTCGACGATCCGCTTCTTGTTGTTCCGAATCTCGGTGATCTTCTCCGTCGGAACGACGATCCTCGGTTTTCCCTCGGGCGTCACGCCGAAGTAGCGCTCGAGGCCCTGGATCTTGACCCGACGCTGAAGCGCTTCGGAGATCCTGTCCTCACGCGAACTCTGGACTTTGAGGACGTACCAGACGAGTTCCGGCGGCGGGTCCGCGTCGGGATCCACTTCGGGCGTCGTCTCGCCGTCATCTTCGTCCTCGTCATGAGGATCCGGTTGCGCGGAGGATGCCTGGGAGGGCGGGGCGAGCCTCGAGCGGCCGCGGGCGGCACCACCGTCCGGGGTCTCTTCCTCCACTTCGACCGCCGGGTCATCCAACGAGGCGTCTTCCACCGAGGGGGTCTCGGGCGTCTCGTGGGGCGGGGTCGATTCGTCGAACTCGTGCGTCGGTTGGCTCATGGAACGTAATACGGCGCGTTTCAGAGTACAGGTCGAGGGGAGGGTCGAGACCGGGGCGTTCGATTCCGTCGGCGCCGATCATCGGTCACGGGTCGCCACCTGCTGCGATCGTCCAGGAACGGGGCGAGAGGTGGGGAATCCACTACCATACACCAGATCGGCAGGCTCCGGAAGTCCAGAATGCGGATCGACGGGCGATGCGTATTCGGACGGGGGCTGGATCGGCGTATCCACGAGGGGATGGCCGTCAGGAGGTCGAACCGAACCCGCCGGCTCCGCTGAACTGAAGAACGCCGATCATTCGCAGGAGGAACAACCAGAACCAGTCCACGACGAAGAGGTAAACGGCGAGAAGCAGCACGGTCGCGAGCACAACCAGCGTTGACCGGTAAAGATCGTCCTTGGTGGTCCAGGAGACTTTGTTCATCTCGGCTTCGGTAGCGATCAGGAACTCGGCGAAGACCGGATACTGGACCACCCGGAAGACGACCCAACCGAGTATCGCGGCCAGCACGGCCGGGATGCCGAGACGCCAGCCCGGCGAGTAATCGAGGGATGCCTGATAGGCGTTCCAGACCCCTCCGGCAGCGAGCAATCCCAACGCCAGCCCAGTGTAGAGGCGGGCGTACCAGCCCTGCTTGGGCTTGTACAGTTTGGCGCTGAAGAAATTACCCATGAACTGGGAGAGGGCTCCGAGCGACCCTCCCTTCGGCTTCCCTTGGGGGGTCTTGGTCGGTTTCTGCCCCGACACTTCGTCTTTCACTTTACCCATGTCGACCGTTCCATTCGGAATGGGGAAACCGCAGGCTCCAGCAGGCCGGTGATCGGGGCGGATGGATGAGGCGCGCCCCGAGAGGACCGTGCGACGGACGACCGGGACGAGAAGGGCCGCAAGGCCGAACTTTCGCCGGACTTATCGCCCCATCCCCAAGGTGACCGCCGCCTTGCTCCAGGGCGGCGGTCGAAGCACGAGCGGAGGGAATCGAACCCCCAACCGCCGGTTTTGGAAACCGGTGCTCTGCCAATTGAGCTACGCTCGTGTGGGTCGGGAGGATGTCTCGAGGAATTCGTCCACGGCTACCGTCGGCACCCTCAGGAATAGGACCGACGAAGCCGCCGTTCTCGCGTTGAAGTTCCGCTCCGAGAGATCCCGGCTCTCGAATCCGCCGTGTTACTTCTTGCGCGATTCCTTGTGCGCCGTGTGCTTGCGCTCACGGCTGCAATACTTCTTCAGTTCCAGACGGTCGGCCCCGCGGGTCTCCTTCTGGACGCGGTAATTCTTCTCGCCGCAAGCCGTGCATTCGAGCCAGACGTATTCACGCATCGCGATAAAACCCCGGTTCCGGCCGTCGATTCGGACTCCGCCGGACTTCTCCTGGAACACTCGCGGTGCGGAACCCGATGCCCCGTCTCTGTGGGCGAGCCGGGCGTCCGCACCTTGTAATCGGACATCGAAACCACGTCGCAAGGACGTTGCGGCGGTCCTCCCGGCCGGATGAACCGTCGGACGAGGAGGACCGTCGCGATTCTAGGAAGCGGCGGTCGAGCAAACGTCGGAGGGGCCGGGGCCCCTCCGCATCGAGATCACTCGAGGATCTTGGTCACGACGCCGGCACCGACCGTCTTGCCGCCTTCGCGGATGGCGAAGCGGAGAGCATCTTCCATGGCGATCGGGCTGCCCAGCTCGACCGTCATCTTGATGTTGTCGCCCGGCATGCACATCTCGGCCTCGCTGCCGTCTTCGGACAGCAGGTTGAGGATCGAACCGGTGACGTCGGTGGTGCGGATGTAGAACTGGGGACGGTAACCCTTGAAGAACGGGGTGTGGCGTCCGCCCTCTTCTTTGCTGAGGACGTAGACCTCGGCCTCGAACTTCGTGTGGGGCGTGATCGAGCCCGGCTTGCATAGCACCTGCCCGCGTTCGAGATCGTTCTTTTCCACGCCGCGGAGGAGAACGCCGACGTTGTCGCCAGCGACGCCTTCGTCGAGCGTCTTCTGGAACATCTCGACGCCGGTGACGGTGGTCGGCTTCTTGACGCCGAAACCGATGATCTCGATGGCCTCGCCCACCTTGACTCGACCACGCTCGACGCGGCCGGTGCCCACGGTGCCGCGACCCTTGATCGAGAAAACGTCTTCGATCGGCATCAGGAACGGCTTGTCGATCTCACGGACCGGGTCCGGGATGTACTCGTCCATCGCCGCGACGAGGTCGAGGATCGGCTTGGCCGCGACCGGATCGGCGGGATTCTCGAGGGCCGGCCGGCTACTGCCGCGGACGATGGGGATCTCATCGCCGGGGAACTTGTAGTGGCTGAGCATCTCGCGAAGCTCGAGCTCGACCAGCTCCAGAAGTTCCTCGTCGTCGACCAGGTCGATCTTGTTGAGGAACACGACCAGGGCCGGCACGCCGACCTGACGAGCCAGAAGGATATGCTCGCGGGTCTGAGGCATCGGGCCGTCGGCCGCGGAGACCACCAGGATCGCCCCGTCCATCTGGGCGGCGCCGGTGATCATGTTCTTGATGTAGTCGGCGTGACCCGGGCAGTCGATGTGAGCGTAGTGACGCTTGTCGCTCTCATACTCGACGTGCGAGACGGCGATCGTCACCGTCTTGGTGGCGTCGCGGACCGTGCCGCCCTTGGCGATGTCGGAGTACGACTTGCTCTTGGCCTGACCGCGCGCGGCCAGCACAGCCAGCAGGGCGGCCGTCAGCGTGGTCTTGCCGTGGTCGATGTGCCCGATCGTGCCCACGTTGACGTGAGGCTTGGTTCTGGTGAAAGTTTCCTTGGCCATGTGCTCAGCGCCTTTTCGGCATTCTCGAAGTCAAGTCTTCGGCGGGGATCCATCACCAAGCCCCACCCGCCGGCCAGGTCCGTTTCGGACGGCCTCCCCACGACCGGGGCTGGTCGCAGGGCAAACTCCTCAACGCCCGATCACGGGCGACCGACCCGAAAGCTGCCGCTGGGATTTGAACCCAGGACCTCGTCCTTACCAAGGACGCGCTCTACCAACTGAGCCACGGCAGCGTGTTCGCGATGAACGTCTTAGCGTGAGGAAAAGAGCTCGCATGGACCCGGCGACCTGAGTCGTCGGATCGGTCGATTTCGCCGGAGCAGAGCGGGTGATGGGAATCGAACCCACACAGCCTGCTTGGAAGGCAGGGACTCTACCATTGAGCTACACCCGCGTAGAACCCTCATCCCGGCTGAATTTCTCTTTGTCCCTCGAGCTCCCTTCCTAGCTGACGACGATTCACATCGAGTGGGTGGAGCAGGATTCGAACCTGCGAAGGTAGAACCACCAGATTTACAGTCTGGCCCCTTTAGCCACTTGGGTATCCACCCGTCATTCCGTCCCTGCCGTCGCGATCCGAGAATCGTGCCGTCCGGGGATCCTACCACTTGAGAAGCTCCATCCAGTAGAGCTGGCGGTGAGAGTCGAACTCACAACCTACGGTTTACAAAACCGTTGCTCTGCCGGTTGAGCTACGCCAGCGGCGTTGAGGCCGGGAAAATCCCATTATATCGGGCGGCCTACCGGTTTCAAGCTCATTCTCGAACCGAGTCCGGCGAGGCACGGTCGGCGCGTTGGATCAATGTAGCGAGTCCCCTTCCCTCGAGCAAGGGGGGGGCGGGAAAATCCGTCTCCAAAGCACCCAACGCGTGTGAGATGAAGGGTTTGGAATTCGCCTTTTGGACCTCGCCTCGCCGATCCCTTCCTTCCCTTCGAGGGGTTCTGAGGGTCACCGCTGCTCTTTGACCGGGGATTGCGTTGAATCTGTGCTGTAATGAGGGACGGCCGGACGCGGAGGAGCGGGAGCTCGATCCGGGTCCGGCCGTGAGTTTTCGATTCGTTGCACCCCATCCGCGAGGCTCGGCTCAGAGCATCGGGAGGTCGAGTTTCTGTTCGCCGGCGATTCGGCGGAGCTTGTCGACGCCTCGGGATTCGATCTGGCGGACGCGTTCCTTGGTGATGCCGAGTTCGCGGCCGAGCTGTTCCAGGGTCCGCTCGGAAGTGCCGCCGAGTCCGAACCGACTGGTGATGATCAGCTTCTCGCGATCGTCCAGTCGGTCGAGCATGCCTCGGATCGCCTCTTGCATGCGCTTCAGGGCGCTTTCGTATTCGTGCTCGTCGATTCGGTTGTCGGCGGCGGCTTCGAACATCTCCTCGTGGCCGGTGACGAACCGATCACGGCGGTAATTCTCTTCGGGGATGGTCCGGGCGTAGTTCTTCATGATCGCCCACGAGGCGTAGGTGCTGAATTTGTTGCCTCGGGCGTAGTCGAACTTTTCGACGGCGCGGATGAGGCTCATATTGCCGTCGGAGACCAGCTCGAAGAAGTTGTTCGAAGGTCCGACGTGTCGCTTGGCGATCGAGACGACGAGCCGCAGGTTGGCGCGAATGATCTGGTTCTTGACGGCCAGGGCCTGTTCCTGGAGGGCGTCGATCTTATCAAGGGCGGCGGTTTTGGCCTTGGCCGGGTCGAGCTTCTCGCGGAGCTTGACGGCTTCGCTCTTCAGATAGTTCATCTGGCGGAACAAATGGGCTTCCTGTTCGCGGTCCAGGAGCGGCACTTCGTACAGGCTGGCGAGGTAAGGCGGCAGTCCCTTGGGGGCTTTGGGCCGGCGCGGGGCCTTACCGTCCGCGGGCGCGGGGAGGGGGGCCAGGATCACGGCCTTGGCCTTGGGCTCCGCGAACGTGTCGTTGCCGATGAATTCGAGTTTGGTCTCGAGGATCCGCTTTGCGCGGACCTCGTTGATGATGCGATAGATGCTGGATCGCGTGCGGCCGGACTCGACCGCCAGGTTCTCGGCGGAGACGCCCATGCGGTGTCGAAGATAGATCTTGGCCTTCATGTCGTCGTCGAGCGGCGTCGTGGAGGGGCCGAAGATCGCCCGATCCGGATGTTCGCGATCGTACGCCTTGAGGGTTAGTCTCACCGTCTCGGTCGAGCGTGCCATTTTCCTAGCGATCCTCCGCGCGACTTCGATCAGGCCGACCTCGCCCGACCGAAATTGCGACATGCGACGGGCGCGGCGGATGATTTCATCGCGTTCCGCGTCGGTCAGTTGCCGAAATTTCGAGCCACGTTCCACCTGGCCGCGATGCTCGGCCACGAACCGTTGAAGGCTGGATTCCAGAAATCCGACTTTGGCCCGCCCGTCGATCACGAAGCGACGTGCCACCAGGCCCTGTCGTCGCCAGCGCGTCACCGTCCGCGTGGAGACGTTGAATCTCTTGCTCACCTCGTCGACGGTTAGCACCGGTTCGGCCGCCTGCTCGACCGGTTGCCGGATCGTCGCCGAGAGATCCTCCACAAACTGCCGGAGGTCGCGTCGCGCCTCGTCCCCCTCCAGCATCAGGACCGACCCGTTGTCGGGCCGGAAGCCGGTGATGCGGAAGCAGAGGTAGTCGTAGGGGTAGCGTTTGGTCTGCTCGATCTCGCCCAGGAGTTGCTCGGCCCGTTCAACTTGTTCGAGCCGCCGCTCTCGGGGAGCGTATCGCGTTTGCTGGTCCTTGAGTTGCTTCATCGCGGGGTGGCAGTACATTCGTCCCATATCCCACCTCCGCGAAGGAAAACCTGGACGATTTCCACTCCAAATCGTCGTCGATTTACCGATTCGGCCGTGCATCCACCCGGCCACTATTATTGGTCGCGATCAACCCGCCCAGGGCGACGTTCGCGATAAACCGCCGTAGCGTGCCCAACCACCTCGGTGGACCGATCAGGATGTTCCGCGTTCGCGATCTTCGGACACATCACACTCTCTAATACGTTCGTCCCGCGGATAGTGATCGATATTTTCGCGAGGATCGTTCTTATCGATGAAAGATCCGGTCGTGGTCCAGGGTCGCCGCGCTCCTCCTTTCAGATATCTAGCCCGGAATCTTGCAAATCCTGTACCGAGGTCCAAATCCTTGCGGTCGAGGGGTGGCGATGCGATGGCTCTGTCTGACCAGACGAAAGAATGGGACTTCGTGTTCGCTGGTTTTCCCCTGGTTACCGCCTCCACCGGGTTGATCATCTGGGAAGACGGGGGGCCGCCGGGTCTGGGACACGGAAATGGGAAGTCATTCGTCGGATCATCGGAATTCTTGCAAGCGTGGTCGGAACGCTTGGGGGAGCGGGGCCGTGCGAAGTCGGAAATCCGGGCGACGGCCCGAAATTGACAGGCAGTGGCTGCTCCCCATAATGGTCGCGGGTTTCGCCGGGCGGACCCTTCATGGATCGGTCGAGAATTTTCCGGAACGGATCGCGGACGTCCGCCGGGGGAGGTCGAAGATGGGCCGGAGCGGGCTTCGGGCGAGCGAACTGAAGCGGCTGCCGGCGCGATTCCTGGGAATCGCGCTGGTCGCCGGGGCATGGACGGGGGTCTTCGGATCGGTCGTGGATGATGCGATCGTCCTTGAGGAAACCGCGTCCCCGGACGAGGTGACCGCCTGCCGGATCGAATTGAAGGCGAGCGGGCTGTACCGGCCGCCGCTTCCTCCCGAGGCGATGACGCCCGACGCGAAGATGCCCAAGCCGCTGGACGTCGACATCCAGACCCGGATGGTTTATCGGGAGCGGCTCCTGAAGGGACCGCAGCGGCGTTCGCTGCGGCTGGTGCGTCAGGCGGCCTCGGCGATCAACGGCGAGGTCCGGCCCGCGGCCCTGGAGCTGCGCCCGGAGTTGTCGCTTCTGATCGCCGAGCGGCGCGTCCCGGACGGCGCCGTGACGGTGGCGAGCCCTTCCGGCTCGCTGACTCGCGGCGAGTTGGAGTTGGTGGAGAGCCTGGGCGATTCGCTCTGCCTGACGGATCTCTTGCCCGAGGGGCCGACGGCTCAGGGCAAGTCCTGGCCGATCCGCAAATCGGCCCTCTGGGCCCTCACCGGATATGACGCGATCACCTCGACGACGGTCGAAGGCGTGATCGAGTCGGTGGCCGACGATCGCGTCAGGATCGGCCTCAAGGGGGAAGTCAAAGGTTCGGTCCTGGGTGCCGAGGGGACCTTGACCTGCGAGGGCTGGTTCACCTTCGACCGCAAGGCGGGGTTGATCGACGGCCTGGAGTTGAACCGGACGGAGAGTCGCCAGCCGGGGGCGGTCGAGGCGGGGCTCGATCTCAAGAGCACGTTGACGATCGCCCGGCGCGCGGGGATCGAGGTTCCTTCGGAACTGTCCGACGCCTCGCTGGCGGCGCTTTCCCCCGATCTGACGCCGGGGAGGCTGCTGCTCCAGCTGATCGCGCCGGACGGTCGCTACAACTTGCTCCACGAGCGAAACTGGCACATCTACTGGGACGACAAGAAGCTGGTGGTTCTCAAACGGTATGAGAAGGGCCGGGTGACGGCCCAGTGCAACCTCGTTTACGGCCCTCCGGCCGGTAAGGGGAAGCACCAGGACGTCGAGTCGTTCCGCGAGGACGTGAAGCGCGCGCTCAAGGGCCGCTTCAGTCAGTTCCTCGGCGCGGGGGAGGTCGAGGGCGACCCGGAAGGAGGCTTCCGCTACAAGCTGGGCGTCCAGGGCCGCCAGGACGACCTGGGGCTCCTGTGGTACTACTACCTCATCGCCAGCCCCCGGGGGGAGCAACTCCTGGCGACGTTCACCCTCATCGACTCCGACGCGCCGGCCTTCGGCCAGGAAGACGAGAGGATCATCGGATCGCTCCAGTGGAACGATCCGCCGCTTGCCGTGGGGCGTTGAACGGCGGTCCCGCCCATGAAAAAACCCGTGGGGTTCCCCCGAGCTGGACCGGAAAGCTATGGTGGAACGGGGGAAGCGATCCCGACGACACCGGGTTCTTCAACATGAAGGGACGCCATTCATGATGGGCGAGACGCGAAGACGGGGGCCGTTCCGGCGCGAGCCGGGACGAGGCGCGGGCAACTCCTGGGGATTCCTGACGACGGCTTTCTCCTGGGTCCTGGTCGTCGGCCTCCACCCAAGCTTCGCGACCGCGCAGGCCCCTGAGCCGGCTTCGACTCCCGTCCCGGCGGCCGACGAGGCCGCACCGACCGCGGAGTCCCCCGACGACGCGGCCAAGCAGGGCGAGGTCCAGCCGTTGAGCCTTCGATATCGCTTCGGCGAGCGATATACCGAGACCCCCGATCCGACGCGCCCGGAATGGATGACCCAGTATCAGGTGGGCGTCCGCGAGAAGATCAAGGTGGCCCGCGAAAAGCCCCAGGGCGCCCCCGACCGCGCCGAGACCACGCTCCAGTCGATCTACACCGAGCGCGTCATGAAGGCGGCCCCGAACCGGACGGCCACCGACGTGGTGCGGCGGTACGATCGCGCCCTGATCACCACGACCCTGCCGATGCGCCGGCAGTACCAGAACCCCAAACTGCTGGAGCAGTTGAGCCTCTGGTATCGGCTCAAGCCCGGCAAGCCCATCGAGCTCTATAACTTGACCGACGGTCGGGTGCTCCGTCAGGTCGAGTTCGATCGGATCACCAGAAACCCGTTCCTCCCCCAACTCGCGACCCTGCTGCCGACCACTCCCCGTCGGGTCGGCGATCACTGGCCCGTCCCCAGGTCTTCAGTGGCGGTCCTGCTGGGCGAAACGCCCCTGGAGGATGGCTACGACGTGGAGGCCGAGTTGACCGACGTCCGCGGCTCGGCGACCGACGCCGGCACGATGACGGCGGTCTTCGAGGTCAAGGGGCAGCTCAACGTGCTGGATGGACCGGTCGCGATGAATGCGCGAGTCCACTTCGTCTTCGCTCCCGCCAAACCGGCCCAGCCCGCCGTCCCCGAGCCTCGGGAGCAGGCGGGGGTCATCGACGCCGAAGGCTGGATCTCCGAGATTCGGATGGCGGAAGTCCTGACCACCCCCCTGCCCGACGACGAGACCGGTCGGCTCAACCAGACGCAAACGCGCGAGTTGATCGTCGCGCGTCGAGTCGGGCCGTCGGCGATGGGACCCGAGGCGACGCTCCCCCTGGTGGCCCCCGACGCCCCCCCCGACGACGAGGCCCATACCTGGGTGACGTACGACGATCCCGAGGGCCGGTTCCACCTGGCCCATCCCCAGGGGCTTCGGATCGCGCGAGCCTACCCCGAAGGAGGCGTCGACCTGGTCGACCGCCGGTTCGACGGCCAGGATGTGATCTCGATCGCCCTCGCGGCCAAGTCCGGCGACGCCTCGCAGGACCGCCTCGTCACCGACCCGCAAGAGCAGCGCAAGGCGCTCGCCGAGCAGTGGCGGGCCCAGGGCCAGGAAGTCCTGATGGGCGACTCCGGCTGGTTGAAGGAGGACGTCTGGGGCCCGCTGGCACGCAAGGTCTACCGGATCGAGGCCGCCCTGAAGCCCGCCGGCGCGGCTCCGGCGGTCCGGGGCAACCGGATCTATCTGGATCGCTACATCGTCCAGTTCACCCGCAATGAAACCCTGATCGTGACGGCCATGACGACTCGCGATCCCCACGTCCCGTTCCGGGACCAGGCGGAATCGATCATCAAAAGCTTCACGTTCGGCCCCTCCGAACCGGCGCCCGGCGCGTCGGCCTCGCCCAACGAGTCGACGCAGCCATCGCCTGCGCCTTGACGCCGGACCGAGGTCCCGCGAATCGGGCAGCCTCCCGAATGGAGGACGGGGGCCGGCCGTCCGATCGCCATTCCCCACGATTCGGGACGATGAATGCTTGCCTGAGTTGAGAAAATAAGCGTTTCACGGTCCGATCACGTGACATCGGGATACTATGAAAAGGGAGACGACGTTGCGGCGACTTACGCAAACGTTCGAATCCCCCACGTCGAGGCGTGGATCGGACATCGTCGCCCGGCAGGGCCAGGCCCCTCGGCCGATCGCGTACGATGTCCCTTCCCGCCGCGAGAGGCGTATCCAGTAGCGGAAGCCGCTCCCGTTTCGTCGAGTGAACGACCAGGACGAATGGCCGGGATCGCTCCGAAGCGTGTGATCTCGCCCCCTGTGGGTGCGAAGGGCTCGGATGATCTCACGGAATGCCGATATGCGCGTGATCCTGGAAGTGCTGAAAGGCCCAAGGTCGGGTCGGACGTTCGTGTTCGACCGGCACGACACGTTCATCGTCGGGCGCTCCCAGTTCGTCCATTGTCCGATCAACGATGCGGCCCTCTCCAGGGACCATTTCCTCATCGAGATCAACCCGCCCCGGTGCGAGCTGCGGGATCTGGAGAGCACCAACGGGACCTTCGTGAACAGCGAACGGATCGAACGGGCGAGGCTGGCCTCCGGCGATCTGATCGCCGCGGGTAAGAGCCTCTTTCGGATCGTCGTGGAGCCGGGACGGGCTTCCCAGAAGCCTCGATCCCCTTCCTCCAGCGTCGCCATCCCCACCCGCGAGCCGATCGTCTGCACCGGGTGCGGCTGCCCGGCGCCCATGAACCTCACGGTCAGCAGCGGGGGCGTGTCCGGGCTCGACGAGCCGGTCGAGTGGTGGTGCACGGCCTGTCGAACCGAGGCCGCCGCCGTCCCCCAGCCGGTCCCTCATTACGCGACGATCCGCGAGCTCGGCCGCGGCGCCATGGGGGTGGTCTACCAGGCCCGCAACATCACCAGCGGTAAAATGGTCGCGCTGAAGCTGATCACGCCCGAGGTCGCCACCACCCGCGCCGCCATCGAACGCTTCCAGCGAGAGATGTCCGTCATCAGCCAACTCCGCCATCCCAACATCGTCGAGTGGTATGAGCAGGGGATGACGCGGGGGCAGTTCTGGTTCGCGATGGAGTACGTGGCCGGCCCGAACCTGGAAGCCCTCGCCAAGATGGACCCCGGCCGGTATCCCACCGACCAGGCCTGTCGGCTGGCCTGCCAGATCCTCAAGGGGCTGGAGCACGCCCACACCGGCGGGTTCGTCCACCGCGACATCAAGCCCGAGAACATCCTGATCGGCCAGACCCCGGAGGGCTCGGTGGCCAAGATCTCCGATTTCGGCCTGGCCAAGAGCTTCCGCAGCGTCGGCCTCTCCGGCCTGACGTTCTCCGGCGAGATGCGCGGGACGATCCCGTTCATGCCCCCGGAGCAGATGACCGAGTTCAAGACCGTCCGCCCCCAGGCCGACCTCTACGCGACGGCCGCCACCCTCTACTACCTGCTGACCACCCAGTTCATCTACGACGACGTCGAGGGGGGCGGCGACCTGATCAAGATGCTGCTGGAGGATCATCCCATCCCGATCCTCGACCGCCGCCCGGACGTCCCGCGCGGCCTCGCCGCCGTCGTCGGCCGTTGCCTGGCCCGCAATCCCGACGAACGACTTCCCGACGCCGGCTCCATGCGACGGGCGCTGAAGCCCTTCTGCTGAGCCGACGGACGACCTCGGCTCGCCGTTCCCCCCTGCCGCCGTCCCGGCGTCGGCGACGTCCAGAATCGGCGTCGGCCCCAGGAAGCGACGGCGTCGACGGGGTTTCGGGCTTGAATCCGTCCCGCCTGACGAAAACAATGAACGCTGTCAAAAATCGGTCGGATCCCGCCGCGCCGTGGCCCGGTCCCGTCCCCGCGGATCTTATTCACCAGGAGGGCGATTCATGGCGTCGAGCCGATCTCAGGAAGGGCGGGCCGCGACGGGCGGCGTGCCTCGTCACGCGTTTCGCGAGCAGGACGCCGTCTGGGCCGAACTGCTGGCGCTGGGACAGACCGTCATCGGCTCGCTCGACAAGAGCGTGCAGGCGGTCTGCGACGGCCGGATCGATCTGGTCTCCGAGGTGAAGGAAGAGGAAGAGGAGACCGACCGCAAGGAGGTGCGGATCGAGCAGGAATGCCTGCGCGTCCTCGCCCTGTTCGAGCCCGTGGCGTCCGACCTGCGACGGATGGCGACCATCCTGAAGGTCAACCGCGACTGGGAGCGGATCGCCGACCTGGCCCTCCGCGTCGCCCGCCGCGTCCGGAAGCTCGGCCGCAAGTTCCCCGAGCTCGCCCCCCCCGACTCGCTCAAGGACCTCGCCCGCGACGTCCTGGTCCACGTCAAGGCGTCCTACGTCGCCCTCGTGGAGATCGACTCGACCAAGGCCCGCGAGGTCATCATCGGCGACCAGGTGATCGACGAGAGCTATCGCGCCGTCCGACGCCAGCTCAAGGACCAACTCGCCGCCCGCGCCGATCAGCTCGACGGCTGGCTCCTCCTGCTCAACTCCGCCCGCAACCTCGAACGCATCGCCGATCACGCCACGGGCATCGCCCAGACGGTCGTCTTCCTCCAGGAAGGGACCATCATCCGCCACTCAGACCCGGCCTGACACGGCCTCTCGCGGTCATTCGATGTGTTCCACTCGCCAGCCGCCGCGTGCCGCCAGGTACGCGGCGACGGCCCCGCGATGGCACTCGGCGACGCGCTTCTCGGCGCACAACAGGCAAAACGTCCCCGGCAACGCCACCAGCCGACGGGTCAGCAGGTCGCCCGCGCGCTCGACCAACTCGCCGTACGGGGCCGTCCAGTCGTCCATGTCCAGGAAGACGTTCCCCAGCTCCGGGAACGACCGATAGCCGATCCCGGCGTCGGCCAGCAGCTTCTCGATCCCCTTGTCCGCCGTCTTCGCCTTCGTGTACGCCCCCAGGCTCGCCCGGTCGGGACGAAGCCGGACGTCGGCCACCGTCTCCACGCCGTGCGCCCGCAACAGGCCCACGAACTCGTCCGGCGGCCTTCCGCCGTAACCGATGGTGAAAAAGGTCCGGATCGCATCGGTCATGGGCGGGGAGTGCTCGATGGTCGAGAACGATCAGTCATTCCAGTAGTCACCCTCTATGGCATCAACACGTCCGGCCTCCAGGTGGACCCAGCGCCGCCAGTAGCTGCTGGTCTCGCTGCAACCCAGCGTGTAGAACCACACCTCGGTCCCGCTGCTCCAACGGCCCTTCCGCAACGGAGGGCCCATCAATTCTTCCACGTCGTCCGCCGACATCCCGATCACGATCTGTCGGAATCGCGCCTCGTCGTAGCCGACTGCATAGACCGTCTGCGAGGCGTATAGCGCCCAGTACATGACGAGCACGTAGGTCGCCACGCCCGCGACGGATGCGGCCAGCTCGCGCCTCGTCTGTGGGATGATGGCGATCGGCTCGCCATTCGGCCGGGGATATCGTCCGTACGAGGCGTATCCGGCTCGTATGAGGGAGCCGAGGCCGAGGCTGATCGTCGCGGGGACGACCATGAAAAGGGCCCCACGGGCCTCGTACGAATACTCTCCGACGTAGGGCGGGCCGTAGCCGTACGCGATCGCCCCCAACTGGACCAAATACGGGCTGATCCCGAGCGGTAGCCAGCATCGCCAGGCGCGCCCGGCGTGGCGAAAGCCCAGGGCGACGCCGGTCGCAAAGGCCGCATAGAGCCAGGTCGCCCATGCCCCCTCGGAGGCGATGTGGATATCGGCCAGGCCCAACAACAGCCCCGCCAGCGAGGCCTCGAGGAACGGGAACCGCGGGGGCCCCAAGTTCGCGAGGTTGTCACGCAGCATCGCCGGCCCTCCATCGCGGCGGGGCGACGATCCAGACCCCCAGTACGGCGAGCCCGAAGCCGAGGTAGACGACCGTGAACACCCACGGCTCGGCCTGGAAGAACATGATGCGGTGGACCCAGTAGGCGATGAAATCGCCCTCGGTCGTGGTCTGGCCGGCATGGACGCGGAGGCGGTGCTCCCAGACCGTCAGCGGGCAGGGAACGCCCGCGAGCGACTCGCCGACGACGATCACGATCATCCCCAGGTGGATCAGCCGGAACCACTTGTTGCGCACCCATTCCCAGCGGAACGCGATCCCCAGCAGGATCGCGAGCAGCCCGAGCACCAGGAACGCCACCCAGGCGAAATGCACCAGGGCGATCAGGTTCGCGAGGAAGATCGGGCTGATCAAGGGCTCGTCGGACAGTTTCGCGAGGACGACCGGGCCCATCCGAGACTCCTTGAAGATGAGGCCGTCCAACGGAGCCCTGGTGGGCCGTCAGCCTTCGAGCGGTCGGCTCGACGCGCCTTCGGCGGCGCGGCAGATGTGAACGTCGGCTTCCAGGTTCTGGCGTTGGAAGTAACCGCGGCGGACGGCCTCGGTGAACTCCTCAGCCTTGTCGGCCTCGACGAGATTGACCGTGCAGCCGGCCCAGCCCGCGCCCGAGAGCTTGCCGCCGAGGAATCCCGGGGCCTCCTCCGCGGCCTCGACCAGCGCGTCGAGCGCCGGGGAGCTGTTCTCGAAGTCGTCGCGGCTGGAGGCGTGGGAGGCGGAGATCAACTTGCCGAAGCCCACGAGATCGCCGGCGCGGAGCGCGGCGACGCCCTCGCGCACCCGCTGATTCTCCGTCAAGACGTGCCGGGCCCGCTTGCGGCAGGTCGCATCGAGCGCGTCCCAGCTTTCTTCCAGCTCGGCGAGGGAGACGTCGCGAAGCAGGGCGACGGAATCGCCTTTCCTCGCCTTGAAGAAGTCGACGACGGCGTTGCACTCGGCGAAGCGGCGGTTGTACATGCCGTCGGCCAGTCGTCGCGAGGTCTTGGAATCGCAGACCACGATCGCCGGACCGGGCGAGCCCAGCGGCACTCGGGCGAACTCAAGCGACTGGCAATCCAGGAACAGGGCGTGGTCCTGACGGCCGAAGAGGCTGGAGAACTGGTCGAGCAGGCCCGAGGAGACGCCGACGAAAGCGTTCTCCGAGCGTCGGAGGACCATCGCGAGGTCCATCCGCGCGACGTCGGACGTTTCGCCGACGTACTGGTCGATCGTCTTGCCCGGCGCGACGCCGGCCTGGAGCAGGAAGAAGGCGACCGACGCCTGGAGACTCGCCGAGGAGGAAAGCCCGGCGCCGAGGGGGACTTCCCCGGCCACGGCGATTTCGAAGCCGTTCGTCAGCTCGGCACCCAGGGCCTCCTGCATCGCCCAGACCACCCCCTTGACGTAGTTCGGCCAGGTGCCGACCTCGCCCCGGGTGACGTCGGCGAGGGGGAAGCGCGCGGAGCCCTCGAAGTTGGCGGCGTAGACCCGGCCTTCGCGCCCGGGACGGGCCCGACCGACGACGGCGGTGTAGCGGTCGACGGCGGCGGCCATGACGAGTCCGCCGTTGTAGTCGGTGTGGTTGCCCAGCAGTTCGACGCGGCCGGGGGCGCGGGCGGCGATTTCCGCCTCCGCGCCGTACTCGGCCTTGAAAGCCCTCGCGGCGGCGGCTTCCAGTTCAAGGGGGGGCATCGTGGGAGGATCCTGGATTGGCGAGAGGTGCGAGACGGCGCGACGGCGATCGGGAGGCCGCGCCAGGGCGGCCGTCCTCGATCGCCGTCGAGGGGTTCGGGTCGATCGATCGACCGACCGGGTCAGACGGCGGCGGCGACGGCCGCCGGGGCGGCGGACGCGGCGGCGCTGCGGAGGGCGTCGGCCTTGTCGGTCCGCTCCCAGGTGAAGTCGGCGTCGGTCCGACCGAAGTGGCCGCCGCTGGCGGTCTTCCGGTAGATCGGCTTGCGCAGGTCGAGGTGCTTGATGATGCCCGCCGGGGTCAGCGGGAACGTCTTGCGCACCAGCTCGGCGATCTTCGAATCGGCGATCGTGCCGGTCCCGAAGGTGTCGACGTGGATGCTGACCGGCTCGGAGACGCCGATGGCGTAGGCGAGCTGGATCTCGCAGCGCTCGGCCAGGCCGGCGGCGACGATGTTCTTGGCGACGTAGCGGGCCATGTAGGCGGCCGAGCGGTCGACCTTTGTGGGGTCCTTGCCGCTGAAGGCGCCGCCGCCGTGGCGACCCATGCCGCCGTAGGTGTCGACGATGATCTTCCGCCCGGTGACGCCCGAGTCGCCGTGCGGGCCGCCGATCACGAAGTTGCCCGTCGGATTGATGTGGTAGGTGATCTTGCCCGAGATCAGCTCGGTCGGGATGCACGGGTCGATGACCTCGGCCTGCACCCGCTTGCAGATCTCCTCGTGGGTCACGCCCGGATCGTGCTGGGTGGAGACCACCACGGTGTCGACCCGGATCGGCGTGTAGCCTTCGTACTCCACCGAGACCTGGCTCTTGGCGTCGGGGCGGAGCCAGGGGATCGTGCCGTTCTGCCGGAGCTCGGTGATCTTGTTGATGACCCGGTGCGCCAGCGCGATCGGCAGCGGCATCAGCTCGGGCGTCTCGTTGCAGGCGAAGCCGAACATCATGCCCTGGTCGCCGGCTCCGACGTCCTTGCCCTTGTCGGCGTCCTCGTTCACGCCCATGGCGATGTCCGGCGACTGCTTGCCGAGGGCCACCATCACGGCGCAGGTGGTGCCGTCGAAGCCCTGATCGCTCGAGGTGTAGCCGATGTCCCGGACCACCTGACGGACGATCGTCGGGTAGTCGACCATCGCCTTGGTGGTGATCTCGCCCGCCAGCACCACGAGGCCGGTCGTCAGGAGCGACTCGCAGGCGACCCGGGCGTGGGGGTCTTGCTCCAGGATGGCGTCCAGGATCCCGTCGGAGATCTGGTCGGCCATCTTGTCGGGATGGCCCATCGACACGGACTCGCTGGTGAACAGGTAGCGGTCTTTCTGTGACACGTTCGATCGTCTCCTACCGATGCGGCCTCGGACGCCGTCTCGGCCGGCTCGAAGTCGGCGGCGCCCCGGATGCAAGACCTGTTGGAATCCGTCGCGAACACCTCCCAAACCGGTCGAGCCGGCCCACCTCGCGGCAGGGGGACGTGGCGGGCCCCGGCGGGGACTCAGACGCGCGAGCCGACAGCCATGGCTGAGGATCGAGTCTAGCAATCCCCCTCGATTTTGGGAAGAAGACCAGAGTCCGGGCGAAGTCCCCCCATAATATCGGTGGAGGGACACCGCGACGGGTGGCCCCCGGGCGTCCACGAAAACGCCCCGCCCGCAGCACCGAAACGGTCCGCGGGCGGGGCGATGATCGAGAGCGGGCGGCGTCCGCGAAAGGGCTCGGGGACGCCGTCGATCACTCAGTAGGCGTCCGAGCTGATGACCTCGCCCTGGTTCCGCGAGCCGAGGCCCCAGAGGACGAGCTGGTTGGTCGTGGACTTCAGGAACCGGACCGAGCCGTCCCCGAACAGCACGTTGGCGCCGCCGGAGTGGAAGCTGCTCAGGCCGACGTTGCCGCCGGCGGTGCCGTCGGTGTCGCCGCCCCACACCCAGATCGTGCAGTTGGGATAGTTGGAGTTGGGCGGGGTCAGGACGTTGCCCACGGCGCTGGCGAACAACCCCTGGCACCACTTCTGCCCGATGAGGCTGACGTTCTTGTCCGTGCCCACGCTGGCCGTCGCCTGGGAGACGCAGGTGCTCGAAAGCCACTGGTTCAGCGATGCGCCGCCGGCGGGCATGTTCATGAGCGGCGAGCCGTCCGCCATGTTCGGCGGATAGCCGGAGGTGGCGATGATGTCCTGCGGGACGGACAACTTGTTCGCATCGTTGTCGCCGGTGCGCCACTCGCCCATGAAGATGGTGTTGGACGTGCCGTCGGTGATGTCCGCCGTGGAGAAGACGCCGCCGAGCACCTCGAACGGGCCGTTGGGACCGGGGCCGTAGTAGCCGCCTCGCCCGTACTGGTTCAGGCTCGACCCGACCGAGACGAAGTAGTTGTTGCCGGGGAACGGGCGGCCGTAAAAGTCGGCCCCGCCCGGGAATTTCGGCGAGGATGGGCACAGGAAGGCGCCGATCACGCTCGTCACCGACGTGGTGTTGAAATGATTCCCCATGGTGCTGTCGCCGACGCTCGCGACGTTGAAGTTGATCGAGCTGTACAGCGGCTGCTGCTCCATGTAAGGCAACATCATCGCGTGGGCGCTCCAGCAACCCCAGGCGTGGCCGGGCTCGCCGGTCAAGAGGCCGGGCCTGTTGCCGCCCGGGGGGAAACTACCGATCGCGGAATGATAGTTATGGAGGGCCAACCCCATCTGCTTGAGGTTGTTCGTGCACTGGGCGCGGCGAGCGGCCTCGCGAGCCGACTGCACGGCGGGAAGGAGCAACGCGATGAGGACGGCGATGATCGCGATCACCACCAGCAATTCAATCAGCGTGAAGCCGCGGCTGTTCCGCGGCCGATCGATCGTCGGAGTCATCTTAAACAAATTCTCCTGGGCTTCCTGGTTCGGTGCGAGAGAGGGCGGGAGGGACGAACCGCCCGCGGTGGGGTCGAACGCGATGGGCCGAAGCATCCCGTGCGGGATCTCGTGGGCCGGCCTGGTCGATCCGCATGCGGGTCAAGAGGCTCTGGAGATCACTTGTAGACCGGAGTCGTCGGGCTCCCGGCGACACCGCCGGGCTTCTTCGGGACCGCGCCGCTGGAAGGCTGCTCCTTGGAGTCCTCCACCTTGGCCAGGGGGATGTAATCGCCGCCGCTGCAGCCGACGGACGTGATCGCGGCCGTCACGACGGCGAGGGCCAGGCTGCGCTTCATGCTCATCATTCGACCGACAGCTCCCATCTGCGCCGGGGACTCTGCCCACCCGGCGAACTCGAATCAACGCGTAACTGCGCACGTCTGGACGATGAGGCGCGAACCAGGCCCGGATCGAACCCAGGTCGCGATCGTAGCCAAACCGCGCGGACACTCCGATAAACGAAGTTCATCGGGGTCAGATACCGTGGACCACGGACGCCCACATGTCAAGGGGCTGAACCGCGTAATTAGGAAGGATCCTGGGGAAGGCGGGGAGGGGGCGGGGTGCGGCTGAACGGGGACTCGGGAGATCAGGAGGCCTCGCCTTCGTTCTCTTCCAGCTTCTCATTCCAGGCCTGGCGGTCGCGGCGATACCACGACCAGAGGAGTTGGATCGTGGCGTGCTCCAGCAGGGCCTGCGAGGTAGGGAAATCGTGCTCGCCGGGGTCGCGGGCCTCGATCAGCGATCGGGTCGAATCGCTAAGGTAGGCCCCCTTCGCCTTGTCGCAAAGGTCGGCCAGGAAGAGAGGGAAGTTCTCAGCGGCGGACCCGCGAAGGCGATCGCCCAGGTAGGCGAAGTTCATCTGGTTCTCGACGAACCGGAACGTGACGCGGGGTTCGTTGCGAACCACCAGGACCTCGGCGACCGGCTCGCGGACGGTCCTCGCGGAGCGGAGGTTCAGCGGCCGGGGCTTGCGCAGGGCGAGCGCCCGCACGCCCGACACCACGGCCGACGGCCATCGCGGCTGGGGCGAGCCGCCGGCCTCGTCGCCGCCGATCCTCCCCGCGCAGACCAGCTCGACGCGCTCCCAGGGGACCCAGTGCGTCGGCTCGCCGCGCAGGCCCTCGATCCGCAGCCCTTCGTCCAGGCAGGCGGCGCGGTGGATGGTCCTCGGGGCGCCGAGTTCGGGGAACTGGTCCAGCCGTCGCGCCTCGGCCGCGATCCCGAACTCGTACAGGCCGTCCAGCAGGGCCTTCGTCGTCGCCTCGTCGAGCGGCCAGGGCCAGAGGCCGGGCGTCCGGGCGAGCCACTGGACCGCGTCGGTCGGGTGTGCGCCGGTCGTCTTGCAGATCAGCTCGCGCAGCTCTTTGGGATCTTCGATCGCGTCGAAGATCACCAGGCGGTACAGCGACGGGGCGTTGGGCATGGCCGGTGGATCTCCGCGACGACGGGCTGACTTGAGGCGTCTCCAATCCTAACGCGCGTGAAGCCCGCCCGCCAACCGCGCGGCGAGGCCTGCGAAAGGCTCTGGGAGGACGCCCTCGGACTTGCGATAATCGCGCCTTTCCCCGCCCTCCCCCGCGGCTCGACGACGGAAGGACTCAGCCTTGCGCCAGATCGGCGAACTCCCCAAAAACTTCGACCCCGACGTGCTGGAAGACCACCTGCTGGGTCTCGGCATGAAGTCCCGGTTCGACCGGCGACCCGACGGCTGGGCGGTCTGGATCATCGACGAGGACCACGTCGCCAGGGCCCGCGAGGAGTTGGAAGCCTACCTCGCCGCGCCGGGCGATGCGAGGTTCCGGGAGACCGCCCGGGCGGCCCGCGAGACCCGCAAGAAAGAGGCGAAGCTCGACCGCGAGTTCCGCAAGAACGACCGCGACGCCGGCGAGCTATGGACCGCCCCGACCTTCCGCCGCCGCCCGATCACGACGATCACCGTCGCGATCGCGATCATCGTCTTCCTGCTCCAGAACACGGCGTACCGGGTCAGGACGGTCACCGCGCTCAGCTTCTTCGACTGGTTCAAGGGCCCGCCCGACCTCCGTCCCCACCAGGGCCTCACCGACATCCTCGCCGGACAGGTCTGGCGGCTGGTGACGCCGATGTTCCTCCACTTCTCGCCGTTGCACATCCTGTTCAACTGCTGGTGGACGATGACCCTGGGGACGGCCATCGAGCTCCGTCGCGGGCGCTGGAAGCTCCTGGCCCTGATCGTCGGCTCGGCCGTCCTGTCGAACCTCGCCGAGTACCTCTACATGGAGCGACTCCACGCCAACCCGGACGGGACCCGTTTCTACACCTTCGGCGGCCTCTCGGGCGTCAACTACGCCCTCTTCGGCTACGTCTGGATGATGGGCGAGAACCACCCGGAGGAAGGGCTCCGCATCGACTCCACCAACACCGTCATCCTCCTCGGCTGGCTCGTCCTCTGCATGACCGGCGCCGTCGGCCCCGTCGCCAACATGGCCCACCTCTCCGGCCTGGCCGTCGGCATGGCGCTGGGGCTGCTGAAGTTCTGAACGCCCCCCGGGGCGAGAGCCCGACGGCCCGCCTCAGGCGAAGAGCCCGGGGATCGGTTCCCAGCCGATCATGGTCTGGGAGAACTCGCGGGGGAGGCTGGGGACGAGGCGGAGCTGGGCGACGTCGAACAGGGTGTGCATGATGGTGGCGATCAGGTGGCGGGCGGTGACGGCCTGCGACTGCGGCGCGGAGCCGTCTCGATTGGAGAGGCCGATCACCTGGCCGGAGGGGAGGCCCCCGCCGGTCAGGAGCAGGGGGCCGAGGTTCCCCCAGTGGTCGCGCCCTCCCTGGCCGTTGATCCGGGGCGATCGGCCCATCTCGCCGCAGGCGACGAGCAGGATCTTCTCGTCGAGCCCTCGGGCGTGCAGGTCGTCGACGAACGCGGAGAGGGCGTGGTCGAGCGGGGGGCCCATGTAGCGCATCCCCTCTTCCATCGTGGCGTTGTTCTCGTCGGCGTGCATGTCCCAGACGAAGTTGGTCGTCACCGTGACGAACCCGCAGCCGCGCTCGCAGAGGCGGCGGGCGAGCAGCAGCAGCTTGCCCAGCGATCTGGCGTTGTCGGCGTAGTTCCTGTGGTTCTTCCACTTCTTGTCGATGGCGTCGGGCTTGACCAGGGGCGCGGTGTCGTATCGGGCCACGAGCCGGGGGTCTTCCCGGCCCAGGTCGAACGCCTCGGCCAGCCCGCCGTTGAGGAGCCGGCAGGCCTGGTCCCACATCCCCTCGACCCCTTCGAGCGTCCGGTCGCTGTCGAGCCGGCGCGCCAGCCCGTCCAGCGAGGCGAGCAGGGCGCGGCGGTCGTCGAGCCGCTCGCGGGGGAAGGCCAGGCTCAGGGAGCCGGCGGCGTCTCCCCCCTGGCTAGGGTCGAACGGGGCGTGGGCCGCGGAGAGCGGGCCGGTCGCGTTGAACCGGCCGAAGCTCGTCGTGACGGGCCGCGCCGAGGGGTCGACGGCGCGGGGGAAGAGGACGACGTTGGTCGGCATCCCGGTCCCAGGGTCGTTGGCGCCGGCGACCCGCGAGTACACCGAGCCGAGATTCGAACCGAAGCTGTCGCGGCCGACCAGCGGCTTCAGGTCGTGGTTGGCGTCGCCCGGCACGTACGACCGGACGATGTTGAGCCGATCGGCCCTCGCGGCCAGGCCGGGGAACGACCGCCCGAAGGTGACCCCCGGCAGGCTCGTGGCGAGTTCGCCCGTGGCGCTCCGGATCCGGTCCGGCATGTTCATCTTGGGGTCGAACGTCTCGAACTGGCTCGGCCCGCCGTGCAGGAAGAGGAAGATGACCGACTTCCCCGTCAGCACGCCCGGGATCGTCTCAGCCCGGGCCCGCAGCGAGGCCAGGTCCGACAGGCTCAGCCCCCCGGCGCCGATCGCGGCCGTGCCGCCGATGCGCAGGAAGGATCGGCGATTGAGTCGGGCATCCCGATCGTACAGGTCCAGCATGGCTCGGCCTCGCGTCCACGGACGACGAGGGCCGTCGGCGAACCGGTCGCCGCCGGGCCCCATGCGTCGTCGGTCACCGCGATTAGAGCCGATGCCGCGGCCCGACGCCACCGCCAATCAGGCGTCCGACCCGGACGACGGCGGGCGACCGGACGGCTCTCGGCGCCGGAACGGGATTTTTTGCGACGCCGAAGTCGGTGGGCCTCGGCGGGAGGTTTGGAAGGGGTCTCGCGATGGGCTCGCCTGGCCGATGCGATTCCGGCGTTCGACGGGGGCGACCGATCGCGAGCGGGGTGTATCGATCGATCAGTCGTCGGCGCCGACGGAGGCGAAGGCGTGGACGGCGGCGGCCGACTCGAAGCGCGGCAGGGCGGCGGCTTCGTCGGTCTCGGCGGCGGCGAGCAGGGAGAGCTCGGTTTCGAACCGGAAGGCCCGGCGGTGGTCGTCGCATTCGATGAGGAAGATCGTCGGCTGGCGTTTCTCGACGATCCGGTGGATCACGATCCCTTGCGAGGCGCGTCCGGTGGTGGTCTGAAAGGCCACGAGATCGCCCAGAGCGAAAGGCCGCTTCATGGTTTCACCCTCCTTGGTAAAACGACTTCGGCGAGAATCCAACGCGGGCATCCTAACGAATCGCATGGATCCGTCCACGCGAATCCCGAAAATTCCTCAAGTCCCGGCCGTGGACGGGCGACGATGGGCGAAGTCGGTATGATGGGGGCTGTTTCGGACTCGACCCCTCGGGGCCAACCCCTTCCTCAATCGGAGCCTGTTCATGTCGAATCGTCGCGATTTCCTGGGGACGTTGGCGGCGGGCGCGGCGCTCGCGGGCGCGTCGGCGAGGGTTTCGGCCGCGACCTCCGGGGGGGGGGCCGGCCGGGTCATCGGGGCCAACGACCGGATCCGGTTCGGCCTCATCGGGGCCGGGTCGCGGGGCAAGGAGATCCTCAAGGCGGCCCTGACCTGCCCCAACGTCGAGGTCGTCGCCGTCGCCGACGCCTACACCGGCCGGTTCGACGAGGCCAGGAAGATCGCGCCCGACGTCGCGACGATGCAGGACCACCGCAAGCTGCTCGACGATGCGTCGATCGACGCCGTCCTCATCGCCACGCCCCAGCACCTCCACGCCCGCCATTTCGTCGACGCCGTCGGGGCCGGCAAGGACGTCTATCAAGAGAAGACCATGGCCTTCAACGCCGAGCACGCGCGCCAGATGCGCAACGCGCTCGACGGCTCGGGCCGGGTCGTCCAGGTCGGGCTCCAGTGGAATTCCAGCGGCGGCGTGCAGAAGGTCCGCGAACAGGTGAAGGCGGGCGAACTGGGGGCGATCTCGCTGCTGGAGACCCACCACTTCCGCCAGACCCCGTACGGCGGCTGGACCCGAGAAGTCCCCAAGGACTTCGACGCCTCGCAGGTCGACTGGAACGCCTTCCAGGGGGACGCCAAGCGAGTCCCGTTCGACGCCGACCGGCTGTTCAACTGGCGGTTCTACTGGGACTACTCCGGCGGCAACGTCTACGAGAACATGGTCCACATCGCGGCCTTCTGGTTCGCCGCGCTCGACCTCTCGATCCCCGAGACCGTCAGCTCCACCGGCGGCAACTTCCAGTCCCCCAGGATGAACCCGCCCGACGCCTTCCAGGTGACGATGAAGCACCCGGAGAACCTCCTCTTCACCTTCACCTCGATGTTCGGCAACGGCTTCTACGGCGAGGGCCGCAACCTGCTGTTCGGCACCAAGGGGACCCTGGTCCACTCGCTGGCCGACCTGATGCACGTCGTCCCGAACGGCAAGAAGGTGGAGCGGGACGCCCCCGAGGGGAGCTTCAAGAACCCCACCGGGCTGCACCTCCAGAACTTCTTCGACTGCGTCCGCAGCCGGAGCGAGCCGAACTCCCCCTTCGAGCTGGGCTTCCGCACCGCCGTCGCCTGCCGCATGGCCATCGAAGCCTACCGCCGCGGCACGACCGTCCGCTGGGACCCCGCGACCGAAGAGATCGTCTGAGCCCGCCGCACGCCGGATCGGCCGCCTCCTCCCGAAGCCAGGGGGAGGCGGCCGAATCGTCGGGTCACTCCTTTTCGAGCGCCCGCGCGACGGCCTCCTTGATCTTCGCGCCTCGGAGATCCTGGGCGACGATCTTGCCGTCGGGGTCGAGCAGGAAGATCGCGGGGATGCCGTCCACGCCGTACGTCTTGGTGACCTCGTCGGTCGACCAGTCGCCGAGGAAGACCTGGGTCCAGGGCTGGGGCTTGTCCTTCAGGAACTTGACGACCTCGGCCCGAGTGGCGTCGAGGCTGAGGCTGATCATCGCGAACCGGGGGTCGTCGCCGAACGCCTCGTGGACGGCTTGCAGGTGCGGGGCCTCGGCGACGCAGGGGCCGCACCAGGTCGCCCAGAAGTCGAGCAGGACGAACTTGCCCCGGAACTCCTTGAGCGCCGTCGGCTTGTCGTCGAGGGTCCTGGCTTCGAAGTCGGGCGCGGCGTCGCCGAGCTTGAAGCGGGGAGCGGCCGGACGGGGCCTGGCCATCGCGGCGGCGGCCTCCTCGCGCGAGAGCTTCAGGTCGCGCCGGGCCTCCTGACCGGCCTTGAGGGTCAGGCGCTCGGTGTGGAGCGTCGGACCGAAGGGGACGGAGATCGACAGGCCGTACTCGCCAGGAGGGAGGCCGTCGACCCGGAAGCGGCCGGCGTCGGCGGGCTCGACGGTCGTGCTCACCTGGCCGCCGCCTACGAGGGCGAGGTTGACCACGGCCGACTCCAGGGGACGGCCGGTCCCGGAATCTCGAAGCTCGCCGGAGACGACCGCCTCGGGCGTCAGCTCGACGACGACCTCCTCGGCCCCGTCGCGCCAGCCGACGTGGCGACGGCCGTAGCCCGGCGCCTGCACGGTGATCGTCCCCTCGGCGAATGAGAGGGGGGTGAAATCCGCGACCCCCTGGGCGTCGCCGCGCGCCTGGACCGAATCGCCCCAGGCGGAGTCGTGGTAGCCCCAGGCGAAATTCGCGTCGACCGCCGGGTCCTCCAGGATCACGGCCGCACGGACGCCGGCGACCGGCTTCTCGGTCCCCACTTCAACGGCCCGGACGCGGAGCGCGTGCGGCTTCGGGAGGGAGAACGCGACGGCCCGATCGGCGGGCAGGCGGTCGAGCGGCTCGGCGATCACGCGATCGATGGAGACTTCGCCGAAGCCGGACGCCAGGACCGTCACCCGCTGGACGGAGTTCGCGCCCAGGTTGCGGATCAGGAATGAGCCGTCGTCGGACGTGTAGCTCAGGCCGATGCCGCAGAAGCCCGCGAAGAAGCCGCCGAAGACGTCGTCGGGCTTCCGTTCCCGAGGCCCGTTCAGCAGCACGCGGAAGTTCCGCACGGGCTCCCCATCCGGGCCGACGACCTTGCCCCGGATCGCTCCCGCGGCCGACATCAAGACGTCCGCATCCCGATCGAGCGGCAACTCCTGGTCGCGCAGGTCGCTCACGCCTTGGCGGAGGAAGGTGAACTTCACCCCTTCGGCGGGGAGGCCGGAAACGTCGAACCGCCCTTCGGCGTCGGTCTCGGTGCGGCGTTCGAAGAGGGCCATCTGCCGCTGGCCGGGGACGTCGACGGTGGGCAGGACCATCACGCCCGCGAACGGCTCGCCCTGGGAGTCGTGGACGATCCCCTTGAGCGTGAGCCCCTTCGCCAGTTCCACCTTTACTTCCTGGTCGCCCACGGCGGGCACCTGCGCGAGTCCCGGCGCGAGGGCGCCGTCGGCGGGCAGGACGCAGACGACGCCCGCCTCGACGGGGACGAACGCCAGCCGGAACCTCCCCCGCTCGTCGGTCCGGGTCTCGATCGTCTCGTTCGATCGGTCGACGCCCCATCGCGCCGAGGCGCCGACGACCGGCCGGCCGTCGGGACCGAGCGCGACGCCGACGACGTGGCGACGGTTCGGGGCCTCGGCCGGCGGCGGGGACGCCTTGGCGACGGCCTCGGCGGCGGGCTTCGGGGCGTCGGCCGAAGGCTTGCGGGCGAGCCGAAAATCCAGGGCGAACGGCGGATCGTCCGCCCCGGTCCGGAAGGCGCTCCGCTCGGCGTCCTGGAACCCCGGCGCGGCGGCCCCGAGCCAGGTGGAGCGGTCGGAGACCACGCCGTCGTACTCGAATCGGCCTTCCGCGTCGGCCCGGACCCAGAGGCCCGTGAGCGAGAGGCCCGAGCCCGACGTCGAGCGGCCGACCCGCGCGTCCGGGACCGGTCGACCGTCGAGGTCGAGGACGCGGCCGACGACCTTCGCCCCGCGCGGGATGGGGACTTCCAGGTCGGTCGTCGGCCCCTCGGACATCTCGAACAGCACCCGCTTGCGCTCGCGCCCAGGGGCGACGACGAACGCCTCGTGGGAGTTCTCTCGGCCCAGGGCGGGGACCTCGAACCGACCATCCTGATCGGTCGTCGGGTCGCGGCCGTCGTCCAGCACGAACCGGGCCCCCGCGATCGGCCTACCCGACTCGGCCTCGATCAGCCGACCGCGAAGGAGGCCTTGCGGAGACAGCCGCAGCCTGGCGGGATCAGGCTCGCGCCCCGCCTGCACTTCGGCCGTCTGGAATCGCCCGAGGCCCTGATCGCCCAGGCTCGCGTTGAGCAACCAGGTCCCGGGCGCGAGTTCCAGCGTGAAATTCCCCTCGTCGCCGGCGACCGCCTCGACGCGGTCGAGCTGCTGGATCCATAGCCTCGCGGCCCAGACCCGCGCGCCGGCCGCCGGTTTGCCGTTCTCGGCCGCGACCGACCCCTGGAGGGGCTCGCCGACCGCCTCACCCCCGAGCATCGCTCCGACCAGGACCGCCCACCATATACGCGCTTTGACCATGCCCCGCCTCCTTCCACGTTGGTCCCGAAGTTCATCCTCAAGGACAAGCGTCATAGGCCGGCGGGGCCGAGTCAAGAGACATCTGTCAGAAGGCGGCTCGGGCCAGAGTCCGGGCGTAATCTCGGACGTCGACGGGCCACGCCTCGGTCTCGGCGGCGAACTTCTCGGGATCGCCCGCGAACAAGGCGCGGTTGGCCTCCTCGAAGCCCGCGAGGTTGCCGCCCATCGCGACGAGGAACCGGTAGGCGGCGTCGCGGCCCTTGCGGACTCGGTCCTTGTCGACGTGGGCCTTGCGGGCCTCGTCGACGAGCTTCCGAAGCGCGACCGACGCCCCGCCCGGTTGCTCGCCGAGCCATTCCCAGTGCCGGGGCAGGAGCGTCACCTCACGCGCGACGACCCCGAGTTTGGGTCTCCCCGGCCCCTTCGGCGCGTCGGCCGCCGGCCCCAGCCTCCCCAGGACCTCTTCCGGAGTCCCCTGGAAATCGAGCTCGAACTGCTCCCCCGTCACGTCGTCGAACAGGAGCATCGGATCCGACGCGCCGGAGTCGAGCCGACGCTTGACCGCGGCGGCCACATCGACCACGCTCCCCCCGACCAGTCGTTTCGTCCCCTCGAACGCCGTGCAACTCCGGTTTCGTTCCGCGTCCATTACAGCCCCCTCCCTCTGGGAAAAGTCACCAGACGGAGGGATTTTACCCGGGCGAAATTCAAGGTCAATAACACCCGGGTGAAAAACAGGGGGGCAATCAACCCGCACGTCGGTTCCGGCGGATTCGCCGACGGGCGGCGAAGCCTCCGAGGCCGACGATCGCAAGGGCGGCCGAAGCGATCGAGGAGGGCTCGGGGACGATGGCCGGATTGTCGGCCGAGGCGTAGATCGTGATGGAGATGGGGAGGGTCAAGGTCCTGTGGTACTCGTTCCGGGGGTCCTCCGGATCGTCCCAGTTCCGATAGGTTGCGGAGACGCGAATCGCCGCCTGTCGCGACGAGCCGTCAGGAAGGAAGACCCGATCGAAGACGCCTGCGTGCGTCCCCGGACTCGGCAGAAAGATCCCCATGATGCCGCCGGCGCTTCGGCCGTCGTCCGCGGTGAACCACTCGAACTGGGGCCGACGGGACGGGATATACGCCAGGCTTTCGCCGAGGATGTTCGCGGGGGCGTCGACCTCGATACCGCCGAAGTACCAGTGCGGTCCCAGGGAGAGAGAGCCAAGGAGAACATGGACGTCTGTCGGCTCGGGAACCTCCCAGCTGACCCAGTTCTCGAACGGGTCCGCATCCCAATTAAAGGAAATCTCCTCGGCGGTCGCCGGGGCGGACAAGCTCGCCGTGAGGGCCAATATCGCCAGCAGTTTCGCACCCGCAAGGCGGAATCGAGTCGACGCTAAATCACGCAAACGCATGGAGACACTCCTGGATGCTGCCCATTCCAATCGTCTCTTGCTTGGTACGATTGAGGCGAGCACTCTACAGGATCAAAATGTTCAGTCCAACCTGATGTTCACCAAATTCATTCGTCGTATCTTAACCATGCTGCACGATGTCAGATTCTGGCGGCTCCCACGTTCGAATTGGGTTCAAATAACACCTTCGCCGGAGATCCGCGGTACGAATAGGCAGCACGTGTAGCGACCGCGAAACACCGCCTGAGTAGGCGCAAAACCGGCCGACCGACGCACGAGGCGTGGCGGCCGGCCGGTCAAATGGCGTTGAGGACCTTGTCGGAGAGGCGACCGTCGCCGAGCACCACGTTCAGCTTTCCGCAGGCGGCGATCTTCTCCAGGACCTCGAGTTCGCGGAGCCGCATGAGGGTCGGGTTGTCGGCGAGTAGGCGGGCCGTGTTGGCCTGGCTGCGGAGGGCGGCGGTCTCCTCGCGACGGGTGATGAGGTCGGCCTCGGCGGCCTTTCGGGCTTCAGTCACCTTGTTCATCAGCTCCTTCATGTCGCCGGGGAGGATCAGGTCGCGGACGGCCAGGGCGGCGACCTCCACGCCGAGTTCGGCGGCGCGGGGGGCGAGCAACCCGGCGGCCTCGACGGCCACGGCCTGCTTGTCCGCGAGCAAGGCGTCGAGCTCGCGGCCGCCGACGACCGCCCGCAGGGCGAGCTGGGCCTCGCGGTAGAGGGCCTGCTTGAAGTCGTCGACGGCGCAGACGGCCTTGCGGGGGTCGACCACGCGGTAGGTCGCCAGGGCGTTGATCCGCAGCGAGACCTTGTCCGCGCTCATGATCTCCTGGCCGGCCACGTCCAGGGTCGCCTCGCGGAGATCGACCTCGACCACCCGGACGTCGGCCGCGCCTCGCCAGAAGGCCCAGGGGCCAGGCTCCAGCGCGCCGGCGAACCGGCCGTCGAGGAACAGGACACCCACGCAGCCCCGGCCCACCGCCCCGGTCTCCAGCCAGGCGAGAGCCGCGACGTTGCGGAGCACGACCTTCGCCTCCTCATGCTCGAACCGGGGCGAACCGACGTCGACCACCTCCACGCGCACCCGTCGGGGTTCCAGCCAGTAGGCGTGCAATCCTGAGGGGAGGAGCGAGGCGAACCGGCCGTCGATCCAGACCAGGCCGCGCTGGGCGTCGTGCAGGTCGATCACCTGCGCGTAGCCCTTCAGCGCGCCCGAGCCGGCGATGAGGTCGAGCTTCTCATGGATCAGGAACGGCGCCCGGCGCGACACGACCTGGACGTCGACCCGCCCGAGGGGGTCGAAGAGCCAGTGGTCGCCGGGGGTGATCAGGCCCCGGAACTCGCCGTCGCGGAAGTGGAGGCCCATCTCGAAGCTGCGGACCTTGATGCGCTTGATGCCGAACATGACGGAGCCTCCCGCCCGGGTCGAGCCCGGGCGCTGATGTCAGGGATCGTTCATAAGAAGAAACCTGGATTGGCAAGGGGGTGGAGAGCCTTCGAGGGACGGATCGACCGACGATCACGCGTCGGGCCGCGGGGCCTGGCTTGAGCCTCGACGGGAGTCGGGCCGGGCGTCGCTCGGCGCGGGACCGAACGGGTCGTGGGTCCGGCTCGCGCCGGGGTCCCGTCGACACGCTCGATCGCCGTCCTTCGCGACGCCGTCGCCGGCGTCCGTTCGGGGCGGAATCCGCCAGGGCCGCGAGGCGACCGTCGGCGCCGCCCGCGACCCGCCTCGCGGCGTCGTCGAGGGCCGACCGATCGGCCGACCGCCCCCCTCGGGCGACATGGTCAAAGACGTTGTGAGCGTCTCTGGGAGACGCGCCGGTCGCCCGGCGCGTCGGCTGTGGGCAGGATTCGAACCTGCGACACTCAGATTCTTAGTCTGATGCTCTATCCAGTTGAGCTACCACTGCAACGGCCTCGCCCTCGTTTGAAATCCCCCGCGCGGGACGCGCCCCGCCGACCGCATAGCGGGGAGGGCGCGCCGTGGGGCCGACGAGGCCGACAGCTTGCTTGAAAAGAGACGCTGGTGGGAGTCGAACCCACATCTACCGGGTTGCAGCCGGTCGCCTGGCCGTCTGGCTCCAGCGTCGTTTTGAGATGGATCAGCGTTCGAATTGTCAAAGAGCGGGACAGCCTGGGGATGGTAGCGACGCCCCCTCGATCCGAGCGCGTCGGGCGAGGTCGGTTCGGCGTTTCGAGCGAGCCATGATCGGCGATCTCCTCTGTGAGCGTTGCGTCGTCCGCCTGGCTTTCAAGAGACCCGCCGCACCGATTTCAAGTTCGCGCGACGACGTCGATTCCTGGGAAAGCGGCGGAGGGGCCGGTAGAATGGCCGGACTGAAACCAGGGGACGGCGTGAGGGACGATTCATTGAGGGTGGGACGACGCATGGGGCGTGGACGCGGAAAGCTGGCGACGCTGGCGCTGCTGTTGGTCGCGACGGCGGCCCTCGCGGAAGACGGGGCCGTGGAACCGGCCATCGTGGTACGGGCGGTGCGGCCGGATCAGCAGGCCGAGGCGGTCATCCGGCTGTTCGAAGGCTCCCGCGCGGCGCATCCGGCGGCGGCGATGGCGGCCTGGCGGCGCGCGACGGGAGACGCCAACGCGCTGGGGAAGCCGATCCAGGCGGTCGCGGCGATGTTCAACCCCGAGATGACCGCCGAGTGGCGGGCGTTCCAGGACGCCGAGCTGGTCGCCGGCCTCGACCTCGCCGATGGCTGGCAGTGGTTCGCAACGGTCCCCCACGACGGCGGCGAGATCGCCGCCCTAGTCACCTCGCTCCGGCTCTCCGGGGGGGCCGACGAGCCCCCGCTGGGCGAGCCGCCGCTGGCCGTCCAACGGCTGGGAGGTCCGGGCGCGGCGATGGCCGCCGTGTCGCCGGGCGGGACGGTCTTCGGCAGCCGTCGGCCCGAGCTGGCCGAGGCCCTCGCCCGGCTGCGAGCCCCCCTCGGACCGAAAGAGGAGCCCACCGACCTGCTCCCGCTCACGGCCGAGGATTCCGGCTTCCGCCTGGTCTTCGAGCCGGGCCGCCTGCCGGGCGATTTCCGGGCCGCCCCGAATCCGTCCCGATTGCTCGCGGCGGCGAAGTCGACCGGCCTGGAGGCGGTCGTCGGGTTCCTGAGCCTGCGCGACGATCACCTGGGCCTCGACCTGGCCTCGCGGTTCGATCCGGCCCGGCCCACCGCGCTGCTGAAGACGCCGCCGATCGACCCGGCATGGCTGGCCTGGATGCCGTCGGATTCGACGCAGGCGGCGGTCGCCCTGGCGCTGGGCCGCGAGCCGGCGTTCCGCGACGCCCTGTTCGACGTGGTCGATCGCATCGATCGGGCCGACCCCGCGCGGGCGCAGCTCCAGCCGCTCCGCGTCCGGCTCAACCTGCTGGCGACCGTCCGGGGCGTCCGGCTTGAAGCGGACCTCTGGCCGTTGCTTCGCGGGGCGAGCCTCGCGACCTTCGCCGACCCGGAGAAGCCGGGGACGACCTCGGGGGCCCTCCTCGCCCTGCACACGGACCGATCGGAAGACGCCGATTCGATCCTGAGACGCGTCGTGCTCCCCCTGGCGCCGCTGTTCGGCGGATCGAGGCCGGCGAACGGCCCCGCCGAGGCGGTCGCGACGCTGGGCCGGGCGTCGGGACGCCCCGTCGAGGCGGTCGCGAGCGGGACGACGGTGCTGGTCGGCTGGGGTGAGGGGGCCGTCGCGACGGCCCTGAAATCGGCCCAGGCTCCCGAACGATCGGTCGCGGGGCTCATCGGCGGGGACGAAAGTCGGCCGGTCGGGCGGGCGGGCGTCTTCTGGCCGGGCCGCGCGGGGCTGCCGATTCCGGGCGGCGACGACCCGGCCTCGCCGCTGGCGGCCACGCTGGCGGAGTCCGCCCCCGTCGTCTGGCGGGGGGGCTGGGAGGGCGGCCGGGCGTGGGACGTGATACGCTGGGGAGACCTCCGGCGGTCGGTCGCCCGGTTCCTGGAACGCGTCCCCCAGGCCCCGCCGGAAGCCCCCTGATCGTTGATCGGCGAGACGTCCATGCGATTGATCGACCTGCGGTGCGACTGGGCCCTCCAGTACGCCGCCGAGAGCAGCCAGTACGACCCCTCCGCCTACGCCGAGATCCCCGGCCGGGTGCCTCGCCTGGACGGCTACCTGATGGGGACCTCGCTGGCCGTGCTGGTCTGCCGCCGCAAGCCGTCCGACTGGGCCGGGCAGGCCGATCCCTGGCGCGCCCTGGGCGAGATGATCGCCCGCCACGAGGCCGAGTTCTCCGGCCGCCTGCTCGGCCGCCCGGACGACGCCGCCCGCTGGCGGGCCGAGCCCGAAGGCTTCCTCTGCTGGGGCTCGCTCGCCGTCGACGGCCTCGGCCATCTCGTCCGCACGACCGCCGATCTCGATCGGCTCCCGAGCCTGCTCGAACGCGGGGTCCGCGTCTTTCGGCCCATCGACGCGGCCTCGGGCCTCCTCGGCGGCTCGCGCGAGCCCGGCGACGACCGCGGCCTGACCGAGCTGGGCCGCGCCTTCCTGGAACGGCTCCTCGACCTGGCCCCGGCCGAAGGTCCCCGACCGGCCCTGGACCTGTCCGGCGCGAATGCCCGCGCCATCGGCGAGATCCTCGACTGGTTCGAGGCCGACGCGGGCCGGTCGGATCGGCTCCCCCTCATGCATTCGCACGGCCCTGTCGAACCCCTCGGCCCCGACCTGCCCCGCCGACTCCGGGCGCTGGGCGTGACCCTCGGCGTCAGTCCCGGCCCCACGGTCGAAGCCTTCCGCGCCGCCATCGAAGACCTGGCCGCCCTCCCCTTCCGAGGCCGGGCCGGTTACGAAGGGATCGGCGTCGCGACCGACTACCTCGGGCTCGAGACCGTCCCCGCCGAACTGGCCGACGTCGAGAAGCTCGAAGCCTGGGTCGCCCAGACCTTCCCGCCGGAGACCGCCCCGCTCCTGCTCGCCGAAAACGCCCGCCGCCTCCTCCTCGCGACCGCCGGCGCGAGCGGCGACGAGGCTTGATTCCGGTGTTGGTCCCGGTGGGCCGCGATTGGGTTCGTTCGGCCACCGGGAAACCGAAGCCAATCGACGCAAGACCATGATCCCAATGCTTTTATCGCCATTTTTAGCCGTCCGAGATTGGGTTCGTTCGGCGTTTTTCATGGTGCTTCGGTCGCATTGAAGCGGGGAGGAATCCCTCGCATGGTCTGGGCGGACCCATCGACGACGTCTCCACTCCTCCTGGGAAAACCTCCGGAATCCAGCAACCCCGGTGGCACGCCGGAGCGCAACCCCGCAATCTAGAGGATGCACCTTATCCCGCGATCGCGAACGGCGGCTGCCGCCTGGGTCTCCTCGCGGATTGAACTTCACAAAACGGACGGGGCGGCGACAATCGCTCACGGACGGGACGGCCGATCGCCGACTGTGATGGGATGGCGAGGGCGAAGTTCCTGAGCGCAGGGAGGTGAGTCTTGAGCCGGTGGCTGAATCTCGCTTTGGGTGGATTCGTCGGCTGGTGCGTGGTCGGGGACGCGACGGCGCAGTCGGTCAGCCGCGAGCGGAACGTCTCGGTCACCGGGCCGGGCGGTCGGACGCTCGAGCGCAACCTGTCGGTCAGCCGGGGCGGGGGGCAGATCGACCGCCGGCTTCAGGTCAGCCGACCGGGAGGGACGCTGGAGCGGAGCGTCCACGCCTCGGCCGCGCCGGGGTTTCGGGGCGGGCCTGGGCCGAGATACGGCGGCCCCTCGCCGTGGTACGGGCCTCCTCGCCATTCGCACGGCGGGTCCGGTGCCTGGCCGGCGGTCTCGTTCGGGCTGGGGGCGCTGACCGGTGCCGCGATCGCCGCGCCGCTGGTCCGCGCGGCGGTCTCGCCGCCTGTCGTGGTGGCCTCGCCGCCCGTCATGGTCGTCGAGCAGCCGGCTTACATCGCCGCTCCCCCGCCGGTCGTCGTCGAGCAACCGGTCGTCGTCGCCGCGCCCGTCGACCCGCTCGATCCGGTCGCGCTGGCGGCCCAGCGACTCCAGAGCCTGCACGGCGGCACCCGGCGCGAGGCGGCTGAATCGCTCGGCCTGCTGGGCGACCCTCGCGGAATCCCGGCGCTGACGGACGCGCTCAAGAACGACTGGAACACCGGCGTCCGCACCGCCGCCGCGACGGCCCTCGGCCAGATCGGCGGCCCGGAGGCCGAGGCCGTCCTCGGGCGTTGCGTCGTCTACGAGAAGAAGGACGCCGTCCGCGACGCCGCGGCGCAGGCGCTCCACGTCGCCCGCAGCCACCGCGCGGTGGTCGCCGCTTCGCCACCCCCCGTCGAGACCGGGACGGTCGTCGAATCCTGGGTCGAGCCCCGCTCGCGCACCGCCTCGTCGGCCGCCCCGGCGACCTCGCGGCGGCCGGTTCCGAAGCCCCCCGCGCCGGGCGCTGACGCGCCACTCCAGTGGAAGCCCAAGGCCCGGACCGAGGCGCTCCCGCTCGAAGGACCGGACGAGTTCGACGACGCAGCGCCGGCCGACGGCGACCGCGTCCCCCCCCGCCGCCGTCGCCGATTCCCGGATGAGTCCGCTCGCGGAGTCGACCTTGAAACCTCCCTCCCCCGCCCATCGTCGGCCGGGCCGCGCCTTTCCGGGCGGGCTCCGGCCGCTGGCGTTTCTGGCCCTGCTCGCGACGGTCGCGACCGCGACGGCCCTGGAACCGCGCGATGCCGTCGCCTTCCAGGTCCCCGAAAACCCGATCACGCACGACCGGACGATCCGGGCGGCGGGGTGGCTCAAGCGCCACGTCGTGAGCTTCGAGCGGCCGGGCGAGGCGCGGCCCTTGCACGTCGTCGCCTGGAATGATCCGACGCTCGACCCCGACGACCCGAAGCGGCTTGCGGGCTATCTCATCACCGACACCCTCTGGTCGGCCGAGGCGCTCCGGCCCATCGACGCCGCCGCGTCGGCCGAGTTGTCGCGAACCCTGCAATCCCTGGACTGGACCGGGAACGGGCTCCAGGACGTGCTGTTCCACCCCGTCGAGCGGATGCTCCATCGTTCCGACGACGAGGACCCCGTGCATGGCCATTCGCTGGGGGTCTTTCCCGTGGCGGGGGGACGGACCGTCGACGTCCGGGTCATGCGCCAGCGCTGGGATGCGGGATACGAGGCGGGCCATCCGACGCTGTTCGCGGAGCACGCGGTCTATCAGGCGCTCCACGACTTCTGGAAGGGACGCACCGAGGAGGCCCGCCGCCGCATCGTCGGCGTGGTTCGCAAGGACGGTCCTGACGACCCGATCTTCTGGGACGCCGACTCCGGCATCCTCGTCGATCACGCCGACAGAGAGGACTGGGAACGATTCCGGAAGGGCGTGCGTCCGTCGTGCCGGAATGCGTCGTTCAAGCTGGGCGTGCTGCTCTACGCGATCCGCTTGATGGGGATGGAGGCGGAGATCGGCGCGTCTGTCGATGGCATGAGGAAGCGGCTGTGGTCGGCCCAGTCGAATGACGGAGGCGTCGCCCATTTCGTCGAGATTCGACGCGGGGAGGAAGGGAAGCCCGATCGGAGCGGGGCGACGGGCGAGGCCACGTCGATCGCGATCCTCGCCGAGACGATCCGCCGCGCGGAGTGAACTCGCTTGGTGCCATGTCGAAAAGCGATCAATCCGACGCCTCCCCCCCCACAGGGGTCGGATGGGGGAGAGGAGCACGGACGCCCTCGGATCTCGCAGGCCGGCCTCAGATGACGCCGGCGGCCATCGTGCTCGTCTCCCCCTCATCCGGCCCTGCGGGCCACCTTCCCCCGCGAGGGGGGAAGGACGTGAACGGCCCGAGGCCGGAGTTTGGGAGGGACCTCAGCGGATCGGGTTGAAGACCAGTCCGGTGAGCAGCTTGGGGAAGAAGTAGGTGCTCTTGGGGGGCATGGTTTCGAGGGCCGAGGCGATGGCCTCGACGTGCTCCATGCTGGCGGGGGGGACGAGGCAGGCGAGGTCGCAGCCCTTGGCGGCGACCTCGTCGCGGACCTCGCCGGCGAGGTGGACGTAGCGGGTGGAGCGATCCTTCGCCAGCGGGGCGAGCAGGTGGTCGAGGACGAGGACCTGGAGGATGCTCACGCCCAGGGAGCGCCAGTCGGCGCCGTGGTCGGGGGCGAGGCGGTCCATGACGGCGTCGGAGCGGAGTCGGGCGAGGGTCCACTTGCCGTCGGCGACGGTGCCGAAGGCCAGCACGTCCTGCTCGCCGCTGCCGGAGGTGGCGAGGGCGGCGGCTTCGAGCCCGGCGTCGCCTTCGCCCAGGTCTTGCAGCTCGAACTCGGGGGCGAGCCGGTTCGTCAGCTCCTCGGCGGTGAGGCCGGGGAAGCCCTTCACAAGCCGGTGGGTGGGGAGGATCAGGAGGCCCGGATCGCTCATGGAGACCAGCATCATGAGGCAGAAGTTGGCCGGATCGTCGGGGCCGGACAGCTCGCCAGCGGCTTCCTTCTCGTTGCGGAACCGCAGGCCGGTCTCGTAGCGGTGGTGGCCGTCGGCGATGAAGACCGGCTTCTGGCCCATCAGGCCCCCCACGGCCGAGAGGACGGCGGGGTCGGTCGACAGCCAGAGTTTGTTGGTGACGCCCAGGTGGTCCTCGGCGACCAGGGGGGTCTTGTCGCGGATCCCTTCCTCGACCTTGCGGAGGACCTCGTTGGTCGAGTCCGGGTAGAGGCCGAAGATCGGGCTGAGGTTGAAGCCCGTGGCCTGGTAGAGCGCGAGGCGGTCGGCCTTGGGGCCGGCGAGCGTCTGCTCGTGGGGGAAGATCTTCCCCTCGCCGAACGGCTCCAGCCGGACGCGGGCGAAGAACCCCCGGCGGACGTGGGTCTGGCCCTCGACCTGGTAGGTCTGCTCGTAGACGTAGAACGCGGGCTGGTCGTCGGCCCGCAGGACGCCCTGGCGCTGCCACTCGCGGAGGAACTTCGCGGCGCGGGTGTAGGGGCTTTCGGCCTCGGAGTCGCCGGGCTCGGGGCGGTTCAGCTCCAGGCGGATGCTGTTGTACGGGCTGGCCTGGTAGAGCTTCTCTTGCAGGGCCGCATCGATCACGTCGTAGGGCGGCGCGATGACGTCGGACATCGCGCCGACTTGGGCCACATCGTAGCGGACGCCGCGGAAGGCACGCACGTCGGGCATCTCGGATCTATTCCTCGGAAGGGGACGGGGGGATGGGGGAATGCGCGACGCCCCGGCGCCGCGGCGCGGCTACGGGGCGTGCGGCCTGGAGGGCGCGGCGGCGGGGCGCCTGGCCCCTCCGCCGCCCAGGGATGCCGATCAATAGCGGTACTGGTCGGACTTGTAAGGCCCTTCCTTGGGGACGTGGATGTAGGCGGCCTGCTCGTCGGTCAGCTCGGTGAGCTGAACGTTCAGCTTCTTGAGCTGCAGGCGGGCGACGTGCTCGTCCAGCTTCTTGGGCAGGACGTAGACGCCGACGGGGTACTTCTCGTTGTGCTGCCAGAGCTCGATCTGAGCGAGGGTCTGGTTGGCGAACGAGGAGCTCATCACGTACGAGGGGTGGCCGGTGCCGCAGCCGAGATTCACCAGCCGGCCCTTGGCCAGCAGGATGATCCGCTTGCCGTCGGGGAAGATGACGTGATCGACCTGGGGCTTGATCTCTTCCCAGGTGTACTTCTCGAGCGACGCCACGTCGATCTCGTTGTCGAAGTGGCCGATGTTGCAGACGATGGCCTGATCCTTCATCCTGGCCATGTGGTCGTGGTTGATGACCCGGAAGTTGCCGGTGGTCGTCACGAAGATGTCCGCCTTGTCGGCGGCGTACTCCATGGTGACGACGCGATAGCCTTCCATCGCGGCCTGCAGCGCGCAGATCGGGTCGATCTCGGTGATCCAGACCTGGGCGGAGAGGGCGCGAAGGGCCTGGGCGGAGCCCTTGCCCACGTCGCCGTAGCCGGCGACGACGGCGATCTTGCCGGCGATCATCACGTCGGTGGCGCGCTTGATGCCGTCGACCAGCGACTCGCGGCAGCCGTAGAGGTTGTCGAACTTGGACTTGGTGACCGAGTCGTTGACGTTGATGGCGGGGAACTTCAGCTCGCCGCGCTTGTGCATCTGGTACAGGCGGTGGACGCCGGTGGTGGTCTCCTCGGTGACGCCCTTCACGGCGGCGAGGTTCTTGGCGTACCAGCCGGGCTGCGAGGCGATGCGGCTCTTGATGGCGGCGAAGAGGACGCGCTCCTCCTCGCTGCCGGGCTTGGCGAGGACGGAGGGGTCGGCCTCGGCGCGGGCGCCGAGGTGGAGCAGCAGGGTGGCGTCCCCGCCGTCGTCCAGGATCATGTTCGAGTGCCCGCCGTCGGCCCACTCGAAGATCCGGTGGGTGTAATCCCAGTACTCTTCCAGCGACTCGCCCTTGTAGGCGAAGACGGGGATGCCGGCGTCGGCGATGGCGGCGGCGGCGTGGTCCTGGGTCGAGAAGATGTTGCACGAGGCCCAGCGGACCTCGGCGCCGAGCGCCTTGAGCGTCTCGATCAGCACGGCCGTCTGGATGGTCATGTGGAGCGAGCCGGTGATCCGGGCGCCCTTGAGGGGCTGGCGGGCGGCGTACTCCTCGCGGATCGCCATGAGGCCGGGCATCTCGGTCTCGGCGATGGCGATCTCGCGGCGGCCCCAGGGGGCGAGGGAGATGTCGGCGACGTGGAAATCCTTGGCGGCGGGAGCGGCTTTCTGGGCGACGGCGGTCACGTTCAAAGTCTCCTGAAACGATGAACGGGCGCCGTTGCAGATCGGAAGATCCACCCCATCGAGCCTGGCAGGAACGCCCAAGCGTACCGTCGCAGCGCCCCTCGATGGGAATGGCGTCGGCCCGCCGACTGTCGACGGGCCTCCGTCTTGGAACATCTTCCGAACGCTTTCCTTAATACCAGATCCAGGCGGCCCGAGACAAGGCGAAGCGGGCCGGTGGGCGAGACGGCGGGAGCGACCGCTGGGGCCGCTCTCCGGCGTCCGTCGGGATGTCGGTCCGCGGGCGTCGTCAGGCCGAACGCCTTCGGGCGAGCGCGAGCAGGCCGAGGGCCCCGACCGTCGCCATCGCCAGGGAAGCCGGCTCTGGCACGGGTGTCGTGGCGACCCTCAACGACGTCACCTCGCCTTCCTCACGCAGGCCGAGACGCCTCACGATGACGGCGACCGTGGGAGGGAACATGCTCGACGAGAGGTCGAAGCTCGCCGGGAGGTCGTCCGGGCCGCCGGGCAGCCACTGGTCGCTCACGCCGTTCAGGTAGAACTCGCCGCCGTCGCTGCTGAACAGGTTGATCTCGATCGAGCCGTAGTGCGTGACCACGATCGTCCCGGTGTCGGCGACCGCCGAGTAGGAGCCGGTGGGCCCCACGACGCTGAAGCCCATGGGGAAGGCGGCCGAGGGCTCGTAAATGCCCGAGTTCGGGCTCGGGATCAGGTCCGGCGTGTCCAGATCGTACCAGAACGTCCCCGTGAACGCGGACGCGCCGCTCCCCCCCGCGAACTCGAACGTCACCATCCCGGCCTCGCCGCGCCCGACGGACAAGGTCGCGAGCGCGACCACGGCGATGGCGTACCGAATCATCCTCATGCTCATCAATAAGATCTCCCGTTAGGTCCTCGTACCTGCTATTCGATTCACGATCGGAATGAAAGGATGGTATGAAGCGAACCGGGGTGCTTGCGCGTTCGACCACATTCGCACGCAAGCGGACAAGATTGGGTTCGCGATTATCGGGGCTGCCGTGCTTCAGATCGACGATTTCTTCCGATCATGCCAAAAAAACAACGCGCGGATGCGGCGTGGAAACGCGGATTGCAACCTTCGGGGCACGCAGCCGGTCCACGAGCCGGTTTTGACCGCCCTCCCGGCGCATGGGTAAAATGTCCGACCGTCGCCGGCCGATGGGGCCGGTCGTCGCCCCACCTTTCGTCCCCGTCCAAGGGAGTCTTCCCGCCGTGGTGCCCGCCAAGGATTTCAAGCGTCGGATGGTCGTCGAGATCGACGGCGCCCCCCACATGATCGAGCAGATCCAGGTCCAGACGCCTTCGGCCCGGGGCGCCGCGACGCTCTACAAGGTCAAGGCCCGCAACCTCAAGACCAAGAACCGGGTCGAGAAGTCGTACCGGGGGACCGACGCCCTCAACGAGTCGAGCTTCGAGCGCAAGCCGATCCAGTACCTCTACCGGGACGCCGACGAGCTCCATTTCATGGACTCGGCCGACTTCTCGCAGTTCACCTTCCGGGCCGACGACCTGGCCGACCAGTTGCCGTTCCTGATCGAGAACATGGAAGGGGTCGAGGCGCTGGTGGTCGATGAGGAGATCATCGCCATCGACCTGCCCGACACCGTCGAGATGACCGTCGCCGACACCGCGCCGGGAGTCCGGGGCAACTCGGCGACCGGCCGAACCAAGCCTGCGACCCTCTCGACCGGGCACACCATCCAGGTCCCCGAGCACATGGAGCCCGGCGCCCTCGTCCGGGTCGACACCCGGACCGGCGAGTACCTCGGCCGCGCCAGCTGACCGGATCGCCCGACCGTCCTCCCGCCCGCAAGACTCCCGCACGACGACCCGGCGACGCAACCCGCCGGGACTCGCCGACCGTCTCACGCGGCCTCGGACGTTAGAACCGCCGCCGGGGGACTGGAGAATCGGTGCGAATAGGAGCCGGCTGGAAATCGTCTGTTAAACTGGAAAGTGATGAGACGGTTCCGCCGCGTCATGAACGCGTCCCGGATCCTCTCTCCCTAGACCTGATCACGCAGGCGCTGAGCTTCGACCCAATCCGAATCCGTCCGCCGAGGGCGGGCCGGCCGCCGCGGCCGTCCCCCGACCCACCCGGCGGGCGTCGCCGGTTGTCGCGGTTATCGAGTATCGCGGAGTCCTCACACGATCTTTCCGGGACGACGATCAACCTGAGCCGTGTCCGCGATGGTGCGACGCCAGGCCCCCGGCCCGACCGGCGGCCTGCTTCCCACCCCTTCATCATGCGGACGGCCGCGGCGTGCGGCTCTCCCGGGCCATTCGAACGGAAGGGCGTTTTCCCATGTCCACATCTCGGTTGCACGTTCGTTTGCTCGCCGGGGGCCTCCTCCTGGCGGGGACCTCCATCGTCCCGGCGAGGGCCGACGATCCCAAGGCTACGGCCAATCCCCGGCCGACCCCCGACGCCTCCCAGACCAAGGCCGAAGCCGAAGTCCCGGCCGTCAACCTCCTCGACGCTCTCCGCGACGGCCTCGTCGACGTCGACGCCGAGGGCCTGGGCGACGGTCGCATGACCATGACCGTCACCAACAAGTCCAAGCGCCAGCTGAACGTCGTCCTCCCGCCGGGCCTCGTCGCCCAGGGAGCCGCCGGTCAGATGATGGGCGGCATGGGCGGCATGGGCGGCGGCGGTATGGGCGGCATGGGCGGCGGCATGGGCGGCATGGGCGGCGGCATGGGCGGCGGCGGTATGGGAGGTATGGGCGGCGGCATGGGCGGCGGCGGCATGGGCGGCGGCATGGGTGGCGGCGGCATGCGGTCCGGCACCATGCCTCCCATGATGGGCATGATGATGCTCGCCCGCCTGATCATGGCCCTCTGCGGCGACTACGACAGCTGGGACCAGCGCAGCCTCATGTCAGGCATGGGCGGCATGGGCGGCGGCATGGGCGGCATGGGCGGCGGCATGGGGGGTATGGGCGGCATGGGCGGCATGGGCGGAGGCATGCGGTCGGTCCCCCCGACCGGCCTCCCGTTCGCGGCCCTGAAGCCCGGCCAGACCCGGAAGCTCCCCACCCGGCTCGTCAGCCTGGAAGCCCCCAACGAGGACGGCTCGGTCCGCCTCGCGGCCGAGGGCGAGAAGCTCCGGATCGGCGACGTCTCGCAGGCCAACAGCGACGCCCGCGTTCAGAAGGCGCTCAAGCGGCTCGCGGCGGTCAAGGCGCCGGAGTCGGTCTCGCAGATGGTCATGTGGCGGATCGCCCAGGGCCTGGAGTGGGACGTCATCGCCCAGCTCGCCGAGCGTCGGGGCAAGGCTTACGAGTATGAGCTGACCCTGGCCCAGGACTTCGTCGACAAGCTCGACACCCTCCCGAACGACGAGACGGGCGAGCTGCTGTTCCAGGTCGACGCCAAGGGCGCCGAGTCCGAGGCGACGGCCGCCGAGCTGACGAAGACCCTGAAGGACAAGCCGGTCCTCGGCCTCTGGGCCCGCGAGGGCGTCCCCGCCGAGCCCGCCGGCCCGTCGGTCGCCTGCCGCATCCGCATCGAAGGCAAGGAAGCGATCGTCCAGGTCGCCTCCAGCAACAGCACCGCCCAGTCGTGGGTCCCGTTCGGCAAGTTCACCCTGCCGGTCGCGACCAAGGACGGCAAGTTCGACTCCGCCGCCTTCGCCGACGAGCTGGCCGGCGGCGTGCTCAATCGCCTGGTCCGCACCCAGCTCTCCCGTGGCGAGCGGGTCAAGGGCAAGCAGACCTACCGGGTCCGCATCGACAACGCCTCGCCGCTGATCCTCAACGGCCTGGCCATCGCCGGCGTCGAGGCGGAAGACGAGCAGCCCAAGGAGCTGTCCGGCATCTGCATCTCGCCCCGCCGCAGCATGACCGTCCCGGCGACCGAAGAGGTCGTCAAGGAGCTGGGCCTGAAGAAGGGCGTCCGCGTCACCGCCGCCGACCTCAGCGGCCTTTGATTTGATCCGACGCGATCGGCCCTGAGCCGACCTGTTCACCTCGACCGGCCGTCGCAAGCTCCAGGGCTCGCGGCGGCCGGTTCGCGTTTCGAAACGCTCGAGTCTCTTCAGGGCCGCGGCGCGAGGAACCACCAGCCGTCCCCCTCGGGCGGGGCCAGGTCGCGGCAGAGGGTCGGGTGGATCGCGGCGGCGGCGATCCGCAGGCTCGTCTCCAGTCGGGGGCCGGGACGCGAGAAATAGGCCGAGCCGTCGACCACGGCGACCCGGCCGTCGCGGACCGCCGGGAGTCCCCGCCATTCGGGAAGCTCGACGACGGCTTGCAGCTCGAACTCCGCCCGGCCGAGCGGGAAGCCGCAGAGCGAGACGAGGATGACGTCCGGCTCGGCCGCCGCGACCTCCTCCCAGGCGACCCGTCGCGAACGCTCGCCGGCCCGGCCGATCACCTCGACGCCCCCCGCCCTCGCGATGATCTCCGGGTTCCAGTGCCCGGAACCGTACGGCGGGTCGATCCATTCGAGGAGCAGGACGCGAGGCTTCGGGCGGGCCGGATCGAGGCGGGAGGCGATGGCTCGGGTCGTCTCGGCGAACCCGGCGACGAGCGCCTCGGCCTCGTCGCGCCGGTCGAGCAGCTCGCCGACCCGGCGGAACATCGCGAAGACGCCGTCGAGCGAGCGGGGATCGACGCTCTCGACGTGAGGCGGGCTCGGCAGCTTCATGGCCGAGCGCCTGACGACGGCCTCGTTGACGGCGCAGACGTCGCACTGCTCCTGCGTCAGGATCAGGTCGGGCGCGACCTCGGCGAGCTTCGCCTCGTCGAGCGTGTAAAGCCCCCCCTGCTCCGAGGCCACCAGGGCGTCGATCTGGGCGCTCGACGCGGCCGTCGGGATGCGGCTCCGCGTCAACCAGGGAAGCGCCTCCACGCCCGTCGGATAGTCGCACTCGTGTGTGACGCCGACGAGGTCTCCTCCCCTCCCCAGCGAATGGACCAGTTCAGTGAGCGAAGGGAGCAGGCTGACGATCCTCATGGCAAGTCCGTGGTTCGGGTGACGATCGGCCGCACGACGCCCCCCACCCACCGGGGGCGCGTCGGCTCTCCCGCATCCTCGCACGTTCAGCCCCGGCCTGGCTCCCCGATTCCATCCCGAAAGCCGGACGTCCCGCGTGGTCGGGTTCACGTCGAGGGTGGGACGCATCAAAAACCGACCGCCCGGATCCCCGGGGCCGTTCTTCCTCCGGCGTCGAGACCTCGGCGACCATCCCCGAACTTCTTGGCTTCCAGCCGGTTAGGGGCACGTGCAGGATGCCGCCGATCTCAGGGACTTGACAGAGACGCATAAATCGCCTATCGTAGATTAACGATAAGAGAAAAGGAGGCGCCTGTGGACGACAAGTGCTGCTCAACCGTCAAGGGTCGTAACGTCTCGACCGAGGAGGTCGGACGGTCCGACGTGGAGCTGGCCACGCTCGCCAAGGCGCTGGGCCACCCGGCCCGCGTCCAGATCGTCCGCTTCCTGCTCTTGCAGGACTCGTGCATGTGCGGCGACATCGTCGAGCACCTGCCGCTCGCCCAATCGACCGTCTCTCAGCACCTCAAGCTGCTCAAGGAGTCGGGGCTCGTCCGGGGCACGATCGATGGGCCGCGGGTCTGCTACTGCGTGGAACCGAAGGTCCTGGAGCGGCTCAAGAACCTAATCTCCGGGCTTTGAGACGCCGGAGTTTTTTTGCTCGTTTTCATCGTCAATCGACGATTAACGAACCCATCAGGAGAGTCCCATGACCAAGCTCGCCGTTTACGACCCCCCGATGTGCTGCTCGACCGGCGTCTGCGGCCCCGCGGTCGACCCGACCTTGCCGCGGGTGTCCGCCGATCTCGACTGGCTGAAGCGTCAGGGGGTCGAGGTCGAACGCTACAACCTGGCCCAGCAGCCGCAGGCCTTCGCCTCGAACCCGACGGTGACCGCCGCCCTCCGCGAGCACGGCAACGACTGCCTGCCGCTGGTCCTGGTCGACGGCGAGGTCGTCTCACGCGGGACCTACCCGGACCGCGCCGAGTTCGCCCGTCTCTCCGGCCTCGCTGCTGCGGAAGCGGTAGGCGAAGCACCGAAGGAAGCGGCCTCCTCATGTTGTTCCCCCCGCGTCGTCGACATCGGCGGGGCTACTGGAAGCTCGGGTCGGTGCTGCTGACTTTCGGAGGTGCGCGATGATCGTTCCCGGTCCCGTGACGCGAAATCTGTTCTTCACCGGCAAGGGGGGGGTCGGCAAGACGTCGGTCGCCAGTGCCACGGCCGTGGGGCTCGCCGAAGGCGGCAAGCGGGTGTTGCTGGTGAGCACGGACCCGGCCTCGAACCTAGGAGAGGTCTTCGGCGTCGAGCTGGGCACGGCCCCCGCGCCGGTGCCGGGGGTGGCGAACCTGTTCGCCATGAACATCGACCCCGAGGCCGCGGCGCACGCCTACCGCGAGCGAATGGTGGGCCCGTATCGCGGCGTCCTCCCCGACGCCTCCGTGCGGAGCATGGAGGAGCAGTTCTCGGGGGCCTGCACCACGGAAATCGCGGCGTTCGACGAGTTCTCGAAGCTCCTGGGCGACGCCTCGGCCACCGCCGAGTACGACCACGTCCTCTTCGACACCGCCCCGACGGGCCACACGCTGAGGCTCCTGAGACTGCCGGCGGCCTGGACCGTCTTCTTCGACGCGAACGTGGGGGGAAACTCGTGCCTGGGGCCGCTCTCGGGGCTCGCGGCCCAGCGGGCCCTCTACGAAGCGGCGTTGAAAGTCCTGGCCGACGGCGACGCGACGACCCTCGTGCTCGTCAGTCGGCCCGAGAAGGCGGCCCTTCTCGAGGCGGACCGCTCGAGCCGCGAGCTCGCGGAGCTGGGCGTCAAGAATCAACGGCTCGTCTTGAACGGCGTCTTCCGCGCGAGCGACTCGAGCGACGCCACGGCCGCCGCGATGGAGGCCCGAGGCCGGGCGGCGTTGATGGAGCTGCCGGAAGGCTTGGCCCGCCTCCCTCGGCATGAGGTGCGGCTCCTCCCCTACGGCTTGGTGGGGGTGTCGGCGTTGCGCGCCCTCAACGCCCCCGACTCGTTCGGCGGCCCCGCCCCGACCCCGCCGGGCGAACAGGGCTCGCAAGGCCTACCGCCGCCGCTCGACTCGCTCATCCCCGAGCTCACACGCGGAGGCCGCGGCGTCATCTTGACCATGGGCAAGGGCGGGGTCGGCAAGACCACCGTCGCCACACGACTGGCGGTGACCCTCGCCCGGCTCGGCCACACGGTGCACCTGTCGACCACGGACCCGGCGGCCCATCTCGACCAGACGCTCGGCTCCCGCGTGCCCAACCTTTCGGTGAGCCGTATCGACCCGGCGAAGGAGACGGCGGATTACACGGCCGAGGTGATGGCGACGGCGGGCAAGGACCTCGACGAGCAGGGCAAGGCCCTCCTTGAGGAGGACCTGCGATCCCCGTGCACCGAGGAAATCGCGGTCTTCCGCGCCTTCGCCCGCACCGTCGACCGCGGGAAAGCCGGATTCGTCGTGCTCGACACGGCTCCCACCGGGCACACGCTCCTCCTGCTGGACGCCACCGAGGCCTATCACCGCGACGTCCTGCGGAACCTGAGCGCCATGCCCGAGTCGGTCCGCGAACTTTTGCCGCGGCTCCGCGACGCCGAGTTCACCAAGGTCCTGATCGTAACCCTGCCCGAGGCGACTCCCGTCCACGAGGCGGCCTCGCTCCAGCGCGACCTCTTGCGCGCGGGCATCACGCCCTTCGCCTGGGTCGTCAACCAGAGCTTGAGCCCCCTGCCCATTACCGACGTCGTGCTCAGGTCGCGCAAGCTCCACGAGCGGGCCTTCCTCCGCGAGGTCACCGAGAGCCTGAGCCCCCGCACGGCCCTGGTCCCCTGGCAATCCGACGGGGCCGGGCTCCCGTCGGAGCCGGAGTCCGAACGCGTTCGAAAACAGGAGGCGTTGCGATGAGGAAGATCCAGGTCCTGGGCGCCGGTTGCTCGAAGTGCAGGACGCTCGCGGCCAACGCCGAGCAGGCGGTGACGGACGCAGGGGTCGAAGGCGAAGTGGTCAAGGTGCAGGAGATCGCCGACATCCTCGCCTTCGACGGCGTCCGGGCCCTGCCGGCCCTCGCCGTCGACGGCGAGGTGAAGGCCTGCGGCCGGGTGTTGAGCCCGGACGAAATCCGGAAGCTCATCGGTTGAACGACGAGCGAGGTCCGCCTAGCCCGAGAAGAGGAACGAAGGATGACGCAAGAAGTCGTCGAGGTGGTTCGGTCGAGGTAAGGTTCGGTCGCGACGAGCGGGCCGTCGAACGACCAAGCGGGCGTCAGGGCCGTGGCGGAAGCCTTCGGCTACTCGACGGAAGAGCTCGCTTCCATCCGCGAAGGGGGCGGTCCTCGCTCCGTCCCAGCGGACATGGACCGAGGGGACCGGTGCCTGGAGTGCGAGGATTTCGACGACGGTTACAAGCCGTCGATGGCGAAGCCGGCCCTGGAAACGGCGGTCCAGGACAGGTGACGCCCGCTGCCCGGGGGTTCCGTCGACCCGGTGCGTCGGCCTCGCGTTCGGCTTCCCGGGGCGTTGCCGAAGCATGTCGAAGTGAAGGCGGGGGGAGTCGAGAGGCCCCTGCGCTTCCCGACGAGGCGGATTTCACGACCCTCTCGATTCAAGATTTTTAGATATTGAATCGCCAGTAAATCAAGAAATCACGTACAGCCTTATTCCACGGAATGGGGGTAAGAGAGACAATGGCGACAGGGTTCGGAAGACCGTGTCTCCCGGAACCCCGGATTGCGTTCAGCCGGCTACGAAAGGAGACCCTCATGAGACAGCGTACCTTCGGCGTCGCCGTCGCGGTGGGCTTGGCCGCCTTCGCCCTGTCGATGACGGCCCTCGCTCAGCAGGGGCCAGGTCGTGGACGTGGCGGTGGGCCTGGCCCGGGACCCGGCATGGGCATGGGCATGGGCATGGGCATGGGCATGGGCATGGGCATGCTCCGCATGATGGACGGCGACAAGGACGGCAAAGTCTCCCGCGACGAGTTCATGGAGGCCCATCGGGCGATGTTCGACCGCCTCGACGCCGACAAGGACGGCTTCATCAGCCGCGACGAGATGCCCCGCCCAGGCCCTGGAGCGGGCGGAGGGCCCGGCCCGGGTCCCGGCATGGGCATGGGTCTGCTTCGCATGGACGCCGACGAGGACGGCAGGGTCTCCCGCGAGGAGTTCGCCAAGGGCCACCAGGCGATGTTCGACCGCCTCGATGGGAACAAGGACGGCAAGGTCGGCCGCGACGAAGTTTCCAGCGCCGGCCCGGGTCGTGGCATGGGCATGATCCGCATGATGGACGGAGACGGCGACGGCGAGGTGACTCGCGAGGAGTTCGCCAAGGGCCACCAGGCGATGTTCGACCGCCTCGACGCCGACAAGGACGGCTTCATCGACCGCGACGAGATGCCGGGACCCGGTGGCCGGGCGGGCCCGGACTCGACGCCGCAGGTCGACTCCAAGGTCTCGGAGAAGGTCGGCCCGAAAGAAGAGCCCAAATAACGCTCGCGTCCTCGACTCGTCCCGGCGATGAGCCAAGCGACGACTCGGCCGACCGAAGCCTAAATAGCGCTGATTCCAGGGCTTCCGGCCGACTCGGACGGAAGCCCTCGTCGACTTCGGGGTCCTCTCGCGACGCCTCTTGCTGGGTGGCTCGAGCTCCTTCACGACCCGATGGAGGGCTTCGGGCTTCGGCTCGGCGGTGACGGCGAACCGCTGCCCGAACGACGGCTCAAGGGTCGCGGCGAGGAACTTCGCGAGGTGAGGACGGTTCGCGAGACGTCCCGATTCTGGAAATGCGAGTCCGTGCCTCGGGGGATCACGAGCATCACCCTGTCAGGGCGCGAGGCGAAATTCGGGACGGTCAAAAAAGAAACGGGGGCCGTGGCCGGCCCCCGTTCGGGTTTGCTCGCGGATGGATCGATCGACGGGGTCGATCAATACATGTCTTCGTAACCGCCGTGGCCGCCGCCCTTCTTCTCGCCGTCGGCGGGGGCGTCGGCGATGAGGGCGTCGGAGGTCAGGAGCAGGGTGGAGACGCTGGCGGCGTGCTGGAGGGCCGAGCGGGTGACCTTGGTCGGGTCGATGATCCCGGCCTTGACCATGTCGACGTACTCGTCCTTCAGGGCGTCGTAGCCGAAGTTGCCCTTGCCTTCGCGGACCTTGCTGACGACGACGCCGCCGTCCTGGCCGGCGTTCTCGGCGATCTGCGTCAGCGGGGCGGCCGTGGCGCGGAGGATGATGTTGTAGCCGACCTGCTCGTCATGGGCGAGGCCGGTGGGCTTGACGAGCGAGGCGGCCCGCAGCAGGGCGACGCCGCCGCCGGGGAGGATGCCTTCTTCGAGGGCCGCACGGGTGGCGTGCAGGGCGTCCTCGACGCGGGCCTTCTTCTCCTTCATCTCGCTCTCGGTGGCCGCGCCGACGTTGATCTTGGCGACGCCGCCGGCGAGCTTGGCGAGGCGCTCTTCGAGCTTCTCGCGGTCATAGTCGCTCTTGGTGTCGGCGATCTCGCGACGGATGGCCTCGATGCGGCCCTTGATCGAGTCGCCGGTGCCGGCGCCTTCGATGATCGTGGTGTTGTCCTTGTCGATCTCGACCTTCTTGGCCTGGCCGAGGTCTTCGAGCGTGACGCTCTCCAACTCGACGCCGAGGGCCTCGAAGATCGGCTTGCCGCCGGTCAGGACGGCGATGTCCTCGAGCATGGCCTTGCGGCGGTCGCCGTAGCCGGGGGCCTTGACGGCGGCGCAGCGGAAGGTGCCGCGGAGCTTGTTGATGACCAGGGTGGCCAGGGCCTCGCCCTCGATGTCCTCGGCGATGATCAGGAGCGGCTTGCCCGTCTGGGCGACCTTCTCCAGGACCGGGACGAGGTCCTTGACCGACGAGATCTTCTTCTCGTGGATCAGGATGTAGGCGTCCTCCAGGACGGCCGTCATGCCGGCGGGGTTGGTGACGAAGTAGGGGCTGAGGTAGCCGCGGTCGAACTGCATCCCCTCGACCCACTCCACCTCGGTCTTGAGGGTCTTGCCCTCCTCGACCGTGATGACGCCGTCCTTGCCGACCTTCTCGGTGGCCTCGGCGATCATCGAGCCGACTTCCTCGTCGAAGTTCGAGGCGACGGTCGCGACCTGCTGGGTCTCCTTCTTGTCGGAGATCTTGGTCGAGAGCTTGTGCAGCTCGGCGACGACGTCGACCACGGCGCGGTCCATGCCCCGCTTGAGGAGCAGGGGGTTGACGCCGGCGACGACCGCCTTGAGCCCCTCGTTATAGATGGCCTCGGCCATGACGGTGGCCGTGGTCGTGCCGTCGCCGGCGACGTCGGAGGTCTTGCTGGCGACCTCCTTGACCATCTTCGCGCCCATGTCCTCGTACTTGTCTTCCAGCTCGATCTCCTTGGCGACGGTGACGCCGTCCTTGGTGACCGTCGGCGAGCCGAACGACTTCTGGATGATGACGTTGCGGCCGCGGGGGCCGAGCGTCACCTTGACGGCGCGGGCGAGCTTCGCCACCCCGCGCTGCATCGCCTGCCGCGCTTCCTGATCGAACGCGATCATCTTGGCAGCCATGTTGGCTTCATCTCCACAACGAAGGAAGGAATCGATCTCGTGATGTTGGTCCGGCCGGGGCCGTCCGGTCCGCTAGAATCAGCCGACGACCGCGAGGATGTCGTCCTCGCGCATGAGCAGGACCTTCTTGTCGCCGTCGAGCTTGAATTCCTCGCCCGCGTACGAGGTGAAGATCACGACGTCGCCGGGCTTGACCTGAAGCTCGCGACGCTTGCCGTCCTTCGTCACGCGGCCTTCGCCCACCGAAACGACCTTCCCCTTCTGGGGCTTGTCCTTGGCGGTCTCCGGCAGCACGATCCCGCCGGCGGTGGTCCCCTTGGCCTCTTCCCGCTCGACGACCACGCGATCTCCCAACGGCTTCAGATTCATCGGTCCTGAGCTCCTCTTCGACGTCTTGCTTCAATCCCGTCTCGACCTCGCGACGGGCCCTTCGCCCGGCCTACCCTGAGATGCGGCCCGCGCGACACCATGACTTGCCCCTGCCCATAAGCAAGACGTGTGCCGACTCCCAAGTTGGGACGCAAGTGATTTACCTGGATAGACTTGAAACTTGCCGCCGCCACCCTCCAGTGCAGCCCTTCCCTGCCGGACGGCGTATCCTCCGGCGATTCCATGTCATTTTGGCAGACCGCACGGCCCGCCGTCGGCCACGGCCGACTCGCTCCGACGATCAAGCCGGGCCGTCGCCCTCACGCCTTCCCGACTCGCGGGGGAAGGGCTTCACGGCCCAGAATCGGATCGCCGACAGTCTTCCCCCCTCGCGGGGGAAGACAGACCCCGAAGGGGTCAGATGAGGGGGAGGACCAGCACACGAGGCGTCGGGATTCGCGATCCAGCCGACCGTAACGCCGACGGATTCTCGTGCTCGTCTTCCCCCTCATCCGGCCCTGCGGGCCACCTTCCCCCGCGAGGGGCGAAGGACGTTGGATATGGGCGGGGCTCAGCGCTTCTTCTTCGGCTTCTTGGCGGACTTGCCCTTGGCGGCCTTGCCTTTGGCACCCTTGCCGGGCTTGAGCTTGGGCCGCTTCTTGCCGGAGTCGACGGGCGACGCCTCGTCGGGGGCGGAGTCGGTGTCGGGGTCCGACTCGAAGACGTCGGCGTATTCGGGGGGGACGGCGGGGGCGGGTTCCTGGGCCCGCGAGGGCCGCGGGGCGGACGGCCTGGATCTCGGCGCGGGGACGGAGTCGGATCGTCGGGCCTGGCCCTTGCCGGAACGGGTCCGGGAGACGGGCGTGTCGGCGAGGACGAGGTCCAGCTCGCGGCGGTCGACGTCCACGCGAGCCACCCGGACCTCGATCCGATCGCCGAGGCGATGGCGGGCGCCGCCGCGACGGCCGATGAGGGTGTGGGTGCCGGCTTCCAGATAGTAGAAGTCGTCGGCCAGGCTGGTGACGTGCAGCAGGCCCTCGATCGGGAATTCGACGAGGCGGCAGAAGAGGCCGAAGTCCTCGACGCCGACGACGATCGCGTGGAAGGCCTCGCCGATCCGTCCCTCCAGGTGGGTCAGCAGCTTGACCCGGATCAGCTCGCGCTCGGCGGTCTCGGCCCGGCGCTCGGTGCGGGTGCAGTGCTCGGCGAGCACGGCCAGCTCGTCGAGGTTGCTCCGGGGCTTCTTCCCCGCGAGCAGGGCCGTGATCTGGCGATGGACCTGGAGGTCGGGATAGCGCCGGATCGGCGACGTGAAGTGGCAGTAGTCCTCGCTGGCCAGCGCGTAGTGGGTCTCATGCTCGGGCGTGTAGGTGGCCTGCTTCAGGCTGCGGAGGAGGCCGTAATGGACGGCGTACTCCTCGGGCTTCCCCTTCGCCTCGTCGAGCACGCGCTGGAGTTCGAAGCGGCTCTGCGGAAGGTCGATCGCGAAGCCCAGGCTGCGGGCGAAGTCGGCGAACTCGGCGAGCTTGTTCGGCTCGGGGTCGGGGTGGACCCGGCGCAGAAATCCGACGTGATTCTCGGTCAGGTGGGAAGCCGCGGTCTCGTTGGCCGCCAGCATGAAGTCCTCGATGACCTGGTGGCTCTCGTCGTTGACCGCCAGGTGGGCGCCCGAGACCTTCCCCTGCGCGTCGAGTTCGATCTCCACTTCTGGGAGGTTCAGCTCCAGGGCCCCTCGGGCGAACCGGCGGCGACGGAGGATCATCGCCAGTTCGAGCATCTCGACGACCATCTTGACGACCTCGGGCGCGACCCCTTCGTGCTCCCCGGCGGGGTTCTGCATCACGGCGTACGCCTGCTCGTAGGCGAAGCGGTGGTCGACCTTGATCGCCGTGCGGGCGAACCGCTTGGAGGTGAGGACGCCCTCGGGCGTGAACTCCAGAAAGGCGCTCAGGGTGTATCGGGTGTGGTGCGCCTGGAGGCTGGCGAGGCTGTTCGAGAGGATCTCCGGCAGCATCGGGATGACGCGGTCCGGCAGATAGACGCTGGTCCCCCGCTTGCGCGCGACGTCGTCGATCTCGGAGCCGGGACGGACGAAGTGGGAGACGTCGGCGATGTGGACGGCCAGCGACCAGTAGCCGTTCTCGTCGCGGGAGAGCGAGATGGCGTCGTCGAAGTCGCGGGCGGTGGCGGGGTCGATGGTGACGGTCAAGAGCCCGCGCGCGTCCTCGCGGCCGGAGACGTCGTCCTCGTTGAACTCCTTGGCCAGCTCGCGGGCCTCTTCGAGGACGGAGTCGGGGAAGACGTCGGGGATGTTGAACGCTCGGATGACGGTGAGGGTGTCGACGCCGGGCGCGCCGCGCTCGCCGAGGATCTCCGTGACGACCCCTTCGCCCTCGGTGTAAGGGGTGGGGTAGCGGACGATCTCGATGGCGACCTTGTCGCCGGGCCGGGCGCCCTTCGCGCCGGGGTCGCCGACGTAGACGAGGTCGTGGAAGTTCGTGCCGTCGACCTTGACGTAGCCGGCACCCCCCTCCTCGCGGTAGGTCCCGACGAAGGCGGCGCTGGCGCGGGCGACGATCTGGATGACCCGCCCTTCGACGTTCATCCCCTCGCGACGCGACTTCTTGACGAGCCGGACGGCGACCTCGTCGCCGCTGGAGGCGTCGCCGGCGGCCTCGGCGGGGATGTAGATCTGGTCTTCCCTGGCCTTCAGGCCGTGCGGGCGGACGAAGCCGAACCCCTTCGGCGAGCGGCGGAACAGGCCGATGATCGCCCCCGAGGTCTCGGCCTTGCTGAGCGACTTGTCGCGGCCGAGCTCCAGCTTCCCCTCCCGGATCAGCCCCTTGACCTCGGCCCGGAACGCCGGGTAGTCGTCGGGCTCGATCTTGAAGTGCCGCGAGAGCGCCTTGAGCGTCCGGGGCTTGTACGACGGCTCGGCCACGAGCTTGAGCACGCGTTCGGTGAAGCTGGACATGGTGCGGACGACCTCAGGCGCGTTCGGAGACGATCGGGAAGACTCCCCTCTATGATACCACCGCCGAGCCTCCCGCGCCGCCGCTCCTCGGCCGGGAACCAAGCGACGAAAGGACTCGCCAGGGGTTCGCCGACGGGTTGCGTGGGCCCCACCGTGCGTTTACAACCGGTCCGGGCGGCCTTGGCGGCCCTCGGGCCGATCGGTCCGGGCGCGTCCTCTTCGAATGCAGGAGCCAGCACATGAAGATCACGAAATCGGGGCGGCCGATCCGCGCGGGACTGATGGTCGTCGGGCTGATGGCGTCGTACGCGTCGCCGACCGTCGCGGCGAGCGAGCTGTACGCGGGGGGGGCCACGGTGAGCATCACCCCCGATCGGCCCGTCGCCCTCTCCGGCCAGATGCACACGAGGATCTCGAAAAGCGTGGGCAGCCCCGTCACGGCGACCGCCCTGGCGTTGGAGTCGCGCGACGGCGAGAAGGCTCTCGACCAGGCCATCCTCGTCTCGTGCGACGTGGTGACGATCCCGGCCACGATCATCGAGCAGTCGCGGCGGCGGGTCCAGGAGCGGATCCCCGGCTTCGACCCGCGCAAGCTCATCCTCAGCGCGACCCACACCCACACCGCCCCGGTGATGGAGGAAGGGTTCTATGAGATCCCCAAGGACGGCGTGATGCAGCCCGGCGAATACGCGGCGTTCCTTGTCGACCGCGTGGCCGACGCCGCCGTCCAGGCGTGGGAGGCGCGGACGCCGAGCAAGGTCGGCTGGGGCCTGGGGCACGCCGTGATCGCCCAGAACCGTCGGGCGATCTACGCCGACGGCCACGCCCAGATGTACGGGGCCACCGACCGGCCCGACTTCCGGGGCATCGAGGGACCCGAGGACCACGGGGTCGAGGTCCTCTTCGTCTGGGACGCGGACGGCAAGCTCCGGGCCACGGCCGTGAACCTCGCCTGCCCGTCCCAGGAGGTCGAGGGGGAATCCTCCATCAACGCCGACTTCTGGCACGAGGTCCGCGAGGCCCTGCGCGACCGCCACGGCGCCGATCTCCACATCCTGGGCTGGACCGGCGCGTCGGGCGACCAGTCGCCCCACCTGATGTACCGCAAGCGCGCCGAGGAGCGGATGCGCAACTTCCGCAACCGCACCCGGCTTCAGGAACTCGCCGCGAGGCTCGTCGCCGCGTGGGAAGTGGCGTATGAAGGGGCCCGGCAGGAGCAGATCTCCGGCGCTCCGCTGGTCCACAAGGTGGATTCGCTGGACCTCCCTCCCCGGATCGTCTCCGAGTCCGACGCCGCCTCGGCCGCCGCGAACGTCGAGCGGCTCTCCAAGAACCCGGCCGACCGGCGGATCATGCTGTGGCATCAGGAGGTCGTCGACCGCTACAAGAAGCAGCAGGCCGGGACGACCGAGCCCTACCGGGTCGAGATCCACATCCTTCGCCTGGGGGACGTCGCCCTGGCGACCAACCCGTTCGAACTCTTCACCCAGTACGGCATCCAGATGAAGGCCCGCAGCCGAGCCCTCCAGACCTTCCTGATCCAGCTCGCCGGGCCGGGCACCTACCTCCCCACTGAGCCCGCCGTCCACGGCGGCGGCTACAGCGCCATCGCCGAGAGCAACGCGGTCGGCCCCGAAGGCGGCCAGGTGCTCACCGACCGCACGGTCGAGCTCATCAACTCCCTCTGGACCGAGTGACGAACCGGCCTTGAATCCCTTTCTCCCTCGCGAGGGAGAAAGGGATGCCGGCGCATCCCCAGGCCGGCGTGGGCCGTGAAGTCTGCGGCCTCCTCACGAACGACGGTCTTCCCCCCTCGCGGGGAAGACCAGCACGAAGGCCGTCGGGATTCGCGATCCGGCCGGACTTGATGACGACGGCCGTCTCGCTCGTCTTCCCCCTCATCCGGCCCTGCGGACCACCTTCCCCCGCGAGGGGGGAAGGGATCGGATGGAGGCGTTCACCCGCGGCTTTCTTCCACCGCGGGGGCGGGTCAGGCGTCGTCGGCCGAATCGCCGGCGGCGCGGGCGGGGGTTCCCTTGAAGAGGCGGCGGCCGAGGCTCTGCTGGAAGGGGGTCCAGGTGGACTCGCGGACGGGGTCGTCGCGGATCTCGCGGCCGAAAGTGTGGATCTTGGCGTCGAGGTTGTCCAGGTAGTGCAGGGCCACGGCTTCCAGGGTCATCGGCAGTTTGGGGCTGCCGTATTCCAGGGCGCCGTGGTGGCTGACGATCATGTGCTTCAGTCGCAGGAGCAGCTCGTTGGGGAAGGGCTCGCCGGTCAGGTCCTCGGTGCGCTCGACCTTGTCGCGGAGCAGCTCGACGCCCATGACGAGGTGGCCGACGAGTTGGCCCTCGTCGGTGTAGGCGAAGGCCCGGTCGTACGAGAGTTCGGCGGTCTTGCCGATGTCGTGGAGGAAGACGCCGGTCAGGAGGAGATCGCGATCGACCTCGGGGTAGAACTCCAGGATCCGGTCGGCCACGTTGAGCATCGTGACGACGTGCTCCAGCAGCCCCCCCTGGTAGGCGTGGTGGTTCTTGATGCCGGCGGGGGCGGCGGTGAACTTCGCCACGAACTCCTCGTCGATCAGGAAGCACTCGACCAGGGCGCGGAGGTGGGGCTCGTGCATCGCCAGCAGCAGCTCGCGGAGGCGGGCGTACAGCTTGGCGACGTTCTGCGAGCTCTGGGGGAGGAAGTCCTCGGGCTCGACCCGATCGGCGCCCAGGACGTCGATGTGGGTGAGGATGATCTGGAGCGAGCCCTGGAAGATCTGGGTCTTGCCGCGGACCAGCAGGAAGTCGCCCGGCTCGAAGGTGCGGGCGAGCTCCTCGGTGGCGTTCCAGAGTCGCGCGCCGACGCTCCCGGTCTTGTCCCGGAGTTCGAGCTGGAGATAGAGGTTCCCCTGGCGGTTGGCGCGAAGCTGTTTGTCGGCGACCAGGAACGCCTCGTCGACCGAATCCCCGTGCGAAAGTTGATTGACGTAGCGACGGCTCATGAGATGGATCGGCTCGGCACGGAGGGGAAGGCGGGACGGGGGGAACGCCGGGCGGGGCGCCGCGACACGGGCTCGATTCTAGGAACGGCGGCGGAGCGGGGTCAAGGGAGGGTCGCCCCCCTGCTCCGCCCCGCCGCCCTCTCTGCGAGCCGGTCGGATCAGACGATCCCGATCGGCAGGCCGTTGACCGGGTTCTCGAAAGCGAACGGGCTCGCCCCGCCCACGACCCCGCCCGGCGCGACGTCGCCGGAGACGGTGGAGACCCGCTGCGGCAGATCCAGGCGGTTCGCCGGCTGGTTCGGCAGGTTGAGCTTGTTGAACGGGTCGATCACGATGCCGACGAAGTAGCTGGCCGGGCTCGTCGGCAGGGCCACGTTCGTCCCCTGGATGGCGATGACGTTCGACCTGGGCGTGATGATGTTGTTGCGCTGGAGGGCGCGGAAGCCCCGACCGTGGCGGGCGGCGTTGGGGAGCGGGAGCGAATTCAGGCCCGGGACGCCGCCGCCGATCGTGTAGAGCGAGACGACCGTGCTCCCCAGGTTGAAGTCCGGCGTGGTGGACGCCACCACCGCGACTTCGAGATCCGAGGTCAACGCCGCCGCGCCCAGGTTGGCGATCTGGATGTACGGGGCGATCACCTGGCCGGGGACCAGCCCGCCGGGCGCGTCGAACGTGATCGCGCGGATCGCCGGGGTCGCCGGCGTCGGGGTGATCCGGACGTCCAGCGGCGGGCTGACGTTGTTGCGGTAGTTCGACTCCAGCACCGAGCGGTCGAAGTTGGCGACCAGGCGGATCGTGTAGCCGCCCGAGGCCGGGAATCCGGCGGGGCGATCCGGGAGCGTCACCGTCGCTTCGAACTGCTCGATGTTGTTCTGCGACAGCGACGGCGCCTCGATCACGCCGACCTGTACGCCGCTCGCGAGGCCCCGGCCCCGGGGGACGAGGAAGACCCCGACCGTCGTGTCCGGGGCGTCGGACTGGCTCGGCGTGTAGTACGACGGCACGTTCAAGCCGTCGGGGCCGACCTGCACCTGGGACGCGGGGACCAGCGAGGTGGGCTCGATGATCGTGCTGGCGCCGACGTTCTGGAGCGTGACCTGGAGGGTCAGCGGCCCCCCCCAGGAGGCGGTCGTCGCCGACTGGCCCGTGACCGACAGGTCGGCCAGCGAGAACCCGAGGCCGCTGTAGGCCATCAACTGCCGGTCTTCCAGCCGCTCCGGCGCGGCCAGCCCGATCCGGCGGCGCGCTCGACGAGCCTGCCGCGAGCGGAATGAATCCCTTGAGAGCACCGAACACCTCCCTGCGGCCGGGGCGGCCCGGGCTCCCGATGGCTCGGGACCCCTCGCCGCGCCGCGGCCTTTCATTCTCGGTTGAACCGTCGCGGGGCGTGGAAATTACGGTCGGACCGGATCGCGGACGCCCCGCGCCGATCACGGCCGCGGGCCGAGCGAGCCTCTCGATGGTCTAAAGCATCGTCCCGACGCCCCCCGGCTCTCGCCGCGATTTCCCGGTCCCGCACGCGCCGGGTTCGCGTCGCACGCGTCGCGCCGTGCGACCCGGAAGGCCGAGTCGCGCCGGATGGTCCTGTTCGTCCGCGGGCTCCGTCCGCGAGGGCGGGGCCGGCCCCGGTCCCCGACGAACCGCGACCGAACCGATCTCTCCCGGCGCGCCTCCATCTGGTAGACTCTCGGGACGATTTCGTCCCCAAGCCAGCCAGAGTCCCGGAGGAACGCCCCCGTGCGGTGGTCCAGCGCCCTGATCCCGACGCTCAAGGAAACCCCGGCCGACGCCGTCGCGCCCAGCCACGTCTTGCTCCTGCGCGCCGGCATGATCCGGCAGCTCGGGGCCGGCGCCTACACCTACCTGCCGCTCGGGCTCCGCGTCCTGAAGAAGGCCGAGGCCATCATCCGCGAGGAGATGGACGCCGCCGGGGCGCAGGAGCTGCTGATGCCCGCCCTCCAGCCGATCGAGCTGTGGAAGGAGTCGGGCCGGTTCGAAACCTTCGGCGACCTGCTGATGAAGCTGAACATCAGCGGCGGGCACCACATGGCCCTGGGCCCCACGCATGAGGAAGTGATCACCGACCTGGTGCGCGACCTCATCAGCTCTTACAAGCAGCTGCCGATCACGCTCTATCAGATCCAGACCAAGTTCCGCGACGAGCCCCGGCCGCGGTTCGGGATCCTCCGGACCCGCGAGTTCCTCATGAAGGACGCCTACAGCTTCGACGCCGACGTCGACCAGCTCAACACGAGCTACGACGCCATGTTCGAGGCCTACTGCCGGATCTTCGACCGCTGCGGCCTGCCGTACGTCGTCGTCGAGGCCGAGTCCGGGCCGATCGGCGGCGACGCCTCGCACGAGTTCATGGTCCCCTGCTCCACCGGCGAGGACCAGGTCATCCAGTGCCCGGCCTGCAATTACGCCGCCAACCAGGAGAAGGCCGAGATCGGCGCGACGCCCGCCCCGGCTTCGAAGGCCGCCGACGCGCCCCCCTATGAGTCCGTCCGGACCCCGGGCCAGAAGACCATCCGCGAAGTCTGCGCGTTCCTCAGGGTCGAGGAGAAGACCTCGGGCAAGCTCCTGGTCTACCTGGCCGACGGCAAGCCGGTCGCGGCGCTCCTGCGCGGCGATCACGAGGCCAACGAGGCCAAGGTCCGGCGAGCCTTCGGCGCCGCGACGCTCGCCCCGGCCGACGCCGACTCGATCGCCAGGTCCACCGGCGCGCCCGTCGGGTTCCTCGGGCCGATCGCGATCAAGATCCCGATGATCGTCGACGAGGCGGTCACGGCGATGGAGACGATCGTCGTCGGCGGCAACGAGGTCGACGTCCACCTGACGGGCGTCGTCCCCGGTCGCGACTTCAAGCTCGACCGCACGGCCGACCTCCGCAACGCCGACGAGGGCGACCCCTGCCCCCGATGCGGCGCGGCGATGGTCGTCAAGGCGGGGCTGGAGATCGGCCACGTCTTCAAGCTGGGCACGAAGTACTCCACCGCGATGGGGGCGACCTACCTCGACGAGAAACAGGCCGAGATCCCGGTCATCATGGGATGCTACGGCATCGGCGTGAACCGGATCGTGGCCGCCGCCGTCGAGGCCGCGCACGACGCCAACGGCATCATCTGGCCCTTGAACCTGGCCCCTTATCAGGTCGCCGTCGTGCCGCTCCAGGTCAAGCCGGGGCCGGTCATGGACGCCGCCGAGCAGCTCGAGAAGCGGCTCACGGCCGCCGGCTACGACGTGATCCTGGACGACCGCGACCAGCGCCCGGGCTTCAAGTTCAAGGACGTCGACCTGATCGGCGTGCCGCTCCGGGTCGTCATCGGCGAACGCGGCCTGAAGGAAGGCAACATCGAGATCAAGTGGCGCGACCAGTCCGAGGCGCAGTCCATCCCGCTGGAAACCGCCGCCGACTCGATCCTCGCCGAGCTCAAGGCCGCCGAGGAGAAGCTCCACTCCGCCTGCCTGGTCAACCGCTCCAAGCGTCAGGCGGCGGCCTCGTCATGAGCGAGCCCACCCCGACGTCGAACCGCCCAGTCGTGACGCCCGCGCCGATCTCCAGGGCCGCGTACGTCCTGCTGGGCGCGATGACCCTGGTGTCGTTCGGCGGGCCGTTCTTCATCGCCCTCATCCTCTACGGGGGCGAACGCTCGGGATGGCCCCCCGACCGCACCGTCGAGTGGGTCGGGGTCCTCGGCGTCCTCGCCCTCTTCACCGTCTGCCTCGTCGCCTGCATCACGATCCGCCTCTGGCTGGTCAACACGTCGGGTGATCCGAAACCCAAACCCTGACGAACACCCTTTCCCCCTCGCGGGGGAAGGGAGGAAAGCAACTCGCCGATCCACTTCGCCACGGTGGCCCATGACCGACGACTTCCGGCTGCTCCTGACGTTCGGTCCGATCCTGGCGGGGGCGGCGTTCGTCCTCTGCGCGGTGTTCGGCGGGGTGGCTCGGCGGATGGCTCCGCGATGGGGATTGCTGGACCGTCCCGGCGGCCACAAGGGGCACCAGGCCCCCGTGCCGCTGGGGGGGGGCGTGGCGATCTGGCTGTCGGTCATGCTGGTGCTGGGCGTCTGCGGGGCGGCCGTGCTATTCGCCGGCGATCGGTTGCCGGAGGGCGTGGCGCGGCACGTCGGCGGCCTTCGCGAGCGGGCGGCCGAGTTGGGGCTGATCCTCGGCCTGGCGACGGTCCTGATGGTCGTGGGCTTCCTCGACGATCGCGTGAGCCTGGGTTGGAAGCCGCGATTGGCGATCCAGTTCGCCTGCGCGGCGGCGGTGGCCGCGGCGGGCGTGCGGGTCACGCTGTTCGGACCGTTCACCCACCCCCTGATGGGCGGCGCGGTCACGGCCCTCTGGATCGTGGCGATGACCAACGCCTTCAACATGCTGGACAACATGGACGGCCTCTCCGCGAGCGTCGGCCTGATCGCGGCCCTGCTGTTCGGCGTGGCGCAGGCGGCGGTGGGGGGCCTGTTCGCGCCCGCCGTCCTGCTGATCCTGGTCGGCGCGCTGGCGGGGTTCCTGGTCCACAACCACGCCCCCGCGCGGCTGTACATGGGAGACGCCGGGAGCAACTTCCTGGGTTTCCTGCTGGGGTCGCTGACCGTGGCGGGGAACTTCTTCCAGGGGGGGCGGGCCTCGCCGTTCGGCGTCCTGACGCCGCTGCTGGTGATGGCGGTGCCGCTTTACGACATGACCTCGGTGATCCTGATCCGGCTGAGCGAGGGCCGCAGCCCGTTCCAGCCCGATCGTCGGCATTTCTCGCACCGGCTGGTCGGCCGCGGCTTGACGCCGCCGCAGGCGGTCTGCACGATTGACCTGGTGACCCTGGCGTGCGGTCTCGGGGCGCTCCTGCTCCACCGCCTCGACGCCTGGGGGGCGGCGGTCGTGCTGGCGCAGACCGGCTGCCTGCTGGGGATCGTCGCGATCCTGGAGCTATCGGGGACGGGTACGAGAACGGAGCGGACTCTTGGCCAGGCGCGGCTCGAAACCGCCGATTCCCTCGCGAGAGGGACGGGGCGACCGTCGGGAAGGGTCGACGACGACCCCTCGGATCCAACCTGACGACGCGGACCACGAGTCCGAGGCGGCCCGATGGGCCGAGCGTCTCCGCCGGCTGGCCCTCGGGCTGCTCGCGGCCCTGATCGCCGCACGGGCCTACTGGCCGAGCGAGCCCTCCCCGCGCGAGGGCGCCGCCGCCGGGCTGGGCTGGGACCTGGCCGTCTTCCTCGTCGCCGCCCTGGCCCTCGCGCCGTCGTTCCTGACGGGACGGTTCGCCTTCCGGTTCGCCTGGACCGACGCGGCCGTCTTCGCGCTCATGTTCCTGACGGCGCTGAGCTCCCGGCGGTCCGTCGACTGGCGGATCGGGGTCAACCTCGCGTGGGAGTGGGCGGCGCTGGGCGTCGCCTACCTGCTGCTGCGATGGCTCCCCCGCACCCGGGGGGAATCGGGAGTGCTGGCACTGGGGATGGCCGTGACGGCCTCGGCGGTCGCGGCTTACGGGATCTATCAGGGCGCCGTCGAGATCCCCCAGCTCCAGGAGGCGTTCCGTCGCAACCCCCAGGCGATGGCCCGCCAGATGGGCGCGACGGCGGCCCCGGGCCAGGCCGACGACCCCCGGGGCCAGGCCCTGGAAAATCGACTGCTCCAATCCAACGAGGTCTTCGGGACCTTCGGCCTGGCGAACTCGCTCGCCGGGTTCCTCGTCGGCCCGCTCGTCCTGGTCCTGGCGATGGGGCTTCGGAACCTGGGCCGACGACCCGCAGCGGGGGCCTCGCGATGGCCTGCGATCCTGGCGGCGGCGCTCCCGGCCCTGCTCCTGCTCGGCTGCCTGGTCCTGACCAAGAGCCGGAGCGCCTGGCTGGGGCTCCTCGTCGCCTCGGCGATCCTCGCCTGGCAGGCGCGTCGGCTCGTCCCCCGCCGGATCCTGCTGGGCGCCGCCCTGGCCGGCGCGGGGGTCGTCGGGGCCCTGATCGTCGCGGGGGCGGCGACCGGCCGGCTCGATCCCCAGGTGTTGACGCAATCGAACCTGTCGATGCGTTATCGATGGGAATACTGGCGGGCGACCTGGGCCATGATCACCGAAGGCGCCGGCTCCCCCGGCCAGGCGCTCGCGGCGGGCAACTTCTGGCGGGGCGTCGGCCCCGGGGCCTTCGGGGCGCACTACGTCCTTTACAAGCTCCCCCAGGCCAGCGAGGAGATCCAGGACCCCCACAACCTGTTCCTCGAAGTCTGGTCGACGGCCGGCTTCTGGGCCTTCCTCGCACTCGTCGCGGCGGTCGGCTCCGGGCTCTGGCTGCTGCTGGCGGGGGGCGGCGACCCCGACGAGGAGGCCCCTCGCGACCGGCCGACCTGGCTCCTCGCCGCGTCGGCGATGGGGCTGGCGATGGTCCTGGTCCTGGGGCAGATGAACCTGTTCATGGAAGACCTGCTGACCCGCTGGCTGATTTTGACCATCTTCTGGGGGCTGTCCGCCTTCCTGCTCCTTCCCCTCTGGCGCCGCGCCGCGGTGCCTGCCGCCGGGCTGGGCGCGGCGGCGGCGGCGGTGGCCACCCACCTGCTGGCAGCTGGCGGGATCGGCTTCCCGGCCATCGCGATGGGGCTCTGGGGGAGCCTGGCCCTGGGCCTGAACCTGCGCGAAGGGGCCGGAAGCGGTCGGCTTCGGACGGTGGAAAGCCGGATCCCCGGCGCGGCGGCGGCGGTCGCCTGGGCGGCGCTGGTGGGGTCGTTCTTCGGCGCGACCCTCCCCTTCTGGAAGTCGGAAGCGGCGGTGGCGCGGGCCGAGGCCGCGCTGGAGCGGCGGCCGCCGGATTTGGACCGGGCCGAGGCCGCCTACACGCTGGCCGAGCAGCTCGACCGTTACAACGTCCGCCCCTGGCTGGGCCACGCCTACCTCCAGTATCTCGCCTGGGAGTCCCGCGGCGCGAAGCCCGAAGACCTGCGCTGGAAGACCATCCCCACGCTGCTCCTCAAGGCCGCCTCTCCTCCCCGGAACCCGGACGTCTGGAGCCTGCACAGCGAGCGAGCGGAGGTCACGCGCGACCTGCTCAGGCGGGTCGGCTCCGGGCTCTCGCCGCGCGACGCCGTCTCGATGCGGGCCAGCGTCGTCGAGGCGACGCGCACGGCGTCTCGGCTCTATCCCACCAACGCCTCCCTCCACGCCCGGCTGGCCGAGGCGAGCGCCGAGCTTTCCCTGTTCCCGGACGCCGTCGACGAGGCCCGCGAGGCACTCCGCCTGGACGCCCTCACCCCGCATCCCGACAAGAAGCTCGCCGACTCCGTCCGCACCCGACTCCAGGACAACCTCCCCCGCTGGACTGAGCAGTCCGGAGGGGCCGTCGCACCGGCACCTTGAAGCCGCCCGAATTGGGTTCGTTCGCCCGGGGCGAAAGGCGAAGCCATCGGCGGCAAACGTTTTATAGGATTGGCTTTAGATCGACGATCCGGCACCCGAGGATTGGGTTCGTTCGGCCATTTTCGCCTCGCTGATTTCGGCCGCGGCGCGTCCGTCCGAGAAGACGGAGGATCGCTCGGCGCGCAATGGTCCCTGAAGGGGACAGTGGGGCGAGATGGCGAGATAGGGTTCGAAAAGCGAACGGCCGAGGAAGCGGACCAGGGGTCGCTTCTTCGGCCGTTCGCGGTGGATCGGGCGGCTGGCGTGGGCCTAGCTCACCAGGCGAAGTGGGCGAAGGCCTTGTTGGCTTCGGCCATGCGGTGGACGTTCTCGCGGCGGGTGACGGCGGCGCCTTCACGGTTGTAGGCGGCCATCAGCTCGTCGGCGAGCTTGATCGCCATCGGGCGGCCCTTCTTCTCGCGGGCGGCCATGAGCAGCCAGCGGATGGCCAGGGTCTGCTGACGGGTCTTGTTGACCTGCATCGGGACCTGGTAGGTGGCGCCGCCGACGCGCTTGGAGCGGACTTCGATGAGCGGCTTGACGTTTTCGACCGCGCGGGTGAAGACGTCGATCGGCTCGTCGTTGGGGAGCCGCTTCTGGATCAGCTCCATGGCGTCGTAGAAGAGGCGCTGGGCGACGCTCTTCTTGCCGTTGTGCATCACGCAGTTGATGAACTTGCCGGCCAGTTTCGATCCGTACCGCGGATCGGGCCGGAGGTGGGTCTTGCTCGCCGTGAACTTGCGGGCCATGAATGTCGATCCTGCGGAATAAGGGGCACGAAGGATTCGGGAGGAGCCTCGCGGCCCCCGGTGCGAGCCGACGGTTCGGCTCGGAGCGGACCGGGGGTCTGGGCGGCGACGACGTCCGTGCGATCGGGCCGGGCCGGCCGGGCCGGAATTACTTCTTCTTGGCGGGGGCGGCCTTCTTCTTGGACGATCCGTACTTGGACCGAGCCTGGCGGCGGTCGCCGACGCCCTGGCAGTCGAGGACGCCGCGGACGATGTGGTAGCGGACGCCCGGGAGGTCGCGGACGCGACCGCCGCGGATCAGCACGATCGAGTGCTCTTGGAGGTTGTGGCCTTCGCCGCCGATGTAGGCGGTGATTTCCTTGCCGTTGGAGAGCCGGACGCGGGCCACCTTGCGGAGGGCCGAGTTCGGCTTCTTCGGGGTCATCGTCTTGACTTGAAGGCAGACGCCCCGCTTGAACGGGCAACCCTCGAGCACCGGCGACTTGGTCTTATACTTGACGGGCCGGCGCGGCTTGCGAACGAGCTGATTGATGGTCGGCATGTTCTCGTCGTTTCCCTGTCGTCCTTGTCTTGGTCCTGGTCGCGGCCGTCGCGTACAACATAGAGGCCGCGGCGGCCAGGAACGACCGAATCGCCGCGAGGCGGGCGGCTCCGTGGAACCCGCGACGTGTCGGCCCGAAGCAACTTTCGGACGACGCTGCCCGGTCGGATTCTGGCGGTCTATCTCGATCCAAAGCATTTAGTGTACCGGCCGGCGCGGTCCTGTCAAGGATGTTGACACCGCGTTTCCGGGCGGCGTACCATCCACCGAGACGGAACGCCCCCCGCCGCAATACGATGGAGCGTCGCGTGATCCGGGTCGCCTGGCTGTACGACATGAACGCCTGCTACGCGCCGACGGGGGTCACGAGGCACGCCCTGGCCCAGCTCGAACGGCTCGCGGAGCGGCCCGACGTGGCCCTGAACGTGGTCTCGGGTCGGATCACCCATCCCGACGGCCTGGCCTACTGGCAGGGCCTGGGCGACGTCCCGCGCCGCCAGCTCCCGGTGCGCACCCGCGACCTGTTGCGGTGGTGGCGGGCCTCCCCCCTGCCCCCGATGGAGTGGCTCGCCGGGGCGGCCGACTGGGTCTATTGCCCGGCCGAGTTCCAGGTCCCGACCCGCCGGGCGAAGGTGGCGGTCACCAGCCACGACGTCTTGCAGGGCTTCCGATTCGGCTCGGAGCGGCTGCGACGGAACACGACCTCGGCGTTTCGGAAGGCCGACCTGATCCTCTCGGTCTCCGAATTCAACACGGCGAGGCTGCTGGAGGTGGTGCCGGACTGCGAGGGGAAGGTGGCCTACGTCCCCAACGCGGCCGAGGATCTGTTCTTCGCCCCCACCCCCGCCGCCGACCGCGGGCGCGTCCGCGCCGATCTCGGACTGCCGGACGGCCTTCCTTATATACTGTCGGTCGCCAACTTCCAGCCGAGGAAGAATCTGATCCGGCTGATCCGCGCCGCGGCGGACCTGGCCGAGGTGGCGTCGGGCGAGCTGGCGCTGGTGCTGCTGGGCTCGGGCGCCCCGGAAGAGGAGCGGGGGCTTCGCGAGGCGATCGCCGCGATCGGCCCGAAGGCCGTCGTCCGGCTCCCCGGCTATCGTCAGGCCGAGGCCCTCCGCGCCGCCTACGCGGAGGCGACGGCCCTGGTCTTCCCCTCGCTCTGCGAGAGCTTCGGCATCCCCGCCGTCGAGGCCATGGCGCAGGGGACCCCGGTCGCCCTGGCCGATTCCACGGCCCTCCCCGAGATCGGCGGCGAGGCTGGATGGTACTTCGACCCCGAGGATGAGGAAGCGATCGCCGACGCACTCCGCGACCTCCTCGACCAGCCCGACGAACGCGCCCGACGCGCCGAACTCGGCCGCGAGATCGCCTCGCGATACCGCTGGCAGGCCGCCAACGACCGGCTCGTCGAGGCCCTCGTCGAGCGGCGCTGAATCGGTCGCGGAGCCCCCGAATCAGCCCCCCCGCCGGATCAGACGTTCGAGTTCCTTTCGACTCTCGAGCGGCGGACGAGCCTGCGCCAGATGAAACGGGCTCGCATGGAGCGAGCCTCGCGCGAGGAGGCCGCGAACGTGGTCCCAGACCGCTCGTTCGTCGTACGCCGCTCGGACGGTCTCGAACAGGTCCGAGACCGTCGCGTCGCGCACGGCCTCCAGCGCGGAGTGGAGCACGGCGCGAAGGTCGTCGGCCCGGCGGGCGATCGGGGGAGAGGAAGGTTCGTGGACGGTGTCGAAATCGAACCAGCGGGCCCGTGAAGAGTCGCGGTCGTACACGACGTTCCGAAGCGTGGCGTCGCCGTGGCTGAGCCGGCCGATCTCGCCGTCGAGCAGGCGCGTCTCGATCTCATGCAGTTGCTTGAGCGCGCGGACCGCGGTCGCGATCGCGTGGAGTCGCTCGCGAAGGGGGATCGTGAGATCGTTGGCGTGCTCGTCGAGGGCGACCCCGGGCCAGAGCGGCAGGAGCAGCCAACCCTGGGGATCTATCTCGCATTCGATCCCGTACAGCCGGCGATGCACCGCGCGTTCCCAGTCGCGCCAGGGATGATCGGGAAGGACGAGCACGCCGGCTTCGAGCCACCGAAGGTAGAGGTTGCCGGGGGCGATCAGCCAGGGGCTGTACCATCGTCGCCGCTTGGCGATGAGCGGGGCGCGGTCGGGGCAGAGCCGGCGCTCGACGCGGTTGAGCCGGATCCCGGAGAGGATCGGACCGAGCCAGCCCGGTTCGGAAATCGCGAATCCGAATCGCATGGGACGACCTGGCCTCGCGATTCAGGAGGGCTCGACGGGTGAGGGGACGCTCAGGGCGTCGGGCGTCGAGGGGTGGCGGATGCGGTCGTGGTAGTGGACCCGGCCCTGAAAGCTGAGGATGGCCCAGACGTACTTGGCGAACGTCCGCAGGTAGCCGTATCGTTGCAGTTCCATGCGACGGCTGGAACTCAGGGCCACGGTCGTCCGGTCGTAGATCAGGCGGTCGGGCCGCGCGCGGTAGAGGCCGGCCAGGATCGGCCACTCCTCGCCGATGGCGACGCGCTCGTCGAAGGGCCCGAATTCGTCGAACGCCTTCCGGGTGCAGAACATGCAGGCGGGCATCGCCTTGGCGCGGGCGATGGGGAGCCGGCGCACGGTGTTCCAGAAGGCCCACCAGCCCCTGGCCAATCGGCCGCCGTCGAGAGCGCCCAGGCCGGTGATCCCGGCTTCGAATCCCTCCTCGCCGCAGAGGGCCGCGATCCGACGGATCGCCCCCGGCGGGAGATGCGTGTCGGCGTCCAGGAAGATCAGGATCCCGCCCCGCGCGAGGCGGGCGCCCAGATTCCGAGCGTGGGCCGCCCCGCGCGGGTCGCAGCACACGGAGCGGACCCCGGCCGACACGGCGTAGCGGCGCAGGATTTCGGCGGTGCGATCGGAGCTGGCGTTGTCGACGACGAGGATCTCCACGGCCGACCTCGCCTCGTCCGACGAGTCGAACGCGGCTCGCGCCCGGATGACGGAATTCAGCGTCGACCCCAGCAAGGCTTCTTCGTTCCGCGCCGGGATGACCACGGAGAGCGACGGCGGGACGGGTCGGTCTGGCATACGATGAGGCTCACTCGGTCGAACGTGAGGGACGGTCGAGGACGAGGAGGTCTCGACTCGTGATCGCCGCGAGGCCGGGCTCGGGTTCAAGACGCTTCACACGCAGGCCGGCTTCCTCGACGGCCGCTTCGAGCCGCTCGCGCGTGAAGGCGCGTCGAGGCCGGAGCGGATCGCGAACCGGGGGGATGAGACCGAGCGCCCGGCAGGCCCGGAAGGCGCCGCGACCCTGGACCCAGCCCCGCCCACCGAGCACGACTCGTCCCAGGGAACCTCGATATGTCGATTGGATCAGGACGACCCTGCGCGACGCCACGCGGCCGGCCTCGCGCAGCAGGCCGACCGGGTCGTCGGCGTAGCTCAGCGCGTGGATGATCAGGCTCACGTCGACCGCGTCGTCGGCCAGTGGGAGTCGCTCGCCGTCGAAGAGCATCGGCCCGTCCCCCACGACATGGAAGTCGACGACGTCGGCCTCCAGGCACGCCCCGCCCAGCCGCCGACGCAAGCTCCGCGCATTATGGCCGGTCCCCGAGCCGATGTCGAGCAGCCGCGCCTCGGCGGGGAGGTGAGGGGCGAGACGACCGGCGAGCCGCTCGGCGCGCCGGTCGAGCCGACGGTGGAACAGGCCGTGGAGCGAGTGCATCAACGGGCCGGTCCCTCCGTGGGAACGGCGGCCAGGTCCCCGAAGAGGACGGGGACGCGCCCCGCTCGAAGGAGCCCGTCGATGACGCCGAGACTCCTGGGGAGATAGCCCCGGTCGACGTCGGCCGGGTGGATGACGACGCAGGGGGAGGCGTCCGGTCGGAGCGCGGCGAGGCCGTCGCCGAGCCACTCGCCGACCCGGCCGAGAGGGCCGACGACCCCCCAGTCCCATGACCAGGTGGTCAGCGGGATCGGCGGCTTGCGGGCGAACCGGATTGCGCCGAAAGCGACCAGATATTCGAAGCCGAGACGGGACAGCTCGTCCGTCGTCGCGCGGCCGGCCTGCCAGGCCGGGGCCGTGAAGCCGGCGACGGGGGACCGCAAACGCCGCCGGAGGATCTCGCGGCCGCGCTCCAGTCGGGCGCGGGTCTCGGCCGTCGACAGGCCGCTCAGCTCGTTCGAACGGCCCGAGAAGAGCGAGATCACGCCGGGCCGGTCCTGAAGGTGAGTGCAGCCGTGTTGCAACACCTCGCCGAAGCCCTCATCGATGAGCCGGACGAACTCGGCGTCGGAGCCCCCTACGCCCAGCGGCGTTCCGCGCCAGCAGGGGACGACGGCCGCGGAGATCCGGTCTCCGAGCCGTGGCGCGAGCGCGCGATGGATGGCGACGAGCCGCCCCAGGAAAGCCGGCGCGACGTCGTGGACGACCACCGCGAACGAACGGGCGCGCGCTGGCGGCCCGGCGTCCGATGTCGCAGATTGTTCTTGTTCACGTTTGGCACTGAATAACATGTTCATGCCATTGCAAGGTGTCCTCACGCCTCGGCCGCGACGTGTTCCGGGTCGGGTCGGTCGGACCACCAGTCGGAGGCGAGGGGGCCGCCGCCGTTGCGGGGGGCGGAGGGGGCTCGGCGGGCTCGGGGTCCTCGTAGCCGCCCAGCGACCAGACCAGCTCGCAGTTGTGGTGGACGTCGAGCATGGTGAGGGTCTGCACGGCGCGGAGGATGAGGATCTGGTCGCTCCAGAGGTCGGTCTTGAGCAGGACGTCGTGGAGCCGCGAGCGGACCTCGGCCCAGGGGTCGGCCCCCCCCTGCCCCATGACGACGCGGAACCAGCCCCGGGTCGCGCGGCGGTGGCGGCGGAGGAAGGCGACGATCCGTTTCCGGGCGACCGGGCCGTGGTGGGCGAACGCCGGCAGGTCGAACAGCCGTCGCCACGGGGGGCCCTTGCGGGGGACGGGCCGCCAGATCCGCCTCGGGTCGAGGACCGGGTCCGGGAGGCCGGCGGGGAGTTTCTTGAGGTTCGACGAGGGGGAGGCGGCGTACTCCGTCAGGATCGTCAGGGCCTCGATCGAAAGCCCGAGCGTGGCGACGTCGTCGTGGTCGAGGGCGCAGGCGGCGACCAGGGCGCGGAGGGCCTCGGCGGCCCGATTCGCCAGGTAGGGGATCTCGCGAGCGAGGTAGTCGGGAAGCTCGTCGAGCGTCCAGCCGAACCGCTCCAGCCAGCCCGCCGTCCAGGTCAGCCGGCGCTGGTGGTCGCGGCGGATCTGCTCGGCGATGATCCGATCCTTGCGCGAGGCGCCGATGAAGTCCAGGTCGGACTCCATCGTCGAATCGAACCCCAGCACGACCGGCGAGGTCGGCAGCCGCAGGCCCAGATACTCCACGTCGAGCCGGGCGCGGAGCCAGAGCGAACCCATGAACACCGGCTTGCGCATCCGGTGGATCTTGCGATGGGCCGCGGCGTAGGAGTCGGCCGGGACCTCGCGGTCGCGGCTCACGCGGGGGTTGAGGATCTGGTGGACGCCGTCGTACACCCCGCGCACGGCGATCCAGGCGCTCCGTGAGAGTGCGGCGGCGACGACGATCGGGAAGAAGACGATCCGGCCCCCCGACAGCCGACTCTCATAGAAGGCGTAGGGATTGATGGTGCGCTGGGCCGGCGGCAGTTCCTGGAGCGGGAAGCTGCGGAAGGCGCGTCGGACGTTCTGCTGGCGGTCGCGGCGGACGAGCTGCGCGACCTGGGGTCCGAACCGGCCGAGGATTTCTAGGTCCCGATCGGGCTCCTCGGCGAGGAAGTCGATCGCGGTGAACTCGACGGTCTCCAGGAACGCGGCGGCCTCGCGCCGCCTTGGGGCGCGGGGGGGCTGGGGCTCGGAGCCCCCCGGCTCCCACGCCCTGGGGACGTTGGGCGCTGGGAGCCGGACTTCATTCGGGTCGATTTTAAGTCGCTCGCCGAGCCATTCCTGGAACGCCCGCCGGCGTTCGGGGGGGGAGCAGGCCAGGCGGTCCAGCGGGACGGCGTTGGCGTTGTAGTCCAGGAGCAGGACGGCCGTCTCCTGGACGATGCTCCGCGTGATGTAGTTGAACCAGAGATACGGCCCACCCAGGAGCCCCCCCGCCCGGCTCAGGTCGAGCTTCCCCAGGGCCCGGCTTTCGCGGAGGACGAAATCGAGGCGGCTCCGTCTCAGGTTCGCGAGCGCGAGATTGCCCAGGAGTTGCACCGAGGTCTTCACGTCGCTGCGGTGGAACGGCGAGCCGTCCAGGTAGTCCTGGTAGAGGAGCCGGATGTTGCGGAGGAAGGTCAGCTCGCGATTGGCGAAGCAGGTCTGCGGGCCGGCGAACAGGGCTTCGACGTCGGCGGCGGCGGTGGGGCGGGTGCGGTAGAGTTCCGGCTGGTGGTCGTCGGCCGCCCGCATCGCCAGCTCGGGATCGACGACCCGCTCGGCGAGGAACCGGGCGTCCTGCTCGGATCGGCGGGCCTTGAACGTCTTCGTCTGGGCGGCGAACTGGGCCTCGACGATCCGCTCGCAGAAATCGGCCGACTGGTTGGCGATCTTGCGGAGCCAGGAGCCGAGCGACCAGATGGCGAGGCAGACGCCGCCGAGCGCGATCACCGGCCACCCCAGGCGCTGCTGCACGGCGTCGACGAACGGCCGAAACGCGCTCAGGAAGGTGACGAGGTTGACGATCAAGAACAGGATCAGGAAGGCGGACCCCAACCAGAGCAGCCGCTTGGCCGGCGTGCGAGTGGCGTTGACCAGGGTCAGGCCCAGGCGGTCGAGGAAGATCGCCGGCGAGAGCGTCGCCTGGAGGTCGGCCAGGAAATAGATGACGTCCAGCCCGCGCTGGATGGCGTAGCCCACGTAGTTCGCCGCCAGCGTGACGGCCTCCGCCGGCGACTTCTCGCGGTGCGCGACGAGGTTGCGGATCAGGGGGAGGCGGCGCACGATGGGGAAGTCGAGGACCCGGATGTATGCGTCGACCGAGGCGACGAAGGTCTGGCCCATCCGGTCCATCAGGGTCTCGGGCGTGAGCTGGATCAGCCGCTCGACGAGGGCCTCGACGGGAATCTCGCGCTCGTCGCGGTGCTCGCTCAGGGGCTCGATGTAGCGGTCCGGCAGGAATTCGAGGCGCACTCCCAGGTCGGCGAGCCGACGCGCGGCCAGGTCGTTCTGCTGGCCGGCGTGGAGGCGGCGATCGAGCGCGGCCTCGGCGGCCTGGAGTTCCGTGCGGAGCATGATCAGGCGATGACGGTCGCCGGACTCGGCGTGATGCGCGCGGTTGGGCTCGAACAGGATGATGTTGCGGTTCAGCAGTCCCGCATTGCGGCGCACCAGGCGGTCGCTGAGGCGGAGCGCGAAGAGGATCAGCCGCATCACCCGGACGACGGGGATCGCCAGCCGGAGCAACTCCAGCATCCGGGCGAACCGCAGATAGCGCAGGAGCCAGAGCGTCTCCTCCCCGCGCGTCGTCAGGTGGGCGTCGAGCGCGTACGCGAGGAACCCGAACGGCAGCGACGCCAGGAAGTCGATCGCGAAGTGGCGCCAGAGGTAGCGCCCCTTCGCCGGGGCCAGGATCAGCCGGAGCGCGAACTCGGCGAGGAGCCCCGAGCAGACGGCCAGGTCGAGCCAGGCGAACAGGGCGCGGCGTTCCGGGGTGAGCCCGCCGGCGCGGTCGAGGAAGGTCTCGGCGACGATCAGGAACGACAGCGCCACGATCAGGAGGATGACCGCATTCTCCAGGAACGCCGCGCCGGCGGCGCCGAGCAGGTTGCGGAGCCGGAGCGTCAGCAGCTTCTCCTGCCATTCGCACCAGATGGTGCGGCGAAGGCGGCGGACGTCGACGAGGGCCTCGTCGAGCCGTCGGGCCTCCTCGGCCGAGGGCCGCTGGTCTTCGGGGGCGCGGCGGCAGGCGCGGCGTGTGGCCTGGACGGCCTCGGCGAGCCCGTCGACGTCCTCCTCGGCGGTCTCCAAACGGAGGACCGCCCGGCGCAGGGGGGCGTCCTGGAGGAAGGCGACCATCTCGGCGAGCTCGTCGCGAGCGCCCTGGACGATCCGCTCGCAGGCCCTCCCCGCCTCGTTCGGGGGGAGCTGCATCAGGCTGGCGTCGAGCCGCCGGGCGACCTCGCCGCGACGGGCGGCCAGGGCCGTCGTCCAGGCTTCGAGGTCGTCGCCACGGCGCTCGGCCTCGGCGGCGACGGGGGCGTCCTCGTCGGGTTCCGGCCCCGGCTCGTCGTCGACCAGCTCCAGCGCGCCGACGCGGGCCTGGAGCCGCGAGAGCTTGTTGCGCACCAGGGCGAGCCGCTCGGGCGTGGCGTCCTCGAAGGCGGCGTCCAGCTCCTTGCGAACCCGACGTTCCAGGAGGATGCCGCGCATCCGCTCGCAGCGGGCCCGGAGCGTCGCGCGGCGGGCCCGGCCCCTGGAGTGGTGTCTGGGCTCGCGCTCCAGGAGCCGCCGGACCTTGGCCAGCTCGACTTCGAGCCAGGCGGCCGGGCCCGGGCCCGGCTCCCCTTCCAGGCGGTCCAGCAGGGTCCCCAGCCAGTCGAGGTCGCCTCGCAAGGCGTCGATCGCCAGGAGCCTGTGGAGCGGGTCGCCCGCGCCGAGGTTGGTGAGCCCCTGGAGCGCCAGCCGCTCGCGGGCGGTCCACTCGCGGAGCTTCGCCGTCATCAGGCGGTGCACGCCCCCCTCGGGATCGGCCCCGGCGATCAAATCTTCGACGGCCCGCTTCAGCTCGGCCAGGCCCCGGACCACGGCGCGGCGGATCCGCTCGAGTTCCGAGTCGGGGGGATGGGCGTCGAGCCCGGATCGGATCCGCCAGCCGACCTCGACGTGGGCCAGCAACCGGGCCAGCCTCGCGGCGCGCGCGGGCTCGTCCCCGCCCCCCTCCCCCAGCCGGGCGAGGCACCGGGCCTGCTCACACCACGCGCGCTCGTTCCATGTGACCTCGGCCACCGATGGTCGCTCCGCACCTTCCCGTTGGGGGTTGAGCCCGGCTCCGCGGCTCCATCATAACCACAATATTCGGGCGTCGTCGCGGGCCGATCGGGGCGTTCAGGCCGGCAGGTGCTCCCGGAAGAAGCGCAGCCAGTTGCCGTGGAAGACGGCGTCGACGGCCTCGTCGGGGTAGCCTCGGGCGGCGAGGTCGCCATCGAGTTTCTGGAGGTCGGAGATCCGGTCCAGGCCCTTCGGGGTCTGTTCGGTGCCGAAGCCGCCGTCGAGGTCGCTGCCGATCGCCACGTGGCGCGTATTCCCGACGAGCTGGCAGATGTGGTCGATGTGGTCGACCAGCGCCGACAGGGCGACGACGTCGCGCGAGGTCTCGCCCCGGACCCAGCCGGGGTACATCATCCAGGCGTCCAGCGCCACGCCGATCACGCCGCCGCGCTCGATCAGGAGCTTCAACTGCTCGTCGGAGAACTGGCGCTGGGCCGGGACGAGCGCGCGGCAGTTGTTGTGGCTGGCGAGGATCGGGCCGGAGAACGCGTCGATCGCCTGGAAGAACCCTTCGTCGGAAAGGTGGGTGACATCCAGGATCATGCCCAGGCGTTCGAACTCGCGGAGCAGCCGCAGGCCGGCGGGGGTCAGCGGGCCTTCCTCGCCGGTGCCGACAGCGTAGCGGCTGGCGCCGTAGTGGGCCAGGTTCGCGGAGCGGAGGCCCAGGTCCCACCAGGCCTGGGCGTGGTCGGGCTCGACGATGGGGTCGGAGCCTTCCATCGCCAGGATGTAGCCGATCGGGGTCGAATCCGGGTCGGCCCCCCAGCGCGCCCAGTGGTCGTCCAGCTCGGCGCGAGTGCGGATCGGCCGCAGGAGGTCGCGACGCTCCAGCAATTCATAGTAGGCGAGCTGGCCCCGGGCGGCGGCCGATGCGCCCTCCTGGGTGCGCCAATCCAGGTTGGCGCGAGGCGGCCCCTGCGCGAACTCGTCCCATCGGCTGACGGCCTTGGCGCGGGCGAGGAGCGTGGCCTGGCAGATGGCCACGCCCCCCCGGCGCAGCTCCGGCAGGCTGGTGGTCGCCCTGCCCCGCCCGGGGTGGTCGGTGAGGTTCGCTTCCTGGCGGTTCATCTCGTCCAGGTCGAGCGTGATGTCGCGATTCCATCCCAGGGCGTTCCAGGCCAGGTCCAGGTGGCCGTCGATCAGCGTTCTCATGGTTCCGGGTCGCTCCTCGTCGGCGTCTTCGCCGGGGTCGTCTTACCGTCGCCGCGCGCGCCTCGGGCGTTCGTCGGCGGCCCAGTAGCTGTGCGACGGGTTCATGTACTGGTCGACGAGATACCTCGCCCCGAAGATCGCCGCGATATTCAGCAGGACGACGAGATACGTCTCCCATTTGGAGAGCTCGAACATCCAGAAGAAGCCGACGACCATCACGGCCAGCTCGGCCATGATGCTGAAGAACGGGATCGGGACCCAGCAGCCGACCCCCTCGGACAGCACCATGATCCCGGCGAGCTTGAGCATCACCACCGAGAGCGGCCCGAAATCGCAGTCGATCAGCTTCGAGGCGACGACGACCGCGACGACGCCCGCCGGGATCTGGAGCAGGAGCTTCTGCAACGAGCCCTTCACGGCGTACTCGGCCGCGTCCGGCCCGGCCGCGAGGTACGCCTGACCCCCGATCAGCGCCAGGCCGAACAGGAGCATCAGGAACGGGGCCCTACGATGAGACCGCGAACGGAGCAACGACATCGGTGGGCAGCCTTGGTCTGGGGGTGGCGATCGGGGCGTCGAGGGATCAGATTGCCAGAACCCGAGGACGGTCGCAATGGCGGCCTCGCGCCGGCCGGGGCATTCCTTCCCTTGATGGGGCCGTCGCGGCTTCCTAGAATCGGACGGTCCGAGACGTCTCGGAGATCGCGAATCCTCTCTTCATGGTCCCACCGTCCGAAGTCTCGCACGAGAACCTATACCGATGGCCGAGCCCGCTTCCGAGTCCCCGTCCGCCCCCTCGCCCGACTCCAATCCGCTCCGGCAGGGACTTCCCCGGGCGCAGGCGCCGCAGCCCTGCGCCATCGTCCTGTTCGGGGCGACCGGCGACCTCGCCCACCGGAAGCTCGTCCCGGCGCTCTATCACCTGTACCACCGGGGGAACCTCCCCACCGAATGCGCCATCGTCTGCTTCGGCCGCCGCGACTGGACCGACGACGACCTCCGGCGCGAGTTCGAGAAGTCGGTGTCCGAGGAGGAGAAGAACGGCGACTTCAAGCAGGTCTGGCCCCAGTTCGCTTCCCGCCTGGTGTTCGCGCCCGGGACGTTCGACGATCCCGACTCGTTCCAGAACCTCAAGGCGAAGCTGGAAGAGCTGGACCATACGCACGGCACGCGCGGCAACCGGGTCTTCTACCTGGCCGTGGCGCCGGAGTTCTTCAGCCCGATCATCGAGCAGCTCGGCGAGGCGGAACTCGTCTACCCCTGGCAGCAGGAGAGCCCCTGGAGCCGGGTGGTGGTCGAGAAGCCGTTCGGGCACGACCTGGAAAGCGCCCGGGCGCTGAGCCTGGACGCCTCGCGGGTGCTGGATGAGAGCCAGATCTACCGCATCGACCATTATCTCGGGAAGGAGACGGTCCAGAACATCCTGGCCTTCCGGTTCGGCAACAGCCTGTTCGAGCCGGTCTGGGACCGTCGCCTCGTCTCCTCGGTGCAGATCACCGTGGCCGAGGAAGTCGGCATGCCCGGCAACCGGGGCTCCTACTACGACTCCGCCGGCGCGATCCGGGACATGGTGCAGAACCACATGCTCCAGCTCCTCTGCCTGGTCGCGATGGAGCCCCCCGTCGACCTCTCGGCCGACGCCGTGCGGAACGAGAAGGTCAAGATCCTCAAGGCCCTCCCCCACTGGACCCCGGCCGACGTCTACGAGAACGTCGTCCGCGCCCAATACGCGGCCGGCTCGATCGAGGGGGAGGACGTCCCCGGCTACGTCCAGGAGAAGGGGGTCACCCCGGATTCGCACACCTCCCCCTACGTCGCGATCCGGCTGACCCTGAACACCTGGCGGTGGGCCGGCGTCCCCTTCTTCCTGAGGACCGGCAAGCGGCTCCCCAAGCGGGCCACCGAGATCGCCATCCAGTTCCGCAAGCCGCCGACCCAGCTCTTCGACGTGGAGCACGACGGCCAGTCGGCGGGCAATCAACTGGTGCTCCGCATCCAGCCCAACGAAGGCGCGAGCCTCACGTTCGAGGCCAAGATCCCCGGATCGCGACGTCGGCTCCAGGAGGTCCGCATGGACTTCCGCTACGGCACCGCCTTCGCCGCGCCGCCGCCGGAAGCCTACGAACGCCTCCTGCTCGACGTGATGCTCGGCGACCCGACCCTCTTCACCCGCACCGACGAGGTCGAGAACGCCTGGCGGTTCATCACCTCCATCCTGGACGCCTGGGATCTCCCCGACGCCCCTCCCCCCGTCAAATACGACGCCGGCACCTGGGGCCCCGCCGAGGCCGACGAACTGGTCCGCCGCGACGGCGCCCGCTGGCGTCGGCTCTGATCGATCGAGAGGGTTGGATCAAGGTCCGCCGGTTCCACGTGGAACCGGCGGACGGCTCGCACCCGGCCGACGCTCTGGTATGATCGGGGCGTCCTCGTGGTTCCCCGCCCTGCTCCACCCGATCCGCCCCGGCCCGGCCCCGGGGGAGGTCCGCATGTCGGTCGCCCTGTACGTCGATCGTCGAATGCTCGAACATCGCCCTCCCCCGGCGCATCCCGAGAAGCCCGAGCGGCTGGAGACCGTGCTCCGCCACCTCAAACGCACGGGGATGCTCGACGCCTGCCCCGCCGGGGTCGTGCGCGAGGCGACCGACGAGGAGCTGCGGCGGGTCCACACCGGGGACTACCTCGCCTCCGTGGTAGACGTCGACCGCCGAGGCGGCGGCGCGCTCGAGGCCGACACCTGGATGTCTCCCGGCTCGCTGACGGCGGCTCGGCTGGCGGCGGGCGCCTCGATCGAGGCCGTGGCCGACGTGCTGGGAGGCAAGTATCGCCGGGCGATGGGCCTGGTCCGGCCCCCGGGCCATCACGCCCTGACCGGCGGCGCCATGGGCTTCTGCCTGTTCGCGAACGTCGCCGTCGCCGCCCGCGAGGCCCTCGCGCGACATCAGGTGGATCGCATCCTGATCGTCGACTTCGACGTCCACCACGGCAACGGAACGCAGGACGCCTTCTACGATTCCGGCGAGGTCGCCTTCCTCTCGGTCCACCGCCACCCGTTCTATCCCGGCACCGGCCTGAAGGACGAGACCGGCACGGGTGCCGGGCTGGGCCTGACGACCAACATCCCCCTCCCCTTCAACACGGCCCCTCGGGACTGCCGTGCCGCGTTTCGCGCGGGGCTGCACGCCCTGGCCGACAGGCACCGGCCGGAGCTTGTGATCATCAGCGCGGGGTTCGACGCGATGGCCGAGGACCCCGTGGGGGGGCTGGGCCTCGACTTCGAGGATTTCGACGTGCTCACGCGCGACATCGTCGACGTGGCCGAGACTCACGCCGGAGGACGGATCGTCAGCATCCTGGAAGGGGGCTACAATCCGTCGCTGCTGGCCGGCTGCGTCCAGACGCATCTTGAAGCCCTGGGAGCGGGCCGGCCGGAGAAGCCTTAGAGGGACCGAAAGGCTTCGAGGGAGGAGAGATCAATGACCCCGACGGGAGTCGAACCCGTGCTGCATGCGTGAAAGGCATGTGTCCTAACCACTAGACGACGGGGCCGTCGTACCGGACAGGGAGCAATGTAGCGGATCGAGCCCCCGTCGGTCAAGCCTAAGTCGGTCCCCTTCCCCTTTTGCGCGTGCCTTGCGAAGCGGCGCGGCGGGGCGCGGGATTTGCTGAAGGCACCAGTTAACCTCGCGACCGACTTGCGGCCGGAGTCAGGGACCGATAACTTGTCGCGATCGGGACCAGATGGGAGGACTCCACCAGTCCTGGTTCGGGAAGGACGGCATGGTCAAGATCCTGATGATCATCGGGGACGCCGCCGAGGCCCTGGAGGTGTTCTACCCCAAGGCGCGGCTCGAGGAAGAAGGCTGGACGGTGGAGATCGCCGCTCCCGAGAAGCGGGCGATCCAGACCGTCGTCCACGACTTCGAGCCCGGTTTCGCCACCTATACGGAGAAGCGCGGCTACCGGATCGACGCGGATCTCGCCATCGAAGACGCCGAGCCGACGAGCTACGACGCCCTGGTGCTTCCCGGCGGGCGCGCGCCGGAGTATCTCCGGAATCACGGCCGGGTGGTCGAGGTGACGCGACATTTTCTGGAAGTGGGAAAGCCGATCGCGGCGACCTGCCACGGGCCGCTGATCCTCGCGGCGACGGGGCTGCTCAGGGGACAGACGTTGACCTGCTACCCCGAGCTGGCGAGAGACGTCCGCGCCGCGCAGGGGGAGTTCCTGGACCGAGAGGTCGTGGTCGACGAGGATCTGGTGACGGCCCGCGCGTGGCCCGACAACGGCCCCTGGATGCGGGAGTTCGTCAAGCTGCTGAGACCACGCGTCGGTTCGAGCTGATGGCCGGGTGCGTGGGAAGGCTCCGGGGAGACGACCCGCGTCGGGAGATCAGTTCAAGGGTTGATCGTCCGGGAGCCCTGGTCTTCCGACCGGGCCTGGTTGTGGATCGCTTCGTACACTTCCTGGCGATGGACGGTCACGTCCTTGGGGGCCGTGATGCCCAGCCTCACCTTGTCGCCTCGGATTTCGATCACCGTCACCGTGATGCTGTCGCTGATGATGATCGATTCGTTCGTCTTGCGGGAGAGAACCAGCATCGCCGCTCCTCTCTGGTGCCTATCGCGCGGTGCGCGAACCATCCGATGTCAGGACCAGAACGCCGTGAAGAAAGACGAGTGCGTGGTAAGACCAGGCATGATCCTTCTTTAAAACAACTGTACATACGGAAGATGGGCGGTCAAGGGGACGCGGGAATTTTCATCACGGTCGGCAGGCGCCCGAGAATCGTCGCCGGCCTCCCCGACGGTCCCCCTGCCCCGCAAGGTTCAGTCTCGCAAGAGGTTCAGTGGTCGACGCCGGTGCTATACCGGCGGTAGAGCCGTCCGAGGCCGAGGTCGTGGATTTCGGCCTCGACGTCGGCGTTGTCGGTGGGGTGGATCGTCTCCTTCAGCTCGACGACGAGGAGTTCGATGAACTTGGCGCGGGCGCGCTGGAGGTTCTTGCGGAAGGCTTCCGGGGTGACGGGGGCGCCGACGAGGGCGGCGAGTTGCTCGGCGATCTCGTCGATGGACGCCTTGGGGTGGTCGCGACGGAGTTGGAGGACCGTGGCGTAGCGATTTTTGGGCGTGGTCGCCTGGTAGGTCTCGAGCCTCGACCAGACGCGGTTGAGGACGGCCTCGCGCCAGACGCGGTCGAAATCCTCGTCGGGCTGGGAGGCGTCGAGCAGGTCGCCCGGGGGGAGGGCCTGGAGCTTCCGGGTCCGGAAGTGGTCGATGATGAGCCGGTGCAGGACGGTGCGAAGGTAGTCGCGGAACCGGCCCTTGGTCTTGTCGGCCCCGGCGAGCTTGCCGGTGAGGAGCTTGGTCCAGAACTCCTGGAGGACCTCGTCGGCGAGGTGTCGGTCGCGGACCTTCAGGTGGATGTACCGGGTGAGCGCGTCGTGATAGCGGCCGACGAGCTCGCCCATCGCCTGCTGGCTGTTGGGGCCCGGGCCGTGGGCGCTGGTGATGGTGGTCCAGTTGGTCTGGATCTCGGTCAGCCGTTCTTCGGGCGTAGACATGGCGGGCGTCCCATGGGCCGTGTCGGCCGTCGCAGGCGACCCCTCCGAGAACCGGCCCTCGGCGTTTCACGGGAAACCGCTTCGGGGGCCGTCGGGCCGCACTTCCATCTTTTCATCGTACGACTTCTTTCATCGTACGACAGCCGCCGCGTCGGCCGCACGGGCCAGATCAGGGATTTGGAGAAGTGGGCTGGCGACCGCCCCGGCCGGGTGCGATCCGTGGCTGCGGCGGGCTATCCGGGGACGCGTTGCCGACGAATACGCCCGGCAGGACTCGAACCTGCGACCGACGGTTTAGAAAACCGTTGCTCTATCCGCCTGAGCTACGGGCGCGTGGGTAGTGGATCGGCCGCGCGACGAGACCCCGACCGGCCCCCGGCGGGCCCGGCCTGAATTCCGACGTCGGATGCGCCCGGCAGGATTCGAACCTGCGGCCTGCGGTTTAGGAAACCGCCGCTCTATCCACCTGAGCTACGAGCGCCTCATCGATGCCGGACTGATTCTCGTCTGGAAGGCCCTCGGTGTCAACGTGTCAACGGAGACACGGCGACGTGGGCGTCCCGGACGGTCCGGTCGCGGGGCCGTACGCCGCTCGCCGGGCGGGGCTTTCGATCGCGGGCGAGGTTTTGGGCGAGCGCCTCCCCTGTCCGTCCGCCTCGCCGGTTGCGTATCATAGACTTCGATGGGGGGACGAACACGACTCGAACGGGCTTCGAGAGGGATCATGTCCGAGACCGAGTCGACCAGCCAGGGGTCGTACCGGACCCGCATCGGGAGCTACGGGATCATGCACCCCCTGGGTTCGGGGGGGATGAGCTCGGTCTATCGCGCTGCGCACCTGGAGACCGGTCACGAGGTCGCGCTGAAGGTCCTGCCGCCTTACATGGCGCGGAACTCCAACATCCTGAAGCGATTCGTCTCCGAAGCCCGCAGCGCCGAGGCCTTGCAGCACCCGAACATCGTTTCCATCTACGACCGGGGGAGCGACGGGGACCGCTACTATCTGGTGCTGGAATACATCGAGGGGGGCGACCTTCACGACTACGTGCAGCATCGCGGGCCGCTGGAGCCCCACGAGGCGACCGGCCTGATCGTCCAGGTGGCGAGGGGGCTGGAGTACGCGGCGTCGCGAGGGGTGATCCACCGCGACGTGAAGCCGTCGAACCTGTTGCGGACGCCCCTCGGCGAGGTCAAGATCACCGACCTCGGCCTGGCCCTCCGTCCCGAGTCCGAGGACGAGCGGGTGACCCGCGAGGGGACGACCGTCGGCACGGTCGATTACATGTCCCCGGAGCAGGCTCGAGACAGCCGCGCGACAAGCATCCAGAGCGACATCTACTCCCTGGGCTGCACGTTCCACTACCTCCTGACGGGCCTCCCCCCGTTCCCCGGCGGCGACATCACCGAGAAGCTGACGAAGCACGCGCGGACCCCCCCGCCCGACGTCCGGGAGGTGCGGCCCGAACTCCCCCCCGCGCTGGCGGCGCTACTCCAGCGGATGATGGCGAAGCGCCCCGAGGACCGCTACGCAAGCTACCGCGAGCTGCTCTCCGCCCTGGGCGCGCTGGGGGGCGACGAATCGAGCGTAGCGCTGGTCCCGATCGACGAGGAGCCGGCGACCCGTAGGCCCGGTCGCGACCGCCCTGGCCCGAGCCCCGGCCCGAGCCCGACTCCAGTCGCGGTCCCGGCGCCTTACCCGCCGCCCGACCCGGTTCGGCGGCCCGCCTCGTCGCTCCCGGAAATCTCGCTCGCGTCGCTCGCACCCGACCTGCTGGAAGAGGCCCGGACCTCGGTCTCCCCCGCCGGGGCCGCGACGCCGATGCTCCTGAGCCTTCCCGGCCCCCCGGCGGGCGGGACCACGCTCCCGAAGTCCCGGACCTCGACGGAGGTCTCCGAGGACGCCTGGATTCTCCGCTGCGTGGTGATCGGCGCCATCGTGATCGTCGTGGTGATCGGCATGGACCTGATCCTGCGGCCGTTCCCGGACCCCACCTCCTCACGCTTCCCCGAGCCGGCGGCGACGTCCCGGCGCCGAAGCCATGAGGAACTCGACGAGGCGCCGCGGCTCGCCGCGACCGCTCCGCCCATCCCGTCGCCGGCCCCGGTCCCCTCGGCGACGGCCGACGTCGAACGGCCGGCGGACGCCGCGGCCCCTGCCGAGGCGTCGAGCTGGGTCGAGCCGAGCGATCCCCCGCAGGCGGCCCTGCCGCCGAAGACGTATCCGGTCGAGGTCCTGGGGAACTACCTCCCGGACTGGGCCCGCAAGCCGGTCGCCACCCAGGTCGACGGCCCGACGACGGTGGTCCGCCGCGCGGCCGACGACAAGGACGCCGGCGCGGTTTCCTCGCTCCGACTGGCCCTCGACGTGCCTCGGGGAGTGGTGGAGCTGGCCGACGTCGGGCCGTTCACGGTCGACGACCTGAGGGTCTCGGGCGAGGCCCGAGTGATCCGCTCGCGTCCGGGCTACCGCGCCACGGTCCTGATCGAGGGCCCCAAGCTCGACGCCGTGCGGGCGCTGCCGGGGGTGTTCTCGCTCGACGGCCGGGAGTTGACGCTGGACTCGCTGGACCTGGTGGTCAACGTCCGCGACCTGGGAATGAACCAGCGGGCGCTCTTCCACGGCTCGGGGTTCCGCCTGACGCTGAGGAACTGCACGGTCACCATCTTCAACCCGGCCCGCGCCCCGTTCGCCTTCCTCCGGGCCGACGACGCGACCCGGCCCCCGCGGCCGTCTCGGGTCCGGATCGAGGACAGCCTGATCCGGGGCGATGTGGCGACGCTCCTCGAGCTGAACCGGGGTCAGGTCGACGTGGCGGCCTTCCGCTCGATCCTGGCCGTGGAAGGCCCCCTGGTTCGCACTCCCGACGCGGCCCCGCAAGCGGAGCATCGGCTGTTCATGCTGGGGGCCGTCGCGGGCTGCCGAGGCCCGTTCATCGACCTCGGCGGCGGTCCCCGGTCCGACGCCCAGGCCCGTCGACTCCGCGTCCGCGCGTTCGACTCCGTGCTCGGTCGGTTCCATGGGACGGGCGTGGCGAGCCTGACCTCCAGCGACCTGCCCGACGCGGACCTCGGCCGAATGCTCGACTGGGCGGGGTCTAACAACCAGTTCGCCGGCTGGGCTGGGTACTTCTGCACGGGCCCGGAGCATACGATCCGGTCACGGAACCTCGCCGCGTTCCGCTCCACGTGGAACACCGATGGCGCGACCTCGCGGGAGATCTCGACCGAGTGGCCGGACACGCCGTGGGTGGCCGACCTGGCGCCGACGACGCTCCGCCCCTACGTCCCCGGCTGGGAGGCGATCGTGGACGCCGTGGCCCAGTCCCGGCCGTATCTGATCTATCGGACGCTCTTGAACTTCCCCACTCCCGCCACGCCCGGGATCGCCGCTCCCAGCGGGCCGCTCCCCCCAGGGGCCGTCGACCTGACGTTCGACGCCGACGCCTCCACGCCGTACGACGGCGATCTCGGGGCTTTCCTGCGCGACCGGGCGGGAGCGGCCGGGGGACGGCTCCGAGTCCGCGTGGTCGGCTCCGGGACCAGACGCTTCACGCCCGTCCGGCTCCCCGCCGGCTCGACAGTCGAGATCCGGGTGGAGCCACCGGCCGACCCTGTGGCGGCCTCGCTCGTTTTCGCGCCCGCCCCGGGGGTCGAGGGAGAGGCCCTGATCGCGGCGACGGGTGGCGTCCTGAGCCTCTCGGGCCTGCGGTTCCGCGTCGAGGAGGAGACCAGGATCAACTCCTTGATCCGGGTCGACGACGGATCGCTGGCGCTGCGGCTATGCGAGCTGAGCGTTCCCACGGGGCTGGAACGTCCGCCGATCCTCGTCTCGTTCCGCGCGGCGACGACCCGTCCCCGACCGAGCCCGGTCGAATCCTCGCCGCTGATCGACGCCCCGGACCGACCGGTCGCCGTCCTCTCCGAGTGCGTCCTGACCACGACCGGGGACGCCCTCCACGCCGAGGTCGGGAGCGGCCTCGTGGCGCTGTCGAGGTGCATCCTGGCCGCGAGGGGGGACGCGATCGAACTCCACCCGGCGCGGGTGTCGCGCTCGCGGTTCCTCGCCGACCTGATCGTGGAACGCTGCACCGTGGCGGTCGGCGGGGCCGCCGTCCGGATGTCGGCCTGGCCGGGCGAGGCCCCTGGGCCCGATCGCCCCTGGCTGGTCTCCAGCAGCGACACGGCGTACGTCGACTTCTCCGAGCGTCCTCCCCGGACGAGCGTACTCTGCCGGGCCGACGTCGACTGCTTCGCCCAGGGCCAGGTCTTCTGGAGCCAGCGGAACGACGCGATCGAGGTCCAGGGATACGCCGCGGCCGGCGAGGCGCCGCTGCCGAACCGCACCCGCGACGTCGTCGCGCAGTGGATCGACCTCTGGGGCGGCACTCATATCCGGGAGGTGAGCGGCCCCCGCACGGGGGCGGCCGCTCCCACCGTTCGCCTTCGAGGTCGGGGGCGCGGCGGTCGGATCGAGGCGACCGACCTGATCCTCGAGCCGAACCCCAACGCCGCCCGCCCCCGGTTCGACGTCGGCGCGCCCGCCTCGGTCCTGGAACTCGGCCGACCGCCGGCCCCCGGCCGCAAGCGCTGAGGTCCCCGCCCCGAATCGGACGATCGCTGTTCCCCTCGCGGCGCCCGACCGCGATAATTGCGATGTGCCCCTTCTCCGATTCGAGAGGCGTCCACGCGACAGGGAGGACCGGACGCGATGGCGAGGATCGAGCTTGTCGGCGTGCTGATCACCGGCAGCCTTCTGGCGGCGGGAAGCCCCCCGAGCTTCGCCTCGGCGGAACAGGCCGCCGGCGGGAAGGCGCAGGCCGGCCCCGGCGGGGGGGATCCCACCCAGATCCCGGCCGCGGCCTCCTCGGGCTGGGGGTGGGGCTGGGGATGGTATCGACCCTACCCGGTCGTGCGAGGGACCCCGAACGGTCCGGTGACGACGGTCCACGTCCCGTTCGGCGGCGCGGGCGGCGGAGCCGTCTTCTGGGCCTTGCCGCCGTCCTCCGGCCCGACGGTTCCCGTCCCCCCGCCGGGATTTCCCCGCCCGGCGGCCGTCCGCCCGACGTTCCGCGTGAAGAAGGCCGACCTGGAGCGCGCCGAGCGCTACACGACCTACGGCGACCGGATGTTCCGGGTCGGGAACCTCAAGCGGGCCGAGGATCGCTACCGTCAGGCGATCCGCCTGAACCCCCATGTGGCTGGCCCCAGACTCCGGCTGGCGCAGGTGGCCCTGGTGCGCGAACGCTACTCCGAGGCGGCCGACCTGCTCCGGGAGGCTGAGACGGCCGAGCCGGGCTGGATCCTCACGGCGAAGGACGTGCAGGCGCTCTACGCCGAGCCCGCCGACTTCGCCCGGCACCTCGCCAGGCTGGAGGAGCATCTGCACCAGAAGCCCGAGGACCGCGACGCCTGGTTGGTGCTGGGCGCCCAGTGGTTCCTCTCGCGTCGCGAGAACAAGGCGGCCGACGTCTTCCTCCGCCTGGACGATCCCCGGCGCAAGCCCGACGTGGCCCTCGCCGCGTTCCTCGACGCCGCTCGGCTCCGCGACCGCGAGCCGCCGCCGCTCGATCCCGTCGCGCCCGAGCCGGGCCGCGACCCCTTCCAGCCCCCGGCTCCCTGAGCCCGACGACCCTCGGACCCATGACGTGACACCTCGATACTACGCCGCCGCCTGCCAGATCGACCTTCCCTGCCCTCGCTCGCGCGACGAGATCGCCGGCCGCGTCGACCACATGCTGACGATGGTCGACCGGGCGGTGGTCGGCTACACGCCGTTCTTCGACGTCCGGCTCGTCGTCTTCCCCGAGTTCGCGCACGCCGTCCCGATCTACGCGACGGTCGAGGAGTTGACCGACAGGCTCGCCCTGGCGATCCCGAACGAGCACACCGACCGCTACTCCGCGAAGGCCCGCGAGCGCGGGATCTACATCCAGACCGGCACCTTCCTGGAGGTCGACCCGCGCTGGCCGGGCTCGGTGTTCAACACGTCTTGCCTGATCGGCCCGGACGGGATCCTTAGCCGCTACCGCAAGGTGAACCCCTGGCTCCCGTGGGAGCTCCACGCCAGCCCCCACGACCTGCCGGGCTACGACGAGCCGCTCTTCCCGGTGGCGGAGACCGAGATCGGCCGCCTGGGCGCGGCGATCTGCTACGACTGGCTGTTTCCCGAGGCGATCCGCGCCCTGGCGCTCGCGGGCGCCGAGGTCCTGATCCGGGTCTCCGCGTACATGGACCCCTGGGGCGCGACCCCGCCGATGGACTGGTGGACGCTGTTCAACCGGGCGCGGGCCGTGGAGAACCTGGCGTACGTGGTGGCCTCGAACCAGGCGGCGTCGGCGGCGAACTACCCGCCGTTCTCCTGGCCCGGGGGGAGCATGGTCGTCGATTTCGACGGCCGCATCCTGGCCCAGGCCGATCCCGGCCCCGGCGAGAAGATCGTCGTCGGGCCGATCGACCTCGCCGCGCTGCGGGCCGAGCGCGACCGCCGCCAGGGCCATCACATGCTTTCGCAGCTGCGCACCGAAGCCTATACTGGGCTCTACGCCCGGCCGATCCATCGCCGGCCCGATTGATGAACCACTGGGGAAGCCTCCATGCCTCTGGGTCCCGTCCGCCGCCGTCCCCGGCTCGCGCCCGCCTCGCTGATTCTCGGCCTCGCGCTGGCCCTCGCCCTCGCCGCGACGGGGGGCTGCGGGGGGGAGGACGAGCCGACCGAGATCCCGGCCTCGCCGCCGCCGGGCAAGGGGCTGCCGAGATTCGCGGACGCGCCGGGCCTCCCGGCGCGACTGACCGCCTGAGCCGAAACGCACGACGGCGCCGCCGCCCAGGCGCGGTCCGGGCTCCCCGCAGGCCCGGCGCTCGCCCGGGCGGCCCCTCTCCGAATCCACGACACGAGGTCGCAACTCATGGGCGTCGCAACCCAACGGCTCCTGATCCTCTCGACGGCCCTCGGCCTGGTCGCCGGTTGCGCCCGCCCTCCCTCGCCCGAGGCGGTCCCCGAGGCCGCGTCGCCCCGGGATGCGGCCGAGGCCCCGAAGGATGAGATCCCGGCCGATCGGCTCGACGCCGCGATGGCCGCGCACCTTCGTGGGCTGGGGCTGATGGAGCAGTACGAGTACCGCAAGGCGGCCGAGGCGTTCCGCGAGGTCCGCCGGCTCGCGCCCGACTGGTCCGCCGGGGCGGTGAACCTGGCGATCGCCCTGCTCAACGACGGCGGCGTCCAGGCCGAGCAGGCCAAGAAGTCCGGGGGCGGGAAGGCCCCGTCCAACTTCGACGAGGCGCTCGAACTCCTCAGGGGCGTGCTCGACCGGAAGCCGGACGACCCCCGCGCACTCTTCTGCCAGGGGGTGATCCTGGCCCAGCAAGGCGACGCCGTGGGGGCGCACCCCTTCTTCCGGAAGGTCGCCGAGATCGACCCGCTCGACGCGGCCTCCTGGCTCTGGGCCGCGAACACCGTCACCAACGCCCAGGACCCCAACCTGCCGGTCGGCCCCGGCGAGGCCCCGCTCAAGATCGAGCTGCTGAACAAGGCCCTCGCGGTCGACCCCTACCTGGTCTCGGCCCTCTACCCGCTGGCATTCGCCTACCGGCTGAACGGCCAGCAGGACAAGCAGCGCGAGACGCTCAAGCGCTGGCAGCAGCTCGACCCCGACCGGCCGGGCGCGGTCCCCGGTCCGGGGAACGTCGTCGTGAACTCGTACGGCGAGATGGGCCGTTACGGGGCGATCGCCTCACCGGTCGCCGCCGCCGAGGCGACGGGCCCCGCGCCAGCGCCGGCCCCTCGGTTCGAGGCCCTCGCGCCGTTGCACGTGAAACTCGCCGAGGGAGATCGCTGGGCGGCCCCGGCCGACTTCACCGGCGACAAGGCCGTGCTCGACCGGGTCCGCGCCCGCTTCGGGGCGGGGATCGCGAGCTTCGACGCCGACGGCGACGGCCGGCTCGACCTCTACCTGACCGCGGCCGTCATCGGCCCCCAGGGGATTCGAGACGCGCTCCTGCTGAACAAGGGGGAGGCCGGGTTCGAGGACGCCACCGCGGCGTTCGGGCTGCCGGTGGACCGGGCCGGGACCGGCGTCGCCGCCGCCGACTTCGACGCCGATCGCCGCGTGGACCTGTACCTGACGGGCGTGGGGGGCGACCGGCTCCTCCGCAACGTCGACGGCGCGCGGTTCGAGGACCTCACCGAGACGCTCAAGCCCGACGGCCCCCCCGCGCTCTCGCTCACGGCCCGCTGGCTCGACCTGGACCAGGACGGCGATCTGGACCTCTACGTGGTGAACTACACCACCGCCGAGCGCGCGGACGACGCCTTCCGGGACGACGGCCGTGAAGCCCCGCCGGGCGTGCCGAACACGGCGTTCCGCAACGACGGCCGACCCCCGGCGATCGCCGGCAAGCCCGAGCCCGCGTGGACTCCTTTGGCGACCGTGGACAACGTGACGACGACCGGCGGGCTCTCGCTCGCCCTCGTCCCCTGGACCGGCGAGGACGCCCTCCGCGACGAGACCCGCCGCCATACCGGGATCGCCCTCGCCGATTTCGACGGCGACCGCGATCTGGACCTCATCCTCTCCTCGGACGACGGGCCTCCGGTCGCCGTGCTCAACGAGCGGCTGGGACGGTTCCGGCCGATCCCCATCAAGGGGGTCGACGCGAAGACCGAGACCGCGGGGCTGCTCGTCATGGACCTCGACGACGACGGCCGTCCCGACCTGGTCGCGCCCTCGGCATCCGGCCCGCTCCTCGCCTGGCGGAACCTGACCGGGAGGGCCGTGGCCGAAGACCTGTCGCCGACGTTCGAGTCGTTCGCGAACAACGCCCAGGGATGGCGGTCGGCCCTCGCCGCCGACCTCGACCTCGACGGTCGGTTCGACCTGGTCGGCCTTCGCTCCCGTCCCGCCGCCGACGCGAGGCCCGAACCGGCGATCGACTGGCTCCGGGGTGAAGGGACGCGACTGGCGATTCAGGACCCGCCGGCGCTCGCCGACCCGGCCGAGGGGCTCGCCCTCGTCGACCTGGCGGGTGACCCGCTCCCCGACCTGCTGGTCGTCCCGACGGGTGGGCCGCCGCTGCTGGCCCGGAACCTGGGGAACGGCAACCGCTGGCTGGCGCTCGACCTGGCCGGACGCTGGCGGGTGCAGCCGGAGCTGATGCGGACCAACCCCCACGCCATCGGCGCGAGGCTGACCGTCCAGGCTCGGGGGATCGACGCGTCCTACGATCACACGACGCCCGCCGCGTCCCTCGGTTCCGCTCCCGGCCCGGTCGTGATCGGGCTCAGAGACCGGCCGGCGGCCGACGTGATCCACGTCCTCTGGCCCGACGGCGTGATGCAGGCCGAGTTGAACGTGGCCGCCGACGAGCGACTCGCGCTCGCCGAGCGGAACCGCAAGACCGGGAGCTGCCCGGTCCTTTTCACGTGGAACGGCGAGCGGTTCGTCTGCCTGGGCGACTTCCTCGGCGGCGGCGGGATGGGGTATCTCGTCGCCCCCGGCGTCTACAGCCAGCCCGATCGCGACGAGGCCGTGGCCATCGCCGACGATCAGCTCAGGCCGGAGCAGGGGGCGTATCGGATCTCCATCACGGAACCGATGGACGAGGTCGCGTACCTCGACCATCTGACGCTGGACGTGGTCGACCGGCCCCCGGGGGTTTCGGTCGCGCTCGACGAGCGGTTCGCCCCGACCGGGCCCCGGCCCACCGGCGAACTCCGCGCCTGGCGGACGGCCGTCGATCCGGTCCGCGCCACCGATCTGAAGGGGAACGACGAGACCGAAACCCTGAAGCATTGGGACCGCAAGACGGTCGACGGCTTCGCGAGGCTCTCGGGATGGGTCGGCTACGCCGAGGAGCACGGGATCGTCCTGGACTTCGGCGACCGGCTGTCGGGGTTCGCGACGGACGATCGGCTCCTGCTGGTCCTGGCGGGGTGGGTGGAGTACCCGTACTCGCAGACCAACTACGCCGCCGCGACGGCCGGCGTGGCGCTCTCGCCGCCGGCGATCGAGCGGCTCCGGGACGACGGCTCGTGGGAGACGATCGAGCCCCACGCCGGCTACCCGGCCGGGCTCCCCCGGATGACGACGCTCGACCTTTCGGGGAAGCTCGACGGGCCGCGCTGCGTGCTTCGAATCCGCACGAACATGGAGTGCTACTACGACCAGGCGTTCGTGGCCGTCCGCGACGCCGAGGCCGAGCGCTCGCTCCGCACGACCTCGATCCCGGTGGCCCGCGCGGTCCTGGGTGCCCGGGGATACACCCGCGAGGTCTCGCCCGACGGCCGGCTCCCCCTGGTCTACGACTACGACTACGTCGACCCCGCGCCGCTGGCGCGGATGTCGGGCAGGCTCACGCGTTACGGCGACGTGGCCGCCCTGCTCCGGGCCGACGACGATCGGCTCTGCGTGGTGGGCCCCGGCGACGAGGCCCGGATCGAATTCGCGGCCGACGCCCCGCCCCCGCTCCCGGAAGGCTGGAGCCGGAGCTTCGTCCTGCGATCGGTCGGCTACTGCAAGGACGCGGACCCGTTCACGGCCGGGAGCGATTCGGTCGGGCCGCTCCCCTGGCGCGGGATGCCCGAGTTCCCGTTCGCCGATCCGGACGCCCGACGCCCCCGCGACGACGACCACGCCGAGTACCTGCGGGCCTACCAGACGAGGCCGGCGGGAGGGCCGGCGGGCCTTTCGCGCTGATTCCGGCGCCGGAAGCCGTTAAGCTGGAACGCCACGCCGCGGTCGACCGGACCGCGTCCCCACCTTGAGCGCGGAACGAGACGATCATGGCCAGCGACGACGTCACGACCATCCTACGCCGGATTCGCAACATCGGGATCATCGCCCACATCGACGCCGGCAAGACGACGACCACCGAGCGGATCCTCTACTACACCGGCGAGATCCACCGGATGGGGGACGTCGACAAGGGGAACACCACGACCGACTACCTGGAGGAGGAGCGCGAGCGCGGGATCACCATCGTCGCCGCCGCGATCACCTGCCACTGGAAGGACCGGCTGGGCGAGCCGACGACGATCAACATCATCGACACGCCGGGGCACGTCGACTTCACCGCCGAGGTCGAGCGGTCGCTCCGCGTGCTCGACGGCGCCGTGGTGATCTTCTCGGGCGTCGAGGGGGTCGAGGCCCAGAGCGAGACGGTCTGGCGGCAGGCGTCCAAGTACCACGTCCCGCGGATCTGCTTCATCAACAAGATGGACCGCATCGGCGCGGAGTTCGAGCGGGTCTACAACGAGATCGGCGAGCGGCTCGACAGCCACCCGATCCCGCTCCAGATCCCGATCGGGGCCGGGCCGGAGGGCTCCATGGGCGCCTTCCAGGGCTTGATCGATCTCATCGCCATGAAGGCCCTGTTCTTCAAGACCGAGGACCTGGGCTCCACGTCGACGATCCAGGAGATCCCCGAGGACCTGCGGCTCGACGCCGACGCCTGGCGCGAGACGATGCTGAACGCCCTCTCCGAATACGACGAGACGTTCGCCGAGCAGTACATGGCCCATCTCGACGGCGCCGAGCTGACCGAGGAGATGATCCACCAGGCGGTGCGCCGCGCCACCCTCACGGGCGGAGCGCAGCCGGTCCTCTGCGGGTCGAGCTTCAAGTACGTCGGTGTGCAGCGGCTGCTGGACGCCGTGTCGTTCTACCTGCCGAGCCCGCTCGACGTCCCGCCGGTCGTGGGGCTCCATCCCAAGAAGGGGACGGAGCTGTCCCGGAAGCCCAGCCCGGACGAGCCGTTCTGCGGCCTGGTCTTCAAGATCACCAACGACGCCCACGGCGACCTGTCGTTCGTCCGCGTCTACTCGGGGGTCCTCAAGGCGGGCACCCGCGCGTACAATCCGGGCCGCGAGGAGAAGGAGAACTGCTCCCGGCTCTACCACATCCGGGCCGACGACCGCGAGCAGGTCGCCGAGGCGATGGCCGGCGACATCGTCGGCGTGGTGGGCCTCAAGCGGTGCGCCACCGGCGACACCCTCTGCGACGCGGCGCACCCGATCCTGCTGGAGCGGATCGAGTTCCCCGAGACGGTCATCAGCATGTCGATCGAGCCGGTCAGCTCGGCCGACAAGGGGAAGCTCTCCGACACGCTCAACGCCCTGGCCCGCGAGGACCCGACGTTCACCTTCAAGGTCAACGAGGAGACCGGCCAGACCCTGATCTCGGGCATGGGCGAACTCCACCTGGAGATCCTCAAGAACCGGATGACGCGCGACTTCAAGCTGAAGGTCCACGTCGGCCGCCCCCGCGTCAGCTATCGCGAGACGATCAAGAAGGCCGTGAAACGGGTCGAGGGGACGTGCGTCCGGCAGACCGGCGGCACCGGCCTGTTCGCGAAGATCAAGATCGACGTCGAGCCCGAGGTCCAGCCCAAGGGGGCGCCGGTCATGCAGTTCCTCAACAAGATGAAGGGGGCGTGATCCCCGGCGAGTACATCCCGGCGATCGAGGCGGGACTGCGGGAGGAGGCCAAGTCCGGCGGCAAGACGGGCTATCCGCTCGTCGACCTGAAGGTGACGCTGGTGGACGGCGACTACCACGACGTCGACTCCAGCGACATGGCGTTCCGGTTCGCCGCGTCCGACGCCCTCCGCAACGCCATCGAGCAGGCCGGGCCCGTCCTCCTGGAGCCGATCATGCGGCTGGAGGTGGTCACCCCCGAGGACTACCTGGGGAACATCACCGCCGACCTCGCCAGCCGTCGCGCCCTCATCGAGCGGACCTCGACCCGGGGTAAGCTGATGGTCATCGACGCCCGCGCGCCCCTGAAGGAGATGTTCGGCTACTCCACGGCCGTCCGCAGCCTCTCGCAGGGCCGGGCCAGCTACACCATGGAGCCGCTCGAATACGCCGCCGCCCCCGAAAGCATGCTCGAAGCGCTCACTGGCTGAGGCCGAGGACGGCGGGGCTCCTCCGGGGGCTCCGTTCCCTCGCCGTCCCTACCCACCTTCCCGCCTCGCCGACGATCCGCCCTCTCTCCCACCCGCCTTCCTCCGGCCGCCACGGCCCTCCTCCCAGGAGGTTTCCACGATGCAGCGATTTCGCCACTCACGAATGAGGCTTGCGGCGATGGCCGTCGCGGTCTTGATCCCGACGTCGGCGTTCGCGCTCTCGGTCCGGGTCGAGGTCCGGAACGGGGCGCCGCAACTGATCGTGGACGGTCGACCGGTCCGGGCGCGGATGTTCTTCGGGATTCCGGGCTCGGCGCCGATCGCGATCGGGCCGGAGGCGAAGGAGGTCCGGTTCGAGTTCGTCGCGACCGAATCGGCCGACGACGGGACGATGCACTTCCGCTGCGGCGCGAAGCCCGGCGAGGTCGACGTCGACGACCTGCGGGTCGTCGAAATGGAGGACGGCCGCGAGGTGATCCCGCTCCAGGACTTCGAAGCCGGGCCGGGATCGTTCTCCCGCGCCTGGACCTTCTGGCCGACGGGCGCCCAGAACACGGTGGGCGCGGCGGCCGTCCAGGCGGGTGCGGGGAAGGGGGGATCGGCGTCGTTGCGGATCGCTCTGAAGGCCCCGGCGGCCGGAGGCGAATGGCCCGACTTCCACGTCTTTCACCATTCGCGGTTGAAGCTCATCAAGGGGAGACGCTACGAGGCGACGTTCTGGGTCCGGTCGAGCGTGGCTCGCGACCTGAACGTCGCGTTCTACCGGCCGGGCTCGTCGTTCGTCTACCTCGGCGGGCCTCCGGGACCGTACGAGACCGAGATCCAACTCGCGGCCGGCGTGGGCGTGGACTTCGTCGGTTTCCCGATGGACCTCCCCTGGCCCGAGCCCGGCAAGCCCGCCGATTGGTCGGCCGTCGACTCGGCCTGCGAGCAGGTGCTGCGCGTGAATCCCCGGGCGCTCCTGCTGCCTCGCGTGGGCCTCTATCCGCCCGCCTGGTGGAGCGCGCGACATCCGGGCGAGGCCATGCGCTGGGACGACGGGGCGACCCGGAACGCCGTCCCCGCCTCGGCCCGGTTCCGCGAGGACGCCTCCGCCCGGCTCCGGGAACTGGTGGAGCACGTCGAGGCGAAGTTCGGCGACCACGTCGCCGGCTACCACCCGACCGGCCAGAACACCGGCGAGTGGTTCTACGAGGAGACCTGGGGCGACGCCCTCAACGGCTACGCCCCGGCCGACCTCGCCGCCTGGCGCCTCTGGCTCCGCGCCCGCTACCAGACCGACGACGCGCTCCGCAAGGCTTGGAACGATCCCGGCGCGAGCCTGGACGCCGCGGCCGTCCCCTCGCCGAAGGACCGGCGTGCGGCGCCCAACGGGATCTTCCGCGACCCCAGGGTCGAGAGGCCGATCCTCGACTGGTCGACGTTCCAGCAGGAGGCGATGGCCGATTGCGTCCTGTCGCTGGCGAAGTCCGTCCGCGAGGGGTCGCAAGGGCGGAAGCTCTCCGTCTTCTTCTACGGCTACCTGTTCGAGTTCGGTGCGGTGCGGCTCGGCCCGGCGATCTCCGGCCACTACGCCCTGCGCCGGGTCCTGGACTCGCCGGACGTCGACGTCCTCTGCTCGCCGATCTCGTACTTCGACCGGGGGCTGGGCGAGGGGGCGCCCGCGATGACCGCCGCCGAGAGCGTGGCGCTGGCGGGCAAGATGTGGCTCGTCGAGGACGACACCCGGACCTACCTGGCGCGCGGCAGCACGTTCCCCGGCGCGGAGTCCGGCGTCGACACGCTGGAGGAGACCAACAAGATCCTCCTCCGCAACGTCGGCCAGCAGGCCGTGCGGAACCTCGCGACCTGGTGGATGGACCTGGGCGCGACCGGCTGGTTCAACGACCGCCGCCTCTGGGACGAGATGAAGCGTCTGGAAGCCATCGACGGCCCCCTGCTGGACAACCCCGTCGCCTATCGCCCGGAGGTCGCCGCCGTGATCGACGAGGCGAGCCTGACCCGGATCGCGGCCGGCGGCCAGGTCGTGAGCCGTCCCGCCGTGTACGAGGCTCGGAGAGCCCTCGGGCGAGCCGGCGCGCCGTACGGTCAGTACCTGATCGACGACGTGATCGCCGGCAAGGTGGACGCCCGGCTATACGTGATCCTCGACGCCTGGAGCCTGACCGCCGAGCAACGCGCCGAGCTTCGATGGGCCACGCGGGGCAAGGGGGTGGTCTGGTGCTACGCCCCCGGCTGGTACGACGGCGAGGTCCCCTCGCCTGAGGCCATGCGGGAACTGACCGGCTTCCGCCTCGAGCCCAGCCTGGCCGCTCGGGCATGGGCCGATCCGACGCAGGCCGGCAAGGCCCTGGGACTCTCCAGAGGCTTCGGGGTGGAAGCCCACGTCCGCCCGACCTTCGCGGCGACCGACGCGAAGGAGTCCGAGATCCTCGCCCGGTATCCCGACGGCTCGCCGGCCCTCGCGCTCCGGGATGGGACCGTCGATGGGGAGTTCTCGCTGTTCGTCGGCCCGCCGGGACTCACCTCGGAAGTGCTGCGGCTGGCCTCGCGGAAGGCGGGCGTCCACCTCTACACGGAGGTGGATTGCAACGTGTACGCGAACGGCCCGTTCGTCGTCCTCCACGCCAGCCAGGACGGCGCGGTCAAACTCCAGCTCCCTCGCGGTCGGGCCGGGGCGATCGACGCCCTGACCGGCGAGACGCTCCCCGGCGGCGCCGCGCCGGTGCTCCCCATGAAGCTGGGCGACACCCGGATCTTGCGTTCCCCGTGAAACGGGAGACGTTCCGACCGGGTCGTTCGGCTACTTGTTCGGAACGACCTGTACGGGGAGTCCTGGATACTTCCTGGCTCCCTTGCAGGCCTCACCGCCCCGGGATTTCCCTTCGGGCCTGATCCGGAACTCGTAGAGGCCCGGGGTCTGGGGGGCCTTCAGCTCGATGATGAAGGTGAAGACGCCCGGGTGTCCCTCGACGGGCTTCAGCTCGCCGATTTCCTGGGCCGCGACCTTGCCGTCGAGAGCGGCTTCGGCGCGGAGCTTTTCGGGGAGGTCGCGCTCGGTCTGAGTCTCGATCCGACCCCGGACCACCATCGTGGCCCCTCCGATGCATCGCACCGTCTCCCCCTCGACGCGGGACCGAGGCCCGGAGACCACCACCTTCAGCGAGCCGACCTGGGCCGAGCCCGCCTCATGGGGCATGACGGACGCCCCGCCAGCTACGTCCGTCCAGATCGTCAACGCCAGGATCAAAGTCTGCATCATCGTGGACTCCCCGCTGAGGAACTTGAATCGACGAAAGTCAGGCAAGCTCGCGAGCACGAAGCGACCGCCACCGTCTCCCTCCCGGTCGGGCCGGGGCGGAAGCGGGGGGACGCCCAAAGCCAGCGTTTCCCGTGGAACGACGCGCCGCAGGTCCATTCAATTGACCCGAGGCGCTTCCAGGAATCCGACGATGGCGCTGAGGATCGAGTGGAACGACGGACCGATCAGGAAGACGAAGCTCAACACGAGGACCGCCAGGTAGATGAGCCGGGGCCCGTCGCGCTCGAACAGCAGCAGGAAGAGCAGGCCGCCGGTCAGGGCGAGGGCGGCGGCCCACGCCGCCCAGTTCAGGATGCCGGTCGCCACGAAGTACTGGTACTTGCGGGTTCGAAACTCCATGTTGATCTGGGCGAGCTTCTCCCGGACCTCGGGGGGCTCCGGGGGCTGCGGCCGGATGGGAAGCTGGGGCGCCGTCTGCATCGGGGCCTGGTCCTTGGTCAGCTCCAGGTACTTCACGAGGTCCTCGCGGTAGAGCTGGGACATCTTCTCGTAGTGCTCCACCTGCAACTGGTAGTTCTTCAGCTCCACCTGGTAGCGTTCCTGACGCTCCGGGCCGGCCTCGCGGAGTCGCTTCAACTCGAAGTCGGCCCGCGCCTCGTCCGCCGAGAATCGGATGCGGTTCAGAGCCAGCACCTCGGTGCGAAGGTAGTAGCTCGACGAGAGCAGGACCAGGAATCCGCCCAGGACGAACAGCTTGGCGATCGTGCAGCCGCGAGGCGAGGACCCGCCTCGCCCGTCGGACATGGGCGTCGTCGAGGGTGCCGTCGGTTCCATGCTCGCGTGCCTCGCTCGGGGGGCTGGTGATTTGGGGTGCGACCGTATCACACCGCGGGGCCTGGGAGACGAGGGAATCGGCGACGGTCTCGATCGAGATCAGTATGTGTCGCCCAGGATCGACTCTCCCCCGGCGCGGGTGCCGAGGGCCTTCCAGACGGCGGGGTGGATGGCGTCCCTGAGGAACCGGACGCCGCCGTCGAGGAACAGGACGTGGCCGCCGTTGCCGTGGAGGCTGCCGGCGGTGATGGCATTGAGGTCGGGCGCTGCGCGGCAGGAGGGCCGATCCAGGGTCAAGGCGTGGGTGTACAGGGAATGGCCGAGCCGGCCCCGGAACCAGTACGAGCCCTTGAAGGGCACGGCCGCCGGGCCCGTCCGCAGGTCGTTCAATGTGGCGCAGGCCTGAAGGAAGGCGTCGGGGCCGGCGGGCGTATCGGGGAACTGGATGTCGAGGGTGTGGATCGACCCGAGCCGGGACGGCCGCGCGACGTCGCCGGGACCGACGATCCACTCGGCGACGCCGGCGGTCGCGCTGAGGCCGTCGGGGACGTCGTGGGGGGACAGCTCCGTGTCGAGGAAGGCCCCGTCCCAGTCCGAGACGGGCTCGCGGCCGAGCAGCCCGGCGTTCCCCGCGTAGTTGGTCGCGAAGCGGGAGAGCGCGGCGGTCCGGGCGGTGTCGGAGGGGCAGAGGTAGGACCCCGGGATCGGGATCGACGCCGTCCGGTCGTCGATGGTCGACCGCGCCAGGGCCTCGTATCCCAGGAACGGTAGGAGCTTCCAGTGGAGTGAGCGCGGGCCGGCCCCCGAAGGGAACGTCCCCCGCGCCCCCTGGTGCTGGTGCAGGGCGATGCCCAGGTTGTGAAGGTGCGAGGCGCACTGCGCCCGCCGGGCCGACTCCCGGGCCCGCATCGCGGCCGGCACGAGGATCGCCGTGAGCAAGCCGACGATGGCGACCACGACCAGCAGCTCGATGAGGGTGATGCCGCGGCGTGCGTCGCGGAGCATGAGGGGAGTCTCCGAGCCGGGCCCGCCCGTGAGGCCCTCGTCGTCCAACCAGCGTCGGCGAGGCCGACGGGGGTCGCCGCGGACCGCGCGTCGCCCCGCATCCATCATGACGGGAAAGTGGCTGCGTGGAAACCCGCCGGCGGACGGTCGAGGCCTCGAATGGCCGCCCGCTCGGCTCCCGCTCGCGTCGGGCCGCCTCGAGTCGGGGGAGCGGGGAACCGCCGGAGATGATAGACTGGAGCTGCGCCCTCGGTCCAGGACGGGGCCTCGTCATGGGGCCGAGCCCCGCCGCGACGTCCTGACGGAGCCCGGGCTCCTCGACGTCCCCCCCGCACTCCTCCGACCGAGGGATGAAAGGGTCGCTCCGAAATGGCTCGACGGCTCAAGTCGCATTCCACCATCGCCAAGGTGGGTTCCCAGCCCGTTTTCGAACGGGTCCTGGGCAACGGCCTGAAGATCCTGGTCCTGCCTCGGAAGGGGGTCCGGATCGTCGTCTGCGACCTGTTCTATCCGGTCGGCTCGTTCGACGAACCCCCAGGGAAGTCGGGGATCGCCCACTTCCTCGAGCACATGCTCTTCAAGGGGACCGAGCGCTTCCCCAAGGGGAGCATCGACCAGATGGCGTTCGTCGCGGGGGGCCAGGCCAACGCCGACACCGGCGAGGACCGCACCCACTACTGGTTCTCGCTCCCCGCCGACCGCTGGGAGCTGGCGCTGGAGATCGAGGCCGACCGCATGACCTCGGCGCGATTCGACCCCCGCGAGGTCGAGGCCGAGCGCCAGGTCATCGGCGAGGAGCGGGCTCGCGACGCGGAGTCGGCCCTGTCCCGGCTGGAGCAGAACCACCAGGCGCTCTCCTACCTGCGGCACCCGTACCGAAACCCGGTGCTGGGCTGGCCCCGCGACGTGGCGTCGATCACCGTCGAGGACCTGGAGGCCTTCTACCGCCGCCATTACCGGCCCGACGGCGCGGTGATCGTGTTCGCCGGCGACCTGGACCCGGAGCGGGCGCTGGATAGGGCCGAGGAACGGTTCGGGGCGATCCCCCCCGGCTCGACGCCTCGGGGCCGTCCCGAAGGCGATGAGTCGCCCCAGGCCGGTCGCCGCGACTTCGTGCTCGCCGAAGCCGACGCGCTGCCTCGGGGCGTCCTCGGCTGGCACACCGTCCCGTCGCAGCATCCCGACGCCCCGGCGCTCGACGTCCTGGCCGACGTCCTCTCCGCCGGCCGGCGATCCCGGCTCTGGCGGTCGCTGGTCGAGGACGATCACCTCGCCGGCTGGGTCGAGGCGCAGCACGCGCCGGGACGGCAGGGGGGGCAGTTCCTGGTCCAGATCGAGGCGACCGACGAGCGGATCGACCCGGACGAGGTGGAAGACGCGGTCCTCGACATCCTCGACGACCTGACCGTCCGGGGGCCTTCCGAGGAGGAGATGGCCCGCGTCCGCAACCGCTTCGAGGCCGGCTGGCGGTGGGACCAGGAAGACATCCTGGCCCTGGCCTGCGGCGTGGGTGAGGCCGCCCTCTGGGGCGACTGGCGAGACTGGCAGGCCGACCACGCCGCCGCGCTGGCCGTCGACGCGGCGGCCGTCCGGCGGGTCGCCGGGAAGTATCTGCTGGAGGACAACCTCACCGCCGGCTGGCTGCTTCGCTCCGGCACGGACGAGGTCCCCGCCCCGAGGACGCCCGAGATCCGCCGCGGGACGGTGGCCCGCACCGAGCCCGCGCCGCTGATCTTCGCCTCCGACCTGCCCGCGACGGTCGGCCGCGCGCGGCCCAAGCTGGTGGACTACCGCCCCCGGCGGTTCGTCCTGGCCAACGGCCTGCGGGTCATCCACGAGCGGCGGGCGGACGTCGGCGTGGCGGCCGTCGACTTCTACGTCGAGGGGGGCTGGGTCCGCGAGGCGGCCCCCGGCGCGGCGGCCCTCACCAGCCGGATGCTGGAGGAAGGCTGCGAGGGCCGGACCGCCCAGGAGGTCGCCGCCGCCATCGAGGACGTCGGCGGCTCGCTGGAGTTCAGCTCCGCCTGGAGCGCCCTGCGGGCCCGATCCGAGGACCTGGCCCTGGGCCTGGAGATCCTGGCGGACGTGGCGCGACGGCCCGCCTTCCCGGCCGAGTCGCTCGCCTGGACCAAGCAGCGGCTCATCGCCGAACTCAAGAGCGACCTGGAAGACCCCGCGTTCCGGGCCGACCAGGAATTCCGACGGCTGATCTACGGCGACCATCCCCTTGGCCGCGACTACCGAGGGGGCCTGCGCGAGCTCCGTCGGCTGACCCGCGACGACGTCGTCGCGCACCATCGCCGCCATTTCTCCCCCGAGAACGCGTTCCTCGTCGTCGTCGGCGAGTTCGACGCGGCCCGGCTGAAGCGGCTGGTCGAGGCCCACTTCGGCGACTGGGAGCAGGGCGGGGCGGCTCCCCCCACCTGGCCGGCGTTGGGAGAGGTCGGCCCCCCCCGATCGCGCCGGATCTCCTGCCCGGGCGAGCAGGTCCACATCGTGATGGGCCATCGCGGCATCTCCCGCCATGACGCCGACTTCGACGCGCTGCTGATCCTGGACCACATCCTGGGGAGCGGCCCCGGCTTCTCCGACCGGTTGGGGCGGATCGTCCGCGACGAGATGGGGCTGGTCTACAGCATCGGGGGGGGGGCGACCGACTCGGCCGACGTCCTGCCGGGGGTCTTCCGCATCTACGCCGGGACCCGGCCCGAGGAGGCCGACCGGGTCGTCGCGGCCGTCTCCGAACAGATCCGGGCGATGCACGACGGCGACTTTTCCGACGACGAGGTGATCCGAGTCCAGCGCTATCTGACCGGAGCCTCGCTGTTCGAGCTTCAGACGGTCGAGCAGCGGGCCGAGCGGCTGGTGGACCTGGAGCGGCTGGGGCTGCCGCTGGACGAGCCCCGGACCTGGCCTGCCCGGATCGCCGCCGTGACCCCGGCTCGGGTCCGCGACGCCGCCCGGCGTCGGCTCAGCCCCGACGGATTGTTTCGCGTGGAACTCGGCCCCGCATCCCGGACGACCCGCCGGGCCCCCGGCCGGCGACGCTGACGTCCGCTTGACAGCCGCCGGGGCGTCTTCTAGGATGAAACCGCTTTATTCGCGAACGCTGATGAATCCGACGCTCCCCGCGTCGGTTCGCGTCCGCCGAGGGCCTCGGGACGCGTTTTTTTCCGGGATGCGGATTGGGCGTCGCTCGCCGATCATGCATCCCGTCGTCGTTTCTCGGCCATCGAGCCGAGGTCGGCGGAAAACCACGAGGCGGTTCAAGGTGCTGAGATCACCGGGAGATCGACGATGCGGATAGCCCTGGACGCGATGGGAGGCGACTTCGCCCCCGGACCGATCGTCGCGGGCGCGGTGGAAGCGGTCCTTGATTGCGAAGACCTGACCACGGTGCTGGTCGGCGACCGCGAACGGATCGAGGCCGAGCTGGACAAGGCCCCGGACGCCCCCCGCGACCGGCTGCCGATCGTCCATGCGGCCGAGGCCATCGGGATGGACGAGAAGCCGGTCGAGGCCCTGCGCAAGAAGCGGGACAACTCGATCTCCCGGAGCTGGGCCATGATGGCCGGCGGCGAGGTCCAGGCGATCGTCTCGGCGGGGAACACCGGCGCGATGGTGGCCTCGGCCCTGTTCGCCGGGGCCCACGCCAAGATGTTCCTCCCCGGCGTCCGCCGGCCGGGCATCGCCGCGATCTTCCCGTCGCATCAGGGGCCGATCGTCATCATCGACGTCGGCGCCAACATGTCCCCCAAGCCCGAGGACCTCTATCAGTACGGGCTGATGGGCTCGATCTACGCCGAGGAGATCCTGGGGGTCACCGCGCCCCGGATCGGGATCCTCAACGTCGGCGCCGAGGAAGAGAAGGGGAACGACCTCACCCGCGCCACGCGGAAGCTGTTCGAGGAATCCCCCTGGTCCAGCCGGTTCGTCGGCAACGTCGAGGGCCGGGACCTCTACGAGGGCCACGTCCGCGTCGTCATCTGCGACGGCTTCGTGGGCAACGTGCTCCTCAAGGGAGGGGAGGGGGCCGTCGAGTTCCTCTTCTCGACGCTCCGCGAGGAACTCGCGCGGATGCTCCCCGAGTTCCCCGCCGAGGTCGGCCATCGGATCGCCAAGAGCCTGATGAACCTCAAGACCCGGTTCGAGTACGAGGAGTTCGGCGGGGGGCCGCTGCTGGGCATTCGCGGGGCCTGCATCATCTGCCACGGCTCGTCGAAGGCCCGGGCGATCAAGAACGCCCTCCGCGTCGCCAACCTCATGGCCGCCGACCGGATCAACGCCAAGATCATCGAGCAGCTCGGGGCGGTCGCCCACGCCCCCGTCGACGAGCCCAAGCCCTGATCGCAACCCGCCGAGCCGAGCCTCGCCGCAAGGAATTCCCATGTCCAAGATCGCCTTCCTCTTCCCGGGCCAGGGCGCGCAGGCCGTCGGCATGTGCCGCGAGCTGGACCAGGAGCTGCCCGCCGTCAAGGGCCTGTTCGACCGCGCCGCCGCCGTGCTCGGCTTCGACCTCCGCAAGCTCTGCCTGGAGGGCCCCGCGGAGGCCCTGGAGGCGACGGACGTGAGCCAGCCGGCGATCTTCGTCGCCAGCCTCGCCGCGCTGGAGAGCCTGAGGGCCTCCAGCCCGGACGTCGTCGCCGCGTGCCAGGGCGCCGCCGGCCTGAGCCTGGGCGAATACACCGCCCTGACCTTCGCGGGCGCGCTCGAGTTCGAGGCCGGCCTGGAAGTCGTCCGACGCCGAGGCCAGGCGATGCAGGCGGCTTCGCTCGCCTCCCCTAGCGGGATGATCAGCGTGCTGGGGCTCGACGAGGCCCAGGTCGACGAGCTGTGCGCCCGGGTCGCGCCCCACGGCCGCCTCTGGAAGGCCAACATGCTCGGCCCCGGCAACATCGTCGTCTCGGGCGACGACGCGGCCCTCGGCCACGTCGAGCCGATCGCGCAGGAACTGGGGGCGATGAAAGTCGTCCGCCTCGCCGTCGCCGGCGCGTTCCATACGCCGCTGATGAAGCCGGCCGACGAACAGCTCGCCGAGGTGCTCGATCGCGTCGAGGTCCGCGCGCCGAGGATCCCCGTCTACTCGAACGTCGACGCCGCCCCCCACGACGACCCGGAGGCGATCCGCAAGATCCTGGTCACCCAGGTCCTGCAAGGGGTCCGCTGGGACGAGTCGATGCGTCGGATGATCGCCGACGGCTTCGACGCGTTCTACGAGATCGGCCCCGGCCGCGTCCTCACCGGCCTCCTCAAGCGGATCGACCGCAAGACTCCCTGCACCCACGTGCCGGCCCGCTGAGGCCGAGGCTCCCGCTCGCCCCCCCGAAGCTGGTCCTCCGGGGGAGCGACGCGTCGGCCGGTCAGGAAGCGAAGGCCTCGAGGGCCTCGGATTCGGTGGCGCGGATGTCGGCGATCCGGTCGAGGCCGATGATCTGGGCCCCGATTCGGACGTCCGGCGTCAGGCCGCAGAACTTGACGGCGTGGCCCAGCTCGACGGCCTTCTTGACGGTCCCCACCAGCACGGCGTAGGTCGTGCTGCCGATGTACTGCACGCGGCTCAGGTCGATCACCATCTTGGACGCCCAGTCCTGGGCGACGATCAGGCCCAGCTCATACGAGAGCGCCTGCGCCTGGTTCGGGAACCGAAGCTCGTTGGTGGTCACCTGCGCGACGGCCACGTCGCCCACCATGTTCAGGAGGAGGAGCTCGAACTCCGGGGGGCGCGTGGTCATCAAGGCGGTCCTCGGTTGGGGTGGCGGGGCGGGGGGGATGATCAGGGAAGGACGGCCTCGGCGTGCTCCATCATCCAGAGCAGGAACGGGGTCGCCTTCTCGAAGGGGGCGTCGAAGCGTGACAGCTCGAGCGCCGCGGCGATCCGATGCGCGGGGTCGAGCGCATCGGCGTGGACGATGTTGGGGATGCGGCAGTAGTCGGGGGCGTCGACGTGGATCCGCACGTCGGGCGACTCGGGCGACGTCCGCTGGAGGCGGAACGACTCCGGGCCGTCGTCGCCCCGGGCGGTGAGGGCGACGCCGACCAGGCGGGGGGTCGCGGGGAGCCCGTCCGGCAGGGGCCTGGAGCCGATCTCCAGCGCGATCGGGCCGGCCGGGCCGCCGAACTCGGCGCGGAAGGTAGAGCCTTCGCCGTCCGCGACGAGCCGAGGCGTCCCCCTGCGCTCCCAGCCGAGCTGGGCGGCCAGCCAGGCGGCGAGCCAGAGCGCCAGTCGGGGGGGCGTCGACGGGGCGGGGGAGAGGGCGTCGATCCGGACCGATTCGATCCGCCCGAGGGTCTGGCGGTGGATGGGGCAATCGAAGATCTGGGCGATGAGTTCGCGCCAGTGGGTGAGGCCGTACCAGACGGCGTCGCGTCGACACGAGCCGATGGCCGGGTCGAGCCCCAGCCGCAGCGCCGCGGCCGAGGCGCCGGGGTCGGGGAGGTCGAGCATGATCCGGCTGCTCTCGGCCGCGAGGTCGCGGTAGAGCTTCTCGCGGGGGACCGGGTCGGTGGTCCACCAGAGGATCATCGGCAGGTCGACTTCGAGGAGCGGTCGCACGGCGCCGGGGATCAGGTCGATCGCGGCCGGCCCGGCGTGCAGGACGATCCGCTCGGCGCAGACGTGGGCCGCGCCGGGCTCGGAGATCTTGCAGACGGCGGAAACTTCGGCGGAGACCTGTCGTCCGGGGTCGTCGGACTCGCGGATGACGATCGCGCGGCAGGGGAAGCGGCCGACCACCGTCTCGACCACGGGGCGAAGCTCCTCGGCGTCCGGCGAGAGCCGTTCGACCACGAGGTTCGCCAGGACCACCCGCGTCACCGTGGGGTGCTCCAGCTCGGGACCCCCCGCGCGTTCGGCGGCCGGCCCCCAGAGCTTCTCCAGGGTCGCGTCGATCTCCGCCAGCGGGACGGGAATCCCCTGGCCCTCCAGGAATGCGTCGGAACTGGTCTCGGTCATGGTCGCCGCCTCCGGGCTGGGTCGCCGGCTCGTCCATTCGATCAGATCAACTCGGGTCGCAGAGCGACCGACGCCGGCCTCCAAAAGCCTATTCTACACCAGCGAGCGGGTTCGGGCCTCTCCCACGTCCCCGAGACGACTCGATCGTCTTCCCGGGGATTCTCCTCGCGACCGGCGGGGCGGGGGGGTAGATTGTCAGAGGTCGCGAAGGAACATGTCGATCCCAGGGCCCCCAGGAGTGACTCGCCATGAAGCCCATCCTCGCCTCGCTCGTCGCCCTGGGGCTGCTCTCCTCGGCGGCACGCGCCGATTTCATCGCGACGGCGACCCTCTCCGGGAGTGAGGAGACGCCGCCGAACGCCTCGGCCGGGCTCGGGTTCGCGACGCTGGTCTACGAGTCGGCTTCGGATTCGCTCGCTTACTCGGTCACGTTCGACGGCCTGTCGGAGCCGCTCGTGGCGGCGCACATCCACATCGGCGGCGCAGGAGTCGCGGGCCCGATCATCTTCCCGTTCTCGGCGGTGCCGAGCGCCACGTCCGGCACGTTTGCCGGCATCCTGACCGAGTCCGACTTCATCCTGCGGCCGGGCGCCTCGACGTTCGCCGAGGCTCTCGCCGCGATCCAGGCCGGCGACACGTATATCAACCTCCACACCTCCACTTTCCCGGGGGGCGAGATCCGGGGGCAACTTCAGGTCTTCGTCGTCCCCGAGCCGACCGGCCTGGCCTTGCTCGGGCTCGGCGGCGCGGCGGTGGGGGCGATCGCACTGCGGCGACGGCCGTTCGGCGTGTGAGCGGAAATCGCCGCGACCGGCTGCTGGGGCGGGGCGGGCCGCGATAGAATCGTCCTCCATGAAGCCAGCCGAGAATCGCCCGAGCGTCCCGTCGATCCGCCGCGAAGCCGCCTTCGTCGCCGCCATGACGGCGCTGGGGCTGCTGGTGCGGATCTGGGGGCTGGGCCGACTCGGACTGGTCCACTTCGACGAGGGGATGTACGCGATCGCCGGCCTCTGGCCGCTCGGGGCGGGGGGGATGGACCCGCTGGTCATCCCATACGCCCCCGCGGGGTTTCCGGGGCTGGTCGGGCTCTCCTATCTCCTCCTCGGGCCGAGCGACGTCGCGGCGATCCTGGTTTCCATCGCGGCGGGGACGCTCGCCGTGCCGGTCGCGGCCTGGCTGGCGCGTCGCACGTTCGGCCCCGGAGCCGGCGCGACGGCCGCGGCGCTCGCGGCGGTTTCGGGCTTCCACGTCGCCTTCTCGCGGATGGCGCTGACGGACGCCACCTTCACGCTGGCCTGGCTCGTCGGGCTCGTCGTCGGCCAGCGGTTCCTGGAACGTCCCGGAGCGGCCTCCGCGATCGTCCTCGGCGGGGCGACGGGGCTCGCGCAACTGGTGAAGTACAGCGGGTGGACCGCGGGCGTCGCCGTGATGCTGGCCGCAGCCGCGATCCCGATCTGCGACGCCTCGCGCCGAACCCGCGCCGAGCAGGCTCGCATCTGGGGCTGGGGATTGCTGGCGGCGGTCGTGGCGGCGCTCGTCTACGCCCCCTGGTTCCGGTTCGTCGAGGCCCACGGGGGCTACGCCGGGCTGATGGCCCATCATCGCGGCTACCTGGGCTCGGCGGCGACGTGGCTGCCGCACTGGGCGCTTCAGATGGAGCAGCTGGGGGCGCTCTCGGGAGGTTTCGCGTGGAACGCCGCTGGATGGCCTTTGGGGCTGATCGGCTGGGCGGTCGCGCGGGGCGTGGCGAGACCTTCGCGGTGGGGCCTCGGCGGGATCGGCGTCCTGAGCGTCTCGGCGATCGCGGCCCCGACGACCCTCTGGTGGGTCGGCCTGGCGGGGCTGGCCTTCCCCGGGCGCGAGGCGTCGCCGCGACTCCGACTGCTGGGCGTCGCGTGGGTCGGGCTGTCAATCTTGACGCCGTTCTATCATCCTTACGCGCGATTGTGGCTGCCGATCCAGGCCCTCGGCTGGATCGCGGCGGCGGGGCTCGTCGGGGAGTGGTCGGTGCCGGGCCTTGATCCCAGGGCGACGTTGCGATGGCGACGCGCGCCGATGCTCGTCGGCTGCTGCGCCGCGGCGATGGTCCAGGCGCTGGTCACGGCGACGTCGGTCGGGCCGGTGGAAGGGCGACCCGGCCTGCTGGCCCCCAGCGACTCGCTCCGCCGCGCGACAGCCCTCGCCCTGGCCGACCTTCCCGAAGCCGCGCCGGGGTTGCGCGTCCTGGCGCGTCCGCCGGTGACGTTCTACCTGGCGGGGCGGGGGGGGGCTCGGGTGGAGGCCGACGCCGAGGGGCTGTTGCGCGGAGGTGGGGGGGCGTGGGCCCTTGTGGACCTGGCGCAGCTCCGTCAATCTGGGGAGGTGTCGGATCTCGGCGCGAGGTTGCTGGAACGCTGGGAGAAGGTCGGGGAGTACCCGACGACGCTGAACCTCCCGACCTTGCTGGACGTCGACCCCGGGGCCGCCGCTCGCGCCCTCCCCGGCGAGGCCGACGCCCCGCTCTGGCTGCTGCGCCCGCGACGCCCCGGAGGCCCCTGATGACGTCCGAGCCCTTCGTCTCGCTCTGGCCCGACCCCGACGCCCTGGGAACCGTCACCGACCTCTATGAGTTGACGATGCTGGCCGGGTATCTCGCCGAGGGGATGGGGGGGAAGTCGGCGACCTTCGAGGTCTTCGTCCGTCGCATGCCCCCCGACCGATCGTTCCTCGTCTTCGCCGGGCTGGAGCAGGCGATCGGCGACCTGACGCGGCTGGCCTTTTCTAGCGAGCAGGTCGAGGCGCTCCGGCGGTGGCCGGCGTTCCAGGGGCTCCCCGCGACGTTCTTCGAGACGCTCCGACGCTTCCGGTTCGAGGGGGACGTGTTCGCCGCCCCCGAAGGGACCGTCGTCTTCCCGGGGGAGACCCTGCTGCGGGTGACGGCCCCGCTCCCGCAGGCGCAGTGGGTCGAGACGTTCCTGCTGGCCTCGCTCGGCTACCCCACGCTGGTCGCCTCGAAGGCCGCCCGCATGGTCCTGGCGGCGCGAGGGAAGCCGCTGTTCGAGTTCGGCGCCCGGCGGGCGCACGGCCCCCAGGCCGGGCTGCTGGCGGCGCGTTCGGCCTATCTGGCGGGGTTCGACTCCACCAGCCACGTCGAGGCCGCCCGACGGCTGGGCATCCCCTGCGTGGGGACGATGGCCCACTCCTGGGTCCAGTCGTTCGCGACCGAGGCCGAGGCGTTCGAGGCGTACGCGCGGGTCTTCCCCGCCTCGACGACGCTGCTGGTCGACACCTACGACACCCTGGAGGGGGTCCGCCTGGCGGCGAGGATCGCCCCGCCGTCGTCGGCCGTCCGCATCGACAGCGGCGACCTGGCCGGCCTGGCCCGCAAGGCCCGCGCGATCCTCGACGAGCAGGGGAGGCGGGACGTGGCGATCATCGGCTCGGGGGACCTGGACGAACGGACCCTCGAATCCCTGTCCGCCGACGGGGCCCCCTTCGACGGCTACGGCGTGGGGACCGAGCTAGTCACCTCGCGCGACGCCCCCGCGATCTCGATGGTCTACAAGCTGGTCGAGGTGGAAGGAGTGGGGCGGTTCAAGCTCGCCCCCGGCAAGACGACGTACCCGATGACGAAGCAGGTCTATCGCCGACGCGACCCCTCCGGAACCTTCACCGGCGATCTGGTGGCTAGAGTCGACGAGCCCGCGCCCGACGCCGCCGAGCCCCTCCTCATCCCGGTCCTCCAGGGCGGCGAGCCCGTGGGACCACCGCCCTCGCTGGCCGAGATCCGCGCCCGATGCCGGGACCAGATCGCCGCGCTCCCCGAAGCGCTGAAGTCGCTCGACTCCGACGTCGTCTATCCCGTCTCCTATAGCGACCGCCTGGAAGCCGACGCCACGCGGTTGATGAGGCGCTGACGGGGCGGGGTCGGCAAGATGGCCCGCTTCATCCGTCTCGGGACCTTTTGTCGATCGGGTCGAGTTGAGTCGGCCGTCGAGTCCGCCTGGATTACCCCATTTCCGGCGGTCGCCGAAGAAGGGGAGGGGGAAGACGAGTCGAATCGAGTTTCCGACCGCGACAGCCGATGAATCCGCACAGGAGGATTGGCGGGGGCTTCCGGGGAAGGATGGATTCGGGATGGCCAAGATCATCAGCGTGGCCAATCAGAAGGGGGGGGTGGGGAAGACGACGACCGCGATCAACATCGCCGCCGGGCTGGCGAAGTCCGGCCGCACGGCGCTTGTGATCGACGTCGACCCCCAGTGCAACGCCACCAGCGGGCTGGGCGTGGAGCCGGCGCAGCGGCATCCGCTGCTGGCGGGAAAGCCGCTGGCCGAGACAGTCGTCGAGACGACCCAGGCAAACCTGTTCGTCCTGCCAGGCTCTCAAAGCCTGGCCGACGCGGATGCGCTCTCGGCCTCGAACCGCCAGCGGGCGTCGACCCTTCGTCAGCAGTTGAACGGGGAACTGAGCCATTTCACTTACGTCCTGATCGACTGCCCGCCGTCGCTGGGGCAGTTGACGCGGGCGTCGCTGGGAGCCTCCGCCGAGATCTACATCCCGATCCAGTGCGAATACTTCGCGATGGAAGGGCTGTCCCAGATCATCGAGCTGGCCCGCCAGACCAAGGCCAAGGACAACCACCGCCTGGAGATCGGCGGGATCGTGCTGACCATGTACGACCCGGCGCTCGACCTGGCGAACGAGGTGGTGAACGAGGTCCGTCAATACTTCGACGAGACGGTCTTCGATTCGCTCATCCCTCGCGACGTGAGCATCAGTGAAGCGCCCAGCCATGGACGGAGCGTCCTCGACTATGCGCCGAGGGCCAGGGGCGCCAGAGCCTACACGGAACTTGTCATGGAGGTCATCGACCGTGAATAAACGACGCCTGGGACGTGGGCTCGAGGCTCTCTTGGGCCGCGAAGAAGGGGGATTCGAGCCCGGGTCGCTGGAGGAAGCCGAGCTGCTCCACGTCGCCGTGGATCAGATCGATCCGAATCCGTATCAGCCCCGCCGGCACTTCGCGCCGGCCGAGCTGGCGACGCTCGCCGACTCGATCCGCCAGCACGGGGTGCTCCAGCCGATCCTGGTGCGGGCGATCGGCGACCGATACCAGCTCATCGCCGGCGAGCGTCGGCTCCGCGCCAGCATCGAGGCCCATCTCCACGACATCCCCGTGCGGGTGATGGACCTGGACGATCAGCGGGTCTTCGAGCTGGCGATGGTCGAGAACCTCCAGCGCGAGGATCTCAACGCCGTCGACAAGGCGACCGCCTTCCGCGAGTACCTCTCGCGCTACGGCGGGACGCAGGAGGAGCTCGCCGGCCGCCTCGGCCTGGATCGGTCGACCGTCTCCAACCTGATCCGGCTGCTGGACCTCCCGGAGGAGATCCTCAACGCCGTCCGCGACAGCGAGATCACCCAGGGCCACGCCCGGGCGCTGCTGGGCCTCCCCGACGCCGAGGCCCAGATCGTCGCCTGCCGCCGCGTGATCGCCGAACGGCTCTCGGTCCGCCAGACCGAGGCGCTCGTCGCCACCGGCGTCCCGACCCCGGCGAAGACCCGGATCCGCAAGGATCCGGCCCACACGCTGGTCAAGGCGCCCCACCTCGTCGAGCTGGAGCAGCACCTCCTCCAGCGGTTCGGCACCTCCGTGCTGATCCGCTCGCGCACCGCCGAGAAGGGGCAGTTCATCATCGACTACAACAACCAGGAAGAATTCGACCGCGTCTGCGCCCTCATTCGCGGGAGCTGACCGCGGCGCGAGGCGGGAACGACCCTTCCCGTTTCGCCGAGGTCGCGGGAATTCGAGAATCCCAGTAGCCGCCCATCAGGGGCGCGCCCCGTCGCCACGGGTCGCGCCCCTTGTTCTATTCTGGGCCGCCGCGCCGACCGTCTGGATTCTGGCTCGCTTCGGGCGCATGATTTGCCCTTCTGGGGGACACCGATCAGTCCATCCCGCCGCAGGTCGACCATGACCTCACGAGAGAGCGCTCTCTTGCGAGAATGGTCGTAAGGCCGCCATAATTCGCCATACCATGAAGCGAACCGGCCCGGCCTGCGAATCGGTCGGGGCTGATCGATCGGATGCCAGGGGCCTCGAACGGCCGTTCTCGGACGGCCGATCCACGACGTTCAGGTGCCAAACTCGATGTCGCTACAACCGCATGATGGATCGGCGGACGACGGATTAAGCGATTCACTGCTTCGATTCATCGACGACGGCCAACTTGAACCACTCCGACAGGCGCTCAGCGGGTTCAACCATCGCTGCCGAAACATGCTCAACAGCATGAAGATGGGGTTCTACCTCACGAGGCGGTCGGCGGCGGGGCCGCTCCCGGAACGCTGGGAGGAACTGAGCCGAACCTATACCGAGGTGGAACGGCTGTTCGACCTCCTCCAGTCGATCTATCGCACGATGTCGCTGACCAGGGTCAGGCACCCTTTCGGCGCGATCGTCGACGAGTTCGGGCCGGGCTGGATCTCGGCCTTCGACCGCGCGGACCTCACGCTGACGATCACGCCCCCCGAACGAGAAGAACCGGGGGAATTCGACGCCATGCGGCTCGCCTCGGCCCTCGACGCCTTCATCGCGTGGCGAGCCGCGGCCCTCGCCCCGGGAGGGGAGGCCTCCCTGAGCTGGTCGACGAGCCCCCAGGGTTTCCATGTGGAATGGCGCGAGTCGCCTTCGGAGATGTTCGACGCCACCCCCCGCAGGCCCTCGTCGCCCGACGAGGCCCTGGCCGCCACGGCGCGTTCGTTGGCCCTCCCCTTGCTCGCCCGAGTGGTCGCCGAACATCAGGGGCGGGTCTCCTGGTCCTCCCGCCCCTGCGCCCACGCGAGCATCCGGTGGCCGCTGCTGTCCGAGTCGGGCCCCACGCAAGACCACGCGCCTTGCGGCTCGCTCGCGCAGGCCGTCCCCTAGGGCGGGGCTTTCGGGTCGGTCCCCGCGACGCTCAAGGCTTCCCTTGACCGTCGCGGCCCACTCCGCATAGGATGCGTCATGTCAGATGCCACGGGGCGTAGCGCAGCCTGGTAGCGCGCCTGCCTTGGGAGCAGGAGGTCATGGGTTCGAATCCCGTCGCCCCGATTTTCCATCCTTCACCGCAGCCCTGGGTTAGGGCTCATAGGCGGCGCAGCCGAAATCGGTAATCAACCGGTTTTGACCGTCGCCAACCCCTGGAACGCCGCTCCCCCCCGTTCTCTCACTTCCGCAAAGACCGCGATCCGGCCTTCGTCACGATCGACGGCTCTGGGTCGGCAAAGTTTCCAAAGGAATTGATTCGAGCCAGGCTCGAGTTTATGGGCGAATCGCACTGCTTTGGCCAGCAACTGCCAGGCGGTCCGGGGGATTCGGCCCGCTGTCGCGTAGTCCGTGGTCGGACATCCCTCACCGGCGTGACGGAAGTCCATGCCGACTGGGACGAAACGACGATGCAGGGGGGAATATCGCCATCGCGAGGCGTTTCGTACGGGTCTCGTGGTGAGACGACGCTTGAGCGTCATGTCGCCCCGTTCGGGTCGACCTTTTCTCGGTCGGCGTTGAGCCTGGGGGAGCGCGGAGCGTCCTCGACTGGTGCCGCGACGGCCTGGGATCTCACGGATTTCGATACGAAACCCGCGAGATCTGGCCGGAGGCCACGGCGTGCCGTCTACCGTCGTCGGCGGACGTCAGCCCCGAAGAGATCGTCGGCGAGCCTTCCAGGCCAGGCCGGCGAACGCCGCGACGGCGAGCAGCGCCGTCGACGGTTCCGGCACCGTGCGCGGGGCGTCGGGGTCGAACGGGTTGACCGCGAAGGTGACTTCCATGTCCGTCAGATAGCCCTGATAGGAGGTCGTGTGCATCCAGTCAGGATGGGCGATGAGGCGCTGGAACACCTCGGGGTAGAGGCCGATCTGATTCGAGGTCGCCGACGTGGTCACGACCGTATCGTGCACGGGCATATTCGCGTTGTATCCGAGCCAGGCGATGGTCCCGCTCACCTGAATCTCAGGGAGGCCGTCGAACGTGAACTTCACCTGAAACGGTGCCGCGCCCAGGCCTCCGGGGTTTTCACCGATCGGGAGGGTCCCGAGCGAGAGGGGGCCGTCGCCGATCGTGACATCGGTCTTCCCGGCGAGTTCGACGGTGCCGGCCGGCAACACGAAAGAGCCCGAGGTCGAGAACCGCACGGGGCTTGCCTGCGCCGAGGCGGAGAGGACGCCGAAGCCGAGTACGACGACCCAGGCCCGGTGTTTGGACGTGATCAAACCACGTACGCTGGCGTTCATTTCCAATCCCTCTAAAGAGGACCATTGCAGTTCTGCATGGAGGCCTGCGGTGGTCAACCTACAGAGATTTCCGGTCGCGGCAAGTCCAGGTTTCTCAAGAAACCGGGCCGGCCCTCCAGGGCGTCGGTGAGGCTGCGACCATCCGAGGATCGAGGCTGTGGGGGGGACGTCAGCCCCGGGCTCGGGAGGACGTCCTGCGCCGAGGAAATCCGGCAGGTTCTCGGCGCAACCCTCGAAATCGCGCAATTCGGCCCTACGATGCACGAGCGGCTCTGAAGCGTCCTCGTCCCCGTCTCCATCAACAGGATTTCGACATGGCTGCCGCCCCCAAATACCGCCGACTGGACAAGAACGACGCCGCGGTCTTGCTGGTCGATCACCAGTCGGGCCTCTGCAACCTCGTCCGCGATTTCGCGCCGGACGAGTTCAAGAACATCGTCCTGGCGTTGGCGAATTCGGCCAGGTATTTCAACCTTCCGACGATCCTGACGACCAGCTTCGAGAACGGCCCCAACGGCCCGCTCATGCCGGAGATCAAGGAACTGTTCCCGGACGCGCCTTGCATCGCCAGGCCGGGCCAGATCAACGCCTGGGACAATGAGGATTTCGTCAAGGCGGTCAAGGCGACGGGCAAGAAGCAACTCATCATCGCCGGGGTCGTGACCGAGGTCTGCGTGGCCTTCCCGGCGCTCTCGGCGATCGAGGAGGGGTTCGAGGTCTTCGTCGTCGCCGACGCGTCGGGGACGTTCAACCCGACCACGCGCGAGGCCTCCTGGGCGCGGATGCAGGCCGCCGGCGTGCAGCTCATGACCTGGTTCGCCGTCGCCTGCGAGCTGCACCGCGACTGGCGGAACGACGTGGAAGGGCTTGGTGCGCTGTTCGCCAAACACCTGCCGAGCTACGCCAACCTGATCTCCAGCCACAACGCCCGGTAACGAGGACGCAGGAGGTGCATTCGCCGTCCTGGCCCTAGTTCCTGCGGCGGCGCGACTCTCGCCCCCGCCCGATCAGGCGGGGGAGGGCTCCCTGCTGCGCCTCAGATACGCCTTCGCGGAATCGGCCATCGTCACGATCGCGGCGCCCAGCATGATGGCATCCTTCACGACCAGCCTCCCCGCCCCGCTGAGGTAGGGGAAGCCATGATGCGCGTCCCCGAGGTCGGGCACCCAGCATTCCGGCGTCGTGATCAGGAACGATAACGTCACGATCGACATGACGACGACGAGGAAGCTGCCGACCGTGGCGACCCCCGGGAGCCAGGGATGCAGGGCGATCAACAGTCCGTAAAGGACGATCACACTCCCAAGGCCGTAGGCGAATCGGTACGTGCCGTTCTGTTCGTGCCAGGCCCGATTCTCGGGGACGAGCGCGCCCTCCGGGTTTCGGTGCGCCTTGTAGTCGCCCGGATCGTTCAACAAGAAGCTCATAAACGGGCTATTGGCGACGAACGGGATGATTCCGTCGGCCTCGTATGGGAAAGCCTTGAGCCCGCCGATCCAGAGGAGGACGAGGATGAGCCCCGCCCGGGTCACGGCGACGCCCGCGCGATCCATCCGCGCGGCCGCTTCGAAGAGTCGTCGAGTCGTCATGGCGAAATCCCTCAGGCGTTCCAATGTTCAAACCGTCTCGGCATACTCGCCGTCCGTCGACGGGACTTCTCGATTTTCGGCCGTCTCGGGGGGGATGAACAGGGACGCCTGGGACGAAGGCATGGACAGATTGCTCCCGCCCCGGATTTCGGTCTCGAAATCCCGGAAAAACGTGGGCGAGACCCCGGTGGCCTTGCGAAAGAGCCGGCTGAAGTAGAGTTCGTCCTCGAACCCCAGCTCGGCCGCGATCGCCTTCACGGGCCTTAACGTATGGAGCAACTGCCATTTGGCGTGGGTCAGGATGCGTTCGCGGATCAGGTCGGTGAGGGTCTTGCCCAGGTGCTTGCGGACGATCCGGCCGAGCGTCTTCGGGCTCATGTCGAGCCACGCCGCGTAGTCCGAAGGCGCGTGCGAGGCCCGATAGTTCGCTTCGATCAGGTCGCGGAGCGGCCCGAGCGCCGGATGCCGGAAATCGACGGTCCGCGGGCCGCCGGGCTCGTCCCCGGGCGACTTCACACGCGCGGCGGCGATCAGCAGCAGCTTCATCGACGCCAGCAGCGCCTCGCGATGCGCCAGCCGGCCTTCGCCCTGCTCGCGACGCATCCGGTCGATCAGGGAGACCACGTCCGCCCTGGCTTCTCCTTCCAGCCCGACGATCGGCCGGCCGTACGGATCGTTGAACAGGACGCCGCTGCATCCGGTCTCGGCGTGGAACGTCTCGACGCACAGGAAATTGGCGTGGAAGGCGATCGCCGCGGCCCGCAGCGGCTCGCGGAGGACGAACCGGCTCGACTGGTAAGGCACCAGGAACAGGAGTTGATCCGCGTGGAACGGATGCCGCGCGGCGTCGGTCCAGAAGGCCCCGGAGCCCGATTCGACCCAGAAGACGCGGAAGCAGTTCGTCCGTTCCGGTTCGTACGCGGGGCCGTCGACGGCCAGGTCGCTGATCCGGAACGCTCGCGAGCCATCCTCGAAGGGGAGGGGGATGGCCGTCGTTTCGGCGTCGTCCTTTCGAGCGGGCTCCACGGGGATGGACCTCGTCCTCGGTTCGGGGCCGGAGCGAGCATCCGGGGCCGATCGCCCTCGCTCCAGGCCGGGGTTGGTCGAGGATACCCCGCCGGGGCCGCGCCGGGCGAGCCCTTCTCAGGACTCCGTCGCCCGCTCGCCGAGTTCTCGCGATCCTCCCCGGCCTTCTAGAGTTGATTCGTCTCGGCCGATCCGCCAGGGTCGGTCGTCGGGATCATCGGGAGACCAGGAGCCGCCATGAACGCGAAACGCCTCTTCGGGATGTTCGTCGCACTCGCCTGCTGCGCCTTGGGGCCGAGCCCCCTGGAGGCCTGCACGCGATGCGTGTATCTCGGGCCCGAGGGACGGGTCCTCGTCGCCCGGTCGATGGACTGGATGGAAGACCCCGGGACGAACCTCTACATCCTCCCCCGGGGGATGGAGCGCGACGGGGCGGCCGGGCCGCGGTCGCTGAAGTGGGCCAGCAAGTACGGCAGCGTGGTCTGCTCGTTCTACGAGGTGGCTTCCGTCGACGGGATGAACGAGAAAGGGCTCGTGGCGAACACGCTGTACCTCGTCGAGTCGGATTATGGGCGATCCGACGGCGACCGGCCGGTGATCTCCATCGCGGCCTGGGCCCAGTACGTCCTGGACAACTTCGCGACCGTCGCCGAGGCCGTCGAGGCCCTTCGCGCCGAGCCCTTCTCGATCGTCGCGCCGATCCTCCCGAACAACGATCCGGCGCAGGGCCACCTGGCGATCGTCGACCCCTCGGGCGATTCGGCCGTCTTCGAATACGTGAAGGGGAAGCTGGTGATCCATCACGGCCGCGAGTTCCGGGTCATGACGAATTCGCCCACCTTCGACCAGCAGCTCGCGCTCGACGAGTACTGGAAGGAGATCGGCGGCGAGACGATGCTCCCGGGGACGAGCCGGGCCGCGGACCGCTTCGTCCGGGCCTCGTTCTACATCGACGCCGTCCCCAAGACCGACGACGCGCGGCAGGCCCTGGCGTCGTTGTTCGGCGTGATCCGGAACACCTCGGTGCCGCTCGGGATCACGACGCCCGGTCGGCCGAACATCGCCAGCACGGTCTGGCGGACGGCCTACGACCTCAAGGACCGGACGCTTTACTTCGACTCGGCGACCAGCCCCACGATCTTCTGGGCGACCCTCGACGCGATGGACTTCGAGCCGGGCGCCCCGGTGAAGAAGCTGGCCCTGGCCGGGGGACGGACTTTCTCCGGCGACGCGACGTCGGAATTCGAGCCCTCCTCGCCGTTCCCGTTCCTCCCCGGCAAGCCCGAGTAAAGGCGGTCGAAGCTCGGAGCGAGGCCGTGGATGGCTGGTCAAAGCCGCCGCCAGCGGTTCTAATGGTTCGTTCGGCGAAGCGGCGGCGAGCGAGCAAACTGGAACGTCGACGCCCCCCCGCACGGGCGGCGTCGACCTCGGCCGGCTGCGTCCGGCCGGGCTGTCCCCCCTTGAAGGCGCATGGTCTTGGCACTCGAAGCGGACGTCGCGAAGGTTCACGCGGCGCGGAGCGCGGCGGATCTGGTCCAGTCGGGGATGATCGTCGGGCTGGGGTCGGGTTCGACCGCCAGCCTGCTGGTCAAGCGGCTGGGCGAGCGGGTGGCCCAGGAAGGCCTGGAATTCATCGGCGTGCCGACCAGCGTCACCACGGCCGAGCAGGCGCGCGAGCTGAACATCCCCCTGCGCGGCGTCGACGACGTCCCGTCGGTGGACCTCAACATCGACGGCGCCGACGAGATCGACCCCCAGTACCGGATGATCAAGGGGCGGGGCGGGGCCTTGCTCCGCGAGAAGATCGTCGCCTGCGCGGCCAAACGCCGGGTGACGATCGTCTCCCCGGAAAAGATCGTCGAACGCCTGGGCGCCGAATCCCCCGTGCCGGTCGAGGTCAGCCGCCTGGGCCATCGGCACGTCGAGCGCCGGCTCCAGAAGCTCGGCGCGGAGACGTCGCTGCGGCGCACCGCCGAGGGGATGTTGTTCGTCACCGACGGCGGCAACCTCATCATCGACTGTCGGTTCTCGACGCTCGCCGACCCCGAGTCGCTCGAAGCCGGCCTCAAGTCGGTCGTCGGAGTCTTCGAGACCGGCCTGTTCCTCGGCCTCTGCGACCTCCTGGTCGTCGGCCGCGCCGATGGCGCCGAGCAGATCGTCACCCACGCCCGGCGCTGGACCGGCTGCGCCTGACCCTCGCCGCCGAACTGAAGACGGCCCGCGAGATCGAGGATTCCGGCGACTTTTCCGGATTCCTGGAATCTCCGGGCCTCGTTCGCTGATCGTTCCTGGTACAGCTCGCGCATGGGTCGCGTGGAGCGGAGCCCGAGTCCGTACCAGGAGCAGCTCGCCATGAAGACGAAGACGTGGGTCCAGTCCCGCTGGGAACGCCTCCGCACCGCGCACCGGGCCGGGCTTCCGGCCCTGTCCGTCGCGAGGGCGAGGGAACTCGTCGCCCGACATCCCGACTGCGGCCCCGCCTGGAAGCTGCTGGGTTCGGCGCTCATCGAGCTGGCTCGCTACGAGGAGGCCGAATCGGCGATCCGGCGCGCGATCGCGCTCTGCCCGACCGCCAGGCTCTGGATCCCCCTGGCCGAGATGGGCCACCTGCACAAGGCCCGGGGCGACCACCAGGAGGCGGCGTCGTGGTATCGCCGGGCGGTCGACGCCGCGCCGGATGAGGCGGGCGCCCACATCTACCTCGGCGGCCTGCTCGCCCAGTCGGGCAGCCTCGACGAGGCCGAAGCCGCCCACCGCGCCGCCACCCGGTGCGAGAACGGCTGCCGCGACGAGGCGTTCCTCAACCTCGGCCTGGTCCTCCGCGCCCTTGGCCGCCACGACGAGGCCGCCGGCTGCTTCGAGGCCGCCCTCCAGATCGATCCCCGATACCGGTCCGCCAAGCTCGCCCTCCGGGACGTCCGCCAGACGCTCCGGATCAAGCCGCCTCGCCGTCGGACCAAGGCGGCGCGCGAAAGCGGCGGCCTCCGCACCTCGGAAGCCGCCGCGCGCTCAGGACGCTTCGAGGATTGACCTCAGCGCATCCCTTGACCCATTCCCCCTCTGCCGCCTCCCATGCCGCCCATGCCGCCGAACCCGAAGCTCGGCCCGTCCGGCCCCATGATGACCTTGTCGGGGTGGAGGCCCATCAGCTCTCTCTGGGCTTCCAGCAACTCCTGTTGGACGCCTTCGAGGGAGCTGATGATCAACACCCCGTCGCGGACGCAGTAGGCCAGGCCGATCTGCTTGAGCATCAGCCGGAGCGAGAATTTCAGCGGGACGTCCTCCAGATCGATCGACACCGGCGAATCGAGGGACGCCCCGGCCTCTTCCAGGCCCACCGGATCGACGTAGATCGGGATCTTCTTGCCGTCAGCCGTCTTCACCGATCCCTTGATCTGATCGAGCAGGCCGCCGAGCGTGGAATGATCCTCGTCCGTCCGCAGGGTGAAAGGGGAGGCCAGCGCCTCGCGAAGGGCCTCGTTCTGGGGATTCTCATCGAGATTGGAGATCGAGGCCGAGAGCCCGGCGATCTTCTGGCGGACCTCGGCCGGCGAAGGTTCCGACGCTCCCCCGCCGCCCATCATCATCCCGGGCATCATCCCCATCCCGCCCATCCCGCCGCCGCCGACGGTCTGCTTGGTTTGCGTGGCGGTCGCCTTGGCGATCGGCGACCCAGCCTTCTCAGGGACGGTGGTGGCTGTCGTTGCAGCGAATTCCCGGCCGTCGTCGGCCCCGTCCTGGGAGGAGGCGAACGAGGCCCCGGCGACGAGCAAGCCCGTGGACGCCAGGATCGCGGCAAGCGACGCCATCTTGATCTGGGTGAGGAACATGGCCTGGAGGACTCCTTCGGTGAGAGTTCGGACCGACAGCGAAAGCGCCGGGGTGGTCATCCAGGCGACGGACGGGGCGGCGGCGAGGGCCAGGGCGTGATGCACGGTCTCAGTGGCGAGCGAGGCCGGCACTCCGGCGCGAAGCTCGGCCGACGCGAAAGCGGTCGCCAGCACGGCCTCCAGGACCGCCGCTCCCGGGGACCCCAGGCGGCGGCGAAGCAGGTCGCGGGCGCGGGCGAGCCGGCCCTTGACCGTCCCGACGGGGCAGGCCAGGAGCGCGGCCGCCTCCTCGTGCGTCCTCCCCTCGAAATAGCAGGCGACCACCGGCCCGCGATAGCGACCCGGCAGCCTCCGGATTTCCTCGTGGAGCCGGACCCACTCCTCCTCGCAGGCCAGGGCGTGCGCGGGGTCGTCGGCCGAGGGCTTGCGGACGTCGACCTCAAGCCGCGCGCCGTCGTCGGTCGTCGCGACCTTCGCCCGACGACGGATGGATTCGACGCGGGCGCGGGCCGCGACGCGGCAGGCCACGCCGTAGAGCCAGTTCCCGACCTGCTCCTTGCACCGCAGCCCCCCCGCCTTGCGCGCCAGGATCAGGAAGACGGCCTGGAATGCGTCCTCGGCGTCGTGGGGATCGCGGAGCGATCGTCGGCAGACGCCCAGGACCATCGGCCCGTGACGCTCCACGATCGCCGCGAAGGCCCCCTCGTCGCGACGGCTGGCGAACCGCTCCAGGAGCTGCGACTCCGTCAGCCCGACGACCGAACCTGCGTCGAACAACCGCTCGATCGAGCACGCAAGTTCGTCGCGCCGAGTCCCCGTGAGCCGCGTCATGACCGTCCGCCCCCCGTTCGTCTTCAGGATGACCAGAACAGTACTGCGTGACGACGGCGAACCGGATACGTGATTTCGGTGATTTCTTCGAGGACTGTCGCTCGATCCAGGAGACTTCGTCGATCCGGACGGCCGGTTTCGCCCGCGCCGGGCAACATTTTTAGGCCCGTACGCCGCCCCATGTCGAAAAATCGGAGTGAGGGGGTGTCCCTGTCGTCAAAATCGAGCGTAGGAATACTGAGACGAACATTGAATGCTTGCTGGAATGCAAGTCAGGGCAACCCAGGAGATGATCATTGCCGAATCTGAAGGAGTCGCCGGGTCCGATCACGGAGACGTAACCAGGGATGTTCGAGTTCCTCGGGAGCGTCGGGAGGCTCGCCGAGAAGCGGTTCGGGTCGACCCTGGGGGTCGACGTGGACGAATTGCATGACGCCGTCCATCCAGGGCGAATTCTTGCCGTTCAATGGCGATCCCCAGAGCGCCACGACGATTTGTGCGGTGCCGCGATGGATCTGACGACCTCGGATCTGGATGACGCGACCGATCGGTACGGGAACGTAGCAGCGGAGGTCGAGGACGCGCTTGAGGACGAGGTTGGCGTCGAGCCCGGCGGCGTGGTAAGCCGTCGAATAGCCGGCCTCGAGCGCGAGCGAGAGGAGCGAACCGGCGTACAGCGTCCCGTGGTGGTTGGCGTCGCGGGGCAGGACGAGTCGGTGGGTGAGGGTCTCGACGTCGTGCGATTGCGAAGGTGCCATGCCGTCCCATCCCCGGTTTCCGTCGCGGCCTCTGCGGACCTCGTCCGGCCGCTGTCAACACCTTGAATCTAGCACGATCCCAGGCTTTCCGCAACCATCGACGGCTGCCGTAGAAGCGACGATTCAGAGTGCCGATTCGATGTAATCGCTCGACCGAGGATCACGATCGCAAGGGGGGGGAAGGGAGATGGGGTGGGAGCGAATTGCGCCGGTAGGAATCGAACCTACGACCTCCAGGTTATGAGCCTGGCGAGCTAGCCGCTGCTCCACGGCGCACTGAGATACTATCAGGTCGCCGACGGAAGGGGAAGGGGCTACCCTCCCGAATCGTCGAGTCGGCCGTAATCCGATGGCCAGCGACCGGGATCGAACCAATGGCCGATCGAGCCGCCTCCGACCTTCTTCGAGGACGCGCCGTGGATCATCGAGAGAGAGGCCCAGCCACCGTCGAAATGGCCACCCCTGGGGGTGGCCCGGCGGCCTTCGAAATGCGAAAATCCCCTCACGCGTCCCTGACCGCCGCACGCATCAGCGAATGCCGAGGCCGCGTCCAAGCTCAGGTCCGCATAACGGTGAAACCCAGGCGACACCACTTAGGGAAAGGGCTGCCGTCGGAATCGGCCGCTATCACTCGGGAGAGTGATGACGGCCAAAGGGGGGGGGCAAAGGCAGGATGAATTGCGACGGTAGGAATCGAACCTACGACCTCCAGGTTATGAGCCTGGCGAGCTAGCCGCTGCTCCACGTCGCACTTGAATACTAGCAGGTCGACCCCGGTGTGAGAAGGGGCTACTCCCTTTTCAGCCCGCTTTTTGCGCAACAAACCATCCATACATGAGGGACCACAGGCGATTGGGACGGGATTTGCAGTTGAGAGGCCCCTCGCATCGAGAGGGGAGGAGACCGTGGTGGGGCGGGGGATCTCGGGAAATGGGGAGGGTCGGACCGGGGAAGTAGCCGAATGAGGGAAGTGGCGAGATCGGCCGAGGCGGGTCGGCCGGAGGGTGGGATCGATCGACGAGGGCCAGCGACGTGAAAGCTCGAATCCAGGCGTTCTTGGACCATCTGCGAGTTGAGCGGCAGTCCTCTGTGCATACTCTGAGATCGTACGAGGACGACCTGGGGCTCTTCCTGCGCTTCCTGGAAGAGACGAGGGGACCGGCCGACGATCCGGCGGCGGTCGACGCGCGACGTTTGCGCCGATATTCGGCCTGGTTGACCGGCCAGGGGTATGCGGCCTCGACGGTGGCGCGGCGGCTGGCGAGCCTTCGTTCGTTCTTTCGCTTCCTCCGTCGCGGCGGCGAGCTCGCCGCGGACCCGGCGGCGGCGCTTCGCAATCCGAAGCAGCCCAAACGGCTGCCGAAACTCCTGCGGGTCGACGAGGTGGTCCGTCTGCTCGATTCGATCCCCGTCGGCGAGGCGCTGGGTCGCCGCGACCGGGCCATGTTCGAGACGTTGTACGGCGGGGGGTTGCGGGTCAGCGAAGTGGTGGGGCTCGACCTGGAGGACCTGGACCTGGAGGAAGAGCTGGTGCGGGTGCGAGGCAAGGGCAAACGCGAGCGACTCTGCCCGATCGGGGCGATGGCCGTCTACTGGATCCGGGCCCACCTGGCGTCCCGGACCCCTCGCCACGCCGACGAGCGGGCGCTGTTCCTCAATCGCTACGGCGACCGGCTGACGTCTCGCAGCGTGGGGAGGCTGCTGGAGGACCACCTCGCCCGCGCGGGGGTCCGCAGCGAGGCCAGCCCGCACACGCTCCGCCACAGCTTCGCGACCCACCTGCTCGACCGAGGGGCCGACCTTCGGAGCGTGCAGGAGTTGCTCGGCCATCGAAACCTGACCACGACCCAGATCTACACTCACGTGACCCAGGAGCGGCTCCTGGACGTCTACCAGGGCGCGCATCCTCGTGCCTGAATCGTGCGAAAGGACGGCCTCGGCGGGGATCTTCTCTTTGACTGTGATGCATCCGTGACTTAGACGTTCATTCAGAGAGACATGCGAGTCGAGCAGTCGATGCGGCGTTGCAAATGACGAACGCCCCATGATTTCCGACTTGCCGATCCGTCCGGGGCGGATCGGCCCAGGCTCGTCGCCCGTCCACCTGAGGCTCGCCGTCCAGGGCTGCGGCTCAGGCGGGAACACCGAGAGAAGGCAACCGAATGCACAAGAATCGAATCCTCATCGTCTGCCCCGACGCCAGCGGCCTGGCGTTGCTGACTTCGATGCTGAAGTCGCTGGGCCACGTCATCGACGAGGCGCCCAACGATCGCACGGCGCTCCGGCTTCTGGAGCGGGACCCCGCGGACCTCGTGCTCGCGAGCGTCGACCCGGGCGATTCGGACTGCCTCGAACTTTTGAGTTACGTGCGGCGGAAGCACGCCCGCACCCCGGTCGTCCTGATGTTCCCCCGCCTCCATGCGGAGCGGGCGAAGGAGGCGACGAAGCAGGGGGCGGCGGCGGTTCTGAGATACCCCGCCCCGGCCGCCGAGCTTCGCGCCGCGGTCTTGCAGGCGCTCGAGCAGAACGCCGACCGCCGGCCGTCGTCGGCCTCCTTCGCGTCGGGGGGCCCGCTCGACCCGGCCTCGGGCTCTCGCCCAGGGTTCGGCGGCGGGCCGGGGGCCTCGAACGCCTCGGTCGCGTCGGACTCCTCCTACTCCGCGTATCAGGGAAGTGACGGACCTGCGGCCGAAGCCCTCGCGGAGCACGTCGGGACCGCCCCGATCGACCAGGCCGCCGATCGCGACTTCGTTGGGGCCGACCCTTGCCTGCGTCAGATCCTGGGGCTGGCGGGATCGCTGGCCGCCTCCTCGGCGACCGTCCTGATCGAGGGAGAGCCGGGGACCGGGAAGTCGGAGCTGGCCTTGCGGCTCCACCTGGGCGCGGGTCATGGGGACCGTCCGTTCGTCGCCCTGCACGCGGCCGAGCTGATCGAAAGCTCGGCGGGTGACGCTCAGGACGGCCCGGCCTCACCCCAGAAGAACCTCGGCCTGGAATGGACGAACAAGCTGGCCCGCGCCGCGGGGGGGACCCTCTTCATCGAGGAGGTGGGGGCGCTGGACTCGCAGCTCCAGCTCCAGCTCCTTCGCGAGATCCAGCTTCAGGATATGGAGGCGGCCTCCGGGCGGTCGGGGGGCTACCGGCGGGCCATGGCCCGGATCATCCTCTCCACCAGCGAGGACCTGGGTTCCCTGGTAGAGCAGGGGAGGTTCCGCCAGGAGTTGCACCAGCGCATCAGCTCGCTCCGCCTGGCGATGCCGCCGCTCCGGCATCGCGGCCACGACGTCGAGCTCCTGGCCGAGCATTTCCGGTCGAAGTTCGCCGAGCAGTTCGACCGCAACGTGGCCGGCTTCACGCGGGACGCCCTGGAGGTCCTCCAGCGCCACGACTGGCCGGGGAACGTCCGCGAGTTGCAAGGGGTCGTTCAGCGAGCCGTGGTGCTCTGCCACGGTCCCCGGATCACCGCGACCCACCTGGGGCCGATCCTGAACCCGCACCGGGGCGGCCGGGGGGCGCGCACGAACAACGGCCGGCCCCACCTGCCGATGGGAATCCGGCCCCTGAAGGAGGCGCTGGAGGAGCCCGAGAAGCAGATCATCATCCAGGCCCTCCAGGCGCTCAACTGGAACCGCCAGGAGACCGCGCGGATGCTGGACATCAACCGCACGACGCTCTACAAGAAGATGAAGAAGTACGGGCTGCTCGTCGACGAGCCGATGTGGGTCGACTGAGCTTGCTCGGTCGACCCACAAGCCTCCCCCTTCTCGCCTCGCCCCCCCTCTCGCCGGGGGCGCTCCGACTCAGGCCTCGAACTGCTTGAGGTCCAGGTCGGGCAGCATCGATCCCGTCTCCAGGAAGTTGTTACAGAGCTCGAAGCAGCGCCTCATGTCGTGGCGAAGATGGCCCATCGGCGCGGATTCGATGTAGTGGTGGAGATAGTCGCGATAGGCGGGGTGCGCGCAGTTGTCGATGATGGCCCGGGCCCGCGCGGTGGGCGCGAGGCCGCGGAGGTCGGCCAGGCCTTGCTCGGTGACGATGACCTGGACCGAGTGCTCGTTGTGGTCGACGTGGGTGCACATCGGCACGATGGTCGAGACCCGCCCCCCCTTGGCGACCGACGGGCACATGAACAAAGACAGGTAGGCGTTCCGCTCGAAGTCGCCGCTGCCTCCCAGGCCGTTCATCATCTGGGTCCCGAAGAAGTGGGACGAGTTGACGTGGCCGTAGACGTCCACCTCGATCGCCGTGTTGGTGGCGATGACCCCCAGCCGCCGCGAGACCTCCGGGCTGTTGGAGATCTCCTGGGGACGGAGCACGATCCGGTCGGCGAAGTCGTCGAAGTGGTCGTAGAAGAAGCGGAGCTTCTCGTCGGACAGGGTCAGGGAGCAGGTGCTCGCCCCCAGGACGTTGCCGCGGACGATCATGTCGATCACGGTGTCCTGGAGGACCTCCGTGTAGATCTTGAACTTGGGGAAGTCGGGATTGGCGGCGAACGAGGCCATGACCGCGTTGCAGACGTTCCCCACGCCGCTCTGGAGCGGCAGGAACTTGCGGGGGATGCGGCCGGCGGCGATCTCGTCGAGGAGGAACCGGCAGACGTGCTCGCCGATGGCGTGGCTGGTCGCGTCGGGCGCGGAGAAGGGCCGGCCGCCGTCGGGAAGATTGCTGGGGACCACGCCGACGATCTTCTTCGGGTCGACCTGGGCGTAGGTCGTGCCGATCCGGTCCAGCGGGTCCTGGATGGGGATCGGGTCGCGGAGCGGGGGCGCGGCGAGCATGTAGATGTCGGCCAGCTCGGCAACGCGAGGCGGGTGGAACGAATTCAGCTCGATGATCACCCGCTCGGCCTGGTCGAGGAACGTGGGCGCGTTGCCGATGCCGGTCGTCAGGTAGACCCGCCCGTCCGAGGTGACGTCGGAGGCCTCGACGATGACGACGTCCATCTTGCCGAGGAAGCCGCCGGCGGTGACCTGGGCGACGTGCGATAGGTGCATGTCGATGAAGTCGACCCGGCCGGAGTTCGCCAGCTTCCGGAGCGGCCCCGACGTCATGTACGGTGCCCGCCAGCTGATCGCGTCGGCCTCGGCGAGGGCGTCGTCGCAGAGCGCGCCGGTGGAGGCGCCGGTCAGCAGTCGGATCTGGAACTTCTCCCCCTTGTCATGGAGGGCCTTGGCCCGCTTCGCCAGGGCGGCGGGCACGACCTTGGGCGAGCCGGCGGGCGTGAAGCCGCTGGTCCCCACCATCGCGCCGTGCGGGATCAGCTCGGCCGCCTCCTCGGCGGTGAGGGCTGGAAATGAGCTTCCCATCGGTAAGACTCGAACTTTCTTCAGATCGAAGGATCGATGAGGCCCCCGCGCGTCCCCTCGTCGCGGTGGGGGAACCTTGCGGGAAGGCGGGGGCGGAGATCGAGGCTTCGCGTCCGAGGCTCCGGGCGAGGGCGTCGATCGGGACGTCATCGAGAGAAGACGGAGGGCGCGATCGCCGGTTCCCCAGGGTGGCCCTCCAGGAACTCCATTCTCTCCGATCGCCGGCCCCTTGCAAGACGCAAGGCCCGGAAACGACGAACGGCGGCGAGCCGTGGCCCGCCGCCGTTCGTCGTGTTCGTCCCTCGCCGGTCGTCCGGCGGTCAGCTCTTGATGATGTCGCGGAAGGTGCCGCCGGCGGGGATCATGGGGAGGACGTGCTCCTGGTAAGGGACCAGGACGTCGAGCACGTAGGGCCCCTTGTGGGCGATCATCTCCTTGAGCGCATCGACCAGGTCGGCCTTCGCACGAACCTGGCGGGCGGCGACGCCGAAGCCCTTGGCGATGGCCACGAAGTCGGGATAGGTGACCTCGGGAAGCTCGCCGCCGCCCTGGCCGACGGCCTCGGGATGGTCGACGGGGCCGAGGTAGGTGTGGGCCCGATTCCCCTGATGGAAGCGGTCCTCCCACTGGACGACCATCCCCAGGTGCTGGTTGTTAAGGACGATCACCTTGACCGGCAGGTTCTCGCAGAAGACCGTCGCCAGCTCCTGGATGTTCATCACGAAGCTGCCGTCGCCGTCGATGTCGACCACCAGGGCGTCCGGGAATGCGGCCTGCGCGCCCATCGCGGCGGGGAGGCCGTAGCCCATCGAGCCCAGGCCGCCGGAGGTGATCCAGGTCCGAAGCCGGTTGAACTTCGTCCACTGCGCGGCCCACATCTGGTGCTGGCCGACGCCCGTCGACATGAGGAACTCTCCCTTGGTGAGCTTGGAGAATTCGTCGAGGACGTACTGCGGCAGGATGGCGTCGTCGCGCTGATCGTAGGTCATCGGGTCGGCGGCGCGCCAGGCGTCGACCTGCTTGTGCCAGGCCCGGTAGTCGCCGGCCACCGCCCGAGGGGAGATCTCCTCCAGGAACGACTTGACGTCCGAGTGGATGGGGATGTGGGCGAACTTGTTCTTGTTGATCTCCGAGGCGTCGATGTCGACGTGGACGATCCGGCCGTGCTTGGCGAACTCGGTGAGCTTGCCGGTCACGCGGTCGTCGAACCGGACCCCCAGGGCCAGCAGGAGGTCGGCGTGGTTGATCGCCGTGTTGGCGTAGACGGTCCCGTGCATGCCGAGCATGCCCAGCGACAGGTAGTGTTCGCTGGGCATCGCCCCCAGGCCGTGGACGGTCATCGCCACGGGGATGCCGGCCTTGACGGCGAACTCCTTGAGCAGCTCGCCGGCGTCGGACGCCAGCACGCCGCCGCCGCAGTAGATGATCGGCCGCTCGCAGGTCTTGAGGGCGTCCAGGACCTCCTGGATCTTCGCCTCGGTCGGGGGAGGGGGGAGCTTATAGCCGGGGAGGTCCATCTCGACGTCGTAGTCGGGGTTCGACACGATCGTGTTCTGGATGTCCTTGGGCATGTCGATCAGGACCGGCCCGGGGCGGCCGGTGGTCGCCAGGTAGAACGCCTCCTTGACCACCCGCGCGATGTCCCTCGCGTCCTGGACGAGATAGGTGTGCTTGCAGATCGCCCGACAGACCTCGACCGTGGGGGTCTCCTGGAAGGCGTCGCTGCCGATGACGTGGGTCGGCACCTGGCCGGTGATCGCCACCAGGGGGATCGAGTCCAGCTTGGCGTCGGCCAGGCCGGTGACGAGGTTCAGGGCGCCCGGCCCGGACGTGGACATCACCACCCCCGGCTTGCCGCTGGCCCGCGCGTAGCCCTCGGCGGCGAAGACGCCCCCCTGCTCATGGCGGGGGAGGATCGTGCGGATCCGGTCGCGATACCGGGTCAGCGCCTGGTGCATGGGCATGCTCGCCCCGCCCGGATACGCGAAGACGACCTCGACGCCGTGCCTCGCCAGCGACTCGACCAGGACGTCCGCTCCGGTCGTGGGCTTCGTAGCGGTCGGAACCTTGCAATTGTCTGTGGCGGCCACGTGCGTCCCTCGTCTCGTTCGCCGAGCCTTCGACATCCCGCGTCCGAAAACTCGGGACGCGCCCCCGGGGCCGGCGACCTGCACCCGGAAACGCGCGATTGTAATCGATCCCCTCGCGAGGCCACAACCCGACCGGGCGCGAAAACCCGGCCCGGCGGCCCGCAACTGCCAGAGCCGACGGACTCGATCGAGGTTCGCGCCCCGGTCCGTCCCCAGGGAGCCGTTGGATACGCGAAGGATCGACGACCCACAGGGACCGGGCCGCCGGGCCGATCAGGAGCGATCGTTCCGGTCCCGAAGCCACCTCCGCAGGTCGGTTTCCGCAAGTAAGGGGTTGCGAGACGGGGTGAGATGTTGTCTATGTAGCACTTGGTCACTTGAGGTGCCGGCGTCAGCCCGGCCCGAATCGTGCGAACGGGTCTCCATCGCTCCCTCTCTCGGAAAACTCACGCATGCATCATGCCGTCTCACGAAACCGTCGCGGTTTCACCCTGATCGAGTTGCTGGTCGTGATCGCGATCATCGCCGTCCTCATCGCCCTCTTGCTTCCCGCCGTGCAATCGGCCCGCGAGGCCGCCCGCCGCTCTCAGTGCGTCAACAACCTGAAGCAGCTCGGCCTGGCGTTGCACAACTACGAGTCCGCCAACGGCGCGTTCCCCTGGAACCAGGTCGTGGGACGCCCCGGCTCCAACTGGGCCGCCCAGGACGCCGCCCACGGGCGCAGCGGCCTGACGCTGATGCTCCCGTACCTGGAGCAGCAGAGCATCGCCAACGCGTTCAACTACGCCTGGGGCATGCAGTTCATGTACTCGTACGACCTGGATACCATCCAGGCGACGGCGTGCCGCACGGTCATCTCCGCGTTCCTCTGCCCGAGCGACGGCGGCGGCGTCGGTCGCAACAACTACATGCTGTCCAACGGCACCAACTACGACTGGCACTCCCGCCCCGAGGGCGCCGGCGTGTTCGGCCGTCCCGACAACGACGCCGGCGGCCCGTCCGCGTTCGGCGCGGGGACGATCGCGGCGATCACCGACGGCACCTCCAACACCGTCGCCTTCGCCGAGCGTTCGCGCGGCGACAACAGCGCCACCAAGAAGAGCCCCAGCGACATCTACGTCGGCGCCGGCATGCCGGAGCCCAACGCACAGCCCGTGTACGTCGCCTCGTCCGCCGGCAACACCCAGATCATCCTCACCTCGATGATGCCCGCCTGCGCCCAGTTCGCGAAGACGAACCCCACGAGCACCTGGGACCACGCGGGCGCCCACTGGGCGAACAGCAATTACAGCCAGACGACGTTCAACTTCATGATCACCCCCAACAGCAAGACGCCCGACTGCTCCAACTGGGGCACCTACGGCATCGGCTACGGCTTCCACACGCCTCGCAGCTACCACTCCGGCGGCGTGAACGTCGCGCTGGCCGACGGTTCCGTCCGGTTCATCAAGGACGCCATCGCCTTGCAGACCTGGTACGCCCTCGGCACCAGGGCCGGCGGCGAGGTCGTCAGCTCCGACTCCTATTGATCCCGATCGAGCCCCGGGCCGCATGCCCGGGGCGTCGGGCGTAAACGAACGAGGCCGCCGCCGGGTCGATCCCGGCGGCGGCCTCGTCGCGTTTCAAGGCAGTACGTCTCTTACTTCTTGCCGCTCGCCTGGTTCATCCCCTTGCGGCCTTCCTCCAGTCCCTTCATCATGGCATCGGAGTCTTCCTTCGAGATCACCCGCTCCTCGGGGATGTTGCTTCCCGCCTCGCCGCAGCCGGCCAGCAGTCCGCACGCGCCCACCGCGGCGCAAAGGCCGACCAAAAATCCTCGCCTGTCCATATTGAACCTTTCGATCTACCGAATGATGGAGAGGGCGGCCCGCCTCGTGCGGGCGGCTCGCCATGACCCTAAACGCTCGCGATCGCCCCGTCAACCGGCCCTCGAGACGGAGGCGGGCGTCACTCGTCGGACGACGTGCCCGACCAGCCGATCGGCTCCTTGAGGGAGCGGAGGAAGTGGTTCCCCTTCCCCTTGGCCTTGAGCTCGGCGATCCGGGCCTCGGCCTCGGCCTTCTGGGCGAACTCGTACTTCGCGACCGTCCGACCGCCGAGGTCGCAAACCGCCCACACGATCTTCATCCGGGGCGCGACCGACGGTTTCGGCTTCAGCCCCGACGCATCAGCCTTGGCGCGGGGACGGCCCCCGGACTCAGGCCCTAGAGGGATTCCCCGCGCCGCGGCCGCATCCGCCGCCGCCCGCAGATCCCGACGATTCAACGGCCTTCCCATCGCACTCCCTCTCCCTGGTTTCCCCAGCCCGCAGCCCCACGAATCCTGGAAGTATCATAGCTCCGCGTCAAATCCCGCAATAGGGAATGACCGCCGGCCGCGTCCCGCTCCGGCAGCATCTGATCATGAATGTCGGATGAGCGCCTTCGCCCGCGACTCACGTGAATGATGCAACCACGTAGGCGATCCCGGGAGGGCTTATCCAGGGAAGTTCCTCTTGATTTATCCGCATACAATGGAGTGTACTCAGGACGTCCCTTCCCTAGAGTTCTTCCATTCGAATCAGTTCCGTTCCCTGGGTCTGCGGGGCTTCGCCGCCCTCGCTGCGAAGCTTCGTCGCGCCTACCTCTCTGGAGAAAAGTGCATGTCTGTCGCTGCCTCGCGTAAGAATTCCGGTTTCACGCTGATCGAGCTGCTGGTCGTGATTGCGATCATCGCCGTCCTCATCGCCCTCTTGCTTCCCGCCGTGCAGGCGGCTCGCGAAGCCGCCCGTCGCGCCCAGTGCATCAACAACCTCAAGCAGATGGGGCTCGGGCTCCACAACTACGTCTCCTCGCAGAACTCCTTCCCGCCGCTCTGCGGCAACATGTGGCGCCCGGAGACGACCGGGAGCCCTGGCTGGGGCAACTGGCCGCTGGGCTGGGCCGCGTCGCTGATGCCGAACATGGAGCAGCAGGCGCTCGCCAACGCGGCGAACTACTCCTTCGGGGCCGACCAGCCGCAGAACTACCAGACGGTCTGTCGGGCGCGAGTGGCGACGTTCATCTGCCCGTCGGAGAGTGTGGCCACCGGTCCGTGGCAAAGCTCGTCCTGGATGAACTATGCCGGCAACATCGGCGGCCCCGCGTCGATGGGGAGTTGGAGCGGCGTGATCATCCCGATGCGTGAAGACGCCAACACGGCGGTCGGGACGAACTACCCCGCCAACCTCGGGACGGTCGGCATCCAGAGCCTGACCGACGGCACGTCGAACACCGTGGCGTTCAGCGAACGGCTGGTCGGCCTGGCGAGCGGCGACTTCACCGTCAGCTCGGCCAACGCGAGGCGGGTGGTCTTCGGGCCCGTGCCGACCGTCACGGCGGACACGGGGGGCGTCGCGGAGGCCCAGGCCTTCGTGGCGGCCTGTCGCTCCTTGCCCGGCACCACCAGCACGGCCGGGACGACGAACAACGGCTGGATCGCGGGCGCGGTCTGGGCGGGCTCGCACGCCAACACGCTCCGGTTCAACACCTACTCCCACGTGAACTCGCCCAACGGCATCTCCTGCATGGCCCAGGACTATCCCCCGGGCCAGGCCATCGACGCCATGTCTCCCAGCAGCAACCACACCGGCGGCGTGAACACCTGCATGGCGGACGGCTCCGTTCGGTTCATCAAGGACAGCATCGCGCTGCCGACCTGGTGGGCGATCGGCACTCGGGCCGGCGGTGAAATCGTCAGCTCCGACTCGCTCTGACGACGTCCTGGAGGCCGGGCGTCCGCGACGCTCGGCCTTTCCCTCTCCTTTCGACGAACGCGAAGAGGATCGTCTCATGTCTTTGGTGCGAATCATGTCGGTCGGCCTCATCCTGGCGGCCTTCTCCGCCCTCCCCGGCTGCGGCGATGGCGGAACGACGACGCCCGTGGTTGAAGAGACCCGCCCGGACGCCGGCCTGGAAGCCTCGAAAAAGATCCAGCAGATGCAGCCCCCGCCGCCCCCTGGCCGGAAGGCCCGCAACTGAGGTCCGGACCCACCCGGATGAATCCAAATCCATCGCGAACGCCCGGCCCCTCGCCCCTTGCGGGAAGGCCGGGCGTTCTCGTTTTTGGCGCGTGAATTGCTCTCGATCGGGGAATCCCGTCCCTAATGAGAGACCCACGATGCGCTATCACGTACTCGCCGCCGATTATGATGGGACGCTGGCCACCGACGGCCGCGTCGACCCGCCGACGATCGAAGCCCTGCGCCGGCTGAAGGAGTCGGGGCGGAAGCTCGTTATGGTCACGGGCCGGGAGCTGGACGAGCTCCTGGAGATCCTCCCCGAGATCGACCTGTTCGACCGGCTCGTCGCGGAGAACGGGGCCTTGCTCTACCGCCCCGCCGACAAGGAGGAGGTCCCTCTGGGTGAGCCGCCGCCGGCCGAATTCGTCGAGCGGCTCAAGGCCCGGGGCGTCGGCCCGATCTCGGTGGGCCGGGTGATCGTGGCCACCTGGGAGCCGCACGAGACGACGGTGCTCGAAGTGGTCCGGGAGATGGGCCTGGAACTCCAGGTCATCTTCAACAAGGGGGCCGTCATGATCCTCCCCTCGGGCGTCAACAAGGCGACCGGGCTGGAGGCCGCGATGCGCGACCTGGGCCTCTCGGCGCACAACGTGGCGGGGGTCGGCGACGCCGAGAACGACCACGCCTTCCTGGCGTCCAGCGAGTGCGCCGTGGCCGTCTCCAACGCGCTCGACTCCCTCAAGGAACGGGCCGACTGGACCACGACCGGGGACCACGGCCGGGGCGTCGTCCAGCTTATCGAGCATCTCCTGGAAGACGACCTCGCCGCGCTGGAGCCGAAGCTCGCCCGTCACGACATCCTGATCGGCGAGGACGAACAGGGCCGCGAGGTCCGCATTCCCCCCTACGGCCGGAACATCCTGGTCGCGGGAACCTCGGGCAGCGGCAAGTCCACGCTGACCAGCGGCTTCCTGGAGCGGCTGAGCGAATCCCGCTACCAGTTCGTCATCGTCGATCCCGAGGGGGACTACGACGAGCTGGAGCTGACCATGAAGCTCGGCGATCCCAAGCACCCGCCGACCGTCGAGGAGGTCGAGGAGCTGCTGGCCCGTCCCGAGATGGAGGACGTCTCGGTCAACATGCTGGGCATCGACCTGAAGGACCGCCCCAGTTTCTCCGACCAGCTCCTCCCCCGGCTCCAGGACCTCCGCGCCCACACCGGCCGGCCGCACTGGTTCATCATCGACGAGGTCCACCACCTGATGCCGGCGACCTGGGAGCTGGCCCCGCTGGTGATCCCCAATCGGCTCCAGGGGATGCTCTTCATCACCGTCCACCCGGACAGCATCGCGCCGCCGCTCCTGGAGGCCGTCGACCTGCTCCTGGCCGTGGGGGAGGGGCCGGAGAAGACGATCCGCAAGTTCTGCGAGGCGTCCGGCAGGCCCGAGCCGAAGGGCCTGGAGGCCGTCACGCTGGAGCGGGGCGAGGCGCTCGCCTGGTTCCCCAAGGATGAGGACCGCCCGCCGATCCGGGTCAAGACCACGCCGCCGAAGGCCCAGCGGCGCCGCCACAGCCGCAAGTACGCCGAGGGGAACCTGGGCGCCGACCGCAGCTTCTATTTCAAGGGGCCGGAAGAGAAGCTCAACCTCCGCGCCCAGAATCTGGTGGCGTTCCTCCAGATTGCCGAAGGGGTCGACGAGGCCACCTGGCAGCACCATCTCCAGCAGGGGGATTACGCTCAGTGGTTCCGCGAAGGCATCAAGGACGACGAACTCGCCGAGGCCGCGGAGCAGGTCGCCTCCACCTCGGGCCTCTCCGCCGAGGAGAGCCGGGCCAAGATCAAGGAAGCGATCGAGGAACGCTACACCCTCCCCGCCGAGCGCGTCACGTCGGCCTGACCGGCGGACGCGCCCGAAGGGTCGAAGGCGTCAGTCGGTCGCGTCGTCGAGCCGGCGGCGAGTCCGCAGGCGGTTCCGAAGAGCGAGGGCCGAGATCGCGAGGCCGCCGATCGCCGACATGACGAGACTCCCCGGCTCGGGGACGGCGGCGTGGAATCGATACTCGAACACGCCCGAGTCCCCGAAGCCACCGACCCGGACGTCGCGAATCCGGAACGACGCGGAGTAATCGCCGGGCCCAGCCGCGGCGAAGATCGGCGAGAAGTCGAGCGAGGCCGCCCCGAGCCCCAGAGCGAGCGTCGAGCCGCCGCCGAACAGGGCGTTCCCCGAAGCGTCCAGGATCGACAGCCCGGCGGTGGCGCCCGCCAGTTCGATGACCAGGTCGGCCGCCGCCAGGGAGGTCGTCCAGCGCCCCGCCGACGAGTTGAACAGGGTCTCCTCTTCAGTCCCGGCCGCGAAGCCTGACAGGGCGTCGACCGAACCGATCCGGACGTCCGACCCGGCGACGTCCGGCGTCCGCCCCGAGACGAAGAGGCCGTCGAAGACCTCCGAGCCCGGCTTCAGCTCGAACGGGGCCGCCGAGCCTTCCGGCAGATAGTTCGAGGGGCTGACGATGACCTCCGTGCCCGCGCCGAGGTTGGGCCCGGTGTACACGAGCGCCCCCTTGCCGTGGTAGTGGCTGCCGTGGTTGTAAAGCAGGGTCAGGCGGTTGAAGTTCGGATCGTCGAGCCCGGCGTACGTCCCCGAGGGGATCGTCCGCCGAGCGTCGACGCCGATGTAGTAGCCCACCATGTCGGCCCGTGACGAGGTCGTGGAAGCGGTCGCCAGAACGGCCAGGGCGCAGACGAACGAGGAAGTCTTCACGGCATACTCCAGCAGGGTGAGGGGCGCGTCGGAGCCCTGACGCCGCGAGGGCCGAGGACGATCCGGAGAGATCGCGGCGCGAGGGTCCCGACCCTCCGCGAAGGAGCCTCGCGGCGCCCTTCGCGACGACGCAACGGCGTCGCCACACAGGAGAAGTGCCGCGAGCCAGGCCGAAGTTCCCTCCTGGACCACCGCCGGGACGCGAAAGGCCCGAAAACGAGAACGTCCACCCGAGGCGGAGGGCCTGGGGTGGACGTCTGGATTTCAGCGATCCGAACAGCCGACCTGAGCGAGATCAGGGCTGGGCGTTCGGGGCGGCGGGGACGATCGAGTTCACGGCGTCCTCGACGGCCGAAGCCGGGGCCGGCGGCGGGGGAGGGGAGATCGAAGGAGCCGACGTCTCGTCCACGGGGGCCGGCCGGGGCTCGTCCGCAGCCGGGGCGGCGGCCGGAGCGGCGGCGGGGGCGGTCGCCGGGGCGGCGGCCGGAGCCACGGCGGCCGGAGCGGCGGCGGGGGCCGTGTAGACCGACTTCGAAGGCGCGGTCAGCACCTGAGAGGAGGCCCAGGGGGTCTCGTAGATCGGCATCGAGGTGCCGAAGACGGCCGGCTCGTAGGCGGAGGAGTAGCAAGACGAGTAGCAGCTCGTCTCGATCGGGGTGTCGTAGTACTTGCGGTGGTGCTTCTTGAACAGCCCGCCGTGGAACAGCCGCTTGAGGAAGCAGTGCTTCGGCTGGCTGTAGCAGCTGGACCAGGCGCTGGAGTAGCAGCTCTCGCTGTAGCACCCGCCGATGTAGTCGGCCGAGGAGTAGCAGCTGTTGACGTAGGCGGGCTGGACCGAGGAGTAGCAGCCGCTGTAGCAGCTGTCGGAGTAGCACCCGTCGGAGATGGTGCTGCTGTAGCACGAGGGGACGTAGGCCACGTCCGCGTGCTTGTAATGACAGCCCAGGCCGCTGAGGGCCATCAGCATCACAACCGTCCCATGCATGTCGTTGCTCCCGTTGCGGATTCGTGTGAGCGAGCCGTCGTCGAGGGGGGATTCCGCGCCGTCTCGCAGCCTGTCGGGTCATCTCGATCGGCAATCTCTAGCCAGGCAGCCCAAATTCTAGTCCCCGATTTCGGATTATTCAATCAAAACCCGGAGGAATAGGTCGACTTGGTCGAATGGATAAAATGCTCCTGGCATCTAGGAGGATTGCGCGAGTTCTCGGACGCCCCGCAAGTCGGAACGGCCCCGGGGCGGCCCCGGGCCGATAGGCTATGATGGAGCTTTGCGATTCGCGCGCCGCATCGAGCCTTCGGCGAAAGGGGGACCGCGTGGGGAGGAAGCCGGGAGTCCGGAGGGGATCGGAGCCGATGGGCGAGACGCCCGGGGCGTCGACGGCGGCCGAGCCTTCGCCCACGCCGGCGGTCGCGTCGGAAGAGGAGCCTCTGCTGTGGCCCTCCTGGGCGCGGCGGGCGGCGACGGTCGCGCTCGTCGTGCACATCGCGGCGGTGGCTGGGGGGGCGCTTGGGGTCCCGCCGTCCTCGCTGCTGGAGCGCCGGTTCGCCGACCTGTTCACCTGGCATCACGGCCTTTTCGACCAGGGCTATGCGTACCGGTATTACGCGGAACCGCCGCCGACCCCGATCGTGGTGGCGACCCTCCATCGGGCCGACGGCGGCCCCGACGTGACGGTCCGCATCCCCGAGCGCGAGGTCGCCGGCCCGCCGATGCGGCGTCAGCGGCAGCTTGCGCTGGCCAACGCCCTGTTCGGCAGCAGCCGCGCGATGCATCGCGACCACGGCCATGAGGGGGGGGACGAGGCCTCCTGGCTGGCCCGCTCCTACGCGAGACACCTCGGCCGGACCCATCCCGGCACGTCGAGCGTGACGCTCCGCCTCCAGCAGCACCTGATCCCGTCGCCCGACCGGGTCCTGGACGCGATGGAGGAGACCGGCGGCCGGTTCGACCTCTTCGACGAGTCGCTCTTCACCACGCCCCGATGGATCGGAGACTTCCCGTGCGACGGTTCCTGATTGATGCGGCGGCCTATCTCTCCGGGCTGGTCGCGGGCTTCGCTCGGGGCTGGTCGCGGTTCTTCTTCCGCCCGGCCGATCCCACCCCCCTCGGCCTGATCCGGGTCGCCGTGGGCCTGCTAGGCTTCTGGAGCCTGTTCGTCATCGGACTGGATCTGCACGCCTACCTGGGCTCGCAGGGCTGGGCCGTCGCCGAGGGCTCGTACCAGACGTTGCCCCCCTTCGCCTGGTCGTTCTGGTTCTCGGTGCCGGACTCCATGCTCCGCGCGGCGTGGCTGGCCTGCCTGGGCGTCTTCGCGATGCTGACGCTCGGCCTGTTCAGCCGGACGACGGCGGTGCTGGCCTGGATCGTGATCGTCTCGACGGTCCGACGGGCGCCGGTGGCGGTCTTCGGGTTCGACCAGATCCTCTCCACGCTGGCCCTCTACCTGGCGGCGTCGGGCGCGAGCGGCCAGGCGGTGTCGCTCGATCGCTTCCTGCGGCGGTATCGCGAGGCCCGCGAGCGGGCGGCCGTGGTCCGCCCCCAGGGCGCGCGGCTGGTCTCCCCCGTCGAATCGGGCAAGCCCCGGCCGACGACCTCGGCGAACCTCGGGCTGCGGCTGATCCAGCTCCACCTGGCGTTCATTTATGGGATGGCGGGCCTGGCGAAGCTCCAGGGGCCGTCCTGGTGGACGGGGATGGCCCTCTGGGGGACGATGGCGGCCGGCGAATTCGTCGCCTTCGACTTCACCCCGCTCGCCGCCTGGCCGATGGTCCTGAACGCGATGACCCATGGCAGCCTGGCGCTGGAGATCGCCTACCCGGTCCTCATCTGGTTCGCCGCGACCCGCCCCTTGATGATCGCCGGGGCGATCTCGCTCCACCTGGGGATCGCCGTCGTCAGCCCCGGCCTGACCGAGTTCGGCCTGGCGATGATCGCGGCCAACCTGGCGTTCGCGTCCGGGACCTGGCTGCGCAGCCTGGCGACCGGGCGCGAGGACGAGCAGCCCGCGGCCCGGGTCCTCTATGACGGCGGCTGCCCCATGTGTCGCGCGTCGATCGCGCTGGTCACCGCGGCCGACCCCGACCGGGTCGTCGAGCCGATCGACCTGACCTCCGTGGACGTGGCCACGATCCACCCGAGCTTGAGGCGCGAGGATTGCATGAGGGCCATGCACGTCGTGTCACGGTCGGGCCGGGTGTCGGCCGGCTTCGACGCGGTCTTAAGCCTGGGCTCCCGGCTCCCCCTGTTTCGCCCGCTGGCGCTGGTGGGGGGGTTGCCCGGCATCGCCAATCTGGGCCGTGTGGTCTACAATCGAATCGCGTCCTCGCGACCGCGCGACGCGGTCTGCACGGACGACGTTTGCGGGATCCATCCCCCGGCCTCGTCTTCGGCCCCCCTCTCCCCAGTCCACGAAGCATCTCCGGCCGGGGGCCACGTTCAGGACCTTTCGCATAAACGGTGAGCGAGCCATGAACGAGCCGAACCGACCGACCGCCGAGCCGGGGACCGACCCCAAGGCCCCGGATCCGGCCACGGCCCCGAGCGAGGCGGGGAGGCGACTCTTCGTCCACGAGCCCGGCTGGCGGATCAGCATCAAGCGCGGCAGCGACCGCGTCTTCTGCCACATGATGGCCCCGGGCCAGGACTACTACCACCGCCTGCTGGACGGCGAACTCTTCCTCCATCAGGACTCCGAGCGCCTCTGCCTCAGCTGCGCCGCCCGTCGGGCGATCATCTCGTACGAGGCCCGGCGGCTCCCCGACGAGGGGCCCAAGTTCCTGATCGAGCCCGGCGACCTGCCCGTCTTCCTGGTCGACGACCCCAAGTAATCCCCCGCCCGCGAATCGCCTCGACGGACGGGGCCGGCTCCGATGTTTCGCCCGGCGGATCCGGGCCGGGTGGTTGTCTCGCGCGGTCGCTTCGAAGCAAAATAGGGCCGAACTTCGAAGTCCAGGGGCGATCGCGCGGGAGTTGGACATGATGCTGCATGCGCAAACGGCGGGCGGTCGGACGATTCCGGCGGCCCTGGCGATGATCCTGACGCTGGCGCTCGCGGGGGGGACGCGGGCCGAAGAGCCCTCGACGGCGAGCGCTCCGCCGCCGGTCTCCGAGCGGGCCCTCGCCGTGCACGCCGCCGGGATGCTGTTCGACGGCCACAACGACTTTCCCTGGCTGATGCGGGCCGAGAACGACCTGGGAATGACGAAGTTCGACTTCGCGAAGCAGGTCGACGTCGGCCAGACCGACATCCCCCGGCTCCGCAAGGGGGGGCTCAAGGCCCAGTTCTGGTCCGTGTACATCCCGAGCGAGCACCCGAACCCGACGAAGACCGTCGTCGAGCAGATGGACTTCGTGAACCGTCTGGTCGAGAAGCACCCCGACGACCTGCAACTCGCCCTGACCGCCGACGACGTGGAAGCGGCGGTGAAGGCCGGGAAAATCGCCAGCCTGATGGGGATCGAGGGGGGCGTCGCCATCGACGACAGCTTCGCCGAGCTTCGCGCCTTCTACAGGCTGGGGGCGCGGTACATGACCCTCACGCACAACAAGACGCTGGCCTGGGCCGACGCCGCGACCGGCGAGCGCAAGCACGGCGGCCTGAGCCCGTTCGGCGAGCGGATCGTCGCCGAGATGAACCGCCTCGGCATGCTCGTGGACATTTCCCACGTCTCGGCCGAGACGATGGCCGACGTCCTCCGGGTGGCCCAGGCCCCGGTCATCGCCAGCCACTCCAGCGCCTTCGCCCTCTGCCCGGTCCCCCGCAACGTCCCCGACGAAATCCTGACGGGCCTGAAGGCCAACGGCGGCGTCGTGATGGTCAATTTCTACTCCGCATTCCTCGTCCCCGACTCCAACAAGAACGCCCGCGCCGCCAAGGACCCGATCCGCAAGGCCCACCCCGACAAGGCCGACCGCGACAAGGCCCTCGCCGACTGGTACAGGAACGAGCCCGGCGCGATCCGAGGGACCGTCGCCACGGTGGTCGACCACATCGACCACATCGTCAAGGTCGCGGGCGTCGACCACGTCGGCATCGGCTCCGACTTCGACGGCATCGACAGCTGGCCCGTCGGCCTCGACGACGTCTCCGACTACCCGCGCATCACCGAAGAACTCCTCCGTCGCGGCTACTCCGAGACCGACGTCCACAAGATCCTCGGCGGCAACGCCCTCCGCGCCCTCCGCGACGCCGAAGCCGTCGCCCGACGACTCCAGGAAACCACCCCGCCCCAGGTCGACGACATCCGCCACGTCAAGAAGCCCGAGGACGAGTGATCGCCTCGAGTCCCATCGAAAAACATGCCGGCGCAATCATGCCTTTTCCGCTGGTGGGGAGGGGCGTCGGGGACCGACCCGGACGCCGACGGCCCCCCCGCGGGTCGCCTGCGGATTGGGTTCGTTCGCACCGGCCGAAAATCGAACCCGTCGTCCGCATTTCCTTTTCTCGAATTCACTTGCAACGGGAATTCGGCAACTGGAATTGGCTTCGTTCGGCGCTTTTCGCTTCGTGTCGTCGGTTCGTGCCGATCGCCCGAGCGGCTCTCGCTCGACCACCGCGCGGCGCCCCCTGAATGGATGATGGGTCGGGATCGGCGATTGCGAAGGCGGAGTTGCGACGACTCGCGCGGGGCGATCGGGATTACAGGGTCTTGAGGTATTCGATCAGGTCGGTCCGCTCCGCCTCGCCGAGTTTGTCGCCGAAGGTATGGCCGCCGTTGTCCAGGCCGTAGCGGGAGGCGTCGAACAGGCGGCGGGGCTCCTTGGCGCCGGTGGGGCCTTCGGGGACCTCGGCGAACTTCCAGCCCACGTCGCGCGGGTCGTAGTGTTCGAAGTCGGTCGACGGCGGGCGCAGGTAGCGTTCCGGGCGTCGGGGGGAATCGAGCAGGGTACGCAGGGTCGGCACCGCTCCGTTGTGGAGGTACGGGGCGCTCGCCCAGATCCCGACCAGCGGCGGTGCCTGGTAGCCGCGTTCGGAATCGACGTCGACGGGGTGCTTCTCGGCGAACCAGGTCCCGTTGTAGTGCTCGACGAAGCGATCCGAGAGCCCGGCGATCCGCGCGGGATCGGTGCCGATCACGTCCAGCGGGACGATTTCGCCGGGGTAGTCGACCATCTCGCCATAAGTCCCGTGGCAACCGGCGCACGACTTCTCGAAGACGGCCCGTCCGCGACCGGCCGCGTCCTGGTCGATCGGGAACGGGTAGCGGGGGGCCTCGATGCTTTTGAGGTAGGCGTGGATGTCGGCAAAGGTCGGCTCCAGCTCTCGGAACTGGTCGGCCGTCTTCTCGGCGAGCAGGAACTGCATGATCGAGCGGGAGGAGTCGGCCGGGGTGCGGCCGTCGTAGTACATTTTCGTCTTGTACTTGAGGACCCACCAGGGCGGGGCGTCGAGCTCGGGCAGGTTGGAGCCCATCGGCATCGGGAACGGCCGCATCGAGAGGTCCGGGTTCCGCACGCTCATCAGGACGACGGACATCATCCCGGCGTTCGTCGTCCCTCGCGCCGTGTTCAGGACGAACGGCACCAGCGGCGACCGCCGACCGTCGGCGCGGAAGAGGTCGGCGAAGAAGCCGGTGTAGTCGATCTGGGTGTTCGGCAGGCCGACGTAGCTTTTCCCGCCGATCGACCCGCCGTGGCAGGCCATGCAGTCGACCTGGAAGCCCCGGGTCTTGCCGTCGGCCCTCACCGACCGCTTCAGGCCCATCGGCAGGCCGTCGTTGGGGAACGGCGCGGGGTGGAAGCCGTACCGCTTCCCGAACGCCCGCGCGTAGCCGTCGGGGTCCGCGACCGGATCGGGGGCGGGCTCGCCCCAGAACTTCGACGCCCCCGTGAAGGCCGCGTCGGCCCACTCGGCGCGGAGGTAGCTCCCCTCCAGCAGCGCCTTGCGACCGCGTTCCACGGCGGCCGGGTCGGGCGGCTCGACCGCCGGGGCCCTCCGCGCGGGGATCGCCGCGAGGATCAGGAACGCAAGGACGACCAGGCCCGCGCGTAGTCGGTGGATGGCTGTTCGCATAGGTCCGGATCGGGGAGGAGTCGAGGGGGTCGCGTCACCGAAGGGGATTCTATACCTCGCCCCCCCGCCGGCCAAGTCGCGGCGACCCCGACCGGCCTCAATGTGCGGAAACTCCTGCACATTTTCCTGGACGGCGGGCGCGATGTGCGGTAACGTCTGCACGTCCGAGGATGGAAAGGAGGAATCGACATGTCGCGATTGACGCCGGGCGAATTGAAGGTGATGCGGCTGCTGTGGGAGCACGGCGAGATGAAGCCGGCGGAGTTGCAGGAGAAGTTCCCCGAGCCGATCAAGAACCCCGCGCTGCGGTCGCACCTGACGACCCTGCTGGAGAAGGGGCACGTCACCCGTCGGCTGGTGGGGAAGGCGTATTTCTACAGGCCGACGACGCGACGAAAGTCCGCCTTTCGGACGATGCTGGGCGAGCTGGTCGACGCCTATTGCGGCGGATCGATGGAGAACCTCGTCATGAACATCATCCGGTCGGAGAAGCTCAGCGAGGACGACCTGATCGCCCTGCGGAAGCTCGCGGAAGGTCCAGAGGAACAGCCGCCCTCGACCGGCGGCGGGAGGCGCGGATGAACGCGACGACGCTCGGATTCGACTGGCTCGCGGAAGCCCCCCTGGGCCTGCTTTTGATCGCCAGGGCGACGGCCGTCCTGGCGGCGGCCTGGGTCGCGACGGCGGCGCTCCGGCGCGCCAACCCCCGCTGGCGTGTGCTCGCCTGGCGCTCGGCCGCCCTGGGGTTCGTGGCGATCGTCGGCCTGGCGATGAGCCCGCCGCTCCTCAAATGGCACGTCGCGCCGCCGATCGCCGCGCCGGCCCCGCCGATGCCGGCGCAGGTGCCGCCGGGGATCGCCGGGCCGGGCGCGGCGAGGATCGTCCACGAGACGCCCCGACCCGTCGCGGACCTCGCGCCGGTCGCGACGGACTTCCCCGCGCCGCCCGAGCCTGCGAAGGCCCCGCTCGACGCCGCCGCGTGGCTGGTCGTCGCCTGGCTGGTCGGCTGCGCGGGCTCCGCGGCCCGGTTCGCGGTCGGGGCCTGGCGGCTGGCTCGGATCGTGGGGCGGGCGCAGGCCGCGCCGGAGTCGGTCGCGAGGGCTTGTCGCGAGACCGCCGCACGGCTGGGGGTGGCGAGGCCCGTCCGGGTGGTCGAGACGTCGGCGATCGCCTCGCCCTGCCTGACGGGCGTGTTCCGGCCGGTGGTGCTGCTCCCCTCGGGCCGGGGGCTCGACGCGCCGGGGGCCGACCTGGAGGCGGTGCTCGTCCATGAATTGACCCACGTCCGCCACGGCGACCTGTTCTGGAACGACGTGTTGAACGCGGCCTCGATCGCCCTGTGGTTCCACCCGCTCGCCTGGCGGATGCGTTCGGCCCACGCCCAGGCGTGCGACGCCGTCTGCGACGCGGTGGCCGTGGACCATCTCGGCGACCTGGCAACCTACGGTCGCGCCCTCGCCCGCCTGGCCCTCCAGGCATCCGGCGCCGTCCCCGCGCGGGGGCTGGCGATGGCCCGCGCCTGCGACGTCCGGCGCCGAGTCGACTCGCTCCAACGGATGGTCTACCGCTCCCCGCTCCCCAGGAGGTTCGTCATGCCCGCGCTCGTCCTCTCCGCCGCCCTCGCCGTCCTCATCGGCGGCACCGCCGTCATCCGGGCCCAGGACGACCCCGACAAGGCCGCCGCCAGGCCCGCCGACCCCGGCGCGAAACCCCTGACCGTCCGCGCCCTGGACGCCGCGACGGGTGAGCCGATGGAAGGGGTCGAGGTCGAGTTCCGCTATCACGTCGAAGGAGCCGCGAAATCGGTCGTCGAAAAGCCCGTGACGCCGAAATCGGGCGAGGCGCGGGTGGAATACGACCCGAACGCCAAGCTCTCCTTCTTCACGTTCACGCTCCGCAAGCCTGGATTCGTGCCGGCGCACGTCACCTGGCAGTCGTCCCGGCGACCGATCGTCCTCCCGGAATCGAAGGAGCTGAAGCTGGCCCCGGGAAGGGTTCTGGAGGGCGTCGTGGTGGACGAGGCCGGGAAGCCGGTCGAGGGGGCGACCGTGGAACTCTCGATGCCCGCCACCGAGGCGGAGCGCGACAACTACTATTTCACGTTCGCGTCCTCGAAGACCGACGCCCAGGGGCGCTGGCGGGTCGGCGAGGCCCCCGAGGACCTCGGACGCGCCTCCGGCCGGATCGAGCATCCCGATTACCGCCCGACTTCGCTTGAGAAGGTCGGGGCGAGCGAGATGCGATCCGAGTTGACGAAGGGGGCGACGGTGACCGGTCGCGTCCTCGGCCCCGACGGCAAGCCCGTCGCCGGGGCGAAGGCGACCTACGGACGCGATGTTTACCTCTCGAACGCCCCCGAAGCGAAGACCAACGAGAACGGTGAATTCGTCCTGAAGAATTGCGACCCCGGCTCGGCCTGGGTCGGCGTCGAGGCCCCAGGCTTCGCGCCCGGCGTGGCCGACGTGCTCGTCAAGGAGAAGGGGGAGGAGACGCCGCCGGTCGCGATCGCGCTGGAGCCGGGCTCCACGCTCCGCGTCCGGGCGGTCGATCGCGACGGCAAGCCGCTGGAAGGCGTCGGCTTCGCGGTCGAGTCGTGGCGGGGCCGGAGTTCGGTCAGGTTTCGCGACAAGACCGACGCCGAGGGGCGAATCGTCTGGAATGACGCCCCGCGCGACGCCGTCCAGGTCTCGCTCTACCGCGCCGGGTTCATGTCCAGCCGCAAAGTCTCGATGACCGCCGGGGATGAGGAGCATGTGGTGGTCCTGAACCCCGCCCTGGTCGCTTCGGGGAGCGTGGTCGACGCCTCGACGCGCAAGCCGATCCCGAAGTTTCGGGTCATCCAGGGGATCGTCTTCGACGGCCAGGATCGGGCGGCGTGGCAGCGGAGCCAGGCCGAGGAATCGACCGACGGCCGCTACTCGGCGAGGTTCGACGAGCCCTACAACGGGTGGCGGATTCGGATCGAGGCCCAGGGCTACAAGCCGGCCGAGTCGCGGCGCTTCGGCCCCGACGAGGGGAACGTCGTCGAGGACTTCGCGATGGAGGCGCAGGCGGACCTCGGCGGCGTCGTCCTGCAGCCCGACGGCAAGCCCGCCGCGGGGGCGGAGGTCGCGCTCGGGCTCCCGAACGTCTTCACGGCGCTGGAAGGGGCGAAATTCGGCCGGGCCTACAACACCCCCGTCACGAAGGCCGACGCCGACGGCCGGTTCTTCTTCCCGAAGCCGGAGGGGCCATTCCTGATCGTGGCCGCCGCCGACGCGGGATTCGCCGAGACGAACGCCGAGCAGTTCGCCAAATCGACCACGATCCAGCTCGCCCCCTGGGGACGGATCGAGGGCCAGGTCTTCCTCGGCGAGAAGCCGGGGGCGGGCGAGCGCGTGACCTACCAGCCCGATCGCAGCAAGTATCAGTCCCGCGACCGGCAGATCTCCGTGAGCTACAGCCCGGAGGTCCTGGCCGACCCCGAGGGCCGGTTCGTCATGGATAAGGTTGTGCCGATGCCGGGATACGTCGGCCGGGTGCTGATCACCAAGCTGTCGGGGGGGATGCAGTCGCACATGCCCGTCGGGATGAAGGCCGTGGAGGTCAAGCCGGGCGAGACGGCCAGGGTGACGATCGGCAGCGAGGGTCGGGCCGTCGTCGGCCGGGTCGTCGTCGATGGCCAGCCGGAGAAGCCCATCGACTGGACCCGGAACCAGCCCGTCCGGGTCACGATAGAACAGGGCTTCTTCGACAGGATGCTGGGCCGCAACGCGGGGATGTGGACCACCTACGGCGGCAACTTCGACGCCGACGGCCGGTTCCGCGTCGAGGACGTCCCCCCGGGCAGCTACAAAGCAACCGTCACCGTCGACGCCCCGCGCCAGGAGGATCAACCCGGGATGGCCGAGCAACTCGGCTACGCGAGCCTGTCTTTCACCGTGCCGGAAGGGGATCGGGCCAAGCCGGTCGACGTCGGCGACGTGGTGGTGAAGCTCGAAAAGCTTCTGAAGATCGGCGACGAGGCGCCGGCCATCGACGTCGAGCGGATCGACGGCCCGAAGGGGCGATTCTCGCTCGCCGAGCGTCGCGGCAAGGTCGTCGTCCTGGACTTCTGGGCGACCTGGTGCGGCCCCTGCATCGCGGAGATGCCGGCGATGAAGGAACTTCAGAAGACGTTCGGCGGCGACCCCCGCTTCGAGCTGGTCGGCGTCTCGTGCGACAACGGGGCCGCCGTGGCCGCCCGGTACGCGGAGAAGGAGGGCCTGAACTGGACGCAGGCGTTCGCCGGACCGATGGGGACCAGCGTCGCCCAGGTCTACGGAGTCCGCGGCATCCCCTCGACGTTCGTGATCGGCCCCGACGGCCGCATCCTCGCGAAAGACCTGCGCGGCGACCGGCTCGCCCAGGCCGTGAAGCAGGCGCTCGCCGAGATGGGCCAGTGAAACCGGGGCGGTCCCGAAGACCTTGACGCCCTATCCCGATACGGCGACGGGGATTCCCGCGGGAATCTGCACGGAAGTCCATCGACAGGGGACATGCGCGCGCCTAGAATCCACGAATAGGGGATGTCGGAAAGGTGCGCGCATTCCGTCGGTCGGGGAGAGCCACGCATGGGACCAGCCGAGATCGTCGCCAGCCTGAAAGAGCTTTGCGAGGAGAAGGGCCCGCGGATCGTCACGGAAGAGATCGTCGATTGGATCGAGGCGATCGGCGGCTATGAGTCGGACGTCGAGCTGATCCAGTACGCCAAGAAGATGAAGGCGCGGCATTTCGCCCGGATGCTCGAATACGACGACCCCGACGTCGGGCGGAAGATCAAGCGGCTCTGGAGCTTCCGGGACCGCCGCCGGGGCCGCCGGTTCTACACCGACATCCTCCAGGTGTCCGACGAACGTCGACAGCGGCTGGTGCAGGAATACATCAAGTTCGCCGGCCAGATGAAATCGGTTCGCAAGGCGATGGCCGACTCCATGGCCGGCCAGGTCTTCTTCGAATTCTACGGCGACGACGAGGACGAGGAAGCGGTCGAGGAAGCCGCCGCGACGGAAGCCTGACGGATCGAACGACGGGCTTCCCCCCCTCGCGGCGAATGAGGGGGATGACGAGCATGAGAGCCGTCGCTTCGCCGTCTCGTCCGCGATGACGGTCCCCCTCATCGGGCCTTCGGCCCCCTTCTCCCGCCAGGGGTGAAGGTCTGGGCGCGAAGGCCCGCCGGTCGGGCTTTTACGCTACCCGCCGCATGCGGATCGCCGCGACCAGGAGCACGAACCCGATCCCGCCCATCGCCAGACTCGACGGCTCAGGGACGGCGGCCGGGGTCGCGAAGTGGATCACGCCCACGCCGGTCAGGTCGAAGCCCGAGGAGCCGAACGGCGTCGCGTACGGGTCGTTGACGAGGTTGCCGTGGGAGTCATAGCTCCCGTGGGCCGGGTCGATCGAGCCCACCACGTCGATGATCCGCACGAAGTTCACGTTCATGACGTCCAGCAGCGGCGAGACGCCGGCCAGTTCGGCCAGGTCGAAGCCGGTGCCGTAGCCGGCGATGTACTTCCCGGCCAGGTTGTTCAGGTTGCGGGCGTCGAGGTTGGCGAAGCCGCCGACCTGCGTCGTGGTCGGGGTGAGCGAGGTCGCGTCGAAGCGGAAGAAGTTCAGGCCGTCGGTCGAGACCTCGACGAACGCCAGTTCCAGGTACGCCAGGAAGCTCCCCGCGGAGGCGAGGAAGCCGTTCTCGAAGACCGCGAAATCGGCGCCGTCGCCGTTCCGGATCGGGGCGTCGAAACCCAGGGTGATCGAGCCGCCGTCGCCCAGCGAGACGAGGCCGCTCGTCGGCGAGCCAAGCGCGTTCTCGGCCGTGCCGACGTTGGCGAGCGGGCCGCCGGGGTTGGACGCGTTCTGCGGCCCGGGAACGAAGTCGACCACCGAGGCCGCCCAGCCCTGGAAGTCCGGGCTCGACGCCGCGATCCCCTTCGAACCGGGCTGGCCGATCTGGGGGTCGAAGTCGGCGAGGGCCGGGGAGAGGCCGCAAAGGACGAGGAGGCCGAGCAAACCGCCCCGACCCATCGAACGAACCGTCGCGAGGCTATTCATCAAAACTTGCCTTTCCGTCATCGAGCGAATCCACGGGGATGTTCATCGCAGCGCGCACGTTCCCCAGGCCCGCGGCCCCGCTCGCGCGGCGACGGGTTCGGTTCTCGGCGCACGCCCCTTGGAGGGGGAGCCGGATCAGCGCGTGCTCGAGCCCTCCCGAGCCACACTCAGCGCACGACGAGGCCGTCGCGTCCGGCCCGCCGATGCGGAGATCGGCGCGAGGGATCGACGGACGCGAATCGGCGGGGGGAGGGGTTTCAAGGGCTGGCCTTTCCGGAGCCTTCGGGGGGCGGCCTCGCGGAAGGACGAAAGGCGCGGACTCGGCCGACGCGCGGAGCGCGGCGAGACGCCTTCCCCGGATGCTTGAGGCCGAAGCATCGACTGGGTGCCCGATGGGCCGTGTTCTGGCTCGCGAGTCGATCAGTCCCCGGACGCCTTCCCACGAGCAAAGCTCGCAGTGGCGTTTCGTCCGGAGACCTCCTCGCTTACAGCGGCGGTCCCGCGCCGGATTCTCACCGGCTTCCTGTTCGACGCATCGCGCCGAACGCCCATCGGATTGGCCGAACTGTACCGCGAGCCGGCCCGAACTCGCAAGGTCTCGGCTCGCAAATCAACGCCGGTTCAGGCCGCGAGGGTGGGGTGCTGCCATCTCCGGCCTCCATCTGGTAACGTGAAGGGACCGACTCCGAGGAGGGAGCTTCCATGGCTTACGGAACGTTCATCTTGCTGACGGCCCTGGTCGCCCAGGCGGGCGGCGCGATCGATGCGGACGAGCCGCGACGGCTCATGGCGAGCGGCCGATACGCCGAGGCGGACGAGGCGTACGACGCCCTGGCGAAAGCCGCCCGCGAGAAGCCCGACGGCCTCACTCCCGACCTGGAACGCACGATCGCGCTGGGCAAGGCGGAGGCCAAGGCCGCCCAGGGCGAATCCGACGAGGCGATCGAGATCCTGAAAGCGGCCGAGGCCGGGGAGCCGAAGTCGGCGAAAATCCCCGCGAAGCTCGCCGAGCTGCACTTCCAGCGGGGTCGATGGGAGGCGGCCGACGAGGCCGTCGCACGGGCGTCGGCGATCGACGCCGACGACCTCCTCGGGCGCTGGGTCGCCGTCCGGCTGCTGGAGTCTCGGGGTGAGTTGGAGAAGGCCGTCGACGCCTGCAAGTGGTTCGTCGACCGCTACAACACCCATCGCGACGAGGTGGCGAAGGACGCCGAGGCCCTCATCCTGATCGGCCAGGCCGCCGAGCGCTACTACCGGGCCTCGGCGCGGGGCGAGGAGCTGGCCGAGGCGCTCAACGACGTCATCAACGAGATTTACGAAGGCGCCCTGAGGGCCGATCCGACCTGCTGGAAGGCCCCCTGGCTCGAAGGCCGGCTGTTCCTCGCCGGTTATAACGAGCGGGCCGCCTCGAAGGAGCTGGCGCGGGCCTCGCAGCTCAACCCCCTCGCCCCGGAGGTCCTGGTGACCCGCGGCCAGGCCGACCTCCAGGGCTACCGCCTGGCGGCGGGCCGGGCCAAGGCGGAACGCGCCCTGGCGGTCAACCCGCAGTACGCTCCCGCGCACGTCCTGATCGCCGACCTGAACATCTCCGACGAGCGGTTCGCCGACGCGCTGGAGGCCGCGAAGAAGGCCGTCGCCGCCAACCCCCGCGACGAGGACGCGCTGGCGAGGCTCGCCGCCTCCTGCCGGCTCCTGGTCGATCCGGCGGGCGCCGCCGCCGCCGAGCTGATCGCCGTCTCCAACAACCCCCGCCCGGCGAATTTCTACGCGGCGCTCGCCGAGCGCCTGGCCGACCGCCGCAAGTACTTCACCGCCGAGCGCGCGTTCCTCCTGGCGGCCCAGGCCGACCCC